>CAZKCM010000165.1:0-1605 GCA_964551315.1 uncultured Rhodospirillaceae bacterium | reverse complement strand
GCGGCCGCGCCGGCATCATCGAGACCACCTTCCGCGAGGAATGCGAGACCGACCTGTTCGGCGAGCAGTGTGTCCTCTGCGGCGGCCTGACCCAGCTGATCCAGGCCGGGTTCGAGACCCTGGTCGAGGCCGGCTACGCCCCGGAGATGGCCTATTTCGAGTGCCTGCACGAGGTGAAGCTGATCGTCGACCTGATGTATGAGGGCGGCATCGCGAACATGCGCTACTCGATCTCGAACACGGCCGAGTACGGGGACTACACCCGCGGGCCGCGGATCGTCACCCCGGCGGTGCGCGAGGAGATGAAGCGCGTTCTCGACGACATCCAGTCCGGCCGCTTCGCCCGCGACTGGGTGCAGGAGTGCCAGGCGGGCCAGCCGAGCTTCAAGGCAATGCGCCGCCGGCAGGCGGAGCATCCGATCGAGGAAGTCGGCGCCAAGCTGCGCGCCATGATGCCCTGGATTGCCGCGAACCGGCTCGTCGACAAGAGCCGGAACTGACGACCCCTTGCGTCGACGCGCCCGCGACCGGTCGGCCGCCCCGTGCGGCCCGCCGGATCGCGGCGGGGGCGCGGGCGGCGGGTGCATCGTCGCGCGATGCCGTGAGATCGCGAACGATTCAGCGGCGGCACAAAGAACTTGTTAACCTTAGCGTGGCAGGGTTACAAGACAACGGACCCCCACGGTCGTCTTAATAAAAAAACGGGCGCAGCCATGTCCTTGCCGCGTTACAGGAGCCTTCGGCCGGCGTTTGCGAACGCCGTGTCACCGGCTGGCTTGACGCCGGTGGTCGGCCGCCTGCATCGTACCCTGATTTCCGGTGACGAGACCCTTCGGCTTCGGCATCCCTGAGCGCCGCATCCGCCGCGAATCGGCGCGCGCCCGGGGGAGTTCCACCTCCCGGCCTGAGATCGTCACCCGCAGAATGAAGGGGTTGATCGTATGAGCCTCAGGACCGACAGCAACCGCGTCATCATCTTCGACACCACCCTTCGCGACGGCGAACAGTCGCCCGGCGCCTCCATGAACCTGGAGGAGAAGCGGCGCATCGCCCTCGTCCTGGAGGAGCTCGGGGTCGATGTCATCGAGGCGGGCTTCCCGATCGCTTCCAACGGCGACTTCGAGGCCGTTCGCGAGATCGGCCGCACGGTCCGCAACGCCGCGGTGGCAGGCCTTGCGCGCGCGGCCAGAAAGGACATCGACCGTGCTTGGGAGGCGCTGTCCGGGGCCGCCCGGCCGCGCATCCACACCTTCATCTCGACCAGCCCTCTGCACATGAAATACAAGCTGCAGATGGAGCCGGAGGCGGTTCACGAGGCGATCGTCGACAGCGTCTCCTACGCCCGAAATCTGTGCGAGGACGTGGAGTGGTCGCCGGAGGACGGCTCGCGGACAGAGCACGACTTCCTCTGCCGCTGCGTCGAGACCGCAATCAAGTGTGGGGCGCGGACGATCAACATTCCGGACACCGTGGGCTATGCCGTGCCCGAAGAATTCGCCGCGCTCATCACCATGCTGAAGAACCGCGTGCCGAACATCCCCGCCCGAACAGCATCGACGAGGGCTGGACGCGCTTCATCTTCGAGCAGTACGAGTTCGGGTATGC
>CAZKCM010000164.1:0-2241 GCA_964551315.1 uncultured Rhodospirillaceae bacterium | reverse complement strand
GTGATGCAGCATGTCGTGAAGCACCAGATGCACGACCCTGTGCTCCGGGCATGGGGCGCGGAACCCGGTGCCCCGCCAGTGCAGCGCCACGGAGCGGTCCCACATCTCCGCGGCGGGCAGCAGCTCGTCCTCTTCCTCGACCCGCAGGTGGAGATCGATGCCCGCCGGCTCGCCTGGCCGCACGTAGTTTCCATCGCTGTGGCGCCCGACGTCATCGCCGTCCCGCGCGTAGCCGAGGCGCCGTAGGCCGCGGCGAACGAGTTTGAGATCGGCGGGGCGAATCAGAACATCGAGGTCGGACGCGATCCGCTCGCCGAGCCGTGGCTCCGGCGTCGTCGGAAGGTCGGCTGCCGCTTTGAGAAGCACGCTTTCGATACCGTCGGCCCGGAGCGCGACGAGAAGCTCCGCCAGTTGTGTGACCATACGCTCGTTGCGTCGCGCGTTGAGCTCGTGAACGCGCCAGAGGAATTCCGCTGCCTCGGACGGCAAGATTCCCAGCAGACCCGCCTCGCGCAGGTTGAGGTACATGGCCGGCGTTACGAGATGCAAGTTGGCGATCCCGATCACCTCGTGCCAATCCGCCTCGCGCAGCCCGCGCGCCAGATCCGGGAGGTCTGCCGCACCGGGACGCAGGGCGGCCATGGCAACGCGAAGCGGACGGCTGAGGGCGATCATCTCGTCAACCCCCGAACCAGGGCGATGCCTTGATCGAGCGTGCCGACCTCGAGGTCGTAGCAGGAGGCTCGCCCGGCGAGTGCGATGATCCTGTCGAGATGCGGCGGCTCCAGTCTGCCGCTACGACTGAAGAACTGGGTGAGCAGGCGCGCGACGCCCGCCTGAGACGGCAAGCGGACGAGGCGGGGCGTCGCGTCCGGGGCGTGGCTCGGAAAGACGATCCATCGCACCGGCGGCACCGATTCGGCGGATCGATTTCTCGCCCCGGTTTCCGGTTGAAGATAGCGTACGTGCTTGCCGTCCTGACGGACGAAGATCGGTTGCTCGTTCAGGTCCGGTGCGAGGGACCGAAGAAGGAGCCATGCCCCTTCCTTCAGGCAGACCGCCGTCGGAAGGGCTCGGACGGACGCCCCGGCGCGGCCCAGCGGCACCAGATCGTCGGCGACGAGCCGCCAGCCGCCACTCCGGGCCAGCCCCGCCGCAAGGGTGCTTTTGCCGAAGCCCGTCGGCGCGGGAAGCAGCAGCGTGCCGTCGTCCCTCGCGAGTGCGGCTGCATGAAGGACGCCATGAGGGGCGTCGCGCTCCAAGGCGATCTGGAGCAGCCTTGCCTTGAGGGTCGGGACGACCGCCGACGACGCGCAGTGGTCCAGAACGGACCCGTCGCTGGCGATCGCGATACGGCCGCCGTCGGCGAATACGGCGATCTTGCAGTCCGGCCTTGCCCAACGGTCCGTCGCCGCCGGCAACACATCATCTGTCTCAACCGCGATCGCGTCGTCGAAGAAGCGCACGAGAAAGACGGTATCAAGCAGCCCGTACCGGCGCTCGGCCGCGACCGGCGGTGCCGTCTGCGGGGCGGGGCACCGGGGCCGCTCGGGCGGGCTGGGGTTCGCGTCGGCCCGGCCGCTGCCGGATTGACCAAGGCCCGCCCACTGGTCCAGGAGACGTGAAAGGTGACGTCGTGCGACGTCGACCGGAAGCCCAGTGGCATGGGCCAAGTCAGCGGCCGCGGCCGACGGGCTCATCCCGCCGCTCAGACGTCGCCACAGGAATGCGCCGGATGCGTTCGTCGCGTAAACCTTGCCGTTGCGCCTGTCGAGCAGGAAGGCACAATCGTCGGGTCCGTGCAGGGAAATCGACCGTCCGAGAAGGGGCGCAGCATTCTCCGGTAATGCGTGGCCGGTGTCCATGGCCTGGTCGTCGTCCTTCGGTTGCGAGATCGGTGAGGCCCGGCCATGCTGACCGGCGCAAAATACGATGGCGCGAACCATCCGGTACGATGCAGCCGATGGTACCGCAGGAGACGCCGCGTCTTCTTTGCCCATTGCGGCGCGGGACTGAAGGCAGGAGGAATACCCCGGAAGGACCGGCGGCGGCGGATACGCCGGACCGGTCCGGAATGGATCATGGGGGCGGGGCACCAAGAGGATTCCGGCCGCGCGAACCACAGGCGCCGAGCCGTCGCCACCGGGATCGGGCGAGAACGGGGCGGTCGTGCCGGTGTGTCGGGTCCTAAGCGCGTCCGTAGCTGTCGTCGAGGCGGACGATGTCGTCCTCCCCCAGATA
>CAZKCM010000163.1:0-2542 GCA_964551315.1 uncultured Rhodospirillaceae bacterium | reverse complement strand
CGCCCGCCACCTCGAGGCGACGAACCGCCCGCCCCTTCGGACCGGCCTCTGCGCCCGCCTCGCCGTCCGGGCGCCGCGGCAACATCAAATGGTCATCGCGGCGGGGCTTTCAACCCGTCGGGCCGAGTTTTCGGGACGTTCTTTTCGGAAAGCCGCGCCGTGCCGCGGCGGACGGGAAATGGGTATCGACGCCCGAGCCTTCAAGCCCCCGCCGGAAGGCGAGGCATCCGTTCGGCTTCTCCGCCGCGGCCGGGCTTTCTGGTTGACAGGCCCCGACCCGCCCGGCATCCTCAGCTAGCGTTCTAAGTTAATCCTTTGAAAATATTCCAGTTCTAACGTCCACCATTGCGGTGACGCAGAACCAGCCCGTATCCGCATGTCTAGCCTGCAAGGGGACAGGTATTGCCCGAAGAACAGTTGAGTGAGGTTGCACCGCTTTGGCGTCGCCTTGTGAGATTCGGCGCCGGGATCGCCATCATCAGCTTGGCCGGCTTTTCCTTGTACAAGACCTCGGCCCCTGACCTGCGCGTTGACGCGGCCAGCCTGCCCGCCCCCTCCGACCTGGAGCATCAGCTCGCCCCAAAGCACTTCGTCCTGGCCCACAGCGTGCCCGACAGCCTGTTGCAGGAGCCCGGCTTCGGCAGAGAGGCGCCGCGTCTCGTCGAGCAGGTCGTCGAGGTCCAGAAGGGCGACACGCTGATGGAGCTTCTCGTCGGGGCCGGCATCAGCACGGCCGAGGCACATGAGGCCGTGACCGCCCTTGAGGAGGTGTTCTCGCCGCGACATCTAAGGCCGGGCCAGGAGATCAAGCTGAACCTTACCGCCCCGGCCCAGAAGGCGGACAACGCGGAGCAGAATCGGCTGGTCGCATTGCGCCTGCAGCCGAGCGCCGAGCGCGACGTCGAGGTGACGCGCGCCGATGACGGTGGCTTCATCGCTGCATCCATCGACCGCCCGCTCAGCATCGAGGTGACCCACGCCGCCGCCCATATCGACTCGAGCCTGTTCGAGGCTGGCCAGGCCCGGGCCGTGCCGCTTCCGATCATGGCCGAGCTCATCCGCGCCTTCAGCTTCGACGTCGATTTCCAACGTGAGATCCAGCCGGGCGACCGCTACGAGATCCTTTACGAGCAGTACCGCGACGACGCCGGCGAACTGGCGAAGACGGGGAACATCCTCTACGCCGCGCTGACCTTGCGCGATCACCGGATCGAGGTCTATCGCTTTACGCCGTCCGACGGCCGCACGGACTACTTCAAGCCGAACGGCGAGAGCATCCGCAGAGCGCTGCTGCGTACGCCGATCGACGGCGCGCGCATATCGTCCGGTTTCGGCATGCGCAAGCATCCGATCCTCGGCTACAGCCGGATGCACAAGGGCATCGACTTTGCCGCTCCGACGGGCACGCCCATCTTCGCCGCGGGCGACGGCGTGATTACCCAGATCGGCCGCAACGGCGGTTACGGGAACTATATCCGGATCCGCCACAATTCCCGGTATTCGACGGCCTACGCCCACATCAGCCGCTTCGCCAAGGGCATCAGGAAGGGCAGTCGCGTCCGCCAGGGTCAAGTGATCGCCTATGTCGGATCAACCGGCCGCTCGACCGGACCCCATCTGCACTACGAGGTCCTGGTGGAAGGCAAGCAGACGAACCCCAGGAGCATCAAGCTGCCGACGGGCCAGATCCTGGAAGGCGAGGACCTGAAAGCGTTCCAGGCCGCCAAGACCGAGATCGACCGTCTCCGGAACGGGCTGCGGCACGACCGGCTCCTCATTGCCCGGCAGCCCGAGGAGGACTGCACGGATCCGGACGCCCCCGTCTGCTGAAGTCAGCCTGTTGACGGCAGACGGCTGAAAGCGGTGCGGCGGACAATGCCGCCGCGCCCGGGAGAAACGCGGCCGGAACGGGCGGCGTCTCTTACGCCGCCGTCGCGGCCGCCGTTTCGCCGTCGATCGTCAGACCCTTTTCGTCCGCGCTGACCCGCACCGTATCGCCGTCGCGGATCCGCCCCTCCAGGATCAGCCCCGCGAGCGGGTTCTGCAGCTCGCGCTGGATCACCCGCTTCAGGGGGCGCGCGCCATAGACCGGGTCGTACCCCGCCTCGGCGAGCCAGGCGCGGGCACGATCGTCCAGATCGAGCGTGATCTTCCGGTCGGCCAGCAGCTTGCGCAGCCGCTCCAGCTGGATGTCGACGATCCCGGTCATCTGCTCACGCGTCAGCCGGTGGAACACCAGGATCTCGTCGATCCGGTTGAGGAACTCGGGCCGGAAGGCCGCGCGGACCACGTTCATGACCTGCTCGCGGACCGCGGCGGAATCCTGGCTCTCCGGCTGACTGGCCAGGATGTCGCTGCCGAGGTTGGAGGTCATGACGATGAGCGTGTTGCGGAAGTCCACCGTCCGCCCCTGCCCGTCCGTCAGCCGCCCGTCGTCGAGGACCTGCCGTGGCGCGTCTTCGCCAAAACCTGGAGACCGCCGGTGATAGGGAAGCGCTGGCCATGCTGGAGGATGCCTTTTCCCAACCCTGGAGTGCGGAAC
>CAZKCM010000162.1:0-2644 GCA_964551315.1 uncultured Rhodospirillaceae bacterium | reverse complement strand
GGCTTGGCCCGGCGCAGGTGCTGCTCGATGGGGTGCGAGTGCGCGATCGGCGAGTAGACGACCAGGTCGAGCTGCTCCATCAGGTAGGCAGCGGCCTTGCAGGCGGCGACATGGCGCGATTCCCGGACCTGCGGGTCCGGGTGCGAGTAGGGGCTGGCGAGATAGATCATGGCGTCACCGGCAGCAGCGTCGACACCAGGTCGAAGGCGACCTTGCGCAGCTGCTCAATCGATCCGTCGTTGCGGATGCGCAGCGCGAACTTCCAGTCGTCCAGAGCCCGCTCGGAGCTGTGGCCGTTCACTGGCTCGACGCCTGGCCGGTCGATGCGCCACACTTGCCCGCCGCGGCTCTCGATCCAGCCCGCCTCGTTCGGGAACCGGGTGTCGGTGATGAAGCACACGGGGTAGCCAATGAACTCGCGAACCTCGACGGCTTCGGCGGCCCGCTCGAGCCAGTAGTTCGGCTTCTGGGCGCGTCGATACTCGGTGCCCCAGAGCTGCATGATCTCGCGCGGCGAGTACTGCTCCTGCCCCCGAGCCCGGAGGATGTCGGCGAATGCCAGGTCGGTGCAGAACTCCGGGCGCAGCGCGGGGCTCGGTCTTCCCTTCAGCTGGCGGTCGAGCAGCGTCTCCATGGAAACGCCGAACGCGCCCTCGACCTCGCGCCGCAAGGCATCCGCGAAGGCCAGTTGAGTGCACCACGTGATCTCGCGCGCGAGCGAGACGAACAGGTCCTTGCCGCTGCCGGCGTAGCCGGACAGGCCGATGAGCATCATGCTGGGCGCCTCCGCTTCTGGATGACATGCTTGTAGGCCGCGCGCAGGACCACCCCGTAGACCGGATCGGCCAGGGCCTGCAGCGGCGTGTCGAAGAGCCGGCGCAGGCGGGTGATGGCGAAGGCTCGCCGCAGCGCGCGGGATTCGTGTTCGGGGGTCATCATGCGGAGGCCCCCGCGCGGAACTCGGCCGTCCGGTTGGCGACCAGGCCGGCTTCCACTCGCCGGTTGACCTCGCGCAGGACGGCGACCATGTCGCCGACCATCGCCTCCTCGAGCTGGGCGTCGTAGATCTCCAGCAGCTCGGCGACCGCCGTCAGCCCGGGCCCGTCGAGCCCGGCGCGGCCGTGCTTCTCCAGCCGCTCGTTCGCGCGAAGCAGCGCCGCCTGCGCAGCCTTGATCTCCGGTTCGCACTCCGGGCCAATGCCGCCCTCGGCGAAGAGCAGCGCCACGTTGCTGGCGAAGCCCAGGCTGAGCAGATCCTCCAGGTCGCCCTGGCCGGTGCGGACCCGCTCGAAGGCGATGCGGGCCATCGTCGCGATCTTGCCGACCTCGTCCTCGGCCAGCGGCTGTCGGCGCTCGATCGCGCCCAGGCCGCCGCGCGGGTCGACGCGCCTGGGCGTGTAGCGCTTGCGTCGGGAGCGGGCGCTCATACGTACCTCCGCAGCAGGTCGATGTACTGGCGGGCCGGGATTTCGAACTGGAGGACCGGCTCGCCGTTCGCGCCCTTCGCGTGGCGCAACACGACGGCGATCTCGTGTTCGCCGAGCTTCGGCATCGGGGGCCGGGCCACCGTCGGCGGGTCGTACTCCTGGACCTCTGGCGGCGTCCAGGTGCGCGGTGTGGGCTCTTCCGATTCAGGCCGCGCGGGCTCGCGATCGAGGAGGTGCACCACGGTGGTGGAGAAGCCGTTCCTCCGCTCGGCCGGCTCGCTGGCCCTCGGCTGGCCGGGGATACCCCGCGGCGGCTCCCGGTCCCCGATCCAGTACTGCCGGATCGGCCGCGCGAGCGACTTGCCCGGCGATTGCCGACACTTCAGGAAGCCGCGCGAGACGGCCTGGACCAGGATCGAGGAGATCGCGTTGCGAAGGGGCTGGTCGTCGCCGGCGAGGCCGTCCTTGATCTGGCCCGCCGTGGCGCCCGGGTGGGCCCGCACGTACTCGCGCACGGACGCGCTGATGCCGAGCTTGCCGTCGCTCATCGCGGCCTCCGGCCCAGGACGCTCGGGGCGAAGAGCACGAAGCCGCATGGGCGCTGGGTCGGGATCATCGATCCGAGCCGGGCGATCGCAGCGACCCGACGCGCCTCCTCAGCGGCGAGCTCTTCGCGCGCCCGCTCGAAAGTCTTGCGGATGTCGGTGTCCTCGGCCCGGATGTACGGCCAGTTCGGGTCGAGGTAGCGGGGGTAGGTGGGGCGGGTCATGCGGACTCCCGTGCGGCGAGGGTCGACAGCGACAGCACGATCGTTTCTTCGGGCGTCCACGTTTCACCGCCCGCTTCGGCGATTGACCGGCGAACCCCTGGCAGCACGACATGGGTAGCGCGGAGCGCATCGCCGCCGGCGACGGTGATCACGCCGGTCTTGAATCCGAACCCGCCGACCCAGGTCGTTGTCCGCCGCATGGCGCAGTAGAAGAAGGCGGGCTCGCTCATGCCGCGACTCCTTCGTCGTCGTCGGCCGGACTGAGCTCCTCCAGCCGCCGCTCCCATTCCGCCTGGTCGATCAGCCCCACCAGGTACGCGAAACCGACTGCATGGCGTCCT
This sequence comes from uncultured Rhodospirillaceae bacterium, assembly GCA_964551315.1. Taxonomy (GTDB): domain Bacteria; phylum Pseudomonadota; class Alphaproteobacteria; order Dongiales; family Dongiaceae; genus Virgifigura. The sequence continues at coordinate 107 of CAZKCM010000162.1, read as the reverse complement.
TCGTCGGGATCGCCGGAAACGTAATCGAGCGTCTCAGCGACTTTGGATCGGGCGACCTGGATCGAGCCGCTCGGCTCCTTCTCGCGCTCGGCGAGCATGGCGTCGGC
>CAZKCM010000161.1:0-2647 GCA_964551315.1 uncultured Rhodospirillaceae bacterium | reverse complement strand
AGGAGCTTCCGCCGCCATACTCGAACACGCGCTTGTCCGACAGGTCGAGCTGGCGGATGTACTCGATCGCCGGATAGGTGTACCAGGGTAGAGGCTGACCCTTGCTGTCGACCGGCACCCGTTCGGCTCGCGAGCGTTCGAAGCCGTAGCCGTTGTTCAGAATATCAAGAAGCGGGTGGCTCGGCCGGGCCGGTGAGGCGCCCGGGCGAGAATCCAGACCCTCCGCCCCCTGCTCTGCGCCTTCCGGCCGAGGCGCCGCCGCGGTTTCTGCGGCCGGCGCCGAAGGCCGGTCAGACCGCCCGCACAGAGCATCCCGTATCGCGCGGAAGGGCCGCTGCAACATGATCCCTGAACCCCCGTCGCCTTCACATGTCGCCTGCGTCGCCATCGACCTCGACGGCGATCAAGCGCCCGTCCGCATGAAAACGAAGTCCCAGCCGCGTCTCGAAACCAGCCGATAGTTGAACAGCCGCAACAAGGCCGTATGCAGGATCGTCTTCAGCTTCAGATTGCGCTCCCAGCGGCTCTGGCCGGGATGAAACTCGACCAACAGCCACTCCGGTCTCACCCGCGAGCGCAGCATGTCGCGAATGACCGCGAACTCCGCCCCTTCGATGTCCATCTTCAGGACCTTCACCCGATGGATTCCGTTGCGCGCGGCGAAGTCGGCAATCCGCTCGCAAACCGCGTCGAACCCCGTCGTCATGCCGTGCAGGTTTCCGATCGAATGCGAGACATGCGCGGCATTGCGCGGCGCGTAGAACCGCATCGTCGTGTTCTTCTTCCACAGGCCAACCGGATGATAGGCGAGCCGGTCGAACAATCCGGGGGCTCCCTCGTAGAACTCGGTTTTGGAATTGTTGATCGGCGCCTTCTGTCCGCTCTCGATCAGCCGTTTCGTGGTCTCGAAATGCTCCACGGCGCGTGGAGTCGGGTCCAGGACATGAACCCTGCACCCGAACCGCCGCGCAAGCTCGATGTCGAAGGATATATCCTCGCCGGCCCCGGCGGACAGGACGACGTCCCCTTCGCAGAAGCCGGTCTCCGGAACCTGCCACCCGCCATAGGCCGTCCCGAGACGCACCAGCTTGACCGGTGAGCGGTTCCCAAGCCGGCGCAACACATCCTCCGCGAGGGAAACGAGCTTGTCCTTCAGCCGCCGCTGCAGGGCCGCCTTCAATCGGGCCGGATTCGCCAGGCGCAGCCCGCCCAGGACCGCGGGGCGCCCGCCGGCGTTGCGCGCCTGGCCGGCCGGCGCGGCGCTGCCGGCGGCCGCAGCCGCCGCCGGCTTTCGATGCGCGGGATCGTAAACCGCCATGAAGGCCGCGTGTATCCGATCGTCGACGAAGGCCGTTGGCGGAAGACGCAGGGTTTCCGGCCGGGGCCGATCGAGATCGACGCGCAGGCGGTGCTCCACGCCGCAATTCGCGCCGCTGCCATCGAGGCCGATGTTGTCCACGTAGGAGACGACCGGGCAGACGCACACGGCATGATGCCTGAAATGCGCGAACACCCAGCGGCAGGCCCATACGTCCTTCCGGCCGGCCGCCCAAGCCTGAAGCGTGCCGAGGCTGTCCTGGCCGATCCAGTGGGCATAAGCCCGCTTCTGGGACGGCGAAGCAAGAAGGCCATCAAGGTCGCGGGCCTTCCAGTCCGCCTTGTCCCAACGGTCCTTCCAGGTCGCCCAGCCCCAGCAGAGCATTCTGGGGACGCAGAACACGTCGTAGTCATAGTCCTCTGGCAGCGGCATCACCGACGGCGGCGGGCTGTAGCCCGCTATGGAGAACACGCCGGCGTGATCGCGAAAATGCTCGAGCGCCCGGTTGAAGTAAAGGAGCGCGCCCGGGGCCGTTACGATATCGTCCTCGATGACGATGACGCGTCCGTGCTTGCCAATCACCTCGGTCACGCCGTCGATGATGGATTGCGCGAGGCCCCTGTTCGCAGCCTGCTCGACGACGCGCACGCTCTTGAATCCGGAGACCGAGCGGAGATAGTCGCGAACTTCGGCGACCGCTGCCTCGTCGCCCGAACCATTCGGGCCGTCCGCGAAGATGTAGAGGTCGCTCTCCGCCGCGCCGTCGTTCCGCCGCAGGGCTTCGATCGTCCTCCTGGTGTGGTCCAGGCGGGCGTAAGCGAACAGGGCGATCGGTGCGAAGTTCATGGAAAACGGCTCACCCTTCGGTCGGAACAGTCGTCTACGCCGCCGCGATGCGCGCCGTGCCGGCCGCAACGCCGCGGCACCACGCCTCCAATGTGAGGGCCATGCGGCTGACCGTAGCCTCTCGGCCGTCCCGGATCTCGTCCCGCGACAGCCGGGCGGCCGCCTCGGGCCTGAGGATTCCGTGTTCGACGAGATATCCGTCGCGCAGCCAGGGGCCGTAACGCCGGCGCAACCGGCCCTGCCAGCGCTGCATGGGCGGAGAGAACCCCCGCTTGGGACGATTCAGGATCTCGTCGGGAACGATGCCTTCAAGAGCCCGCTTGAGCCAATGCTTCGGCGGGCGATGATCGTCACGGTTGCTCTTGCGAAGTCCGATGATCGCTTCGACGAGCCGATGATCGACGAAGGGCAGGCGCATCTCGACCGAATGCGCCATGCTGAGGCGATCGCCCTGCGCGATCCCGTTCTCGAGCAGATAGAAGT
>CAZKCM010000160.1:0-2737 GCA_964551315.1 uncultured Rhodospirillaceae bacterium | reverse complement strand
CAGCAGGAAGCTGCGCTCCAGCGCCTGCGGATGGCGGCAGGCGGGGCAGGCGCAGTTGTCGCGGAGCCAGACGGCGTGGAAGCGGCTTTGCCGGCCATCGTCCCAATCGACGGTGACGCGGTCTCCCCCGCATGACACCGCCGCAATCCGGTGGTCCATCGGATAGACCGCCAGATCCCGCATGTCGATACGGCCGATTCTCTCGTCATCGGCAACGGCAGAAACAGTGGCCATGGCTCCTTTCACCCGCAAGTTGCTGATCCGATGAACGCAACGGTGGGCCGCTTTCATGCGCGTGACAAACGAGTAATATCGGGCCTCAGCAGTAGTTTTTCTAAAAGTGAGCTTGGCCATGGCCCGGCACCTGCCACCCGTCAACTGGCTGCGCGCCTTCGAGGCCGCGGCGCGCCACGTCAGCTTCACCGGGGCCGCGCAGGAGCTGGGCGTCACGCCCTCCGCGGTCAGCCAGCAGGTTCGCCTGCTCGAGCAGCATCTCGGCCGCGTGCTGTTCTACCGCCTGCCCCGCAGCCTCAGGCTCGCCGAGGCCGGCGAGGCCTATCTGCCCCTCGTTCGCGACGCCTTCGACCGGCTCGCCGCGAGCACGGCCGAGATCTTCGGCGATCGCGCCGGCGGGCGCCTGAAGGTGAAGGCGACCGCCGCGTTCGCCGTCTTCTGGCTGATGCCGCGCCTGCCCCGCTTTCGCGCCCTGCACCCGGACGTTGCGCTGCGTATCACGACCTCCATCTGGTCGGCGGAGATTCCGGACCCCGGAATCGAGCTGGAAGTCCGCCTCGGCGCCGGCAACTGGCCCGGGCTGCAGGCCGAGCGGCTGACATGGGACACGGTGTTTCCCGTCTGCAGCCCCGCGCTCCGGGACGGGCCGCCGCGCCTCGCCCGACCGGCCGACCTCGCCGGGCACACGCTGCTGCACGTCCTCGGCTTCCGCGAGGGCTGGACCCAGTGGCTCGCGCGTGCCGGGGCCGCCAAGCAGGTGGACGCCGCACAGGGCCTCGAGTTCGACACCGCGGTCACGGCGATTGAACTGGCGCTGCGCGGCGCTGGCGTCGCGCTCGGCCGCAGTTGTTTCGTGGGCGAGCTCCTCGCCACCGGGCGGCTGGTGGCGCCGTTCGACCTCGTCCTGCCGGCCGAGGAGGCCTTTTACCTCGTGTCGCCGGCCGGCCGACCGATCGGATCGGCCGCCGAGCGCTTTCGCGCCTGGCTCCTTGCCGAAGCCCGGAGCGACCGCACCGGGTCGGTTGAATCCCGGTAGTGCCCGGGACAGATGGGCTTGGGGCCAGGACCAATCGCCCTCGTACCAGAGAACGGGCCGCTGTCCACTGATTTGACGGGCAAGCCGGCGCGGACCACGGCTACGGGCGATCCGCGACAATCACGGACATGCGGCCGATCGGTTCGGCCCGTTGCACCGCGAAGCCGCAGGCCGTCAGCCGGGCGGCGACCCAGTCGGGGGCGAGCCGAAGCTTTCGGTAGCTGCTCTTCCGCAGCACCCAGTCCTCGCCGTCGCGGACGTGGATCAGGTCGTGCACGATGACCGTTTCCGGCTCGTATTCCAGGAAGCAGGTCATGATGCGGTGCGAATCGCTCCGCACCGGGATGAAGCGGTCCGTGCCCCTGAGCTCCGCGGTCAGGTCCCGGAAGCCGAGAACGAACCGGCCGCCGGGCGCCAGCAGCCGATGAACCTCGGTGAACAGCCGCAGCACGTCGTCCTTCGACGAGAGATGCGTGAGGGTGTCGCCCATGCACAGGGCGACCTCGACACCGGGCTCGATCATCGGCAGCCCCGCCGCGATATCCGCCTCGACCGCCGCGATCGGCAGCGATCCCTTTCGGTCCGTCAGCTCCGCGAGAAGCTTTCGGCTGGTGTCGAGCGCGGTGACCTCGTAGCCGATCTCGGCCAGCGCGATCGACTGGAAACCGGGGCCGCTGCCGAGATCCAGCGCCCGGCGCGATCCGGACCGCGGCAGCCCGAGGCTCGAGAGCAGCGCGCGCTGTTCGGAGACCTTCTCGGCGAAGTCACCCGACATCCATGTGTAGTGCTCCGCCAGCAGGCGATCGTAATGATCGGCGACGCTCGCGACGCCGTCCCTCTGTGTTTGGCTCGCCATCTTCGTTCCGGCGTCCCTGTACCGAATCCGTGCGGCGGGTGACGACGGCCACCAGTCTAGCACGGATGCGGATGCCGCACGGACCCGATGTCCGCGCCGGGGCGCAAGGGGATGCGCGATCGGCCCGCGCTCCGTGGCGGGCCATCCTTTGCGTCCGCCGCGTCGCGGCCCCTCAATCCGACGGGAGCAACTCCGGATTCCAGACGACCTCCCAGACATGCCCGTCGGGATCCTGGAAATAGCCCGCATAGCCGCCCCAGAACGTGTCCCGGGCGGGTTTGAGGATCGTCGCGCCCGCGCGGCGGGCCTGCTCCATCACCTCGTCCACCTCGTCCTTCCGGGATACGTTGTGGCCAATCGTGAAGCCGGTCGGGCAAGGGGGAGTCTTCGGAAGCCCGGTGTCGTGGGCGAGGTCGTCGCGGGCCCACACCGCCAGCTTCACCCCCGGCTGCAGGTCGAAGAATGCGACCGCTCCGTGTTCGAATGCCTCGCCGACGATGCCCTTGGTCGGCAGGCCGAGGCCGTCGCGATAGAACGCGACGGCGCGTTCCAGGTTCTCCACGCCGAGCGTAAGCACCGAGATCCGCGGCTTCATGTCATGCTCCGATCTT
>CAZKCM010000159.1:0-2934 GCA_964551315.1 uncultured Rhodospirillaceae bacterium | reverse complement strand
GCCGACCAGGATCAGCACCGGCACCACGGTCCAGATCACCTCGACGACCGTGTTGTGCGCCGTCTTCGACGGAACCGGGTTGCGCCGCTCGTTGAAGCGGAACACCACATAGGCCAGCAGGGCAAGAACGAGAACGCAGATTAAGGTGATGATCACCAGCAGCAAGTCATGAAGCGCGTCGATGCGCTCCATCGACGGCGTGGCCGCTTCCTGAAGGCCCATCTGCCAGGGCCGCGGCGCGCCATCCGCCAGCGCCGACGCCGCGAATCCGAACGCCGACGCCGCCAGCGTTCCGAAAAACGCAAAACCTCTCGCCAAAGACATTCTCTCTCCGTCCAAGCTCGCCCGCCCAAACCCGTCCGACCAACCGGCGCACATCGTCGCCGCCATCGCAACGCCGGCGGGACCGGGCGATGGTCCCCGCCGTTCGGCCGTCCGTGATGTTCCCTGGCAAGGCCCCGATGGAATCGGCCGCGCCGCGCCGGACCCTACACCGCCGGAAACCACATCACAAGTCCCGGAAATCCAAGCGCCGCTCGCTGCCGCTGAGGATTCAAGCGCTTTCGGCAAGGTCCGGATGCATTATAGAGATCACGCTTTGCAGGACGTTAAGATGCGACGATCTGTCGCGGGGGCGGCCGGCGCGCATCGTACCAACCGGATCCGACCGAGCGGTCCGCCAAACCCGGAGTCCGGCAGCGGACGGTTTCGGGCGTGCCGGCGGCGACGCGCCACCGGCCGAGACCCAACACCCCCGCGCCGACGAGGCCGAAGATCGCCGGCAGACCTATCCGCCGCCGAGGCGTGCCTGTTCTGCCGCACCGATGTACCGGGCATAGGTCGCGGCGTCGATGTTCGATCCGCAGACGATGAGGGCGACGCGCTTGCCGCGAAGCTCCTCGCGCAGCGGCCCCGTAAGCGCGGCCGTCGCGGCGGCCCCGGCCGGCTCCACGGCCAGCTTCGCGTCCCGGAACATGAGGTGCATGCCCTGCCGGATCTGGTCGTCGTCGACAAGGACGATCCGTTCGACATGGCGGCGGCAGAGCTCGAAGGTTTCGGGCATCGCGTGCGGCGCTCCCAGGCTGTCGGCGATGGTGTCCACCCTGTCGATCGCCACGGGCTCGCCCGCCGCGAAGCTCTTGGACATGGACGGCGCCCCCACCGGCTCGACGCCGAAGATCCGGCAGTCGGGGCGAAGCGCCTTGATCGCGCTGGACACGCCCGCGCACAGCCCGCCGCCGCCGATCGCGACGATCACGGCATCGAGCTCGCCCGCCTGACGGCAGAGCTCCAGGCCCAGGGTGGCGGACCCCAGGACGGTGAAGGGCCCCTCGAAGGGGTGAACGAAGCTCCGCCCTTCGGAGTCCTCGATCGCGCGCACCGCATCGAACGCCGCCGCGATCGTGTCCACGAGCACGACCTCGGCGCCATACTGCCTGCAGCGCTCGATGCGGAACGGACTCGCCGTCTTCGGCATCACGACCTTGGCCGAGGCGCCAAGGAGCTGCGCGGCATAGGCGACGGCGATCGCGTGATTGCCCGCGCTCACCGCCGTGACGCCGCGCGCGATCGCCTCGGGCGGCAGGTTCATCATGACCGAGAGCGCGCCGCGCGGCTTGAACGTCCCGGTGTATTGGAAGAGCTCCAGCTTCAGGAGCACCTCCGTCTCCGGACCGACGATCCCGGCAAGCTCTGCGCTGCGCCATCGGTGTACCGGCGTCTCGATGATGCGATCGCCGAGCCGGGCCCGCATCGCCGTGATGTCGTCGATCGTCGGGGAAACGACCATGGATTTGCCTCTCTTTCTGTCGAGCGGGATCATACATCGCCGGGGCCTTGCGCAAAGGCGTTTTCCGCCAGTTGCCGGACCGCCGCGGTGACATCGACGGCAATCGCGCCTATATCTCCGGAATGTCGCCGCGTCCCCGCACTGGTGGCACGACGGCCGAACCCGGGCACAGGCATAAAGGAATTCGCTCATGACCAACCTCGCCTTGACCGACGACCTGTTCTTCGCGCGCGCCGGCCTTGACCGGAGCCGCGTCGAGGCCCGCGTCAGCGAGGCGCTGAAGGGCGCCGACGACGGAGAGCTGTTCCTCGAATACAGCCAGTCGGAGGCGCTCAGCTACGACGACGGCCGACTGAAGAGCGCGAGCTTCGACACGAGCCAGGGCTTCGGACTGCGCTCGATCGCCGGCGAGGCCGCCGGCTACGCCCATGCGAGCGAGCTGTCGGAGGAAGCGATCGCCCGCGCCGCAGAGACGGTGAAGGCCGTCCATGCCGGGCACGGCGGCACGATGGCGATGCCGCCGACCGGCACCAATCGCCGCCTCTACAGCGACGCGAACCCGCTGGCGCAGGTCGATTTCGAGACGAAGGTGAAGCTGCTGGCCGACATCGACGCCTATGCACGGTCCAAGGACCCGCGCGTGCGCCAGGTCATGGCCTCGCTCTCCGGCGTCTGGCAGGCGGTGCAGATCCTCCGCGCCGACGGCGCGCGGGTGGCCGACGTCCGCCCCCTCGTGCGGCTCAACGTCTCCGTCGTCGTCGGCGAGGGCGACCGCATGGAAAGCGGCAGTTACGGCACCGGCGGCCGCACCTCGTACCAGGCCTTCCTCGATCCGTCGAACTGGCGGGCCGCCGTCGACGAGGCGCTCCGCCAGGCGCTCGTCAACCTCGGATCGGTGGCGGCACCGGCCGGCGAGATGACGGTGGTGCTGGGCCCGGGCTGGCCTGGGATCCTGCTGCACGAGGCGATCGGCCACGGCCTGGAAGGCGACTTCAACCGGAAGAAGACCTCGGCCTTCGCCGGCCTCCTCGGCCAGCGGATCGCGGCCAAGGGCGTCACCGTGGTGGACGACGGCACGATCGCCGATCGGCGCGGCTCGCTCAGCGTCGACGACGAGGGCACGCCCACGCAGTGCACCACGCTGA
>CAZKCM010000158.1:0-3046 GCA_964551315.1 uncultured Rhodospirillaceae bacterium | reverse complement strand
CTTGACCTCGGAGGCGACGACGGCGAAGCCCTTGCCGGCCTCGCCGGCGCGCGCGGCCTCGATCGTCGCGTTGAGCGCCAGCAGGTTCGTCTGCTCGGCGATGTCGGTGATCAGGCCCACCACCTCGCCGATCTTCTGCGCCGCATCCGCCAGGCCCTTGACCTGCTCGTTCGCGTGCTCCGCCCCCATGACCGCCCTGCCGGCGATCTCCGTCGATTTGGCGACCTGGCGGCTGATCTCGCCGACCGAGCCGGTCAGTTCCTCCGCCGCGCTCGCCACCGTTTCGACGTTCGCCGAGGTCTCCTCGGCGGCGGACTGCACGGCGATCGATTGCCGCGCCGCCTGCTCGGCCGCGGCCGACATGGCCGTCGCCGAACTCTGCACCTCTTCGACCGCGCCGGAGACGACCTCGACGACGCTGCCGATGCTGCTCGAGAACTCGTCGGCGAGCTTCGCCATCAGCCGCCGCTTCTCCTCGGCGGCCCGGCGCTCCTCCGCCTGCTGCTCGGCGCGGAGACGTTCGACCTCGATGGCATTGTTCTTGAACACCTGCACCGCAGCCGCCATGGCGCCGATGTCGTCGCGCCGCTCGCGGGCCGGCACGTCGACGCCGTGGTCCCCTTGCGCCAGCCGCTCCATCGCCGCCGTCATCGCCCCGAGCGGACGCGATATCATGTAGTTGAGCGCCACCGCGAGCAGGGTCACCAGCGCCGCCAGCACGCCCGCGGCCAGCCCGCCCTGCGCCAGCATCTGGCTGGCGATCGCCTGGTTCAGCCCCTCGGTGCTCCAGGCGATGCCGAAGGAGCCGATCCGCTCCTTCTTCGCGCCCGTCTGGACCGGCGCCAGCATCACCAGATGGCCGGGCGTTTCCTGAACGTAGACCTGCCCCTGAGCCAGGTCAGGCTCCGCTGACGCCAGGGCCGCGGTGAAGTCGAAGGGCAGGCGGCCGGCGCGGTCGTACCGCGACATCTGGGCGCCGGCCGCGTCGAACACGGCCAGCGAGGCCAGCTCGGAGTCCTCTTCGCCGGCAAAATCGGCATAGGCGCTCTCGATCGCCTCCGGCTTGTTCCACTTCACACCGCCCGACACCTGCGAGGCGAGCAGCTTCACGATCGCCTTGCCGTTGTCGACGGCGCTGTCGTGAAGGCTCGCGCGCTGGTCGGTGATCTGCAAGGCCACCATGCCGGCGAAGCCGCAGGTGACGCAAACCGCGACCATCACGACCACCTTGCGGCCGACGGTCCATCGGCTGGCGCTCCGGCCATGCCTTGCCCCTGCGGAAGCGGCGGCCTCTCCCGACCTCTGCGATTCGGCCATCCCTGAAGCCCTCCATAGGCGATGCGGCTGCGTTACTGGGTCAGGACCTCGGCGTCGACGCCGACGGTGATCGCGCCGATCACCGCGCCGGTCGCCGGATCGAGGACAGGGAGGCTGATCTGGGTCTGGAAGGTCTGGCTCGATTCGTCGAGCTCGACCTCACTTATATGAATGGCGTCGGGACCGGCCCCGTAGGTCTTCTGCCACTTGTCCTCGTCGCCCTGCCAGTAGTCGGAGGTGATGTCACTCTGGCCGACATTGAGGCCCTTGTTGTCCATCACGAAGATCTCGGTGAACAGGCCGCGGCCGTTCGCCTTGAGTTCCCGGAGATGCCGGGACAGCGCGTTGTTGAGAACGCTGTCGATCAGCGGCTGACTCGAGGCGCCGGTCTCCGACCGCCATTGCTGATCCAGCCCTTCGATCTCGGCCTGGGTCAACCCGGCATGCTTGGCGTTCTGCGCCTTGACTGCGTCGATCACCATCGGATCGGCGATCCACGCCCTGATTTGCGAGTCCGCCAGGGCCCGCGCCGGACCGGTGACGTCCTGCGCTTCGGTCCGTAGGGCGACGAGGCCCAGAATGACCGTCGCAACGACGAAAATGTGTTTGCGCATTACGGAAGTCTCCCCCAGTTCGAAAGAAACCTCCCCGATCCGGGCCGCTTTATCGCGGCTCTAAAACTACGGATTTGGCGTCCAACCTCGACGGCAGTCTCCGCTCTTTATTTATTTGATGTTTGGCGAATTCACAAAAATAATACGTCGAACTTTCCTAAAACGGGGCTAACGGACCGTTAACCGTGTCTTAAGAGGACCGCCCGGGCGAAATCCGCAACGCAGACCATCGACAGCGGCCGACGGGTTGTTCCCTAGGGCATTTGCGTCAATAATCGGTCGTAAAGCGGACGCCGCCGGGCGGCGGCCGGCGGCCAGAGCGTGGCAAAAAACAACGGAATGCAAGGGGAGAGGCCCAGATCGCCATGACCAGCACGACGATTTTCCCGGTGCCGGACGAGTTGGCCCAGTCCGCCTGGATTGACGAGGCGGGCTATTTTCGGATGTACGAGCGGTCGATCGCGGACCCTGAGGGGTTCTGGGGGGAGCACGGCCGGCGGATCGACTGGATGAGGCCGTACACCAAGGTCAAGGACGTCGACTTCACCGGGGAGGTGCGGATCCGCTGGTACGAGGACGGGACGCTGAACGCCGCCGCCAACTGCATCGACCGGCACCTGGCGACCCGGGCGGACCAGACGGCGATCCTGTGGGAGGGCGACAGCCCGAGCGAGCACCGCCACATCTCCTACGCCGAGCTGCACGACAACGTCTGCCGGCTGGCCAACGCGCTCAAGGGCCTCGGGGTCAAGCGCGGCGACCGGGTCACCATCTACCTGCCGATGATCCCCGAGGCGGCCTACGCCATGCTCGCCTGCGCGCGGATCGGCGCGATCCATTCGGTGGTGTTCGGCGGCTTCTCGCCCGACAGCCTCGTCGGCCGGATCCAGGACTGCGGCTCGACCATCCTCATCACCGCCGACGAGGGCGTGCGCGGCGGTCGCAAGATTCCGCTGAAGGCCAACGCCGACGAGGCGCTGGCGAAGTGCCCGGGGGTGAAGAGCTGCGTCGTCGTGCGGCGGACCGGCGGGCCGGTCCGCTGGGTCGAGGGGCGCGACGTGTGGTACCACGACGTGGTCGGCGCGGCCTCGCGCGACTGCCCGCCCGAGGAGATG
>CAZKCM010000157.1:0-3436 GCA_964551315.1 uncultured Rhodospirillaceae bacterium | reverse complement strand
CGCCAGAACGCCCTGCGGTCCGTGGTGGCGGTAGAGCCGCGAGACGAAGGATTCGACGCGCCGCTGCGCGACCGCCGCGAGCCGCGCCCGCGTCGCGCCGCCTCTGATCTCGAACTCGCGTCCGAGCGCGACCCCGAAGCGGCGATAGAACCAGTCGAAGTCCAACGTGATCGTCAGCGTCCGCTTGAGGAAGGGCAACGCGACGAAGAAGGCGAGGCCGGAGAACAGCAGAAGCTGGAGCTGCGCGACGAGGTGTGGCCCGGTATAGGGCTCGTAATCGACCGCGTGAGGCAGCAGCGCATAGAGCGGCCCCGGAAACAGGCCGATGCCGATGCACAGGGCCGAGAACAGGTACATGGCGAGCCGCATGTTGAGCGGCGGGTCGGGCGGTCGCAGGCCGGAATCCTTTTGGAAGAATACGAACCACGGGAACTTGATGCCGGCATGCAGGAACACGCCGGCCGAGGCCGCCGTCAGGACGAACCAGGCAAAGGCCAGATGCTCGTCCGCCGCCGCCTGGCTGATCATCGATTTGCTGACGAACCCGGAGGTCAGCGGAAAGGCGGAGATCGACAGTGCGCCGATGATCCCGCAGACGGCGGTGATCGGCATGCTCTTGTAAAGGCCGCCGAGGTCGGTGCATTTGCGCTTGCCGGTCATGTACAGGACCGAACCGGCCGACATCAGCAGAAGGGCCTTGTAGATGATGTGAGCGAAGGCATGAGCCGCCGCACCGTTGATCGCCATCGCGGTGCCAATACCGGCCCCGGCCACCATGAAACCGACCTGATTGACGATGCTGTAGGCGAGGATGCGCCGCATGTCGTTCTCGAGCAGCGCGTAGATGATGCCGTAGAACGCCATATAGAGGCCGACATAGATCAAGATCTCCTCGCCGGCGAAACTGCGCAGAAGGACATAGACGGCGGTCTTCGTCGTGAAGGCGGAGAGGAACACGGTCCCGCTGGGCGAGGCCTCGGGATAGGCATCGGGCAGCCAGGCCGACAGCGGCGGCGCGCCGGCGTTGATCAGGAATCCTGCAAGAATCAGCCAGGTCCCGACCCCGCCGTCGAGCGACATGGCGGTGAAGGCGGTGCTCCCGGTCGCGGCGATCTGCGCGATGATGCCGATCATGAGCAGGACGCCGCCGAGCAGATGCACGAGAACGTAGCGCATCCCGGCGCGATAGGAGGCGCGCGTCCCGGCGGACCAGAGGACGAGCGTCGAGGCGAGCGCCATCAGCTCCCAGAACACGAACAGGGTGATCAGGTCGCCGGCGAAGGTAACGCCGATGGCGCCGCCCGCATAGACGAATGCGGCCGTCAGCTCGACGGTGCGCGCCTGGTTGAGGGCGAACAGCCCGCCGGCGAAGGCCATGATTGCGAAGACCGTGGCGAACAGCCGGCCGAGCGTGCTGCCTTCGACCGGAACGAGCCGGTATTCGAGGAACGGCAGGGCGAGGGTCGGTCCATCCGGCACCTGCCAAACCAGGAAGAGCGCGAGGACCGGCAGGGCCAGCACGAGGGCGCGCCGCGCCCCGTCGCCGACCAGGGGCAACAGCAGCGCGCCGAGCGCGAGGACGAGCCCGGGTGGGAAGGCTGCGATGCCCATCGCCTCACTCGCCATCGACCGTGTCCTCGCGATAGTAGGTGTCCTTCCGCTTCAGGAAGATGGCGAGCACCTTGGAGACGGCGATCATGCCGATGCAGGTCGTGAAGCCGTACCACGCGTTGAAGCCGAAGGTCCCGTCGATCCCGAAATGGCCGTGCACGGATACGAAGATCTGGGCGACGAGCGTGAGTGCGAGGACGAGGATGAAGATGCCCCACAGACGGCGGATCGTCTCCGGTCGCTCCAGCCAATGAGTCTCCTTCATTGCGACCTCCCGGCGAGCTGCAGCGCCAGATCGAGCGGCAGCTCGGCGAAGAAGAACAAAAGCACCGTACCCGCCGCCGTAAAGCCCATCGCCAGCAGCATTGGCAGCGGCGCTTCGCCGTGCTGGTGGAGCGCGTCATGGTCCGCGTGGCCCTCCGCCGCGCCGGACTTGGCGGCCGGCATGGGGTTGCCGAGGAAGGCCGTGTAGACGATCGGCAGCAGATAGGCGGCGTTAAGCAGGGTGCTGACGACGAGCACGGCGAGGGCGAAGAACTGCTCCGTCTCCAGCGCGCCGAGCAGGATGTACCATTTGCTGACGAACCCCGCGGTGGGGGGGACGCCGATCATCGACAGGGATCCGACCGCGAAGGCGCCCATGGTCCAGGGCATGCGCCGACCGATCCCGGCGAGTTCGCTGACCTCCGTCTTGTGGGCGGCGGTGTAGATCGCGCCGGCGGCGAAGAACAGGGTGATCTTGCCGAACGCGTGGGCCGCAATATGGAGCGCCGCGCCGACGATCGAGTACGGCGTCAGCAGGGCCGCCGCGAGGACGACGTAGGAGAGCTGGCTGATCGTCGAATAGGCGAGACGCCGCTTCAGGTTGTCCTGCCGCAGGGCGACGACCGAGGCGATGACGAGCGTCGCCCCGGCAACGTAGATCAGCCAGTCGGCCGCGGGTATGCGGCTCAGCGTCTCGACGCCGAAAATGTAGACGACCACCTTGGTTACGGTGAACACGCCAGCCTTCACCACGGCCACGGCATGGAGCAGCGCGCTGACCGGGGTCGGAGCCACCATCGCGGCCGGAAGCCAACGATGTACCGGCATCAAGGCTGCCTTGCCGATCCCGAACATGTAGAGCGCGAGCAGAAGCGCCGTCGCGCCGCCGCCAAGCCGGTCCCCGAGGATTCCGCCTTCGGCGAAGGTCAGGGTTCCGGCCACGCCCCAGGTCCACAGGATCGCCAGCAGCATCAGCCCGATCGAGGTCGAGATGAGGACGCCGAGATAGGTCCGGCCGGCGCGGATCGCTTCCGGCTTCCCGGAATGCGTGACGAGCGGATAGGTCGAGATCGTCAGCATCTCGTAGAAGACGAACAGCGTCAGCATGTTTGCGGCGAAGGCGACGCCGATGGCCGAGGCGAGGGCTATGGCGAAGCAGATGTAGAACCGCGTCTGGTGCCCTTCGAGGTTCGCGCGCATGTACCCGATTGAGTAGATCGAGTTGACGATCCAGAGCAGGGACGCGACCAGGGCGAACAGCATGCCCAGGGGTTCGACGCGGAACGCGATCGCGACGCCCGGCAACATGTCGAGCCAGAGCGCCGACGGCCGCCCGCCGGCCAGCACCTCCGGCACCAGGGAGACGACGAGAAGGAACAGGACGGCTGCCGTGACCAGGGTCACGGTCTCGCGGAGGTTCGGATAGCGGCCGGTCAGCCAGATCAGCAGGGCGCCGACGAGCGGCGCCAGCGGCGCGATTCCGACGACGGCGGCCGCGCTCACAGCCCCGCTCCCGTTCCGGTCGCTCCCAGGAGGAAGGCGGCCGCGTCACGGGCGGCGC
>CAZKCM010000156.1:0-3622 GCA_964551315.1 uncultured Rhodospirillaceae bacterium | reverse complement strand
CAGCGAGACCACACCGGCCAGCAGGCCCGAAATGGCGAACGCGCTGGTGATGATCAGATTCGCCGGCACGCCCAGCATCCGGGCCATGGTGAACTTGCTCGCCGCGGCGCGCAGGGCAATGCCGAGCACCGTCCGCTTCATCACGACGGCGAAGCCGGCCAGCAGCAGCAGCGCGACGACGATCGTCAGAATGTTGCGGAGCGGCGTGACGACCCCGCCGATGTGGACCGACTGCGAGAAGATGTCCGGCACGGGCACGAGGCGCGCGCGCGGCGAGATGAACAGGAGCGCCGCGTTCTGGAGCAGCGTCGAGAACGCGAAGGAGGTGATCAACACGGCGGTAACCGACTTCTCGCGGACCGGGCGGAAGGCGACGTAATCCGTGGCGATGCCTGTGAGCACGGCCATCAGCACGGCAACGGCGGCCATCGCCAGCCAGGGCAGCGGCGAGCCGTTCAGCAGAAAGAGGGTGTAACCCGCCACCATGATGAGCTCGCCATAGGCGAAGTTCACCAGGCGGAGGATCCCATAGACGATCACGAGTCCGAGCGCCATCAGCGCGTAGAGGCTGCCGAGGCTCAGCGTGTCGATCGCGAACTGGATGAAGGCTGCCATGTCCCGTCACGCCCCGAGGTAGATGGCTTTGAGGTCTGACGCGGAGGCGATCTCGTCCGCGGTGCCTTCGGCGGCGATCGCACCGAGAGACAGGACATAGGCCCGGTCGGCGATCCGCAGCGCCTTCCCGGCGTTCTGCTCGACCAGCAGGATGGTGACGCCGGTCGCCCTCAGCTTCACGATCATGTCGAAGATCTTGTCGACGATCGCCGGCGCAAGCCCCAGCGACGGCTCGTCCAGCAGAAGCAGCTTGGGCCGCGACATCATCGCCCGCGCGATCACGAGCTGCTGCTGCTCGCCGCCCGACAGGGTCCCGGCCGGCTGATCGATGCGCTCCGCCAGGATGGGGAACAGGTCGAACAGGGCTTGCCGGTCCGCGTCGACTTCCGCCCGGTCCCGGCGGCGCACGAAGGCGCCGAGTTGCAGGTTCTCCGCTACGGTGAGGTCCGGGAACACGTCGCGCGTTTCGGGGACCATGGCGATGCCGCGCTTCACCATCTGCTCCGGAGAGAGCGCGGTGACCTCTTCGCCCTCCAGCCGGATCGTTCCGGCGGCCGGCTTGAGCGCGCCCGCGATGGCGAGGAGCGTCGAGGACTTCCCGGCGCCGTTCGCGCCCAGGAGCGCCACCAGCTCGCCCCGCCGCACGGTCAGGCTGACGTCCCGCACCGCCCGGATCGCGCCGTAGCGTACCTGAAGGTTCCGGACCTCAAGCATAGGCCGCCTCGGCGCCGAGATAGGCCTCGATGACGGCCGGCAGCCGGCGTACGGTGTCGACGTCGCCTTCGCCGATCGTCTTCCCAGACGCCAGTACCTGAAGGCGATGGCAGAGGCGCATGATCAGCGGCATGTCGTGATCGATGATCAGAAGGCCGAGATTGCGCTCTTCCGGCAGCTTCGCCAGCACAGCGAGCAGGAGCTCGGACTCCTGCTCGTTCATGCCGGCGGCGGGTTCGTCCAGGAGGAGATATTTTGGCTCGGCCGCCAGCGCGCGCGCGATCTCGACCCGCCTCTCGTCGCCGTAGCTGAGCGCGCTGGCGAGATCGTCCCGGCGATGCAGGAGCCCGAACTCCGCGAGAAGGCCGGACGCCGTTTCGCGCGCCTGCCGTCGCGATGCGCCTCTGGCAATCGCGGCCGATTCGACGTTCTCCGAAACGGTGAGGTTGCGAAAAAGTCGGACCGTCTGGAACGACCGAAGCACGCCCCGCAGGGCGATCTGCCGCGGGGAAAGGTCGGTGATCTGCTCGCTTTCGCACCAGACCGTGCCGGAAACCGGCCGGACCTGCCCGGTCAACACGTTGACGAGCGTCGTCTTGCCGGATCCGTTCGGGCCGATCAGGCCGAGGATCTCACCTTTCCGCAGGCGGAGCGTGACACCGTCCAGGGCACGCAGACCGGAAAACTCGACGGTGACGCCCTCGGCGCGAAGCGTTGATGGGTCGGTCATTCCAGATCGAAGGCGATGAACGCGACAAAAGTCGGGCGACGACCCGATGCCGGTAGCGAGGCGGGAGGCGCACCGGCGCCTCCCCGACGCCGCTGGTGGGCGCCGATCAGGGCGCCGGCGGATTCTCCGGGCGACGCCAGCCGATGAAGGAGGGCTCCCCGCCGGTCAGCGAGATCAACGCCGCCGCTTTGTCGGGCTGATGCCCTTCTTCCGCCGTGCGGTAGTCGAGCTTTCCGGTCAGCAGGTCGAACTCGTTCTCCTCCAGCGCCTTCGCCACCGCGTCTCCGTCCGTGGTGCCGGCGATCTCGACCGCTTTCGCCAGAAGCATGATCGTGTCCCAGCCCGTGGCGACGAAGGACGTATCTGGCTCCGTGCCGTGGTATTCCTTGTACAGTTCGATGAACCTGGGCATATCCGGATGGGCCTCGGGTCCACGCCAGGTGTGGGTCACGAAGTAGATCTCGTTGCCGAACTGCTTGCCGAGAGCGGCGAAGAGGCCCGGGTCGTCGTAGGAGTCGCCGCCCATGATCGGGGCGTCGATGCCGACCTCGCGGATGGAGCGAATGATCGTCCCGAGGTCAGGCATGTAGGACGAGATGAAGATCACGTCCGGCTTCGTCTTGAGCGCCTGCAACCGCGCGAGCTGCGCCGAGAAGTCCTGGTCGCCCTGCGTGTAGGTGTCCTCAAGCAGGACTTCTCCGCCGATGGCCTTGAAGTGCGCCACGAAATATTTGCTGAGGCTCTTGGTATAGGCGATGAACTGATCCGTCACGACATAGGCCGTCTTCCAGCCCCGCTCGTTGAAGGCGTACTCGGCCGCGGCGGCGCCCATCGTGGTGTTCCACATGGACAGCGTGAACTGCTTATCGCCCAAGGACCAGGAGCTGTAGAGCGGATCGGAAGCGCAGGTCGAGATCCCGACCAGCCCGGCATTCTGGGCCTCCCGGCTCGCCGGACCGCCGAAGTCGAAGTCGCATGGCGCGACGATGAGTTCGGCGCCCTGATCGATGAGCTGGATCGCGTTGTTGCCCACCGTGACCGGATCGCTTTTGCCGTCGATGTTGATGAACTTCACCCGCTTGCCGAGAAGGCCACCGGCATCGTTCAGCGCCTTCACGGCCACCTGGGCGCCCTTGAGGCCGGGCTCGTCAAGCGGAGCCTGCACACCGGTAAGGCTGAGCGCGCCCCCAATGATGATCTCCTCGGCCGCCACCGCCGGGGTGGCAGAGATGAACAGCGCCGAAGCGGCTGCGGCCAATGCGGTACGCCGAAACACGGTCATCGTCCCCTTCTCCTCATGTGTGAGGCGCCCGTCGCGTCGTGGCCCGCGCCTGGGCGCACATCGGTAACCCGCAGGCGAAAACAAAGCACAGCTCGTGTCGCCGGGCAACAGCGGCTCTGTTCCGACGAGCCGGATTGCCGATCCCCTTCGGCGCCGCGGCACCGCGCGGGAATGGGATCCGGTTCGGATCCGACCGTGGCCCGCCGATAACCAGGCGTCCGGGCCTCGGCAACTTCCGGATTTGCTTGCACTCCGCCGCCCTTGCTATGATGCCGCGTGTC
>CAZKCM010000155.1:0-3795 GCA_964551315.1 uncultured Rhodospirillaceae bacterium | reverse complement strand
TGCGCCATGCTGAGGCGATCGCCCTGCGCGATCCCGTTCTCGAGCAGATAGAAGTCGCAGATGAGCCGGGTCACCTCCAGGTCCGTTCGCTGGGTCAGCGGACCGTATTCGGATGACGCGGTCGCCACCGCGACGCCGCTGCTTTCGAGGAAGCGCGGGGTGAAGAGCGCGGAGGCGTGGTGCGAAACGTATCCGGTGTAGGGCGTGAGCTCGTAAAAGCGGAACGGCTCCCGGCCTTTCGATACGCCCGGGGAGAGGCGGGCGGTGGCCCTGAGCGCCAGATACAGGCGCTCGCGCGCGGAGCAGTGGCGCGAGAACATGCGGCGAAGCCCGAGGCCGGGATCGGCGTTCATGGAGGCCGCTTGTTTCACCCATGAATAGCCCCAGCACAGTTCGTCCAGCCCGTGCCCCTGCAGCATCACATAGGTGCCGGTCGAACGCGCCTCCTCCATGATGCGGGCATAGTTGTACCCGGAGACGTCGGCGATCGGATCGTCGCGCATCGCCGCAAGCTGCGGGAACGCCTCGACCATCTGCTCGTCGTCGACCTCGATATCGTGGAATTCGATGCCGAGGCTCTGCGCCAGGTTCCGGGCGAGGCCGCGCTCGTCGACCGCGCCGGCGTCCGGATATCCCAGCGAGAAAGCGCGCAATCGGCCCGGATACGCGCGGTTGGCGATCACGGCGATCGCACTGGAATCCAGGCCGCCGCTCAGCGACAGGCCGACCGGAACGTCGGACCGCAGCACCCCGGTCACCGCTTCGATCAGGGCCTCGCGGATGACCTCGACCGGATCGCCGTCGATGGGCGGGGCGTCGAGCATGGACCAGTAGCGCCGCGTCGTAACCTGCCAGGTGTCGGCGTCGAGGACCAGCGTGTGGCCGGCCGGCAGCTTCCGGATATTGGTGAACGGCGTCTCGGGTTCCGGAACGTACTGATAGCGGAAGAAACGGCCGAGCGCGCGGGGATCGAGGTCGCCGGGAACGACGCCGGAAGCCAGCAGCGCGCGAAGCTCCGAGGCGAAGACGAAGCGGTGCTCGTCATGATAGATGTAGAGCGGCTTCTCGCCCATCCGGTCGCGGCCGAGCAGCAGCTTTCGGGCCCCTTCGTCCCAAAGGGCGAACGCGAACATCCCGCGCAGGTGCTCCACGCAGGAAGCGCCAAACCGCTCGTAGAGCGGCAGGATGACCTCGCAATCCGATCCGGTGGCGAAGCGGTATCCCTCCCGCTCGAGCCGCTGCCGATGCCCTGGCTCGTTGTAGATTTCCCCGTTGGCGATGAGGACCAGGCGCCCGTCCTGCCCAAAAAGCGGCTGCGCGCCTCCTGCCAGGTCGATGATGCTCAGCCGGGTGTGCGCCAGGCCCGTGCCGCCACGGAGGTAGAGACCTTCGCCGTCCGGCCCGCGATGGCGCAGCCGGTTCTGCATCGCGACAAGCGACGTCCGGTCGACGGGCCCGCCGCGCTCGATAAGACCTGCGATTCCGCACATCGTCAGCCCTGCCTGCCGCAGGCGCGGCGATATAGGTCCAGATACCGTTCGACACAGCGGCCCGGATCGTGCAGTTCCGCCGCCCGCGCCCGGACCTTGGCGCTGAGTTCGGCGCCCGTGCGCTCCAGGACCCAGGCGATCCCGGCCGCCAGTTCTTCGGCGTCATAGGGCCGTGCCAGGTAACCGGTCTCCTTATGCGCCACCATGTCCGGCATGCCCCCAACATCAAAGCCGACGCACGGGATCCCGCAGGCCGTGGCCTCTTTCACCGAATTGGGAAGATTATCGGCTTCGGTCGGAAGAACGAAGAGATCGGCCGCGTTGTAGGCCCGCGCAATTCGTTCTTCGTCGAAGATCTTTCCCAGGGAGTGAACGGTGAAGCCGCCCATCGTCGTCGTCTGGCGCGCATCGTCGCCCAGGACCACGAGGTCGGTGGCGTTCGGATCGACGAGATCGGCGAGGCGCCCGATCGCCGCCATCAGGTGATGATAGCCCTTGCGGGGATCCGCGGTGGCGTTGAGCGACGCGAAGAGGATGAGGCGCCGGTCGCGCGGCAGGCCGAAGGCCGCCCGGGCCTCGTCCTTCGGCATGGGCCGGTAGAGAGACAGATCGATCGGATTCGGAATCCAGGTGATGTCCCTGTGACGAAAGAGGACCGAACGACGGGCGCAGTCCGCGAGCCACCGGCTCGGGCAAACAATGGAGAAGGACGCGTTCCGCCAGCGCCATTTCTTGTATCGCCAGAGCCAGGCATTGAGATCGATCCCGGTTTCGTGCCTCGGCCGGTTGTCGCGCCGATAGCCTTCCTCGAAGCGCGGCGGATCGGTGGGCAGCATGTAGTGCTCCGTCCCGCTGAACGCCCACATGTCAGGAAGTTTCCAGAACACCGGCGCCTTCAATCGCGTGATCTCGCCGATGCTGATCGTGTGATTGCCGACCCAGTGCATCTGGATCACGTCCCCGCCCAGGCGATTCAGGAACGCGGCCGTGCCCGTGGGAAAGATGTTCAGGGACTTGTAGACGGGGTTGCCCGACGTCTGCGTGTGAAAGATGGCGCTGTTCAGGCGGGTTATCGGACGGAACCGCCATTGCGGACGCGGCATGCGAACGACGCGCTTGTCCTTCGTGAACTTGTGGGCCACGACCAGCCAGCTGTCGACGCCGTGGCGCACCATTGCCTGATGCAGCCGGAAGGCGCCGATTCCCGCACCGCTTCGGCCGTCGGTGTAGCAAAGATGCAAGACGCGCATGTCACTCGATCCGCTTCGAACTCGGCATGGCTCAGACGAGGGATGAATCTTGGAACCACTCCCAGGTCTGTCGGACGCCGTCGCGGAGGGGCACCTTGGGCCTGAAGTCGAGGTCTCGGGCGGCCTTGGTGATGTCGCAGTAAGTCCGGCGGATCTCTCCCGCGCGCGGATCGGCATATTGGACCGTGAACGGCCGGGGAATGCTCTCTTTCAGGATTCCGATCAGCTCGTTGACGCTTGTCGGACGTCCGGACCCGAGCTGATACACCCCTTGGCGTTGGCTCTTGATGGCGGAGATGATGCCGCCGACGAGGTCGCCGACGAACAGGTAGTCCCTGACCTGCTCCCCATCTCCGTAAACCGTCACCTTGCCGCTCTTCACGATCTGCTTGATGAAGGCGGCCACGACGCTGTCCTTCCGGCGGCAGTGGGGACCGTAGATGTTCGAGAAGCGAAGGCTGAGGGCATGAAAGCCGTAGGACTGCGCATAGGCCCAGCAATATCCCTCGCCCATGAGCTTGGAGGCGCCATAGGGCGAGGCCGGCTTGGCGGCGATCTCCTCGTGGATCGGCGGGGGCACCTCTCCCAGAATGGCGCCCCCGGTCGAGGCATAGACGATCGTGCCGCAGCCGCTTTGCCGCATCGCCTCGAGCACGTTGAAGGTGCCCTGAACGTTGATTTCGTAGTTCCCGACCGGATCCTCAACCGACTCGACCACGCGTGTATGCGCGGCGAGGTGGATCACGGCATCGGCGCCGCCGACCAGGCGGTCGACGGCCGAGCGATCCCGAATGTCACCCTCGAGAAGCTCGATGCCGTCACCGACTTCCAGATCGCCGCTTGGGTTCGAGAGATTGTCGAGAATGCGGATGTCGGCGCCGAACTCGTCGCGAAGCCGCGGGACGAGGTTTGTCCCGATGAAGCCCAGTCCTCCGGTGAGAGCGATCCTCTTCAAAGCGTCCTATTCCCTTCGCCGCCTAGCGTCAGATTGACGTTCCTTCCCCGATACTCTTGGCCCGGCCGCAGCCAATCCGGGGCCGATCCGGAAAGCGGCG
>CAZKCM010000154.1:0-4071 GCA_964551315.1 uncultured Rhodospirillaceae bacterium | reverse complement strand
TGCGCCGGAAATGATCCTCTTGCGCGAGATGCGGCACCGCGTGAAGAACGACCTGCAGGTCGTGATCAGCCTCCTCCTGCTCCAGGCCGCCGAGGAGCCGGACGCCGGCGTCCGGGCGCGGCTGCGCGAGACCGCCGAGCGGGTGCGGTCGCTGACGCTGTTCTACGATCGCCTCAGCCGGTCCGGCGACGTCGGGTGCGTCGAGGCGGCGGCCTACCTCCGCGAGATCTGCGCGCGGTGCGAGGCGTTCCATTCGACCGCCCGGCGCCCCTTGCGGTGCGTCGTCGACGCGGAGCCCATGTGGCTGCCGATCGGGACGGCGAGCCGGCTCGGCCTCATCGTCAACGAGCTGGTGGCCAACAGCTGCAAGCACATCGCCGCCGCCGAGCGCGAGGTCTACGTCGAGCTGTCCGCGGGGCCCGAGGGCGGCTGGGTTCTGGACGTGTCCGACAACGGGCCGGGCCTGCCCGCCGACCTCCAGGAGCGCCGCGCGCGGTCGCTGGGGCTGCGCCTCGTCGAGGCCATCGTCCTGCAGCTCGGCGGGATGCTCTGCGTCCATCGAGGGCGCGGAACCCGGTTCACGATCACCGTTCCGGCGCCCGCCCCGTAAACTGGGGCCGGGCTCGCCCCTCGCTTCGGTCGACGCTCGCGTTCATCGCCCCGGCGCGCTTTCGGCGATAGCGGCGGGCAGCACCTCTCATTTATATTCGTTCCGGAACAGTCGCGGCTCGCGCGCCGTGTATTCCGATCGACCTGACCCCGCCGCGGGCGCGGCAGGGAAGGGTGTCTGACCGGCGAAGGCCGGACCTGAAGAATGGGGAAGCACAACAAGGGGGAAGAAGCCTCATGTCGTTGGTAAAGACGATTCTGGGCGCGGCGACGGCCGCCCTGCTGTTCGCCGGCGTGATGCCCGGCACCGCCGCCGCCCAATACAAGTCGGAATACACGGTATCGACCGTGGTGCCTGCCCCGATCCCCTGGGGTGTCGCCGCCGAGGAATGGGCCCGGCTGGTCGCCGAGCGCACGGACGGACGAATCAAGATGAAGGTCTACCCCGGCGCGCAGCTCGTCTCCGGCGATCAGACGAAGGAGCTGACCGCCATGCGCCAGGGCATCATCGATATGGCCGTCGGCTCGACCATCAACTGGTCGCCCCAGATCAAGGAGCTGAACCTGTTCGCCTTGCCCTTCCTGATGCCCGATTTCGCGGCGCTGGATGCGCTCACCCAGGGCCCGGTCGGCGAGCGGCTGTTCGAAATCGTCGAGAAGAACGGGGTGGTGCCGCTGGCCTGGGCGGAGAACGGCTTCCGCGAGGTCAGCAACTCGCAGCGGGCGATCCGCAGCCCCGAGGACATGCGGGGGCTGAAGATGCGGGTCGTCGGCTCGCCGCTGTTCAACGACACCTTTGCCGCGCTCGGCGCCAATCCGACCCAGATGAGCTGGGCCGACGCCCGGCCGGCGCTGACGACGGGTGCGGTCGACGGGCAGGAGAACCCGCTTTCCATCTACGCCGTCTCCAAGCTGCACGAGGCCGGACAGAAATACGTCACCCTCTGGCACTACGTGGCCGATCCGCTGATCTTCGCGGTCAATCGCCGGGTGTGGGAGAGCTTCGCGCCGGAGGATCAGGAGATCGTGCGCCAGGCCGCGATCGACGCCAGCAAGGTCGGCATCGCCGCGGCGCGCAAGGGCTTGACCGACGGCGACATGTCCCTGGTCGAGGAGATCGAGGGTTACGGCGTCACGGTCACCACGCTGACCGAGTCGGAGCGTCAGGCCTTCGTCGAGGCGACGCGTCCGGTCTACGAGAAGTGGAAGGACGTGATCGGCGCCGACCTGGTCGACTTGGCCGAGGAGTCGATCGCCAATCGAAAGAAGTAGCGGGGCGCGATCTGGCATGGCTTTCCCTCCTTGACGAGGGAGGCCATGCCGCGCCCGGAAGGCGGACAGTTCCATGCCAGATGACCCGACCCAGCGACCGGACGCGCCGGACCGGCATCGCGTGCCGGTAGCGCTGGAGCAAGCGCTCGCCGCCGCGGCCATGGCGCTGATCTGCGTGATCAGCTTCGCCAACGTCGTCGTGCGCTACTTCACCAACGTGTCCTTTGCGTTTACCGAGGAGTTCTCGGTTTTTCTGCTCGTCTTCATGACGTTCGTCGGGGCCTCCGCGGCCTTCGCCAAGGCCGAGCACATCCGGATTGGGGTCTTTGTCGAAAGGCTGCCGCCGCGGCTCCGGTTCGCCGCCGAGGCGCTGTCGCTCCTCGCCACCACCTTCGTGTTCTCTTTCGTGCTCTACTACGGTGCGCTCTTCGCGCTCGACCAGTGGCGCTACGACGAGACGTCGCCCGGCCTCGGCTACCCGCAGTGGATCTATTCCGTGTGGCTTCCGATTCTGGCCGGCGCGATTCTTCTGCGCGTGCTGGGCCGCGGCGTCGCGCTGATCCGGAAGGGGCCGCGATGATCGGCGCCGATCTGGCGCTGCTCGCGGTCTTCGCCGCCGGCCTCCTGCTCGGCTGGCCGATCGCCGTTGCCCTCGGGCTTGCCGGCATCGTCGGCATCTGGCTCGGCCTGGACGTCTATGCCCTCGGCACCGTCGGAACCAACACCTACAACGCCATCGCCAAGTACCCGCTGATCGCGATCCCGCTGTTCATCCTGACCGGCACGATCTTCGAGCGCTCGGGCGTGGCCGAGCGGCTGGTACGTTTCGCCGTCGCTCTGGTCGGACCGCGCCGGGGCGGCCTCGCCGTCGTCGCGGTGCTCGTCTGCCTGATCATGGGCGGGATGTCCGGCTCCGGCCCGGCCGACGCGGCCGCGGTCGCAACCGTGATGATCCCGAGCATGATGCGGGCCGGCTACCCGAAGCCGTTTTCGGCGAGCGTCATTGCCGCCGCGGCGTCGACCGCGATCCTGATCCCGCCCTCGATTGCCCTCATCGTCTATTCGGTGCTGGTGCCGGGCGTGGACCTCCGCGCCCTGTTCGCCGGCGGGCTGGCGCCGGGTCTGCTCGCCGGCCTCGCCGTTGCGCTGCCCACGGTGTGGCTGTCGCGGCGGCACGACTTCGGCACGGCCGGCGCCGAGGAGCGGCCGCCCCTGCTGCAGAGCCTGTGGGGCGCGGTGCCTGCCCTGCTGGCGCCGGTGATCATTCTGGGCGGCCTGCGCAGCGGCTTCTTCACGCCGACCGAGGCGGCGGTGGTCGCCGTCGCCTATGGCCTGCTGGTCGGCACCGTCATCTACCGCACCATGGGCCTGCGCGACATCTACCGCGTTCTGGTCGAAAGCGCGGAGACCTCGGCCGTGATCATGCTGATCATCTCGCTTGCCGGCATTTTCGCCTGGGCCGGCTCAACGCTCGGCGCGTTCGATCTGACGGCGCGTGCCCTGCTCGGCGTCTCCGACCAGCCGGCGATCGTGCTCGCGATGATTATGGTGGTCCTGTTGCTCGCCGGCATGGTGTTGGACGGCGTGTCGATCTATCTGATCACCTTGCCGCTTCTAATGCCGATCGTGGCGGCGTTCGAGTGGAACCTCACCTGGTTCGGCGTGCTCATGGCGATGAACATCGCGATCGGCCAGTTCACGCCGCCGGTCGCCGTCAACCTGATGGTGACGGCGCGCATCGCCGGCGTCCCGATGGAGAGCACCTTCGGCTGGATCCTGTGGCTGGTGCTGTCGATGATCGCCGCGCTGATCCTGGTGATCCTGATACCGGAACTGGCGCTGTGGCTGCCCGCCGCGCTGGGCTACCGGACGATTTAGCCGGCCGGCGCGGCGCCACCGACCCGTCCTAGGCGTTGTAGACCACGCGCCCGGTTTCGCGGATGTCGTAGCCGCCCAGCTCCTGGGCCCGCTCGGCGAAGGCAGAGCTGCGGGTGAACCGGAACAGCGTCTGCAGGGCCGGCTCGAAATAGTCGCGCCGGCGCATCGCCAGGTCGAACCGCTCGCGGTGGAGCGGCACGAAGTCGAGGCGGAAGCGCCGCGCCACCGCCCGAATGGCGAGGCCGCAATCGGCCTTGCCGTCGAGCACCGCCGCCGCGAGGTCCGTCTCCGTGCGCATCGGCGGATCGATGA
>CAZKCM010000153.1:0-4090 GCA_964551315.1 uncultured Rhodospirillaceae bacterium | reverse complement strand
CTCGTTTTCCGAGGCGACTGTAGCGCGGAGGGAGGCGGGTTTGAAGCGGAGGGCGTGCGGCGAAGGCCGACGGCGCCCCCGTCGTCGATTCACCGTCGTCAGTTCACCGTCGTCAGGGCCTTGGCGATGAGCGAACGCGCCTTGGCGACGGCGTCGTCGGGCAGGCTGTGGCGGCGCGCGTAGGGCCGCGTCTTCCGGGTCGCGTCGATGATCAGCTTGGCGGTCAGGCCGTCGCGGTTCGAGGGATCGAGCGTCGCGCCCATGGCGGAGCGGATGACGTCGAGATCCGTGTCGGCCTGGAAGCGGGTGGCCACGGCCCACAGCACCTCCCGCTCGTCGTAGACGTCGACATCGTCGTCCACCACGACCACGAGCTTCAGGCTCAGATTGTCGCCGAGCGCCGCGGCGGCGATGTTGCGCGGCTGGCCGGGGGCCGGGTCCTTGACCGAGACGTAGCAGTGCATCAGGCAGGTTCCGGACTTGGGGTAGGCGACGGCGGTCACGTTCGGGAACTGGACGCGCAGCGCCTTGAGCTGCCGCGCCTCCTGCGAGATGCCGAGCAGCAGGGTGTGCTCGTCGGAGATCCCGGGCACGATGCTGTGGTAGATCGCGTCGCGCCGGTGCAGGATCGCCGTCACCTCCACCGCGTTGTGGGTCGACCGTTCCGACGCGTAGCCGGTGAACTCGCCGAACGGCCCTTCGGGCTCCTCTACGTCGAGCAGCAGATGGCCCTCGATCGCGATCTCGGCGGTCGCCGGGATCTCGATCGGCACGGTCACGCCGTTCACGACCGGCAGCGGCGCGCCGAGGAAGCCGCCCGCCGTCGCGTACTCGTCGGCGTCGATCGGCCCCTTCCACAGGCCGGAGCCGAAGGTGACCAGGGGGTGGCAGCCGACCACGACGGCGACCGGCAGCCGGTCGAGCCCCATCGCCCTGGCCTTGCGGGCGTAGTTCCAGAGATGACGCCGGCTGTGCAGGCTGGTGCCGAAACGCGCCTTGCCGTTGACCTGCAGGCGGTGGAAGGAAGCGTTGCGGACCCCGGTCTCCGGGTCCTTGGCAACGAACATCGCGTTGGTGAGATAGGGCCCGCCGTCCTCGACGAAATGCCGCATGATGGGGAGCGTTCCGAGGTCCACCGCGTCGCCGGTGGCGACCACATCGAGCACCGGCCCGGTGTCCACCACGGTCGGCGGGATCGGCGCCGCGTCGATGCCCGCCCAGGTCTCGATCAGCCGGTCCTCAGGGACGCCGAGGGCGAAGGCGAAGCGTTCGCGCCGGCCGTACAGGTTCATCACGACGGGGAAGCGGGAGCCGCGGACGTTCTCGAACCACAAAATCGGGCTGCGCCCCCGCTTCTCCAGCTCGAGCGCGATCGCCGTGGCGTCGTAGTCGAGGTCGATGGGATCGGCGATCCGCAGCACCTCGCCTGGATGGGCGGCCTCGAACGCCGCCAGAAACTCTCTCAGATCCCGTTCACCGCTCTTCGACATCTCTTGCCCTCAACCGTGTCCTGCGTCTCCCCCGCGTTCCGCGGCGGCGCGCCCCGCGCGGTTGACCCCCGCGGGCGGCGACCTGTATAGACAAGCGCATGGCGCGGCCAAGAACATCAACGATATGCCGCGCCCGGTCCAGGATTCAGTGGGAGAGCGTGATGATCGGTGCGGTCAAGGCGGCTCTGTACGCGGTGCTGATCACGGGCATCGGCCTCCTTTCGGCCGGAGATCTTCCCGCGCAGGACTATCCGAGCAAGGCAATCCGGATCGTCGTGCCCTTCGGGGCGGGCGACGCGATCGACAGCACGGCCCGCGTCCTTGCCGACCGCCTCAGGGAAGAGCTCAAGGTTCCGGTGGTCGTGCAGAACGTTCCGGGTGCAGGCGGCAGCCGCGGCGCGCTGGCGGCGGAGCAGGCCCCGGCCGACGGCTACACGCTTCTGATGGGCTCCACCGGCGCGCTGACCGCGGGCCCGCTGATTCGCGACGCGGGCTACAAGACGAACGACTTCGTCGCCGTCGCGCAGCTCGTCGAAGAGCCGATTGGCCTCGCGGTGCGGGCCGACAGCCCCTACGAGTCCGTCGAGGACATCGTCGAGGCAGCCAAGGAGGACCCCGGCGCGGTGACCTATGCGACGCCCGCGCCCGGGAGCACGCAACACATCAACATGGAGCGGTTCGCCAAGGCGCAGGGGATCAAGCTCACCCATGTCGGCGGACAGGGCGGCAAGGGCGCGGTCACCAAGGCGCTGACCGGCGAGGTCGACTTTGTCTTCGTCGGCGCCTCCAACTACATCTCCCTCGCCAAGGCCGGACAGCTCCGCGTCCTCGGCGTCGCCGCGCCGGAACGCGTTTCCTACCTGCCGGACGCGCCCACCTTCCACGAGCAGGGCTACGACCTCCACGCCACCGTGTGGTTCGGGGTGGTCGTCCGCGACGAGACGCCGAAGCCGGTGATCGAGACCCTAGCGGCGACCATCGCGCGGGTGGCGAACGAGCCCGAGACGAAGGCCCTGTACGACAAGCTCCATCTGACGGAGGCCTATCTCGACGCGGCGGCGTTTCAGGACCGGATCGAAAGCGACGTCGAGCAGCACCGCGCCGTGCTGAAGGACATCGGGCTGATCGAGTAACGGAGCCCAGAAGGGCCGGAGGCCACATTGCGCGCCGATCGGGCAACGGGTATCGCAACGGCCGCGGCCGGCGCCGGCCTCGCCCTGGCGAGCCTGCGGATCGAGACAATCGCGGGGCAGCCGGGCCTCTCGGCCCGCTTCTTTCCCCTGCTGCTCAGCCTGGCCTTGATCGGGTTCGGCACCGTCCTGGCGATGCGGCCCGGCGAGCGCGGCGCCGCTGATGCGCTGGGCCGGCTGCTCGCCCCCCGCACCGTCCTGCTGGCGGGCCTCCTGCTCGCCTACTTTCTCGGCTTCCCCCATGTCGATTTCCGGCTCTGGACCTGGCTGTTCATGCTGCTCGCGATGCTTCTGCTCGGCTCCCGCCGGCCGGTCGAGCTGATAGCCGTTCCCGTCGCCGTCTCGCTCGCGGTTTACGCCCTGTTCCGCTACGGCTTCACGGTGCTGCTGCCCGTATGGACCTAGTCAGCCTCGCCGAACTGGGCGGCGCCCTCGCCCGTCTCGCCGACCCGCTGGTCCTCGGCTGGGTCCTCGTCGGCGTCGCGGTCGGGGCCGTGTTCGGGGCCGCGCCCGGCCTGACCGCCACGGCGGGCGTGGCGCTGGCGACTCCGCTCACCTTCGGCCTCGGCTTCGAGGCGTCGATGGCGCTCCTCCTCGGCCTCTACTGTGCGGGGTACTTCGCCGGCTCGATCCCGGCGATCCTCGTCAACACGCCGGGCGCGCCGGGAAACGCGGCGACCGCCCTCGACGGCTACGCGATGGCGCAAAGCGGGCGCGCGGATCTCGCCATCGGCCTGGCGGTCATCTCGTCCTTCATCGGCGGCGTCGTTTCGGCGGCGGTCCTGATGGTGTTCGCACCGATCCTCGCCGGTTTCGCACTGGAGTTCACCTCCGTCGAGTACTTCACGCTTGCCCTGTTCGGCCTGACCTGCGTCGCCGCGGTGTCCCGCGGCTCGCTCACCAAGGGCTTGATCGCCGCCGTTCTCGGCATGCTGCTGGGAACGGTGGGCATCGACCCCGTCGGCGGGATGTCGCGGTTTACCCTCGGGCTTCCGCAGCTCCTGAGCGGCGTGTCCCTGCTGCCGGCGCTGATCGCCTTCTTCGCGGTCACCGAGATCCTCGCGCAGGCGGCCGGGTCGGCGGCCGCCGTCAATCTTCCTGTGCAGCGCTTCGTCCGCCTGCGCGAGCTGCTGCCGGTTTATCTCCGGCACAAATGGCTGGTCCTGAAGAGCGCCGCGATCGGCACCGGAATCGGCATCCTTCCGGGGACCGGCCCCACGATCGCATCGTGGATCAGCTACGGTGAAGCGGCGCGCGGCGCGCGCGGCGAGCCGCCCAAGGGCGAGGCGTTCGGGCAGGGGGCGCCGGCCGGCGTGATCGCGCCCGAGGTCGCGAACAACGCCGTCACGGGCGGGGCGCTGGTCCCGCTCCTGACCCTCGGCATTCCGGGCGACACGGTGACGGCGGTCC
>CAZKCM010000152.1:0-4129 GCA_964551315.1 uncultured Rhodospirillaceae bacterium | reverse complement strand
ACGGCGCCCCTAATCCCGCCACGGGTCCCGCGGCGGCACGATACGGCCGTCGGCGAGGCCGAGGTCGCGGCGCAGGGTGTCGGAAAGGGTCTCCGGGTCGAGCTTGGGGATGCGCGGGCTTCGGCGCCGGAGCCAGGCGAAGAGGCCGAAGCGCGGCGGCGCGGCGGGCGCCGAGGCGTGGCCAGGATCGAGACAGGGCAAGGACCGGGGTAACGTCCGGGCCATCGGGCCGCTCCATGACGGGATTATGGGCACCCCGTCCATCTGAGGCAGATCGGCCCGGCTTTCCAACGAAAGCTCGGCGGTCTACGATAAGGCCACCTTATGGCTTGCCCGGCATGACCCAACCGCCTCTCCCGCCGCTCGCGGCGATCCGCTGCTTCGAGGCCGCCGCGCGCCACCAGAGCTTCACGCGCGCGGCGCGGGAGCTCGGCATGACGCAGGCGGCCGTGAGCTATCAGATCAGGATCCTGGAAGACCGGCTCGGCGGGCCGCTGTTCCTGCGCGGCCCGCGCGGGGTCGCGCTGACGGAGGCGGGGCGGCGCCTCGCCCCGGCGGTCACCGAGGCCTTCGCCGCGCTGCGCGCCGCGTTTGCGGATCTGAGCGAGGCGGCGGAGGGGGTGCTGACGGTCAGCGCGGTGAACACCTTCGCGTCCAACTGGCTGGTGCCGCGGCTGGGCGCGTTCCAGGTCGCCCATCCGAAAATCGCCGTGCGGCTCGACGTGTCGGGGCGCCTCGTCGACTTCGCCCGCGAGGAGGTGGACGTCGGCATCCGCAGCGGCGACGGCCGCTGGGCGGGCCTGGTCAGGCATCGGCTCATGGCGGTCGACTACACGCCGATGCTGAGCCCGCGGCTCCTCGACCGGGCCGGGCCGGTCAACGTGCCGGCCGACCTTCTGAAGCTGCCGCTGATCGACCCGGCGGACCCGTGGTGGATGGACTGGTTCGCCGCCGCCGGCGTCGCCGCGCCCGACCTGTCCCGCCGCACCGAGATGCAGGTCGGCACGCAGTACCTCGCCGCGAACGCGGCGCTCGCCGGCCAGGGCGTCGCCATCCTGTCGCCCGCCTTCTTCACCGAGGAACTTGCCGCCGGGCGGCTGGTACAGCCCTTCGCCCTCGTCCGCGACTCGGGCTCGAGCTACTGGCTCGTCTATCACGAGGCGCGGCGCCGCTCCGCGAAGATCCGCGCCTTCCGCGACTGGCTGCTCGACGCGCTCGGCGGCGAAGGCTGAGCGCCGCCGCGCCGCGACGGCTCAGATATTTGGCGCGCGCGGGCCGGTGCCGGCGCCGGTCGCCTCGATGGCGGCGGCGATCTCGGCCATGTCCTCGGCGGTGAGGTCGAGGGTCGCCGCGTCGATCCAGCCGTCCACCTGGGCGGGGTTGCGGGCGCCGACGATGGCGCCGGTCACGCCCGGCCAGGCGAGCGTCCAGGCAACGGCGACCGCCGCGACGGTCGTGCCATGGCGTTCGGCGATCGGCCTCATGGCGTCGGCGAGCTTCAGGTTGCGGAGCAGCTTGTCGCCGGTGAACTCCTCGTTGCGCGAGCGCCAGTCGTCCTCCGGCAGGGCGCGGGCACGCTCGACCGTGAAGCGGCCGGTGAGCAGCCCCGACTGCATCGGGCTGTAGACGATGACGCCGGTCTCGTGGGCGCGGCACCAGGGCAGTTCGGCCGCGGCGACGTCGCGGCGGATCGCCGAGAAGGGCGGCTGCAGCGTATCGACATGGCCGATGCGCTCGGCCGCCTCCAGCTGCGCCACGTCGTGGTTGGAAAGGCCCACGGCCCGCACCTTGCCCTCCGCCTTCAGGTCGAGGAGGGTCTGCCAGTAGTCTTCCAGTGGCGTGCCGTCGGTGGGCGGCCAGTGCATCTGGTAGAGGTCGATGCGCTCCACGCCCTGGCGCCGGAGCGACGCCTCGACCTCGCGCCGGATGCTGTCCGGCGCGCCGACCCGCCGCGGCAGCGCCTTGCGGTCGTTCTCGTCCCAGACGAGGCCGCATTTGGTGAAGACATAGGGGCGCGCGTCGGCGGGAAGCTCGGCCAGGGCCTGACGCACGAGCTCTTCGGAATGGCCGAGGCCGTAGACGGCCGCCGTGTCGATCCAGTTGATGCCGCGGTCGATCGCGTGGCGGATGGCGGCGATCGAGTCGCGGTCGTCCTGGGCGCCCCAGCCGACGGCCCAGTCGGGCCCGCCGATCGCCCAGGCGCCGAAGCCGACGCGCGTGATCTCCATGTCGGTGCGGCCGAGGCGGCGGGTCGGCAGGGGCGTGGCCTTCGATGCCGCGGGTTCGGATCGACTAGAGTCGGTCTGGGTCATGGGGGCTCCTCCTTGGTGACTCGCTCCGTGTCCGCATCGCAACGTAGTGAGGCCCTCGCGAACCGGCAAATCGAAGACGATCCGCCGGAGGCGCGTCGCGGCCGACACCGCTGGATCGGCCGGGCCCGATCGGCTAGGCTGCGGCCCGGTTCGGGACTCGGGCCCGATCAGCACGAAGTCGGGGGAGGTTGCGCAATGCCGTTCGCGATCTATTGCCGGGACAAGCCGGGCCACGCCGCGGTGCGGGCGGAGAACCGCGCCGCGCATCTCGAATATATCGACCGCTTCGCCGACCGGGTCATCATCGCCGGGCCGCTGCTGGACGAGACCGGGACGGGCATGATCGGCAGCCTGCTGCTGATGGATTTCGCCTCGCGGGCGGAAGCCGAGGCCTTCGCCGCCGGCGACCCCTATGCCAAGGCCGGGCTGTTCGAGAGCGTCGCCATCATGCCCTGGAAGCAGGTGCGGCCGCAGGCTTGAGACCCGGGACGACGGAACGCGGGAGCAGGGGAGCGAAAGACGGGGCGATGGCGTACTGGCTGATGAAGTCCGAGCCGTTCAAGTATTCCTGGGACCAGCTGGTCGCGGACGGGCGGACCCATTGGGACGGGGTCCGGAATTACCAGGCCTCGAACAACATGAAGGCGATGAAGCGCGGCGACCGCGCCTTCTTCTATCACTCCAACGAGGGGCTGGCCGTCGTCGGCATCATGGAGGTGGTGAAGGAGTACTATCCGGACCACACGGACCCCAGCGGCCGCTTCGGCATGGTCGACGTGAAGCCGGTGATCCCGCTGAAGACGCCCGTCACCCTGGCGCAGATCAAGGCCGATCCGCGGCTCGCCGACATCCCGCTCGTCCGGCAGTCGCGGCTGTCCGTCATGCCGATCGACGACAAGTCCTGGCGGCTGATCTGCGAGATGGGCGGCGTCAAACCGTGAACCGCCGATGATGGGCCCGCGGCAGGATCGGACGATCTGCCGCCTCGACGCGCTGGCCGAGGGCGAGACCCGCGGCTTCACCATCGAATGGACGGAGGGGCGGCAGGAGATCTTCCTGCTGCGCCGGGGCGGTGGCGTGGTTGCCTATGTCAATTCCTGCCCGCATCGGGGGTCGCCGCTCGACTGGGTGCCCGACCGCTTCCTATCGGCGGACGGAAGGCACTTCCTCTGCGCCACCCACGGCGCGCTGTTCCGGATCGAGGACGGCGTCTGCATCGCCGGCCCCTGCGTCGGCGCCTCGCTGACGCCGGTGCCGGTGGAGATCCGCGACGGCGCCGTCGTTCTCGCCTCACGGGATTCCTGAGCCATGGAGACACAGAGGCACAGAGAAGAACATCGAATCCTCTGTGCCTCTTTGGTGCCTTCCCCGCCGCGGGCGGTCAGGCGGCGGCGCGGACCTGGTCCAGGAAGTTCTCGACCTCGCGGCGCAGCCGGTCGGACTGCTCGGTGAGCCGTTCGGACACCGACAGCATCCGGTTCGCCGCCCGCCCCGTTTCGTCCGTCGCCGAACTCACGCCCGCGATGTTGGACGAGACCGCGCGGGTGCCCGCGGCCGCCTGCTGGACGTTGCGGGCGATCTCCTGCGTCGCGGCGCCCTGCTGCTCCACCGCGCCGGCGATGGTCGTGGCGATCTGGGCGATCTCCTTGATCGTCGCGCCGATCTCGCCGATCGCCTTCACCGCGTCGCCGGTGGCGGCCTGGATGGCGCCGATCTGGGCGGCGATCTCCTCGGTCGCCCTGGCGGTCTGGGTGGCCAGGCTCTTGACCTCGGAGGCGACGACGGCGAAGCCCTTGCCGGCCTCGCCGGCGCGCGCG
>CAZKCM010000151.1:0-4131 GCA_964551315.1 uncultured Rhodospirillaceae bacterium | reverse complement strand
TGACCCACATCGCCCTCCATGTCCGCGACCTTCCCGCCTGCATCGAGTTCTACCGCGAGTTCTGCGGTATGGGCGTGGTCCACGAGCGCGCGGAGAGCGACACGGGCAAATCCATCGTCTGGCTCGCCGAGCCGGGGCGGGAAACGGACTTCGTCATCGTCCTGCTGCCCGGCGGACCCGGCCGCCAGCAGGCCGGGAACGATTTCAGCCATTTCGGCTTCGCCGTCGACAGCCGCGCCGCGGTCGACGATGTCGCGCGCCGGGCGGAGGCCGCGGGCTGCCTGGTCTGGCCGCCGCGGGAGGAGCCCTATCCGGTCGGCTACTATTGCGGACTGCGCGATCCCGACGGCAATTTCGTTGAGTTCAGCTATGGCCAGCCGCTCGGCCCAGGGGCGCCTGATGTGGCGCCCGATGCAACGTCCGGTGCCGGCTGAGCGCGTCGCGGCGGACTGGCCTTGAGCAGCGTGCGGAAAGCGGCCCCGACGTCGGAGGCGCTCGCGGAGGGGGTGCTTGCCGGCAATCGGCGGGCGCTGGCGCGCGCCATCACCCTGATCGAATCGGCGCGTGCCGACCACCGCCGCGAGGCGGAGGCGCTGCTTACGCGCCTGCTGCCCGCCACCGGCCGGTCGATCCGCCTCGGCATCTCCGGCGCGCCGGGGGTCGGCAAATCCACTTTCATCGAAAGCTTCGGCCGTCACGTGATCGAACAGGGGCACCGCATCGCCGTGCTGGCGGTCGATCCGTCCTCGCGGGTGAGCGGCGGCTCGATCCTCGGTGACAAGACGCGCATGACCGAGCTGGCGCGGGACGAGCGGGCCTTCATCCGGCCTTCGCCGGCGGGGAGCAGCCTCGGCGGCGTCGCCCGGCGCACGCGCGAGGCGCTGCTCGCTTGCGAGGCGGCCGGGTTCGACGTGGTCGTCATCGAGACGGTCGGCGTCGGGCAGTCGGAAACCGCGGTCGCCGACATGGTGGACATGTTCGTCCTCCTGCTGATGCCCGGCGGCGGCGACGAGCTTCAGGGCATCAAGCGCGGGATCGTCGAGCTCGCCGATCTTCTGCTCATCAACAAGGCCGACGGCGAACTGGCCGCCGTGGCCGGCCGCACCGCGGCCGAATACCGGCACGCCCTGCGTCTTCTGCGGCCGGCCTCCGCCGCCTGGACGCCGCCGGTGCTGACCTGTTCCGGCCTGACCGGGGACGGCGTTCCGGCGGTTTGGGAGGCGGTGGAGCGCTACCGGTCCGCCCTTTCCGCGACGGGCGAGATTGCCCGGCGGCGGGCCGCCCAGGCGCGCGCCTGGCTCTGGACCGAGCTGTCCGAGAGCCTGATGGCGACCCTCAAGGCGCATCCCGGGGTGGCCGAGCGCCTGCCCCTGCTGGAGGAGGAGGTGGCCGCCGGCCGGATCACGCCGAGCGCGGCAGCCGAAACGCTGCTGCAGGTCTATCTGGGCCGGGGGTGATCAGGGCCGGGCGCGAGCAGCTGGCCCTACGGGCCGTTCCACAAAGGTGTGGAACAGGCCGGCCAGAGTTTCGCCTAGGGCCTCGCCAAGTCTGTGGACCTCCGGCCCGAGTGCTGGCAGACGGGCGGCTGAGAGGAGAGGAAAGCATGTCGCCTGCGGGCGGCGCCTTGTGTTCGATTCCGATGCAGCGTTGGACGACCGTTCCCGGTCGATCACTCCCGCGGTACCTCTGATCAAATCAGAGTCGACCCGGTTTGGCGCACACCGGGATCTCTGCCTCACGCACGGTGTTCGGTGGACGCGTTCCTCTCAAAACCGCTCCTGCTTACCTCATGGCGAACAGTTCCTGATGGAAACGCTCCGCGACGGGCAGTCCCTGTGCAGCAAAGTCGTTTCGCAGCGCCTTGCCGAATCCCGCCGGTCCGCAAAACCAGATGCTGGCGTCGCGCCATTCCGGCACGGTGGCGCGGATGCGTTCGCCCGTCAGCAGGCCATCGCGCGCATCGACCAGAACATGCAGACGGATGCCGGCGGCTTCCGCATCTGCCCTCAGCTTGTCAATGGCCTTCTCGTCATAGTCGGCGGTCGTGTGGAACAAGTCGATCGCCGGTCGAGGCCGATCCGGATTCGTGCGCCGCTCCTGCGCCAGATGCTTCATGCCCGCGATGAACGGCGTAATGCCGATGCCGCCGCCGATCCATATCTGCCGGGGCTGCCCGTTGTCGAAGTCGAAACAGCCGTATGGTCCCTCGATAGTCACCTCCTGCCCCACCCGCAGCTTATCGCGCAGGCGGCTGGTGTGGTCGCCCAACTCTCTTGTAATGAAGGTGATGCGCCGGTCCTTGTCGTTCCATGCGGAGGCAATGGTATACGGGTGCGCCCCTTCGGACCTGTCCGACGTCGCGAAGGCGAACTGACCGGGCTTGTGACCGGGCCAGCCCTGCGGCACCTCGATCTGGGTCTCGAGAGCCCGCACGCCAGGGTAATACTGAAGCGACACGATCCGGCCTGGGACCTGCCGGCCGGAGCCGACACGGCGCAGCAGCACGATGATCGCCGCATAAATGCCTCCGGCCAGGAGCAATGCCATCATCAGGCCGATCGGCGATGTCCAGTAGCTGAATGAGATCAGCACGACCGCGTGAAACACCAGCACCAGATACACGACGGCCAGCAGGCGATGCGTCTTGTAAAATAGGCGATACGGAAAACGTTTAATGAGCGCCAGCGCGATCAGCACGACTGCAGCATAGAACGACCATTCGCCCAGCCCCTCCGCCGAGCTGCGCAGGCCCGCGAGGAATTGCTCGATCGGGTTTTCCACGGGTGGTCTCGCGCCGCGCTCCGGGCGCTCGATCAAGCCCCAACCCACAGCCCATTTCGGCCCTTGGCTCCACAGCCAGTGGCCAATTGAGACGACGAGTGCCGCGATCCCCAGCCACTTGTGCAGGCGGTACATCTTGTCCAGCCCGCCGAACCACCGCTCCGGGCGGCGCGGGCGCAGCGCCAGGATCATCGCGACACTCATCGTGCCTATCGCGATAACCCCGCTGTACTGAACCAGGCTTGATCGCAGGGCAAAGAAGTTGGCCGGCTCGAATACCTGTGGCTCTGCCATCAGCCACAGGACGGTCAGCACCAGCAGCATGCCCCAGAAGGCGCGTTTGATGTTCCGCACAGTCGCGAATTCCTTTGCCTAGTGACTCGCGGCACCTGCCTATTGCGAGAGCGGGCAGGGGCATTGACGTGAGTCAAGTTAGGACCCAGACATGCAGTCTGCGACTGACGGGGCTGGCAGCGGACGTTCCAAAGCCGCAGCCCGGGGGCTGATGCAGCTGCGACCTTCTGAAGCTGAACCTCTCCCGCGGAGTTTGAAGCGCGGAATGGAGGGCCATCCGACACGGCCCGTTCAGCGACGGAGCCGAATGAACAACCTACGGAAAGCTTACAGCTAGGCGCCGGTCGCCGGCCGACGCTCCGCGTCAAGGTCGCGCACGGGCCTGGATGCCGGTGCGCCGGCCTTCTTGTTGTCGACAGGGTCGCGGAGGACGTAGCCGCGGCCCCATGCCGTTTCGATGCAGCCGTCGCCGCCGGTGGCCTTGCTCAGCTTCTTGCGCAGCTTGCAGACGAAGACGTCGATGATCTTCAGCTCCGGCTCGTCGATGCCGCCGTAGAGATGGTTCAGGAACATCTCCTTGGTCAGCGTCGTGCCCTTGCGCAGCGACAGCAGCTCGAGGATCGCAAACTCTTTCCCCGTGACGTGGACCGGCTGCCCGTCCACCTCGACGGTGCGGGCGTCGAGGTTGACCGCCAGCCTGCCGGTGCGGATGATCGAATCCGAATGCCCCTTGGAGCGGCGGACGATGGCCTGGATGCGGGCGACCAGCTCGCGCTTGTCGAACGGCTTGGTGAGGTAGTCGTCGGCCCCGAAGCCCAGCCCCTTGAGCTTGTTGTCGAGCTCGCTGAGCCCCGAGAGGATCAGGACGGGCGTGTTGACCCGGGCGGCGCGCAGCCGCCGCAGGACCTCGTAGCCGTCGATGTCCGGCAGCATCAGGTCGAGCAGGATGATGTCGTAGTCGTAGAGCTTGCCGATCTCGAGGCCGTCCTCCCCGAGGTCGGTCGAATCGACGATGAAGCCCTCCGACTTCAGCATCAGCTCGATGCTCTGCGCCGT
>CAZKCM010000150.1:0-4138 GCA_964551315.1 uncultured Rhodospirillaceae bacterium | reverse complement strand
GCGGCATCACGTCGTCGCGTTGCACGAACGAGGAGACGTTCCTGGTTCAGAAGCTGGTCCGGGCCGGATTCGGCAACAACAACGTCGATACCTGCGCGCGCGTCTGTCATTCGCCGACCGGCTATGGCCTGAAGACCACGTTTGGCACTTCGGCCGGGACCCAGGACTTCGATTCCGTCCGCGATGCCGACGTCATCATGGTGATCGGCGCGAATCCGACGGACGCCCACCCCGTCTTCGCCTCTCAGATGAAGCGCCGGCTGCGCGAAGGAGCGCGGCTCATCGTGATCGATCCGCGGCGGATCGACCTGGTCAAGTCGCCGCACATCAAGGCCGATTATCACCTCGCGCTGCGGCCCGGCACCAACGTGGCGATCATTAATGCCATGGCCCATGTCGTGGTGACCGAAGGGCTGGTTGACGAGGCCTATGTCGCCGAGCGTTGCGAAGTCGAAGACTTCGAGATATGGCGGCGGTTCATCGCCGAGCCGCGCAACGCGCCGGAGGCGGTCGAGGCGATCACCGGCGTTCCCGCCGCCGACATTCGGGCGGCGGCGCGCCTCTATGCCACAGGCGGCAACGCGGCGATCTACTATGGGCTCGGCGTCACGGAGCACAGCCAGGGCTCGACCATGGTCATGGGGATGGCGAACCTTGCCATGGCCACCGGCAATATCGGCCGCCGCGGCGTCGGCGTGAACCCGCTGCGGGGCCAGAACAACGTGCAAGGTTCCTGCGACATGGGATCGTTCCCGCACGAGTTCTCGGGCTATCGCCACGTTTCCGAAGACGCGACCAGGGCGTTGTTCGAAGAGGTCTGGAAAACCACCCTCGAGAGCGAGCCCGGGCTGCGGATTCCCAACATGCTCGATGCCGCGATCGAGGGAAGTTTCAAGGGCCTCTACATCCAGGGCGAGGACATCGTTCAGTCGGATCCGAACACCCGGCACGTGACGGCCGGGCTGGAGGCGATGGAATGCGTCGTCATTCAGGATCTGTTCCTGAACGAGACGGCCAACTTTGCGCATGTCTTCCTGCCCGGATCGTCCTTCCTCGAAAAGGATGGCACCTTCACCAATGCCGAACGACGGATCAGCCGCGTGCGCAAGGTGATGCCTCCGCTCGCCGGTCTGGCCGACTGGGAGATCACGATGGCCCTCTCGAACGCGCTGGGCTACCCGATGCATTACAACCATCCGTCCGAGATCATGGACGAGATCGCCCGCGTCACGCCGACCTTTGCGGGCGTTACCTACGCCAAGCTCGATGAACTGGGCAGCGTCCAGTGGCCGTGCAACGAGACGGCCCCGGAAG
Source organism: uncultured Rhodospirillaceae bacterium (assembly GCA_964551315.1). Lineage (GTDB taxonomy): Bacteria > Pseudomonadota > Alphaproteobacteria > Dongiales > Dongiaceae > Virgifigura. The sequence goes on along the minus strand of CAZKCM010000150.1, from coordinate 2,824 downwards.
GGACGCCCATCATGCACGTCGATCGGTTCGTGCGCGGGCGCGGCAAGTTCATGATCACCGAGTTCGTTCCTACGGAAGAGCGGACGTCGAGCCGCTTCCCGCTGATCCTGACCACGGGGCGCATTCTTTCCCAGTACAATGTCGGGGCGCAGACCCGGCGTACGTCGAACATCGTGTGGCACGACGAGGACGTGCTGGAGATTCACCCGTTCGACGCCGAGAGCCGCGGCATCCGGGACGGCGATCTGGTGGCGTTGACGAGCCGGACCGGAGAAATCTCCCTGCGGGCTCAGTTGTCGGACCGGATGCAACCGGGTGTCGTCTATACGACGTTCCATCACGCGGAAACGGGCGCCAATGTGGTGACGACCGAGTTCTCGGACTGGGCGACGAATTGTCCCGAGTACAAGGTTACGGCCGTCCAGGTCCGGCGCGTGAACCACCTGTCGGAATGGCAGGAACGCTACCGCGAGAAGACGCGTCTGTCGCGTCGGATCCTGAGTCCGGTGGATGCCGCCGAGTAGCACCATGGCCGCCTTCGATCCCGGCCTGGGCGGCGACGCCGGCCCGCCTCGCGCCAAGGTCGCCACTTGCTTCCGCCTCTGCGGCGGGGCCATCGCACCGCTAGAGGCCACCATCGCCGCCGAGGTTCCGGTCGCGCTCGTCTATAACGGAATCCCGCATGTCGTCATGATGGCGACCCCGGCGGACCTCGAAGACTTCGCCCTTGGATTCAGCCTCAGCGAGGGTCTCCTCGCCACGGCCGATGAGCTGCAGGGCATTGAAATCGTGGAAGGAGACTCCGGGATCGAGGCCCGCATGCAGATCGCCCGGCATCGCCTGGCGGGGATCGCCGACCGGGACAGGAACCTCACCGGGCGGACCGGCTGCGGCCTGTGTGGCGTCAACACGCTTACGCAGGTGACGCGGCCGATCCCGCGGGTCGAGTCGGACCTTCGCGTGGGTGTCGACGCCTTGCATCGGGCGCTGGCGGACCTGCCGGTGCGGCAGACGGTGAACCGGCAGACGGGCGCGGTCCACGCTGCCGCCTGGGTCGATCCGGACGGCAACATCCGTCTCGTCCGGGAAGACGTCGGGCGGCACAATGCGCTCGACAAGCTGATCGGCGCCCTGGCTCGGACACAGGCGGATCCGGCCGCAGGATTTGCCGTAATCACCAGTCGGTGCAGCTTCGAGATGGTGCAGAAGGCCGCCGTGTTCGGAATCGCGATCCTGGTCGCGATTTCGGCTCCGACGACGCTTGCGCTGAAGGTCGCCGAGCAGTCGGGCGTGACCCTTGTCGCATTGGCTCGGGCGGACAGTGTCAACGTCTATGCGAACCCGGGACGGATACGGGGTGTGATCGGAGTATAGGTCTATGAAGCCGCAGCATTTGGTTCATATGGCGAATCAGATCGCGCTCTACTTCTCAAGCTACCCGCGCGAACAAGCGGTCGCCGGCATCGCCGATCATCTCAAGAAGTTCTGGGAGCCCCGGTTGCGGCAGCGGATCATCAGCTACGTCGCGGAAGGCGGGCAGGGGCTTCACGAGTTGGTGCCGGAAGCCGTGAAGCGCATATCGTGACGCGGTATTGATAAACACCGCGATTGGCAACCAAGACCTTAAGTCCTTCGCCCGATGCAAAGTGACGGATCGAATCTTCCGTCTTTGCATCCGGCGAGGTGCCCTACAGCCCGGTGAGCGCCGGGCAGGTTGGCGAACCGGCAAGGTGGACCGTCCGTCCGGCGACGATCGTGGCCGCGACGCGCGGCAGGTCGGGCCGCCGGTCATCGACCAGCAGCAGGTCGGCGCGCTGCCCTGCGGCGATTTCGCCGCGGTCGGTCAGCCCGACGGCGCGTGCCGGGTTCGCAGAGACGAGGCGCCACGCCTCTGCCAGGCTCGCCTTCCCCTCGCGTGCAAGACGGAAGGCCGCGTGGAGCGGGGCCGGGTAGTAATAGTCCGAAGCAAGAACGGTGCAGAGGCCCGCCTCGATCATGCTGGTCGCGCAGACCGCGCCGTTGTGGCTGCCGCCGCGCAGCACGTTCGGCGCCCCCATCACCACCGCGTCGCCGAGCGCGCGCGCCGCCTCCGCGGTCTCCGCGTTCTCGGGGAACTCCGCGATCCGGCAGCCAAGCCCATGGTAGTAGTGGCGGAGCGCCGGGCTGTCGTCGTCGTGCGACATGGTGCATACGCCCTGCGCGGCGGCGGCCCTGGCCAGGCGCTCGACCGCCGCCGGCACCGCCTCGCTCCGCGTGTGGACCTGCTCGACCAGAAGCCGGAACTCCTCGGGCGCGAGGCCCGACCGCTCGGCGTATTTCTGCAGCTTGCCCGGGTCGGTGCGCGCCGCGTGGATCTCCGGCAGGTGATTGTTGAAGGCGAGCACGCCGATTTGGCCGCGCTCAAGCGCGTCCTCGACCTCAGCCACGGCGTCCAGGTTGAAGGTTTCGAACCGCAGGTGCAGTCGGGTGTCGCAGGCCAGCGTGCCGTCGAGCGCCGCCAGCGCCTCCGCGAAGGCCGCGAATGCCTCCCGGCTGCGCAGGCCCGGCTCCCAGGAGTTCGTCACGCCGTGGAAGGCGGTCGTGATGCCGTTGGCGACGAGCTGCCGGTCGGTCTCGGCAAGCGCGAGGTCGAGTCGGATCGCCACGCCCGGCCGCGGCATGATCTGCCGCTCGAACGCGTCGCCATGCACGTCGACGATGCCCGGGAGGACGAGGAACCCGTCCACCCGGATGGTGCGGTCGCCCGGGGCGGCAGCAACGCCCGGCCCCGTGCCCGGCGCCAGGACGCCGTCCTCGATGACGACGGAGCCTTCGCCCACGAATC
>CAZKCM010000149.1:0-4297 GCA_964551315.1 uncultured Rhodospirillaceae bacterium | reverse complement strand
ATGTCGGGCGCGCCGATCATCAGCGGCACGAACCAGTTGCCGAACCCGCCGATGAGCGCCGGCATGATCACGAAGAAGATCATGATCAACCCGTGCGCGGTCATGATTACGTTGTACACCTGCGGGTCGCCGAAGATCTGGAGCCCCGGTTGACCGAGCTCCGCCCGCATGAGGACGGACATGGCGCCGCCGATGAGACCGGCGCACACCGAGAAAATCAGGTACAGCGTGCCGATGTCCTTGTGGTTGGTGGAGTACAGCCACCGGCGCACAAACCCCGGCCTGTGCTCATCTTTGTGTCCTATCGCTGACGCGGTTGCCGGACCTCCGTCGGCTGCCATGGCTCCCTCCTTCGAGAATCATTCCGATAGAACGTACATGTATCATCGATACATCTTACATCCGGCGAAATCCATAAAGAAGTATGAAATTTGCATCTTAAAGGCGTGTCTTACGGAAGCCGGCCCATGGGCCGTCGCGGCCGGTGCCCGATTTCGCCACCGATGCGGGGCGAGCGACCGGCGAAACGCCGGCCGTCACGGCACCGAATCCACAGAGGCCTATCGAGATTTCACGCGCGGTCGGGCGAGCATCGGTCCATAGCCGATGGCGAACCCCCAGAACGCCGCGATCCATGCGCCGGCGGCGATACACAGCAGGGTCGCAGCCCCGTCCTGGTTGAACGCCGCGCAAACCCGCGTCAACGCCGCGATCAGGACGGCGGCATAGATGGTCTGGGTCATCGTTCCGGCGATCAGTTTCCGGCCCGTATAGCCGAGGCTGGCACGGGTCATGATCGCCAGCGTCATGGTGCCGATCGCCCCGGCCGTCCAGGCGTGGATGCCCGCGTCCAGCGGGACGAACCGGGGCAGCAGTCTGGCGCCTGCCAGGAGGGCGAAGCCAACTGGGACGAAGGCGTAGCCGACGTGCAGAATGAGAACCAACCGGTCGCGGAGCGTCCTGTCGCCGGCCCATCGGGCCAGCCGGATCGCCTGCGCGGCACCCGCGATCAGCATCAGCCCGGCGGTGGTGGGTGCATCGGGCATCGCAACCCAGACGACGAGCGCCGGGATCGAAAGCATCAGCGAGGCAACATCGTAGCGCCCGAACGGCACGGGGAGCCGACCGGGATTCTCGCGCGCCAGCCAGTTCCGCGTAAAGCTCGGGATCACCCGACCCCCGACCAGCATGATGAGCGTGATCGCGGCGGCGATGCCGATCCGAGCCCCGAGTTCCGCCGGGCCGCCGCCATAGGCCTCGACGTGGAAGATCACATTGCCGGCGGTCAACGCGGTAAGGCCGCCGAACGGGCCAAGGTTGCGCCAGTTGCGGCCGACGATCACTTCGCGCGCCACGGCGGCCGCGATCAGCAGGAGGAACAGAAGATCGATGGCGGCGGCCGGAATCGGGCCGATCAGGTCCGAGACCGCGATCGCCAGCCGCCCCGCCAGCCAGACACCGACAAGGGCGGCCAGAGGGCGACCCTGCAGCGGCAACTGTCCCGTCCAGTTCGGGATCGCCGTCAGTAGATAGCCGGTGACGATGGCGGCGAGGTACCCGTACAGCATCTCGTGGGCGTGCCAGTCGACCGGGGCGAAGGCCGTCGGGATCGCGAGGTCGCCGAAGAACATCGGAAGCCAGATCAGGATTCCGAGGCCGGCATAGACAGCGCCGGCGAGGAAGAACGGCCTGAAGCCGTAGCCGAGGATGGCGGGCCCCTCATAGGCCCGCAGGCGGGGAATCGCAGCCATGGTCCAACGTTCACAATCGTTCGTCCGGCCGGAGCGGCGCCCGGGTCTCGCCCTAATGCCTAACATGGCCGACGGCGTCGCGTCGCCATTCTCGTGGGCGCCAACGGCTATCCGACCCCGAACCCACGCCAAGGCCCGCGGCGTGACCGCCCGAGAGTTCCTTGAATCGCGATGGGGAATCGGGGAGAGTTCGGACGCCTTGCATCGCTTACCGCCGGCGGTCAGAGACGTCTCGGGATCGTTGCGCCTGACGATGGTCAGATTGTCAATCTCTTCGCGGCAACCGCCACCGGTGCGCCGGGGCGATCGATCGAAGACCGGAGTGATTTGCCGGTATCGCCGGAGGATCGTGCGGTGAGGCTAGGGAACCGCCGTGCGGCGGCGGCGTTCGGCCTAGTCGCCGTCCTGACGGCCTGCGGCGGCGGGGCGGACGATTTGACCCTGGTTGAGACAACGCCGAGCACCATCAAGATCCTCGTTCCGTCCGACCTGCCCGAAGGGATCGGAGCCTGGCTCGATACGGCGGAGCGCCGGGCTCGCGAACACTGCGCGGAGTACGGTCGCGACGCGCTGTACATCGGCCGAACGCCGTCGCCGCGGCCGGGCTGGCCGAGCGTCGTCTCCTTCGCGTGCCGGTGATTTCCCCTGCGAGTGCGGCCGCGGCGAAGCCGCGCGCTTCAGTAGAACCTTATCTGGAGAGATAGTCGATCGTTGCGAACCGGGCGAAGGACCTTGTGGAACGAGTACAGATCCTCGGCGAACCCGTGCCCCTTGGGGCCGGTGACGGTCAGTTCCAGCGTCTGATCATAATACGCGTTGACCAGCTCGCCGGCGGATTGGCCGGATCGAAGAAGAAGGCGCAAGGGCTTCCTCGTGTGGGATTGTCGGATCATGACATGTGCACCGCAGTGCTCGTCGACGGCATGCAGGTAGAAGAAGAAAGCGATGAAACCGAATCCCGGGATGTCGTAGTGGTAGCGAAAGGGCTGGTACCCCGGCTCGGCCTCACTTGCCGTCGCACGAAAGAGGACTTCCAGATAAACTTCGCACAGCTTGGGCCGGTATCCGAGATACCGCGCCGCCGTTTCATGGATGTTGCGATCCGTCAGGATCGACATGATTTCGGCTGATCCCATGATGTCCGTGCATATCGCGCGGGCAGGCATGGCCTCTCCGGACCTGCGTTGGACCTGGAGATCCGCGATGCGCCGTTTCTCGTCGCCCCCGTCAGTGCGGAAACGAGAGCCATGGGCGTAGGAAAGGATGCGGTCGACGACCCGTTCGGGAAGGCGGAACGCCTGCGATATCCCCTGCTGTTTCAGATCTCGAACACAGTCTTCGACCGGTAGACCCTCAAAATATGTTTCCGATCCGGGAGAGACGAACAGGCCACTGGCCTCTCTGTTCGTTGGATGGAAGCATATTTTTTCAGAGGGCCTCATGCTTTGCATCCGGCTGTACAGTTTTCTTGCCGCCTGAAATCGTCCAAATGATTTTATGAAATGTCCTTCTCTCGGAAAGCGCGTCACGTATTCATTTCGACGCAATGCTTTGTGATCTCCGGCCATCGGAATCTCCTTTATAAAGAAAAACTCCATTCTCTTCTGTAAATTCCTAACTATCCAGAAGTGATATCCTATATTTTCTTATATCAATGCCGAAACACGGAGGTATTTTCTTGACATGTTCGGACCTGTGCTAGATGATTTACTCGGCGTGAGGACTCTCTGATACGGGAGTGGTTCATGGAACGCGAAGACGTGACCGAAGAGACGAGACGGCGCTTCGTTGTGCAATGCGGACGTCTGGCCCTCGCGGCGCCGCCGACCCTGGCGCTGTTGCTGACGCCGACCGATCGCGGCTACGCGGTCGCCGGGTCCGTCGGCTATCCGGGCCATGGCTCCGGTAAGGGCCACGGCAAGGGTAAGGGGGGCAAGCGCCGCAAGTGGTGAGCGCATCTCGGACCAGGATCGCAAAGAATCCATAGTCGTACGAAGCTCCCGATTCTCTCGGCGCCGACTCATGGGCCAGCTGACCGGTCCGTGGTCGGCGCCTTCTCTTGCATCCGCAAACCGTGGCCGCGGAGGCGATTGGCCGCACCGACGGCCGTCCAATGGATCAGGTGGCGCAGGCGCCAGGTCGCGAGGGAACCGCCTCCGGACCCGTACAGCCGGTGCATTCGATGCCAGGCCAGCCCCCGGGTTGCCTTGGCGACGCCAAGCAGGACGAATCGCGGCAGGATGCCGTTCGTCGTTGCGGCAAAGCGCAGAACCGCGAATCGGCCCGCGGCACTCGGCGGGCGCGACAGGGGCCATGCCGCGCCGAGAAGGCGATGTGCGGCAAGCAGATGCGCGTCGAGTACGTGGCCGAGACGGAGGTTCTGGAAATGCGTATCGACGACGCGCCAGTCGAGCCGGCCGTGCCAGGCATCAATGAAGCGACGGAGGTCGTGAAGCGCGCGCAGGCGCGGCGCGCCGGAGTAATATCCCCCGTGATGCAGCATGTCGTGAAGCACCAGATGCACGACCCTGTGCTCCGGGCATGGG
>CAZKCM010000148.1:0-4439 GCA_964551315.1 uncultured Rhodospirillaceae bacterium | reverse complement strand
ACCTGCCCTTCATCACCGCCGATGCCAGCGGGCCGAAGCATCTCAACATCAAGCTGACCCGGGCGAAGCTCGAGGCGCTGGTCGACGATCTGATCCAGCGCACGATCACCCCCTGCCGGGCCGCGCTGAAGGATGCCGGGCTGAAGCCGAGCGAGATCGACGAGGTGATCCTGGTCGGCGGCATGACCCGCATGCCGAAGGTGATCGAGGCGGTGAAGCAGTTCTTCGGGCGCGAGCCACATCGGGGCGTCAACCCCGACGAGGTCGTGGCGATCGGCGCGGCGATCCAGGGCGGCGTCCTGAAGGGCGACGTCAAGGATGTGCTGCTGCTCGACGTGACGCCGCTGTCGCTGGGCATCGAGACGCTGGGCGGTGTGTTCACCCGCCTGATCGAGCGCAACACCACGATCCCGACGCGCAAGAGCCAGACCTTCTCGACCGCCGAGGACAACCAGACGGCGGTGACCATCCGCGTCTTCCAGGGCGAGCGCGAAATGGCGGCGGACAACAAGCTGCTCGGCCAGTTCGACCTGGTCGGCATTCCGCCGGCGCCGCGCGGGGTGCCGCAGATCGAGGTCACCTTCGACATCGACGCGAACGGCATCGTCAGCGTCTCGGCCAAGGACAAGGCCACCGGCAAGGAGCAGCAGATCCGCATCCAGGCCTCCGGCGGCCTCTCCGACGCCGACATCGAGCGCATGATCAAGGACGCCGAGGCGCACGCCGCCGAGGACAAGAAGCGGCGTGAGGTCGTCGAGGCGCGTAACCACGCGGAGGCGCTGATCCACAGCACCGAGCGGACGCTGAAGGAGCACGGCGACAAGATCGGCGCTGGCGAGAAGGAGTCGATCGAAGCCGCGATTGCCGAGCTGCGCAACGTCATCTCGGGCGATGACGCGGGGGCCATCCGGGCCAAGACGGAGGCGCTCGCCCAGGCCTCGATGAAGCTGGGCGAAGCGATGTATCGGGCCCAGCAGGGCGCCGACGGGCAGGGCGGCGGCGACTCCGGCGCCGGTCCGACCGGCGGCGGTGCTGCGGGCGCCGAGGAGCCCGGCGTCGTCGACGCCGATTTCGAGGAGGTGGACGAGGACCGCAAGAACCGGTCCGCCTAACGGGAACGCAATCGGGAAGCCCTGTGTCGGTCGTCCGGTGCTGTATCTCCGACTTCTGGCGCGGGGCTTCCTGCGTTTTGTCCCGTTCCTGTGGCCCCTGGTTCCCGGTCGTGGACGTTCGGAGGGCGTGCCCTTCCCCGACATCCGCGTGAAACGGGACCCGGGGCAAAGCCTATGCGCCGGACTTCCGCGAAGGCCGGCTTTGGGGGATCGCATCCGTCTGGCGTGAACGACTGACCATATGGCGAAGCAAGACTATTACGAGATTCTGGGGGTCGGGCGGGACGCCTCCACCGATCAGATCAAGAAGGCGTTCCGGACGCTGGCGATGAAGTACCACCCGGACCGCAATCCGGGGGACCAGAACGCGGAAAAGCGCTTCAAGGAGATCAACGAAGCCTACGACGTCCTGAAGGACGAACAGAAGCGCGCCGCCTATGACCGGTTCGGCCATGCCGCGTTCGAGAACGGCAGCGCCGGCCCGCGCGCCGGGGCCGCCGGGTTCGACTTCAGCGCGGCCGGGTTCGCCGACATCTTCGACGAGATGTTCGGCGAGTTCATGGGCGGCCGGCGCGGCAACGCCGCCCGTGGCCGCGGGGCCGATCTGCGCTACAACCTTGAGATTACCCTGGAGGAGGCTTTCGCCGGCAAGCAGGCCACCATCCGGGTGCCGACTTCGGTCACCTGCGACGCCTGCAACGGCACCGGCGGCGAGAAGGGTGCCCACCCGATCACCTGCCCGACCTGCATGGGCATGGGCAGGGTGCGGGCCAGCCAGGGCTTCTTCACGATCGAGCGCACCTGCCAGACCTGTAACGGCGCCGGCAAGGTGATCGAGAGCCCCTGCAAGCTTTGCGGCGGCGCGGGCCGGGTGCACAAGGAGAAGACGCTCGCGGTCACGATTCCGGCCGGCGTGGAAGACGGCACGCGCATCCGACTCGCCGGGGAGGGCGAGGCCGGCCTGCGCGGCGCGCCACCCGGCGACCTTTACATCTTCCTGTCGATTGCGCCGCATCGCTTCTTCCAGCGCGATGGCGCCAACATCTATTGCCGGGTGCCGATTCCGATGGTCACGGCCGCTCTCGGCGGCCACATCGAGGTGCCGACGATCGACGGCAGCCGCGCCCGGGTCGCCATCCCGCCCGGCGCACAGACGGGCCAGCAGTTTCGCCTGCGCGGCAAGGGCATGAGCATTCTGCGATCGGCCGCGCGCGGCGACATGTACGTTCAGATCACGGTCGAAACGCCGGTCAACCTTACGAAGAAGCAGCAGGAGCTGCTGCGCGAGTTCGAGAGGGCCGGCGGCAAGGGCAAGGGGCAGAGCCCCGAATCCGAGGGCTTCTTCGCACGGGTGAAGGAGTTCTGGGAGGACCTCAAGGAATAAAAACCGGCCGGCGCGTGATCGGCCGTACCCCGCCCGCTTCCCGGCCTTTGGCCAGCGGAGAATATTATCCCCTGCTCCGTCGCGCTTGACCGCCGCTGCCGCTTTCCTAGGATGCGGTCGATGGCGGAACGCGGCCGAAAGACCCCGAAGACGAACGCAACGACCGGCGCGTCGACGCTGAAGATCGGCGTGATCGGCTGCGCCGGACGCATGGGGCAGATGCTGGTGCGTGCGGTCGCCGCCGCGGACGGCTGCGTTGTCTCCGGCGGCACGGAACGCTCCGGCGCCGCGGCGATCGGCCAGGACGTCGGCCTCGTGGCAGGACTCGATCCGCTGGGGGTCTCCGTGACCGACGATCCGGCGGCGCTCTTCGCCGCGTCGGATGCCGTTCTGGAGTTCACCGGTCCGGCGGCCACGGTCGCTCACGCCGCGATTGCCGCGCGGACCGGCACGGCCCATGTGGTGGGGACGACGGGACTCGGCGCCGCCGAGGCCGCGGCGCTCAAGCGCGCCGCACAGGACACCGCCATCGTCTGGGCGCCGAACATGAGCCTCGGCGTGAACCTCCTGATGCTGCTGGTCGAGCGGGTGGCCCGCGTGCTTGATCCCGACTGGGACATCGAGATCGTGGAAATGCATCACCGTATGAAGGTCGATGCCCCCTCGGGAACCGCGCTCGCATTGGGCCAGGCGGCGGCGGCCGGGCGCGGAGTCGATCTCGATTCCGTGGCGAAGCGGGCGCGCGACGGGATCACCGGCGCGCGGCATCGCGGCGAAATCGGCTTCGCCACGCTGCGCGGCGGCGATGTGGTCGGCGAGCACGCCGTGGTGTTTGCAACCGAAGGCGAGCGGATCGAGCTCTCGCACAAGGCGACAAGCCGCGAGATCTTCGCCCGCGGCGCCGTCCACGCCGCCCGCTGGGTCGTCGGCCGCCCGCCGGGGCTCTACTCCATGGCCGATGTGCTCGGCCTCAGCAAGGCGAGCGTCTGAGCGCCTGCCCTCCGCGCCCGCGCCCTTCTATCTCCATCTCCCCGGCGGCGTCGGTCAGGAACCGGCCGGGCGATGCGCCCGCCCCGGCCAGAGGCGCGGGGCCGCGAGGCCGGCGAGGATCAGCGCCAGCGCGAGCAAAGCCCGCGGCTCGACCCGCTCGCCGAGCAAGACCGCGCCCCAGAAGACGCCCATCGGCGGGACCAGATAGTTGTTGAAGGATGCGAAGCCGGCCCCGGCGCGGGCGATGATCCGGAAGAACAGGATGTAGCCGCCCGCCGTCGAGACCAGCCCGAGGATGCCGACGGCCGCGAGCGGGACCGCGCCGGGCGCCAGCGTCCAGGGCCGATCGATCAGCGCCGCCGCCGGCACGGCGACGACGGTGGCCGCGGTGAGCATACCGGCGGCGGCGACCTCTGGCGCCAGATGCGGCGGCCGGCGCGCGATGATGGCCGTGACGGCATAGCCGAGCGCCGCGGCGACGATCGCCAGCTGGCCGAGCAAGTCGCCGCCGAGACCGCGGAGCGCCGACGGCCCGATCAGCAGGACGACGCCGAGGAATCCGAGCGCCAGACCGGCGAGCTTGCCGGCCGACAGCGGTTCTTCGGGCACGAAGAGATGGGCGAGGAGGATCGTGGCGAAGGGCACGAGGGCGATCAGGATCGCTGCCAGCCCGCTGTCGATCCGCGTCTCGCCCCAGCCGATCAGGGCGAAAGGCCCGACAATCCCGATCGCGCCCATCGTCGTCAGCTTCAGCCACGCCTGTGGCCGGCGCGGCAGGCCGGCGCCCCGCGCCCGCAGCAGGGCCAGAAGGACCGCGGCGCCGATGGCGATGCGCCCGGCGGCCACCGTCATCGGTGGGATGGCGGCGACGGCGATCTTGATCAGGAAGAAGGACGAACCCCAGGCGGCCGCCAGCAGAAGAAGCAGCAGATAGTCCTGGCGGCTGGCCGATG
>CAZKCM010000147.1:0-4990 GCA_964551315.1 uncultured Rhodospirillaceae bacterium | reverse complement strand
CAGGTCGTTCTTCACGCGGTGCCGCATCTCGCGCAAGAGGATCATTTCCGGCGCAGGATGCTCGACGTCCATACTCGAGACATTCATGCTCTCAACGTTCACACTGGCAACTCCTGCCGCGGGGCCTTGCCCGCGGCGCCCCAAATTTCACGTCGCGCACCCCTGTCCGGTTGCCGCACTGTATCGGCCGACCAACCGACCACTTTGATCTGTATCAACATTCTTTGAGGTAGGGCTGACGTGCCGGCGACCCCAGCTTGCCCGCCGCCATCCTTGGTCGCCATCCTAGATGGCCCGCTCCCCTCCTTCACGGCTGCGGGCGATCATCGTCGTCGAAGAGCACGCGCTCGGCCGCACCGGCAAGATCCTCGTACTGACCGCTCCCGAACGACCAGAGGAACGCCCCCAAGCCAATCGCGCCGAGGGCGAGCGAGACCGGTATCAAATAGACAGGCGCACTCATTCCGCCGCCTGCATCGCGGGCGCGACCGATCGGCGCCCCGCTGCGCCCCGCCGAGAAAGCCCGCCACCGACGCGTGGACCGCCGTTGAGCCGTATCGCATTGGCGACGACGAGCACCGATGAGCACGACATCACCAAAGCGGCGAGGAGCGGCGTGACGAGCCCGGCAACGACAACGGGCCGCGCGATCGCATTGTAAAGAAGGCGAGCGCGAAGTTCTGACGGATGAGCCGGCGAGCGCACCGCGAAACGGCAAGCGCGAGAGGCGCGGCCTCGAGGCCGTCGCGCAGGAAGACGAAATCGGCCGCGTTGCGTCCCACATCGGCCGCGCCCGAAGGCGCCATGGAGACGCGCGCCTCGACCACCTCGTCGAGCCGGTGGAGCGCACGTTCGATCGCTTGGATGCACCCGCCGCAATGGATCGCTGGCACCGAAAGGTCCGTCTGGCGCAGGTTTTCGCCGACGGCGCGACCGGCGAGCAGGATTTCTTCGACGGGCGGACCGGGATCCCGTGTGCCGCCCATCCGAGTGGGGGATTCCGAGCCGGGGGAACAGGAGCTCACGGCGCCGCTCCGTCAAAGGCCTCCACGTCGGCACGAAGCTTCTCGCCTGTCGCGTCGGCCTTCCTCCAGCGCATCGCCGTATAGACATGCCACGTGGCGTGGCCGAGCACCGGAAAGACGACGATCAGTCCAAGCAAAGCGGTCCCCAAGCTCAGCGCGATCAAGCCGGTCACGATGGCACCCCAGGTCACCATCACCGGTCGGTTGTTCCAGACAAGCGCCATGCTCCTCCCCATAGCGGTCAGCGCATCGGTGCGCTCGGCAAGAAGCATCGGAACCGCGAAGACGCTGATCGCGAAGGAAAAGGCCGCGAACAGACCGCCGACCAGGCTGCCGACGACGATGAGAGCCCAGCCCCTCGGGGTAGCGGTCAGGATGTTCACGATATCGTTCAGACCGGGAAAGGGCAGCATCCCAAAGAAGATCGCGTACAGAAAGACCGCGGCCCGCGTCCACAGAAGCATCAACATGCAAAGGAGGACACCGACGAACAGAATCTGTCCACCTGATCGCACTTTGACGAGCATCATGCTTGCAAGCGTAACCGGCGTACCTTCCGCCAGACGTCGGCTCTTCTCATAAAGGCCGGTGGCAATGAGTGGACCAACCACCAGGAAGCCCGACAGCGCCGGAAACAGGATATAGTCGTAACCGAAGCGGAACAGGCCGCCGATGATCAGAAGGGAAACGACAAAGACGAACGCGCCGTAGACGAGGCTCAAGCCCGGGCGATCAATGAAGTCCCGCCAACCGGCCCTGAGCCAGGAAAATGCGGCCGCGGGCCGCACCTCGCGGCGCCAGTCGGTTCTCGTGGCACCGACCGGCGGGACGACCGGGGGGAGCCTGTCGATATCGTTCGCCGCCACCATTCTTCCTCGCCTCCCTTCAGCATGACGATTGCGCCGCCCGGAACTGACCGTCCTCTCCCGGCACCTTCAGGTGCGGCACGCAATCGGGCTGCGACAGGAACGCCGTCCGCACGAGATGCACATTGGCGGCGGCAAGGACGCCGAGCCCGACGATGATGGCGAAGCCGACCAGAGGCAGCCTTCGCGGTCTCGCCGTCATGGGACTCTCCTCTTCAGATCAAGAAGGTACAGGGCGAGGATTCTTCGCTCGACCTCGGTGAGGCGCTTTTCCCAAGCCGGCATCTGTCCCCGGCGGCCGCCATAAACAGTGCGATACACCGACTCCGCGTCGCCGCCATAGAGCCAGAAGCCGTCGGTCAGATCGGGCGCGCCCATGTCCTTGTTGCCCTCGGCATCGTCACCGTGACAGGCGCTGCAGTTGGCCGCGAAGACGTCCCGTCCCGCCGCGACCTTCTGCGCCTCCGGACCTTCGGCCATCTCGCGCCGCGAGAGCGAGCGCACATAGGCGACCACATCGAGGATCGCCTGGCGGTCCAGCATTCCGTCGCGGCCGAAGGCGGGCATCTGGGAGACGCGGGTCTCGGGATGCTCGGAATTGATGCCGACGCGGATGGTTTCCAGGACCGCGGCCGGCGCCCCGCCCCAAAGCCAGGCATCGTCCACCAGATTGGGAAAGCCGGGACCGCCGGTTGCGTTCTTGCCATGGCAGACCGCGCAGTTGTCGCCGAACAGGGCATACCCCGTCTCCCGCACGTTCTTCATGAGAGCCTCGTCCGCTTGGATGGCGGTGAAATCCTCCCTTCCGACACGGGTCGTCCACGCCGAGCGGCTCAGGGCCGCTTCGCGGAGGCTCGTGGCCACGTCCTGACGGACATCGGCCCCGAGCAGACCCCTGGTGTAGGTCGTGCCCAAGGGCCAGGCCGGCATCAGCACCCAGTAGACGATCGAAAAGAGCGCGGTCGCGATCAAGAAGACCCAGACCGGTTTCGGGACCGCGGTGTTGAGCTCCTTGATGCCGTCCCACTCATGTCCCGTGGTTATGTGGCCGGTATAGGGGTCGCGTTCGTTCACGCCCATGGCCCGGCCTCGTCGTCCATGATGCTGCTTGCCGCCCGGTCGAAGCGGTCCTTGTTTCTCGGCCAGAAGGTGTAGACAAGGACACCGAGCGAAAGAGCGATCAGATAGAAGAGCCCCCAAGACTTGGCAAAGGCGACGAGGGTTTCGTGATCGAGTCCCATCATTGCGTCACCTCCGCTGCCGGGTTCGGCTTGTAGGCGGCGTCCGTCAGCCGGCCAAGAATCTGAAGATAGGCGACGAGGGCGTCCATCTCGGTCACGACACGGGGATCGCCGTCGAAGGCCCGAATATTGGTTGCCGCGCCGTACCGCGCCATAACGCCTTCCGCCCGCGCGCTGCCCGGCGTTGCCTGGCCGTAAGCGTCGCTCAACGCATTCCTGATCATCTCGTCCGTATAGGGCACGCCGAGATCCCGCAGCGCCGCGAGATCCTCTCGCAGGCTGTCGGTGCGGAGTTGCGTCCTCTTGAGGAAGCGATAGGCGGGCATGATCGACTCCGGAACGACATCGCGCGGGTTGTTGAGGTGCGCCACATGCCATTCGTCCGAATACTTGCCGCCGACGCGCGCGAGATCCGGGCCGGTCCGCTTCGAGCCCCACAGCATAGGGTGGTCGTACTGCGACTCAACGGCCAGAGAATAGGGGCCGTAGCGATCCACCTCGTCGCGCAACGTGCGGATCATCTGCGAGTGGCAGGCATAGCAGCCCTCGCGGATGTAGATGTTGCGCCCGGCGAGCTCGAGCGGCGTGTAGACGCGCATGTCGGGCGCCTTCTCGACGGTCTCGTCGATGGTGAAAAGCGGCGCGATCTCCACGAGGCTGCCGATGCTGGCAACGACGATGATGGCGATCGCAAGGCCGATCGAATACCGTTCAAGTCTGTAATGGGTCCCGATGATCATCGTGGCTCACTCTCCGGCTTGGAACGCACCGCGGGGCGCCGGCGCAAAGCCCGGCCGCTCCGACGCCGCATCGAGCGCGGCGGACTGTGCCCCCCGGATCGTCATCACGATGTTGTAGAAGCCGATGACGGCGCCGACGAGGAACAGCAGGCCTCCCGCCGCGCGGGCGACGTAGTAGGGATGCATCGCGACAAGGGAATCGAGGAAGGAATAGGCGAGCGTGCCGCTCTCGTTGTAAGTGCGCCACATCAGCCCCTGTATGATCCCCGAGTTCCACATCGCGAACACGTAGACGAACGCACCCGCGATCGAGAGCCAGAAATGCAGTTCGACCAGCGCCGGCGAATACATGCGCGTGCGCTTCCAGAGCCGCGGCACCAGGTAGTAGATGGCACCGAAGGTGACCATCGAGTTCCAGCCAAGCGTGCCGGCGTGAACATGCGCAACGGTCCAGTCTGTATAGTGCGAGAGCGAGTTGACCGGCCGCAGAGCCAGGAAGGATCCTTCGAAGGTCGACAGTCCGTAGAAGACGGCGGCAACCATCATGAAGCGAAGCGTCGCGTCGTCGCGCACCTTGCGCCAGGCGCCGTTGAGCGTAAGCAGCGCATTCGCCGCCGCGATCCAGGACGGCACCAGCAACATGACCGAGAAGGTCATGCCCAGCGTCTGGACCCATTGCGGTAGGGCCGTGTGGTGGAGGTGGTGCGAGCCGACCCAGATATAGAAGAAGGTGATCCCCCAGAAGCCGACGATCGACATGCGGTAGGAGAAGATCGGCCGGCCGGCACCCTTCGGCAGGTAGTAATACAGCATGCCGAGGAAGCCGGCGGTGAGAAAGAAGGCGACCGCGTTGTGGCCGTACCACCACTGCACCATCGCATCCTGGACGCCGGAGAAGATCGGATAGCTCCTGGCGTTCGCAAAGGAGGTCGGGAGCGCCAGGTTGTTGACGATGTGCAGGGCCGCCACGACCAGAATGAAGGCCAGGTAGTACCAGTTGGCGACGTAGATGTGCGGTTCCTTGCGGCGGGCGAGCGTACGCAGATAGAGAACCAGATAGGTGACCCAGACGATGACCAGCCAGATGTCGGCGTACCATTCTGGCTCGGCATATTCCT
>CAZKCM010000146.1:0-5314 GCA_964551315.1 uncultured Rhodospirillaceae bacterium | reverse complement strand
CGGCGAAGCCCTTGCCGGCCTCGCCGGCGCGCGCCGCCTCGATCGTGGCGTTGAGGGCAAGGAGATTGGTCTGGTTCGCGATGTCCTGGATGAGCGTCACAACCTCGCCGATCTTCTGGGCGCCGTCGGCGAGGACCTGGACCGTGTCGTCGGTCCGCCGGGCGTCCTCGACGGCCCGCCCCGCGATCCGGGCGGATTCGGACACCTGACGGCTGATCTCCGAGATCGAGGAGGTGAGTTCCTCGGCCGCCGTGGCGACCGTCTGCACGTTGACGGCGGCCTGCTCTGCGGCCGCGGCCACGGAGACCGATCGCTGGTTCGCATGATCCGCGGTCAAGGACATGGACTGCGCGGTCGCCTGCATCTCCGTCGCCGCCGAAGACAGGGCGGCGACCAGGTCGCCGACCTTCGCCTCGAAATCGCGGGTCAGCCGGTCCATGACTTCGGCTCGCCGCTCCTTGGCGGCGCGCTCCTCCGCCTGCTGCGCCTCGAGCCGCGCCCGCTCGATGCCGTTCTCCTTGAAGACCTGAACGGCCTTCGCCATTTCGCCGATCTCGTCGCGCCGTTCGCGATCGGGCACCTCGGCGGACAGGTCGCCCGCAGCCAGCGTGGTCATGATGCCCGTCAGCCGGACGACCGGCCCCGATATCGCACGGCCGACCCACAGTGCGACAACGACCGAGACAAGCGCCGCCACGACGACGAGGGCCGTCAGGATGTAGCGCGACGTGGCCATGGCGTTCAGCATGCTGGTAACGATGCCGGTGCGCCGATCCTGCAGGACGACGTTCAGCTCCTCGAGCTCCGCTCTCAGAATTCCGAACTGCCGGTCGGTCTCGCCCATCATCATGACGCCGTAGGCGGAATCCAGCTTCGCCGTGTTGATCGTCTGCTTGGCCTCGCTGGCATAGGATTCAAAGGTCGCCGCGATGGCGGATGCCAGCTCCCGCACCGCCGCGTCGCCCGACAGTTCGTCCGTCAGCCGTTCGAGCATGGCGGCGGTCTCGTCGAGCATCGGGACAAGGCGCGCCGCATCGGCAGCAAGCTTCGCCGTGTCGGTCTCGTTCGCCCCGCTCGATATGAGCGCGAACAGCCGAGCGTGAAACAGCGTCGCCGCGTCCTTCAGCTCCATGGCCCGTCGCAACGGCTCGAACACCGCATCGTCCAGCCGCCGGGTCTCGGCCTCCTGGTTGTTGGCGTTGAAGGTGGCCAGGCTCGCCGTCGCGAGCAGCGCGAGGAGCACGATCGCCGGCGCGATCAGAACCTTGATCGAAAGCCGAAGGTCGTTGAATCTACGAGATATTTCCATCGATCGAACCGACCTTTCGCCGCGGGTGCAGGAGGGATTCAGCTTGACCGTGGCGCTTCACCGGCAGCGGGGGCGATCCCGGCGGACCGGAACCGCCCCGCCCGGCGGGCCTCAGCCCCTGTAGAAGCCGGAGCCGCACACGGTCTGATCATCGACCTTGATCACATAGGCTCTCTTCTGCTCGACCTTCTTGCTGACCGGGTTCGGCCATTTGAAGTCGATCCAGCCCGTGCCCTGCGAGAGGCCCAGCTTGATGATCTCGGCGTTGACCTCGAAGCCGTCCGGATCCTTCACGTGCAGGAGGTTCTGGCCGACGAAGGCGGGATTGCCGCCGTGAGCAAGGTTCGTCCCGTCCTTCGCGTAGCAGAAGATGTAGAGTTCGCCTTGAACGAAGTCGCCGTCCTTCCGGCTGAAGTCGGCGAACGCCCGATCCTTGCCGACCGCCTTGATGTGCGCGACGGCTCTCTCAACCCATGCCTTCGCCTGCTCTGCGGTCGCGGCGACCGCCGGCAGGCTCGACACGGAAAGGAGCAGCATCGCCGTCAGGACAACCCGCGCCCTGGACGGCCCCTTGATACAATGTCGCATAAGCATGTTTGTCCTATCGCGTAATTCTTTCCAGATACTCGCTAATGACTGAGATGTCCCAGATCATCCCATTGATATTTCAATGGATTTAATGCACTAATAAGAAAAAGGCTTAAGGAGCGACTAAAGGTCGCCGGCCGCGGCCCGATGCCGGGCAGGGCGCGGTCGGCGACGATTCGGGCGCGGCGCCGGCCGCAGGGGGATTCCGGGAAAACGCGGGAAATTCCGGAGGAGGTCGCGCGCAGACCATCGATCGCCGGCGGTGCCGGCCCGGACCGTCGAGGCAATCAGAGATGCCGCATGCGAATCCCCAGACGCAGGAGCACGGAGATCATGGCTCCCGGCGCCCGCGGGCGGACGGCGTCCATCCCCGTGCGGCTATGAGAACGGCCGCTCCCCGGCGAAGGTCGTCCGATACATGAGCCGGCGCTGGCCGTCGTAGTCGTTGATCGCGTAGTGAAGGGTCGCGCGGTTGTCCCAGATCGCGACGGCGCCCGGCGTCCAGCGGAAGCGGCAGGTGAACTCGGGCCGCACCGCGTGGCGGTAGAGGCGATCGAGCACGGGGCGGCTTTCCTCGACGGACAGCCCGTCCAGGCGCGTGGTGTAGATCGGGTTGACGAAGAGGGCCTTGCGGCCGGTCCAGGGATGGGTGCGCACCGCCGGATGGACGACCTCCCGGTCCGCTTCCGGATTGCCGCGCTCGATCCGGATGGACCGGCTCACCCGCAGGTCCGGCGGCGGGGCGTACTTCACGCCGTAGGGCGCCCCCACATGCACCGCGCCGCGGCCGTCAACCAGGGCCCGCAAATCGTCGGGCAGCGTCTCGTAGGCCAGGACCTGGTTCGCCCACAGCGTGTCGCCGCCGAAGCGCGGCACCTCGACGGCGAGCAGCACCGATCCCCCGGGCGGGCGCGGAAGGAAGCTGAAGTCGGAATGCCACTCGCCGCCGAAGACGCTGATTCCGGTCTCGCTCGCCTCCTTGAGGACGGCGACGACGTAGGGCTCGTCCGGCAAGGGGGCGACATAGGGCACCGCCATCAAGTCGCCGAAGGCGCCGGTGAGCCGCTTCAGCGCGGGGAGGTCGAGGCGCTGGTCGCGGAAGAACAGGACGAGGTGCTCGCCCAGCGCCGCGCGCAGCGCCTCCGCAAGGTCGCCGCCCGCGCTCGCGCTCAGCTCGGCGCCGAGATCGACTCCCGTCACCTCGGCGCCGATCGTGCCGGTGATCCGCTCGATCCGCATACCGCCCTCCCGCTCGTGAGGCCGCGCGCCAGCCGGTCGCGCCTATGGTACCCCGGCCAGTAAAGCGGTCTTGGCCGCCCGCGTAAAGGAGCCTTCCGGCGGGCGGAGCGAACGTCCGGGCGCGCTGCGGCCGTTACCGGCGCCGCCGGTACATCGACAGCCCGATCTCGTCGTTGGCGATCTGCTCGCGCCGGCGCTGGGCGGCCTCCCGCCGCGCGATCCGGTTGCGCTGGGCCTGCTCGTACTTCTTCAGCTCGCGAAAGGCCTCCGCGACTTCTTCGCGTACCCCTTCGATCTGAACCTCGACGTCGCGCAGCGACGCCTCGATGCGCGCGCGCCGGCGCCGGACCTGGCCGACATAGCCGGGGAGCATCCGCCGCAGCTCGATCGACTCCTCGGCGGCCGCCCGCTCCCGCGCCAGCTCCGCGTCGAGCGCATCGATCTGGCCTCGCAGGTGGTCGGCCAGCCGCTCGAGCTCGACCGCCTTCCGGCGCGTCTCGTCGAGCTTCCAGTTGTGCAACCGGATCAGCTGATCGAGCGTGTCGCTCACGGCTGCTCCGCCCCGGCCGGCATCTTCAGGATCTCGGCCAGCGTCGCGTAGCCGGACGCCAGGTCGCCGCGCTCGTCCTTGTCCTGGGCGAGGAAGGCCTCGAGCGCCGGATAGTGATCGATCGCCTCGTCGACCGCAGGGTCGGCGCCGCGCCGGTAGGCGCCGAGGCGGATCAGCTCCGCCATGTCCTCATAGGTCGAGAGCAGGGCGCGGGCACGGCGGATGAGGGCGTTCTCGGCCTCCGTGTTGCAGCCGGGCAAGGTCCGCGAGACGCTCCGCAGCACGTTGATGGCCGGGTAGCGCCCGCGTTCGGCGATGGCGCGGTCGAGGAGGATGTGGCCGTCGAGGATGCCGCGCAGCGCGTCGGCGATGGGTTCGTTGTGGTCGTCGCCTTCGACGAGCACGGTGAAGAGGCCCGTGATGCTGCCCTTCCCGCAGCCCGGCCCGGCCCGCTCCAGCAGGCGCGGCAGCTCGGCGAAGACGGAGGGCGTATAGCCCTTGCTCGCCGGCGGCTCTCCGGCCGACAGCCCGATCTCGCGCAGGGCCATGGCGAACCGGGTCACGCTGTCGATGAGGCAGAGGACCTGGTCGCCGCAGTCGCGAAAGTACTCGGCGAGGGCGAGGGTGAGATGGGCCGCCTGCCGGCGCATCAGCGGCGATTCGTCGGAGGTGGCGACGACGACCACGCTGCGCGCGAGCCCCTCCGGCCCGAGCTCGTCGGCGATGAACTCCTGGACCTCGCGGCCCCGCTCGCCGATCAGGCCGATGACGTTGACATCCGAGGCGGTGTAGCGCGCCAGCATCGACAGGAGCACCGACTTGCCGACGCCGGAGCCGGCGAAGATCCCCATGCGCTGCCCGCGGCAGCAGGTCAGGAAGGTGTTGATGGCCCGCACGCCGACGTCGAGCTTGCCCCCCACCCGCCCCCGCTCATGAGCCGGCGGCGGCGGGTTCCGCAGCGGACAGGCAACCGGTCCGGCGGCCAGGGGCCCCTTCCCGTCAATCGGCTCGCCGAGCGCGTTGACGACCCGCCCGAGCCAGCTCCGGGTCGGCCGGACCGCGGGCTCGACCGCGATCACCTCGGCCCGGCAGCCGAGGCCGATTCCGTCGAGGGCGCCGAAAGGCATGGCGAGCGCCCGCCCCTCGCGCAGGCCCACGACCTCGCAGGGGACCCGGCGCCCCCGTCGGTCCACGAGGTGACAGCGGGCCCCGATCGTCAGGTTGCGCTCCGCCCCCGCAATTTCAACCAACATGCCAAGAACAGCCGTTACGCGGCCGTAATAACGTGTTTCCGGGATCCGTTCGAGGTCCTGAATAAGGGTCTCGACGGGTCGAGCGAGGCCATTCATCCCAGTAGCGGCGAGGAACAAAAGCGATCAAATGGTTGACTGGATCAGTTCAGTCTGTATTTAAACCACCTAAATTCGGTTAATGTCAGGCAGTTCCGCGGGGTCCGGGCGAGTAAAGATTTCTTAACCCGATCCTTGGAAAGTCGTTAAGGGGCTATCTTTAATGAATATTGGGGAATAGGGACTCACCGATGCGCGTTCTGTTGGTGGAAGACGACTCGAATACGGCGCAGAGCATCGAGCTGATGCTGAAGTCGGAGGGCTTCATCGTCGATTCGA
>CAZKCM010000145.1:0-5378 GCA_964551315.1 uncultured Rhodospirillaceae bacterium | reverse complement strand
CCCTGGTCGGTGTTCGACTGCGCGCCGGCGCCCAGCCAGAAGCCGAGGCGGTTTAGATCCTCCTCCGACCCCGTCGTGGAATTGTTCGCGGGCGGCAGGGCGAGATTAACCCAGTGCATGCCGTGCTGGGCGGCGAAGAGGGCGATCTGGATCAGCGTCGCCAGCTTGTCGCCGGACCGGGCGCCCGAATTGGTGAAGCCGGCCGCGATCTTGTCCTTCCATGCGAAGCCCTTGGCCATCACCGCCTTGGACGTCGCGTCCTGGAAGGCTTTGAAGGCGGCCGAGGGGCCGCCCATGTAGGTCGGCGCGCCGAAGACGATCGCCTCGGCGGCGGACAGGTCGTCCCAGCGCATCTGCGCGTCCTCGACGGTCAGGAGCAGGGCCTCGGCGCCGTGCACCTGCTCCACGCCCTCCTTGACGGCCCGGGCCTGCCGTTCGGTGTGGCCGTATCCGCTGTGATAGACGATCGCGACGCGAATGCTTGACCGGTTCATGCGACGCCTCCCGCGACCCGCTCCAGCCGCTCGAGAACGCGCGGCCAATGGCCGCCCATCCGGCTATGGGCAAGTTCGTCCCGCGGGCCGAACCCGGATTGCTCCATGCGCAGCAGCGTTCCGCCGTCCCGCGGGGTCAGCGTCCAGGTGACGAGCGTCTTGAGGCCGCTGTCCGATTCCGTCCCGTCGCCCCACCGATAGGCGAGCAGGCGCGGGGCCTCGACCGTCACGACCTCGCAGTTCGTGACGCCGGACCAGCCCGGAAGCGGCGTCGCGCGGACGGTGAAGCGATGGCCGACCTTGGCGACGAAATCGTTCTCCATCAGCCATTCGGCGATCAGATGGCTTTGCGTCAGCGCGCGCCAGACCTTCTCCGGCGGGTGCGGCATCTGCCGTTCGACGACGAGCGAACGCGTGTCAAGGTCGATCTCGGTCATGGTTCGGTCCTATGCAAGGAAGGGTCGAGAGAGACGTTTCAATCCATCCGGTCGAGCGGGGACGCGCTTGTCGAATTCCCCGGTCCGGAACGCGCCGAAACGGCCAAGCCAAACGGCCCGCGGTACCAGGCCCTTCCGGTCGGCGCGCGCACCGTTTGCTCGCCATCGCGGCTCAACCATTCGAAGATGCGCCGCCGGGTCGGATCGGCCGGCGCGGCAAAGAGGCTGTCTGGGGTGGCATGCATGGCAATTTGCATAACCGGAAAGTTATGAATAAACGCATAACCCGATAGCTATGAAATGGTCAAGAAGGACTTCGCGGCATGGAGCGCATGAGCGCCGCGCGACCATCGGTGCGTCACGCTGATCCGCCGCCGCGCGCAGGGGCGCGCCCATGTCTGTCGCATCGAGGTGGCGCATCTCGCCGCGGCCGAGGAATGGCCGCGCTTCCACGAGCGGCGACACGCCCAGCGATGAGGCGAATCGGGCAGGCCGCGAAGGTCTGCCCCGCCGCCGGGTAACGGTTGCCCCGCGGCATGCACGGGGCAACCGACCCGCGGGCTTTACGCCATCAGGGCATCCGTCCCGTTCTGGCGCCGCGCCGCCAGACCGATGCCGAGCAGCCCGGCGCCAATCAGAAATGCGGTCGCGGGCTCCGGAACCCGAACGGCGCCCAAGGCTTCCGCCGCGATGAGCCGGTGGACACCGGCGCTTGGATGCACCTCGTCCCAGAACACCATCTCGGTACCGCCGACACCCGGTGTGCAGGCGAAGGGCGGGAAGATGCAGCCGGCGGCCGGGCCGGCACCGAGATCGGTCGAGAACCCGAACGCCGCGGGATCGGCGAGGATTTGCTCGAACAGAGCGAACACGTCGAGCGGGATGACCTCGGCGTCCGGCAAGGCGCTCTCCAGATCCGACAGCGCGGCCGCGAGGAGCTGGTTGTGGCCCAGGGTCAATCCGGTGAAGAGTTCCGACAGGCCGGCCTCGATGACGGCCGGGGTCCTGCCGAGGTCGGGCAGGTTGGGCACCAGGAAGCGCCGTGCCCCGGCGTCGAACAGTTGTTCGACGGCGGTCCGGATGTTCCCGACCGTCTCCGCCGGGCCGCTCGTCACGTTCAGGAGGTAGTCGTTGCTGCCGCCCCAGACGACGTAGAGCGCGTCGGGGTCGGCGGGCCGCCCGGCCGCGTCGAGGGCGCCGCGGAAGATCGCCACCTGGCTGAGCAGGCCCGGCACGGGCACGCCGGCGGGGCTGGGGTTCCCCAGCCCGGTTCCGGCGCCGCCATAGGCGAAGGAGACGGCGCGGTCCGTCGCCGGATCGAAGCCGGCTTCCGATGGCTTCATGGTCAGTCCGGCCCTGTCCGCCAGGTCATCGATCCAGAGCGGCCCGTCGGAGAAGCGGCCGTCGAAATAGGGAGGCTGCGGAATGGCACCGCCCGTCAGGAGAAAATGGTTTCCGGTTTCGACGAAGCTGTTGCCGAAGGCGTAGATCGACTCGAACGCAACGGGTGCTGCCTGTGCGATCTGAACAACGGGGAGGCCGGCAAGGCCCGTTGCGAGGAGAAATGATGCGGGAAGAGCGTACCGTCTTGTCCTCTCGGTTCGTTGGTGGAAGAGCGCAACGCTGGAAAGGATCGAACGAAATTTGGAGGCGATTCTCACGAGCTTCACCTTCTCTGATCGGCCCCCGAACCGGGGGCAAAGTTAATCGGGATCTTCCGGAGGATCGCCCGCGCCGGGGTCGATGTTTGCGCGGACGCCGCCGTTTCGCAACCAGAGCTGTTGGAGCGTTGATGCCCTCATACAGAAACCCCGTCGTACCGCCCCTGCCGGGGAAGCCCAGGCGGAAGCCGACGGGGTTTTGCCTGGTGGGGGCTCCTTGGCGCCCCACGCCCGGTGCAACACCGGGCCCTGTTCGTCGATATGATCGGATTGTCGGTGCCGCTGTGGCTACGGCGGCCTGAGATGCCACCGTCACAGCGGCCGGTTACTACCCGGTGGAGTCATGTTGCTTGGACACCCTCCATCCGTTGTCGTCGGTCTTGAAGACAGGATTGTGTCGTCTCTCCGTCTACTCCGACATTACTGACGTATATTGGTCCGCGGCGCTTTCAAGATCCTCGGCGCGCCGCGGCGGCGTCGATTCAGCGCCGTTCGGGAGACCAGGCGCCGAGCAGTCGCGGCAGGTCGCCGAAGCGGCCGATGAGCCCGAAGATCAGCGCCGCCAGGGCGACGAACAGCACGGCGACGCAGGCCATCACCGGCGTGTAGCCGTAGCGCAGGCTGTTGAAGATCTTGATCGGGAGCGTCTCGACGGTGAAGCCGGCGACCATGTAGGCGATGATGTACTCGTTCAGGCTGAGCACGAAGGCGAAGGCATAGCCGGAGATGACATAGGGCAGGATCAGCGGCAGCATCACCGTGCGCACGACCGTCGCCTGGTCGGCCCCCAGGGTATGGGCGGCCTCGAACACCGCGCGGTCGATCGTCTCGAGCCCGAGGGAAATCGTCACCAGCGGCAGCGTCACGAGAAACACGCCGTGGCTGAGGATCACGTTCTCGATGCGGCCGCTGTAGCCGATCGACGTCCAGAAGATCAGGAAGCCGAGCGCCGAGATCACCGGCGGCAGGATGAAGGGCGCGATCCCCATGGCATAGAGGGCACGGGCGTAGAACCACCGGCGGCGCCAGAGGGCATAGGCGAGGGGGAGCGCGATCGACAGCGCGACGAGGCCGCTGAAGAAGGCGATGATCAGGCTGTTGGCAATCGGCCCGAGCCAGTCGTTGCTGGTCGTCATCTCGACGTACCAGTCGAGCGACAGCCCCCGCGGCGGGAAGAGGAGCATCTTGCGCTCGTTCAGCGAGACCCCCGCCACCACCACCAGCGGGGCGCAGAGCAGGATCAGGACCAGGGTCAGGAAGCCGGTGCGAAGCGCGCGGGTCATGGATGGTCTCTCTCCCTCACGCGTTTCCGCCGCGCTCGCGGCCGAGCCGCAGCACGACGCCGATCAGCGCCAGGCTGACGGCCATCAGGAAGATCGCCATGGCCGCGGCGAAGGGCAGGTTGGACTGGTAGAGCGCCTGGTCGGTGATCCGCACCGACAATGTCCATTGCGGCGGCCCGCCGAGCACCTGCGGAATGACGTAGGCGCCGAGCGTGAAGACGAACAGCATGACGAGCGCCGCCAGGATCGCCCGTCGCTGCCCCGGCAGGATCACCGTGAAGAAGGTCCGGACCGGCGAGGCGCCGAGCGTGCGCGCGGCCTCCGGGATGTCGGGGTCGAGCCGCGACAGCGGCGGGTAGAGCACCAGAACGGTGTAGGGCAGGCCAAGATAGACGAGACCGAGGAGCACCGCCGCGAAGCTCGGCGTCCAGGATTCGGGCCGGTCCAGCAGCCCGATCCAGACCAGCAGGTTCGAGATCCCGGCCGTGCGCGACAGCAGCAGGGACCAGGTGAAGCCGATGATCACCTCGGAGAGCGAGAGCACCGAGAGCAGCAGCACGAGCCAGGCGACCTGATGGCGCCGCCGCAGGCGCGTCAGCAGATAGGTGAAGGGAAAGCCGATCGCGACGCAGACCACCGCGGTGAGCGCGGCGATGAGGAGCGATATGCCCAGCGTCTGCAGGAAGAAGGCCGAGAGGAACCGCTGGTAGTTGTCGAGCACGAAGGCCGGCTCGTAGAACGCGCCCTCGACGCGGCGGAAGAAGCTCACCGCCAGCATGATCCCGAAGGGCACGAGGAAGAACACGCCCAGCATCACCGACGGGTAGATCAGCGGCAGCAGGCCGGGCTTGATCGCCGGAGCTTCCCGCGCGGGCGGCAATGCTTTGGCGGCGGGCGTCATTCGCGCAGGACCACGCAGGCTTCGGCCGGCAGCTCGACCGTCACCGCATCGCCGGCAGAAACCGGCGGCCGGTCCTTGGGCGCCGCGACCTGAACGACCGTCTCGCCGCCGACATCGACATAGGTCTCGACGCTGACGCCCACGTCGCGCACGAAGGTGACGATCCCGGGAAGGCGGTTCGGCCCGGTCGCCGCGCCGGCGGTGAGATGCACGTCCTCCGGTCGGATCGAGAGGGTGACGCGCTCGCCGGGCGAGAGCGACGGCGACTCGGCCGTCCGGGCCGCCGAGAAGGGGACGCCGGCGACGGTCAGCCGGTCGGCGCCGTCCGCGACCGCGGGCAGCAGGTTGCTCGTGCCGATGAACTGGGCGACGAAGGTGTTGGCCGGACGGCGGTAGATGTCGAGCGGCGGCCCGACCTGCTGCACCCGGCCCTGGTCCATGACGACCACGAGATCGGCCATCGTCATGGCCTCGCGCTGGTCGTGGGTGACGAGGATCGTCGTGATGCCGAGCCGCTTCTGCAAGAGTCGCAGCTCGACCTGCATCGTCTCGCGCAGCTTGGCATCCAGCGCCGACAGCGGCTCGTCGAGCAGGAACAGCTT
>CAZKCM010000144.1:0-5449 GCA_964551315.1 uncultured Rhodospirillaceae bacterium | reverse complement strand
GGACCGGGCGCGGCCGCCCGGCGTCATCGACCGCGACGTAGGTGAAGACCCCTTCCGTCACCTTCTCGACGGCGCTGCGCGCATAGCGCTCCACCCAGGTGTCGACCTCCACCCTCAGGGAGGTGCGCCCGACGCGCACGACCCGCGCGTAGCAGCTCACCAGATCGCCGACCATCACCGGTCGATGGAAGCTCATGGCCTCGACCGCCACGGTAACCACCCGTCCCCCGGCCCGCCGGACGGCGGCGACGCTGCCCGCGAGGTCCATCTGCGCCATCAGCCACCCGCCGAAGATGTCGCCGTTCGGGTTGGTGTCCGCCGGCATGGCGACGGTTCTGAGCGCCGGTTCGCGGTCGGTCGGCGGGCTTTCGGGCATCGCTTAAGCTCCTGAAAAATCGCAATATCTTGTTAACGCTCTACGCCGCAGCTACAGGATCGTGCTTGAATCGGCGGTAACCATTCCTATAATACGGCCACATTCTTCCTCCCATCCAAACCCACCCATGGCAGATCTGTTTCAGACCGTCACCCGCAAGGGCAGTGACTATTCGGCCAAGGATATCGAGGTGCTCGAGGGGCTCGAGCCCGTACGCCGCCGCCCCGGCATGTATATCGGCGGCACCGACGAGCGTGCGCTGCACCATCTGGTGGCGGAGCTCCTCGACAACGCCATGGACGAGGCGGTTGCCGGCCATGCCAGCCGCATCGAGCTCGAGTTGGACGGAGACGGCTATGTCACGGTGCGCGACAACGGCCGCGGCATCCCGATCGACCCGCACCCCAAGTTCAAGGGCAAGTCGGCGCTCGAGGTGATACTGACCACGCTCCATTCCGGCGGCAAGTTCGGAGGCAAGGCCTACACGACCTCGGGCGGCCTGCACGGGGTTGGCCTGTCCGTGGTCAACGCCCTCGCGGACAGCCTCACGGTCGAGGTGGCCCGCGACCGGCAGCTCTACACCCAGCAGTATTCGCGCGGCAAGGCGATCTCCAAGCTGCGCCGCCAAGGTGCCGCACCGAACCGGCGCGGCACCACGATCCGCTTCCACCCCGACCCGAAGATCTTCGGCGCGGGAGCAAGCTTCCGGCCCGAACGGCTCTACCGGATGGCGCGGTCGAAGGCCTATCTCTTCCGCGGCGTCGAGATCCGCTGGATCTGCGACCCGAAGCTGATCTCCGACCCGGAAACCACGCCGGCGCGCGACACCTTCCATTTTCCCGGCGGCTTGCTCGATTTCCTGAACGCGAGCCAGAACGGCCGCAAGACGGTGACCGCGACGCCTTTCTTCGGCGAGGCGAGCTTCCCCGATGATCGCGGCCGCGTCGAATGGGCGATCGGCTGGCCGGTCGAGGGCGACGGCTTCTTCAACTCCTACTGCAACACGGTGCCGACGCCCGAAGGCGGCACGCACGAGACCGGCCTGCGGACCGCCCTCACCCGCTCGCTCAAGGCCTATGGCGAGATGGTCGGCAATCGCAAGGTCGCCCAGGTCACGGCCGACGACATCCTCGGCGATGCCTGGGTGATGCTCTCCGTCTTCATTCGCGACCCGCAGTTCCAGGGGCAGACCAAGGAGAAGCTCGCCTCGCAGGAGGCGGCGCGCCTGGTCGAAGCCTCGATCAAGGACCATTTCGACCACTGGCTCTCCGGTGACCCGGAGCGGGCCCGCGACCTGCTGGACTACGTCGTCGAGCGGGCCGAGGAGCGGTTGCGCCGCCGCCAGGACAAGGAGCTCAGCCGCAAGACCGCGACCCGTAAGCTCCGCCTTCCCGGCAAGCTCGCGGACTGCACCCGCGAGGGCGCCGTCGGCACCGAGATCTTCCTGGTGGAGGGCGATTCGGCCGGTGGCTCCGCCAAGCAGGCCCGCGATCGGGTGACCCAGGCGGTGCTGCCGCTGCGTGGCAAGATCCTGAACGTTGCCAGCGCCTCAGCCGACAAGCTGCGGGCCAATCAGGAGCTGATGGACCTGATCCAGGCGCTCGGCTGCGGCACCCGCGACAAGTTCAACCTCGATCGGCTGCGCTACGAGCGGGTCATCATCATGACCGACGCGGACGTCGACGGCGCCCACATCGCTTCGCTGCTGATGACCTTCTTCTATCGCGAGATGCCGGGCCTCATCGAGAATGGGCGGCTTTTCCTAGCCATGCCGCCGCTGTACCGGCTGACCCAGGGCGCGACCTCGATCTACGCGCGCGACGACGCGGACAAGGACAGGCTTCTGAAGACGGCCTTCAACGGCCGCGGAAAGGTGGAGATCAGCCGGTTCAAGGGCCTCGGCGAGATGCCGGCGGCGCAGCTCAAGGAGACGACGATGGACCCGGCGAAGCGGACCCTCCTTCAGGTCCGCATCCCCGACCGCTACGGCCGCGACGAGGCCGAGCGGGCGGCGGCCCGGCGCACGGCCGAGCTGGTCGAAAGCCTGATGGGCCGCAAGCCGGAGCTTCGCTTCTCCTTCATCCAGGAGAACGCCCGGTTCGTCGACAACATCGACGTCTGAGCCTGCATTCCGGGGCGGGTCGGGCCCCGCTGCCAAGCCGAGAGAGTCCGGCGAGCGGCGACGCGTATCTGCGTGCCGTGCGGGCGCTTGCGCAATGGGGCGCACGCCTTTCGCCTATACTTTGGAACTTTCATTCGTTGACCGCCTTTATAGGCGGCCGATGAAACGATCATGCGACAACGAGGTGTCCGACAACCGCCCTGAAGCCGGCGGCACGACCGCCTTTGGGGACGCCCTCGGGAGCCGGCCCCAGGGCCGACAATGAAAGATGCCCGTCGGGACTGGTCAGGTCGAGACCTGGTGGAAAGGGCCGTCCTCGGCTTCCTTTCCAAGCGTATGTATTCGGCCAGACCTGGAAGAAAAGGTCAGCCGCTTCAGGGGCTGCGGACGCGCCACGGCTAAGGATCTGATCCGGCGTGTGCCAGACTTTCGGCGGAGGAACGACGATTTCGAATCGATCTACGTTTGCGCGATCGCCCCTTGGCTCCGGCGGGCCTTCACCGGAATCCCGGGCGGCGCGGCGACCGGACTTCTTCATCGTCGGCGCTCCAAAATGCGCAACGACGGCGATGACCGAATTCCTCGAGCAGCATCCGGAGATCCATTTGATCGGGAAGGAGGTCCACTTCTTCGGCTCCGATCTCGAGTTCCGACGGGTGCGGCCGAACGCGACTGAATATCTTCGTCGTTGCGCCGCTGCCGCGCAGGTCAAGAGGCTTGGCGACGCTTCGGTCTATTACCTCTACTCCCAACGGGCGGCGCAGGAGATCAGGGCCTTCTGCGGCCTGGTTCGGATCATCGTCATGCTGCGGAACCCGGTCGAGGT
This sequence comes from uncultured Rhodospirillaceae bacterium, assembly GCA_964551315.1. Taxonomy (GTDB): domain Bacteria; phylum Pseudomonadota; class Alphaproteobacteria; order Dongiales; family Dongiaceae; genus Virgifigura. The sequence goes on along the minus strand of CAZKCM010000144.1, from coordinate 2,125 downwards.
GATGCACGCCCTCCACACCGAGAACGTCTCGAATCTCGACGAAGACATCACCGATTTCGAGGAGGCTATCGCGGCCGAGCCGGACCGGATCGCCGGCCGACGGATCCCGAAGTCGACCGACCCCGTCCATGCACTCCGATACAGACGGATCGTTGCGTTTGCGGAACAGGTCGAACGGTACTTCGACGTATTCGGGCGTGAGAATGTCAAGGTCATCATTCACGATGATCTCAAGGCGGACGTCCGGGCGGTCTACCGCGAGACCCTGTCGTTCCTTGGCGTGGACGAAGCCTTCTCGCCAACGTTCCGGCAAGTCAACGAGCCGAGGGCGATAAGATCGAAACTGCTCGTGCAGATCGACAAGAGCATCCCCCGACGCTTCCGCAATGTGGTCGGCAAGGGCTTCCCTGAGCCGGTCCGACATTGGCTGTTCTGGCGCCTACGGTATCAAATGCTGTGGCGAAAGGCGGCCCGTCCACCGATGCGACCGGAACTCCGCGCGCGTTTAGCCGCCGAACTCGCTCCGGAAGTGGCGCGTCTCGGTGCGCTTCTCGGCCGGGATCTGACGCACTGGTCGAAGCCAAACCCGTGAGACGCCGCGCGTTGCCGAGCCAGATTTTTTCGGACCGGGATACCGCCGCCACCCTATCCGTCGATTGGAACGGAACTTCGTCATGCAGGCGCTGTTGACGGTGGCACCGTGATCTCCGGCCGGGAGGGCGCTCGCCGGAGCGCCTCCTCGAATTGGCGACAGGTACGTAATGCCGAAGCAGGTAGCTTGGCGGCGGGACGATCGGCCGCAGCGGCAAGCTCGAGACGCAATCGCGGATGGCGCTGCCGGTCCGCGCCTCTGCTATCTCGCGGAGTCCTTCCACCCCAACATCGGCGGGATCGAGACGCAGGGGCGGCTCTTGGCCGAATCGCTGGCCGCGCGATCCCTCGACCTGCTCGTGATAACGAGCCGTGTCCCCGCGTCCTCGGCGCGCGAGGAGACACTGTTCGGGGCGCGGGTCATTCGGGTTTCACCCGCGGCCGATACGCCGGGCTTGCAACGGTGGCCGATGATGCTGACCGCGCTGGTCGAATTGCTTCGGCGGCGCCGCGACTACGATATCATCTTTGTTGACGGATTCCGCACACTCGGAATTCCGGCGGTCATTGCCGCGCGGCTGCTTGGGAAGAAAACGGTCCTCAAACCGGCCAACGTTGGCGAGATGTCCGGCGCCTTCTTTGACGGAAGGCTGCGGAAATACGGCCTGAGCCATTCGCACCTGCTCGTGGCCCTGGTGCTGCGGTCACGCAACGCGGTCCTGAAGAAGGCCGACCTGTTCCTTCCGAACACGACCGACGTTCGCGACGAGATCCTTGCGGCGGGTGTTAGCCCGAACAAGGCCATACTGCTCCCGAATGTCTACGATCCGGAGCGGTTTCGGCCGGCCACCGCAGAAGAGAAACGAGCCGTGAGACGCCGGCTCGGGATCGACGGCAGGCCGGTCGCGGTCTTCGTCGGCCGTCTGGTCTCTTGGAAGGGCCCGCAGCTTCTGGTCAGGATCTGGCGCGAGTTTTCGGCCGAGGGCAATCCGCCCCTTCTCCTTCTTGTCGGCCCCGACGGCAACGACATGCACAACTGTGCGCCGGAGATTCGAAGATACGTTCGCGAGCACGGCCTGGAGCCACATGTCCGGCTGACCGGGGGCGTCGACGACGTGGAGACCTATCTGCGCGCAGCCGATCTTTTCGTGTTCCCGTCCCAAGGCGAGGAGACGGCGACCACCGCGATCCTCGAGGCGATGGCCTGCGGCCTTCCCATCGTGACGACCGCTTCGCCCGGCGTCAGCGATCTGGTCACGGACCAGGTCGGCCGCCTGGTTGAACGCGAGGATCTAACCGGCCTCAAATCGACCATCGCCGACCTGCTCCACGATCCGCCGCTCCGCGCCCGGCTCGGCCACGCCGCGGTGGAGCGTGCTGGCCGATTCTACTCGGCAGGCACGGTCCACGCCGAGTATGTCCGACTCTTCCGGGAGTTGCTCCGATAGGCCCCGCGCGCCGTGGGATCCCGAACCGCGACCGCCGGCCCGAGTCTCGGCCGGCCAGATTCTTGTGGGCGGCTGTCGCAATCCTG
>CAZKCM010000143.1:0-5735 GCA_964551315.1 uncultured Rhodospirillaceae bacterium | reverse complement strand
CGCGAACCTTCACGTTCGCGTCAACAACCCGCTTAACCCCGACGAGAACCTTCATGCGCACCTCAATTCGTCATATGCACAGACCATGCGGATCGATCTCCCCCCTTACATCCGGACCCGCGATCCCTGCGGATCGTAAAACGGCTTCAGACTCGCCTCCGCCGCGAAGCGTTCGCCGGCGATCTCGATTTCGTAATCGGAGCCGCCCAGTTCCTCCGGTCCGTCGCCCGGCGCGCAGGCAACATAGCCCAGGCCGATCGCCGCGCCCAGATGATGTCCGTAATTGCCGGAGGTTACTCGCCCCACGATGCGATCGCCGCGCCAGATCGGCTCGTTGTGGTAGAGCATCGGCTCCGGACGCTTGAGCTTGAACTGCAGCAGCCGGCGGGTGACGCCGGTGTCGCGCTTGCGCAGCACCGCTTCGCGACCGATGAAGGCCCCGAAGCGCGATTGCGGCTTGTCGACCTTCACCGCAAAGCCGAGCCCGGCCTCCAGCACGTGGTCCTCGTCCGTGACGTCGTGGCCGAAATGGCGATAGGCCTTCTCGATGCGGCAGGAATCGAGGGCATGCAAGCCGCACAGCGTCAGCCCATGGGCGTCGCCCGCCGCCAGGATCGCGTCGAACGCGGCCCGCGCCATCTCGCTCGGCACGTACAGTTCCCAGCCGAGTTCGCCGACATAGGTGACGCGATGGGCGCGCGCGATGACCGGGCCGAGTTCGATCGCCTTGGCCGTCCCGAAGGGGAAGGCGGCGTTCGACAGATCGGTGTCGACCAGCGGCTGCAGCAAGGCGCGCGCGTTCGGCCCCATGACGCACAGGACCGCTTCCGCGCTCGTCACGTCGACGACGGCGCAGCGCGCCTCCGCCGGGATATGGCGCTTGAGCCACGCAAGGTCGCGGGTGGCCGACGCGGCCGCGGTGACGACCAGGAAGGAGTCCTCGGCGAGGCGCGTGACGGTCAGATCCGCCTCGATGCCGCCCCGGTGGTTGAGCCATTGCGTGTAGACGATGCGGCCGGGCTCCACCGCGACGTCATTGGCGCAGATGCGCTGCAGCACGGCCTCCGCGTCCGGGCCCTCGACCCTGAACTTGGCGAAGGAGCTCATGTCGAACAGCCCGACGGACGACCGCACCGCGCGATGCTCCGCGGCCGAGTAGGGGAACCAGTTCTGGCGGCCCCAGCCGTATTCATAGACGGGCTCGACGCCCGGCGGCGCGAACCAGTTCGCCCGCTCCCAGCCGGCGGTCTCGCCGAAGCAGGCGCCGCGCTCGGCCAGGCGCTCGTGCAGCGGCGACTGCCGCAGGCCCCGTGCCGTGGCGTATTGCCGGTAGGGGAAGTGATCGGCATACAGTAGGCCGAGCGTCTCGGAGACGCGCATCTCGAGGTATCTCCGGTTGCCCTGAAAGGGCTGCAGGCGACGGATATCGACGTCCCAGAGATCGAAGGGCGGCTCACCCGCATCCATCCATTCCGCCAGCGCCTTCCCGGCCCCGCCCGCAGATTGGATGCCGATCGAATTGAAGCCGCAGGCGACAAAGAAGTTCTTGAGCTCCGGCGCCTCGCCGAGCAGGTAGCGCCCGTCCGGCGTGAAGCTCTCGGGGCCGTTGAAGAAGGTGCGGATCCCGGCCTTCGCCAGGATCGGCAGGCGTTCGACGGCGCGGTTGAGGATCGGCTCGAAATGCGCGAAGTCCTCCGGCAGCTGGTCGAAGCAGAAGTCTTCCGGGATGCCCTCCCCGCCCCACGGCTTCGCCTCGGGCTCGAAGCAGCCGAGCAGGATCTTCCCGGCGTCCTCCTTGTAGTAGGTGCACTCGTCCGGCACGCGGAGAACCGGAAGATCACGGGGCAGGTCTTCGATCGGCTCGGTCACGACGTAGAAGTGCTCGCAGGCGTGCAGGGGCACGTTGACCCCGGCCATGCGGCCGATCTCCCGCCCCCACATGCCGCCGCAGTTCACCACCACCTCCGCCGCGATCTCGCCCCGCCCGGTAACGACGCCCGTGACCCGGCCATCCTTCGTGCGAATGCCCGTCACCTTCGTGTGCTCGAAGATCTTGACGCCCTTTGAGCGCGCCCCCTTGGCCAGGGCCAGCGCGATGTTCCCCGGATCGGCCTGACCGTCCTTCGGCAGGAAAACGCCGCCCTCGACGTCGCGGGCGTCGAGCAGCGGGTAGACCCCCTTGCACTCCTCCGGCGTCAGAACCTGCACCTCGAGACCGAAGGTCTTCGCCATGGAGGCGCCCCGCTTCAGCTCCTCGAGCCGGTTCTTGGTCAGGGCGACGCCGAGCGAGCCGTTCTGCTTGAATCCCGTGGCCTCGCCCGTTTCCGCCTCGAGCCGCAGATAGAGCTCGGCCGAATACTTGGCCAGCCGCGTCAGGTTGAGGGTGGCCCGAAGCTGCCCGATGAGGCCGGCGGCGTGCCAGGTGGTGCCACTCGTCAGCTGCTTGCGCTCGAGCAACACGACGTCGGTCCAGCCAAGCTGCGCCAGATGGTAGGCCACCGAACAGCCAACGACGCCGCCGCCGATGATGACCGCGCGAGCGTGCGTGGGAAACGTTTCGTCCATGAAGGTCTTCCTCGAGTCCTTATGCCCGCAGGCGGCTGTTGTCGGGATCGTAGAGCGGCTCGCGGGCGACCACCGCCTCGACGCGATCGCCGAAGATCTCGATCGTGAGCGCCTGCCCTTCGACCGCGCGGTCGGTGCGCACATAGGCGAGCGCGATCGAAGCCCCGATGCGATGGCCGTAGCCGCCCGAGGTCACGATCCCCACGCGATCATCGCCGTCGAATACCGGTGCGCAGAACGGAGCATCCGCCGTTTCCGCTTTGACGAGGAGCGGAACGAAGCGCCATGCGGGCCCCGCCTGCTTCTCGCGCAGGAGCGCGTCGCGTCCGATGAAGGACGACTTGTCGAGCCTGACGAAGCGGTCGAGCGACGCGGCGAGCGGTGAATAGCCGATCTCAAGATCCTGCTTCCACGAGCGGTAGCACTTCTCGAGCCGGAGCGACTCGACCGCATAGATGCCGATGTCGCGAATGCCGAACGGCTGGCCGGCCGCCCACACCGCATCGTAAGCGCCGACCAGCGCCTCGACGGGCAGGTGAAGCTCCCACCCGAGCTCGCCCACATAGGAGACGCGCAGCGCAAGCGCACGGGTGAAGCCCAGATCGATCCACCGGGCCGAGAGCCACGGAAAGGCGCCGGTTGACAGGTCCGCCGACGTGACTTTCACCAGAACATCGCGCGATTTCGGGCCCGTGACCACCAAGGTGCCGTAGCGCGCGGTCAGGTTGGTGAGCCGAACGCTGCCGTCCGCCGGCAGATGCGCGGTGAGCAGGTCCTGGTCGTGCCATTCGGCCGCCCCGGCGCCGATCAACCAGAACCGGTCCTCAGCCAGACGGGTGATCGTGAACTCCGTGAGGACGCCGCCCTTGGGCGTGCAGCAATAGCTGAGGGCGACGCGCCCGATCTTCGGCAAGGCCCCCGTGATCAGACCGTCGAGCCAGGCGGCCGCGTTCGGTCCGGAGACTTCGAACTTGCTGAAGCCCGGCATGTCCAGAATGGCGACGCGCTCGGCGACCGCGCGGCACTCCTCGGCGACGGCGTCGAACCAGTGCGGCCGATGAAAGGTCAGGTCCTGCCTCGCCTCATCCGCGTTCCGCGGGAACCATGTCGCGCGCTCCCATCCGTTGCGTGCGCCGAACATCGCGCCCTTGGCCTTGAGCCGCTCATAGAGCGGGGACGTCTTGGCCGGCCGGCCGGCCGGGCGCTCCTCGAAGGGAAAACCGATCGCGTATTCGTGCTCGTAAAGCTCGATCGCCTTGGCCGCGGTATAGCTCTTCGTGACGTGTTCCGTGTAGCGCCGCGGGTCGAGCGACCACAGGTCCCATTCCGGCTCTCCCTCCACGATCCACTCGGCGAGCGCCTTGCCGGCGCCGCCGCCCTGCACGATCCCGAAAGAGAAGACGCAGCATTCGTAGAAATTGCGAAGGCCCGGTGCCGGACCGATCAACGGGTTGCCGTCCGGCGTGTAGGGGATCGGCCCGTTGATCACCTTCTGGATGCCGACCGAACCGAGGATCGGCACGCGCCTGATCGCCGCCTCGATATGCCAGGTGAGCCGATCGAGATCGTCCGGGAAAAGCTGGAACGAGAAGTCTTCCGGCAGCCCGTCGAGCCAGTGGGCCCTGGCATTGCGCTCGTAAGGCCCCAGGATGAGCCCGTCCCGCTCCTGACGCAGGTAGTAGCTGTCGTCCGGGTCGCGCAGCAGCGGCAGCTTGCCGTCGCGGCCCGCGAGCTCCGGGATCTGCTCCGTAACGAGGTACTGGTGGGACATGGCGACGCAGGGCACGTCGCGGCCGACCATCGCGCCAATTTCGGCGGCCCGGTAGCCGGCTGCATTGACCACCACCTCGGCCGTTATGGCGCCCCTGGCGGTCTCGACACGCCACTCCCCGCTCGGCAGCCGCCGGATCGCCGTGACCGGGCAGAAGCGGACGATCCTCGCGCCGAGATCGCGCGCCCCCTTGGCGAGCGCCTGGGTCAGCTGCGCCGGGTCGATGTCGCCGTCATCGGGGTCCCACTGGCCGCCCTCGAGGTCATGCAGCTCGATAAAGGGATATCGGTCTCTGATCTCCGCGGGGGTCAGCATCTCGAAGGCGATGCCCTGCTGGCGCGCCATCGCCGTGACGTGACGGAACTCCTCCATCCGCGCCCGGCTCTGCGCAAGCCGGATCGCGCCCGTGACGTGGTAGTTGATGGGATAGTCGACCTCGGCGCCCAGCCGCCGATAGAGCTGCGTCGAGTAGCGCTGGAGCTTCATGATGCTCCAGCTGCCCGAGAAATTCGGACAATTGCCGGCGGCATGCCAGGTGGACCCCGACGTCAGCTCGTTCCGCTCGAGCAGTACGGCGTCCGTCCATCCCATCTTCGCCAAATGATAGAGCGAACTGCAGCCGGCGATGCCGCCGCCGATGACGACCACGCGGGCGTGGGTGGGAAGCTCTGCCATCCTTGTCCTCTATGCTCGCACAGCTAGTAAACGGGCGGCGCGATAACCCAGACGACCACCGCTTTGTCCTTGCCGGGATTGCGCCAACGAAACGGCTCGCGGCGAATGCGGAAACTGTCGCCGGCCGCCAGATGGAACCGCCGCTCCCCGATCCAGAGTTCGAGTTCGCCCGAGACGAGGTAGCCCGCCTCGTCGGTGTCGCGCCGCGCCGCCTCGGGCAGTTCCGCGCCCGGCTCGAAGGTGCTGAGGACGAGCTCGAACTCCCCGCCCAGATCCGGCGACAGGAGCTCCTCCGTCAGCCCCGCCTCCGCGCTCCCGAGACTGCGCCGGTTGACCGCGCGCACGACGTGGCCTCGCTCTTCCTCAGGGATGTCCTCATGCAGGAAGAACCAGCTGAGCGGGACACCGAGGGTGGTCGCGATCCGCCGCAGATCCTGCACGGAAACCTCGGACAGGCCGCGCTCGATCTGGCTCACGAAGCCGATGGACCGGCCGATGCTGACGGCAAGCTCGGCGAGCTTGAGGCCCTTGGCCTTGCGCAGATCGCGGATTTCACTGCCGATCAGCACCCGCGAGCGTTGCGGCGCATTGCTTTCGGCATTCTTCTCTCTGGCAGGAGCGGCCATGACCAAGCTCTTTGCAATCTACCCGTTCGATCCTAGCACCCGGCCATGAAATTGTCGCGGAAAATTTCATGATTGCGAATTTTAGAATCCGAAGTTCA
>CAZKCM010000142.1:0-5977 GCA_964551315.1 uncultured Rhodospirillaceae bacterium | reverse complement strand
GGCAACGTCCGCGGCGCGATCCTGCACATCGCCAACCAGACCGGGGCGGCGCGGGCGTTCGGAGTGCGGCCGAAGGGTGCGACGACAACGCGCACCCGCAACATGGCGAATGGCTGGCAGGCCTACCAGGTCGTGCTGGTCGATGAGGACGGCATTTTTCAAGTCAACTGCGGGAGCACGTCGCTCGAGGTTTATCTGATCGGCTATCTGCTGGCCGATGAGTACAACGGCCTCGTGAACGAGGTCGAGGTCACGCCGACCGAGGACGGCACCTATCGGACGGTGGACATCAGCACTCACGTCGGCAGCGACACGCCGATCGGGGCGGTGCTGGCGCTCGACAACGGCTGCAACACGACGCACCCGGAGATCTGTATCCGGGCCGTCGGATCGACGGATGACTATTACTGGCGGGCCTTCGGGCAGACCAACACGCTGGCGATCGTCAAGCTCGACGCGAACAAGCAGTTTGAGGCGCGGGTCGGCGGAAGCTGCGTTAATCTGTTCCTGCTCGGCTGGATCACCGCCAACGCCAACTTCGTCACGAATCTGACGCTGCACGCGCCGTCGCAGGCCGGGCAATTCGAGACCATCGACCTGAGTTCCGAGGTCGACGCCGATGCGGTCGGGGTGTGGTGGTTCCGCGATCCCGGCGACACCTTCCCGGCGGACGAGCAGACGGTCAAGGAAGCAGGGTCATCCTACGACGACGAGTTTTACTTCGGCATCGCCGCGCCGGCCTGGGGCTTCACAAAGCTGTCGGCGCTCAAGGAGATCGAGTATCGGTCCGCCGACATCGATCTCACTGCGCGGATCGCCGTCGTCGCCGACGCGGTGGAGGGGACGGCCAGCGGCGGTGTCGCTGCGCCTTCCGGTGCTTCCGGGGTTGGCGCGGTCGGCGCGGTTCAGGTCAATCTCGATGCGACCGTATTCGTGACCGGTGCATCCAGCGCAGGGCAGCTCGGGCTTGTCGCGTCCGGCGTACCGGCGACGGCAACCGCGCTGCCGATCGGGAGCGGCGGGGCGAGCGCGGTCGGACGCGTTCAGGTCAACCTGGATGCCGCGATTGCACTTGCGGGCAATTCAGCAATGGCTGCAGCCGGCCGCGCAGCGATCTTTCAATGGATGGAGGCGCCGGAGGTTTCGGGGCTTTGGGCGGAACCGGGCCCCGCAAGCGATCCGTGGACCATAGTTCCAGCGGCACTGGGGAATTGGACATGATCCCGATCGGAGAGTTTCGCCCGGACCTGCCCGACCTCGGGAATCCAGGGGCGACGCGCGCCACGAATGTCGTCCCGGCGTCGGGGAGCTATCGGCCGCTCAGCGGGCTCGTCCCTTACAGCGGCGCACTTGCGGCGCGTTGCCAGGGCGCTTTCGCCACGCGGGATTTTGCAGCGAACGTGTTCAACTTCGCGGGCGATGCCGACCGGCTCTATCATCTCGACGGCACAAGCTGGGCCGATGTCAGCCGCGCCGAGGGCGGCCTCTACGGGACGCCGGCCGACGGGGGCTGGAGCTTCGGCCAGTTCGGCGATCTCGTCATCGCCGTCAACGGGGTGGACGCGCCGCAGAAATGGGATCTTGGAAGCAGCGCCGCCTTTTCCGCGCTCGGCGGGAATCCGCCGTTCGGCCGCTTCGTGGCGATCGTCCGCGACTTCGTCGTCATCGGCCGGATCAGCGGCTTTCCGAGCCGCGTTCACTGGTCCGGCATCAACAACCCGGAGACCTGGTCTCCCTCCCCGACGACGCAGGCCGATTTCCAGACCCTGCCGGACGGCGGATGGGTGCAGGGCCTGGTCGGCGGCGAGTTCGGCATCGTCTTTCAGGAGCGTTCGATCAAGCGCATGACCTATGTCGGCGCGCCGCTGGTGTTCCAGTTCGACGAGATCGCACGGAACCGGGGTGCCGTCGCCGAAGGATCGATCGCCCATTTCGAGACGACCGCGTTCTTCCTCGACAATGACGGGTTCTATGCCTTGATCGGCGGACAACGGGTCGAGCCGATCGGGGACCAGAAGGTGGACCGGTTTTTCTGGCGAAGCGTCGATCAGGGGAACCTGCACCGAATCAGCGCCGCAATCGATCCGATCAACAAGCTGTACATCCTGTGCTATCCGGGGAGCGGAAGCGTCAACGGCACGCCGAACCGCCTGCTGATCTACAACTGGACGATCGGGCGGTGGTCGGAAGCCGAGATCGAAGCGGAAATCGTCTATCCCGTGCTGTCGGAGGCGTCCTATACGCTGGACGGTCTGGACAGCGTCTCGAGCAGCCTCGATGCGCTCGGGTTTTCGCTCGACTCACGCAGCTGGACTGGCGGGCTGATCCTGCTCTCGGCGTTCGACACGCAGCATCGCATGAACCTGTTCACGGGACCCGCGCTTGCCGCCACGATCGAAACGGGGGAGGCGCAGTTGTTTCCAGACCGTCGCGCCGTGGTGTCCTCCGTCCGGCCGATTGTCGAGGGCGCCGGTTCGCCGGGCAGCGGGCCGTCGGTGCGGCTCGGCGTACGCAACCGGACCATCGATGGCGTGGTCTGGGGTGCGGCGGCCGCCCTCAACCCGGACGGGGAATGCCTTGTCCGATCGGCCGGGCGGTATCATCGCGCCCGGATCCATCTGCCTGCCGGGGCGGCCTGGGAACACATTCAGGGCATCGAGGTGAGTGCCAAACCGGAGGGGCGCCGATGACCGTGCGACGGCACCCGGACTCTCGACGGAGGCCAGGATGAGGAGCTTCCCCGGTCTGCCGCCGGGCGGCGGCGATCCGCGGCAGGTCGCGGCGATCGTCAACCGCATCGGTCTCGGCAAGCTCAACTGCACCGGAGAGGTGGTCCTCGACCCCAACCAACCCGCGACGACCGTCACCGATCCGCGGGCGACCGCGACCAGCATGATCCTCTTCATGCCGCTGACCGCGAGCGCAGCGGCGGAGCAAGCAGCCGGTCGCATGCATGTCTCGGCCCGGACCAACGGCAGCTTCGTCATCGGCCACACCGACAGCGCCGAGCCAGATCGACGTTTCGGCTACGCCATCATCGGATAGCGCGAGCCGCGCGAGACCCAACGCGTTCGCGACGCGGATCCGCCGTGCGGCACGGCGGGCCGGGCCACCGCGTGCGCCGCTGCGCCGCAAATGGCGCGCGCCGCGCGGTGGCCCGCGCGGACCATGATGCCCTTGGCGTCTTCAATTCTTGACCCGTCCTGATCAGGAGCATCCCATGCTATTCGGACGACTTCCCAGCGAAAGCTTTCGTGGACTGGCCGGGGCTTACGGCGGCGCGGGCTTCGGGCTCGATCCGGCGCAGCACTTTCTGAACCGCTTCGGCCCCTATCGCCTGCAGCCCTACGCCATACCCTCCATCGACCCGTCGTTCTTGACCGCTCCGAGCTGGTTTCAGCCGCGCGGGCTTCCGGAAGAGCCACTACCCCGGCCTGAGGTCTGGCGGCTCGGCAGCTGGGGTGGCGGAAACGGGCGCGGCAGCAATTCAAACGAAACCAATACGGGGCGCGGTCGCGGCGGTATAGGGGCGCGCGGCGTGGACCGGAGCGGCGGCGCGGTGGGCGGCAAGGCGAGTGGCCCTGGTGGCCCTAGCGGCGGCCGATCGGGCCCGGTCTCGCGTTGACCACGGTCCTGACGGGAGTCCGGTCGGAGAAGATCGGGGGCCTGTGGCCGCGAATTCGCCCTTTCGTCGATCGCGCCCTGAGCCATGCCGGCGGGCGCTATGCCCCCGCGGACGTTCTCGCCGCTCTTCTGAGGGCGCAGATGCAGCTGTGGGTTGCGATCGGCGGCGACGGCGACGACGGCATCGAGGCGGTCCTGGTGACGGAGATCATCGACTATCCCCGTCGGCGGCGATGCAACCTGTTCCTGAGCGCCGGCAATGCGCTCGAGGCCTGCCTCGAGCATCTGCCGACGATTGAGACATGGGCACGGGCGCAAGGCTGCGACGCGATCGAGGCCAGCGGCCGGCCGGGCTGGGAGCGGGTCCTGCCGGGTTTCCGGCGGACGCATGTGATGTTGGAGAAGGACCTCTCGCTGGTCGGCGATCAGAGCTGACCGCCGAGAACGAATGGCTGGAGGGAAACATGCCAGGCGGCAACAGCCCAAGCACAACGACACGACAGGTCGCGGAACCATGGGAAAGGCAGAAGCCCTATCTGGAGAACATCTTCCGGGAGGCGGAGCGGCTCTACGTGGCCCCGGGGCCGAGCTATTTCCCGAACTCGACGGTTGCGTCCTTTGCGCCGGAGACGGAACTCGCCCTCAACGCGCAGGCGGCGCGGGCGATGTCCGGCTCGCCGCTCACGGCGGCGGCGAACGCGGAGGTCGGCAACACGCTGTCCGGCGCGTATCTCGGCGCCAACCCCTATCTGCAGGGCGCGATCGACAACGCAGCGCGCGGCATCGTCCGCAACTACCAGACGGCGGTGGCGCCGGGACTCGACAGCAGCTTTTCGGCGGCGGGACGCTATGGCTCCGGCCTGTACGGCGCGGCCCACCGCACCGCCCAGCAAAACCTGGCGGAGCAGCTCGGCGCCGTTGCCGCCGACCTCGCTTATCGGAACTATGGGGATGAGCGGGCCTACATGCAGCAGGCGGCAATGGCGGCGCCCGGGCTGGCGCAGCAGGATTATGTCGATATCGGCCAACTCGCCGCGGTCGGGCAGGCGCGCGAGGCGATGGCCCAGAACCTCATCAACGACCAGATCGCGCGGTTCAACTTCTATCAGCAGCTACCCCAGAACAAGCTGGCCCAGTACATGGGCTTCATCCAGGGCGACTACGGCGGCACGGCCACGACCACTGAGACCCGAAGCCCGGGCCTTCTCAGCGGGGCGACGGCCGGCTACGGCCTGGGCCAGAGCATTGGGGGGCCGTGGGGAGGAGTCGTGGGCGCCGCCCTCGGCGGCTTGCTCAGCCTCTGAATAGCGATCCGGCGCCGCGGGCGCCGGCCGTACCCCCGAGCGCCTTTCTCGGAACCGGAGAAGACCGCCATGGCAGGCATCGATGACTACTCGCCGACGCCGGCGAGCAACACCGCCCTTTTCCCCGAAGGCATGGCACCGTCCGCCGTGAACGACGGCATGCGGCAGGTCCAGGCCGACATTCGGTCCTGGTACAACGACGCGGAATGGGTGATCTATGGCGATGGGGAGGGGGCGCACGCGATCACCTTCGTTTCGGGCACCACGTTCACCATCAACGGTGCCGACGTTACGGAAGAATACCATCCCGGCCGGAGGGTGAAGGCCGTCGGACCGACGACGGGAACGATTTACGGCACCATCGAATCTTCCAGCTTCGTCACCGACACGACCGTCGAGGTGGCGTGGGATTCCGGATCTCTCGTGAACGAGAATCTTACGATCTATCTCGGCATCTTGCGGGCGAGGAATCCGTCGATCCCCAGCGTCTATCCGGCCAGCCGGACGATCAGGACGGCCGGTGACGCCGGGCTGAACCTGATCGGTGGCACGGCCGGCGTTCTTCATCTGGAGGACGAAGGGGCGGGTGCGGACAGGAAGATCTACCAGATCGTCAGCGACGGCGGCAGCCTGATCATCCGCTCCAGAAACGATGACGGGAGCGCAAAGGAAACGCTGCTGACGATCGATGCGGATGGCAGCGTGCGCATCGCGGCGACCGTCCCCCTAACGCTTGAGAGCACGGATTCGGGGGCGGTGGAAGGGCCGGTCCTGGAGATGCATCGGAACAGCGCGTCGCCGGCCAACCTGGATGACCTGGGGGCGGTCCACTTCGTCGGAAAGGACTCGGCCGGCAACAGGCATGCTTACGCAGCGATCGAAGGCGTTGCCGCAACGGTGACGAATGGTATGGAGAGTGGGCATATCCGGTTTCAGACGTCTCAGAACGGCAGCGCGCCGCCGGCGGCACGCGCGACGATTGGGGCCGGGCTGTTCATGACAGGCGCGACCGGCGGCGATCCCGGCGGTGGCAGGATCAACGCGCAGGG
>CAZKCM010000141.1:0-6017 GCA_964551315.1 uncultured Rhodospirillaceae bacterium | reverse complement strand
CGGTAGAACTCGATGCAGGCGGGAAGGTCGCGGACATGGAGGGCGATGTGGGTCAGGGTGGGAGCCATGATCATAGCCGATCGCCGCGGTTGGTGAAACATGGGGGCAGACCAACCGAACGGTCTTCCCCTCTTCCTATATCTGGTATCCGGCGCGGACAAGGCGCGGGGCCAATTGCACCGTAGCCCCCGAAGCCCGGCCGGCCCGCAGGCCGGCAAGTCGCGGCCTCTCCATCCTTGTTGCGAATCGCTCTCAACAACTCTACAGTCGCCCGACTGGGGAAGCGCGGCCGTCGGCGCTTGGCGCGGCGGGGCGGCGCGTAGGCCGCATGCAGGCGATGTCCAAGGCACATGACAAGCTGCTGTCTATCTTCACCGAGCAGCGGGAAGCGCTGACGCGCTTTCTGACGCGCCGGCTGGGCAGCGCCACGCTTGCCGAGGACCTGACCCAGGAGACTTGGGTCCGCGCCGCCAGCGGCGGTGTGGCCACCCTGACCAATCCGGCGGGCTATCTCTTCCGGATCGCGTCGAACCTCGCCCTCGATCATCTGCGCCATGTCGGCCAGGGCATCGAAGTCCAGGTTGACGAAAAGGCGGCCGCGTCGGTGCCCGACCCGGCGCCCTGGCCGGAGGCCGTGGCCCTTCATCGAGGCGAGCTGAACCGGCTTCTGCGGGCGGTCGAAGGCCTGTCGCCGCGTTGCCGCGAAGTCTTTGTCCTGGTGAAGCTCGACGGGTTGTCCTATGGCGAGGTCGCGCATCGGCTTGGCATTTCCAAGAACACCGTCATGGTGCACATGGTGAAGGCCTTGTCGACGCTCGAGCGGGAGATGGGCGCCTCGACCGAAGGAAAAGGCGACGGGTCGTAACGGCATTTCCGCGCTCGTTCGTCTTACACAATGAAGAGCACGTCATCGCCGGGCTCAGCTCGCCCTCGAGCGCGGGCGGGGTGCGCCGATTCGGTTTCACCGCGCCGGCGCTCACGCGGGCTGACACGCGGGCCGAATGGTAGACGCCATGCAGAAAGACCCACCGGATCCGCTGCCCCCGCCTGATTCGTTGATCGAGGAAGCCCTCCACTGGCTCGTCCTGCTGCGCGACGAGGACGCGACGGACGAGGACCGGCGGCGCTTCGCCGCCTGGCTCTCCCGAAGCCCCGCGCACGAATCCGCCTGGGCGAGGGCCCGGCAGGTCTGGACGCAGGCGGATGTCGTCGCGCCGGCGATCCGCGGGCGCGCCCTCGCGCCGCCCGCGGATGCGGCGCGCCCCGACCCGGGCCATCGGCGGCTGAGCCGGCGTGCCTGGATGCGCGCGGCGGCCGTCGCCGCCGTCGCCACCGCGGCCGGCGGCTATCTGCTGACGCGGCCGGGGTTGTTCGCCGATTACCGGACCGCGGTCGCGGAACGCCGCCCGGTGCATCTCCCCGACGGCTCCGTGGCCGAGCTCGGCAGCGCCACCGCCCTTTCGGTCGCGTTCGGCGAGGACACGCGCCGAACCCGGCTGCACGCGGGCGAGGCGTTCTTCACCGTCGCGGCCGAGCCCGACCGCCCCTTCACGGTCGAGGCCGGCGGCGGCGTGGTCCGCGCGCTCGGCACCAGCTTCAATGTGAAACGATCGGCGGAAAGCGTCACCGTCTCCGCCGTCCGGCACGCCGTCGCCGTCACCGTCGGCGGGAACTCGCTGACTCTCGCGCAGGGCAACGAGGTCCGGTATGGTCCCGGCGGGCTGGGACCCGTGGGCCGGGCCGATCTCGCCGCGGTGCTGGCCTGGCGGCGCGACCGCCTGATCTTTCGCGACGCCCCATTGCGGGACGTCGTCGCCGAGCTTGAGCGCTACCGCCACGGCCGCATCTTCATCACCGACGGCCGCATCGCAGCGATTCCCGTGACGGCGGTCTTCAACGCGCATCAGATCGACGACGCCCTGCGGACGATCACGGACACGCTGCCCATCCGAGTCACGCGGGCAACCGACTTCCTGGTCTTCCTGTCGCCGGCCGGGTGAGCCGCAACGGGCCGCCGCCGGCGGCCGCTTCGCCCCGGACGGATTTTTTCACTCCCCACTAATGGCCGCGCCGCCTTCATCCGTCGAACAGAATGAGGCTGCAATTGCGTCTCATTCTTAATTTTGCAATCTCACCGAACGCTAGACAGGGGATTTGGAGGCAAGGCCGATGAAGCAGGAGGCAAGTGGCGTCAGCAGAACGAGGAGCGGGTCTTTCCGGGGCGGTTGGCCGGGACTCCGGCCCCCTCGCCACCCTCTGCTCCGATCCGCGCTCGCCGCCGCGGCCCTGTGCTCGGCCGGCGCGGCGCCGCTCGCGGCGGCCCCCGCCCAGGTCACGCAAGCGACGGCGAGTCAGCCGTTCGACATCCCGGCGCAGCCGCTCATCCCGGCGCTGCTGACGTTTTCCGACGCAACCGGAATCCAGCTTTTCTTCGATTCGACGCTGGCGCGGGGCCTGTCCTCGCCCGGCGTCGCCGGCACCTTCACGCCGGAGGATGCGTTGCGCCGGCTGCTGGCCGGCACCGGCCTCACCTACCGGTTCACCAACCCGACGACGGTCACCCTCGAAAGGCCGCAGGTCGCGGAGAGCGCCTCGGGCGCCATCACGCTCGCGCCCGTCACGGTCACGGGCGAGCGCATCGACCGGTCGCTCATGGACACGGCAACCAGCGTCGCCGTGTTCGATTCCGAAGCCATCGAGGCGCGCCCTCGAATCGATTCGACGAACGACGTTCTGGAGCGGGTTCCGAACGTCGTCGCGACGGGAACGAGCAATCTCGCGCCGACCGTGCGCGGCATCGATGGGACCGGGCCGGGCCAGGGCGCCGACGCGTTCTTCGCCGGCACCCGGCCGCGCCTCAACGTCCAGGTCGACGGGCGGCCGTTGAGCTTCAACGAGGTGGTCTTCGGCGATATCTCCCTGTGGGATGCGGAGCAGGTGGAGGTGCTGCGCGGTCCGCAAAGCACCCTGCAGGGGCGCAACGCCATCGCCGGCACGGTCGTCGTCAAGACGAAGGATCCGACCTACGACTACGAGGTCGGCGCCCGCGGCGTCGTGGGCAACATGGAGACGCGGCAGGCATCGGCCTTCATCTCGGGGCCGATCATCGACGATCAGCTCGCGTTCCGCTTCGCCGCCGATCGCAAGGTCAGCGAAAGCTCCGTCGATCTGGAGGGCTACCCGGGCGTGGACGATCCGCGCGATTTCGAATCGACCTCCCTGCGTGGCAAGCTGCTGATGGAGCCAGCGGCCCTCGAAGGCTTCACCGCCCTGGTCACCGTCGCGCACACCGACTACTCCGCGCCGCAGACGGAGCTCGTTTCGCGCCCGTTCGACGAGCACGAGACGGCCTATCCCCAGATGCCCGTGTTCAACCCGCGGGCGACAAGCGGGATCCTCGACGCGACATGGGACGTCAGCGAGAGCGTCGCTCTCGAAGGTACGTTCTCGGCCACCGATCTGCTCATCAAGCGGCGCGCCGTTCCCGGCGACGGCAACGCGACGATCGACGGCACCGAACTCGTCGCGGAGCCGCGCCTGCGCTTCTCCGGCCTCGACGGGCGCCTGAGCGGATTGGGCGGCGTCTACCTCTTCAGCGCCGAGCAGGACGAGTCCATCGACCTGTTCGGCGGCGGAACCTTCGACGACAGCACGACGACCACCGCGCTGTTCGGCGAAGCGACGCTGACGGTCTTCGACGATCTCGACGTGACCCTGGGCGGCCGGTTCGAACGGGAGCACCGGGACCGCGACGGCGGGGCCGGCCCTTTCGCCATCGACTTCGACGAGACCTACAACGCCTTCCTCCCCAAGCTCGGCCTCGCCTGGCACGCGACCGACGAGCTCACCGTCGGCGCTCTCGTCTCCCGGGGCTACAACGGCGGCGGCGCGGGCTTCACCTACGAACCGCCGTTCCAGAGCTACACCTTCGACCCGGAATATGTCTGGACCTACGAGGCCTATGCGCGCGCCGACCTCTATGGCGGCAAGCTCAGCCTCACCGGCAACCTGTTCTATTCCGACTACAAGGACATGCAGCTCCCCTTCGACCTCAACCCTGATCCGGCTCAGTGGTCCGTCGTCATCCGCAACGCGGACGAGGCCGTCACCTACGGCGCCGAGTTCGGCGCGAGATGGCTGGCCCTGCCCGGCCTGGAGCTCTTCGGCGGCATCGGCTTGCTGAAGACGGAGGTCACCGACTTCGCCGGCTCGGGCATCGAAGGCAACGAGCTGCCGCAGTCGCCCGCCTTCACCGCCGATTTCGGCGTGATCTATCGGCACGAAAGCGGTCTGGAGTTCGGTGCCGACGCGCGGTTCTCGGACGCCTACTTCTCCAGCATCGACAACAATCCGCGCGGCGAGACCGACCCCTATTTCGTCGCCAACGCGCAGGTCGGCTACACCCTCGCCACCGACGTCACCAGCCTGCGGCTGTTCGCCTTCGTCAACAACGTCTTCGACTCGGAAGAGCCGATTCTGCTTGAGCCGGGGGCGACGCCAGCGGACGACTCCGCCGTCCTGCTGCGTCCGCGCACCTTCGGCATCGGCCTCGAGATGAGGTTTTGACGATGCGCCGAACCAAGACCATCAGGCTGTGGTGCGGCGTCCACAAATGGACCAGCCTCGTCTGTACCGCGTTCCTGCTGCTGCTCTGCCTGACCGGCCTGCCGCTGATCTTCTATCATGAGATCGAGCATCTGCTCGGCAATGAGGTCGCGCCGCCGGCCCTGCCCGAAGGCACGCCGATGGCGCCGCTCGACGATCTGCTCGAAACCGCGACGCGCCTGTATCCGGGCGAGTTCGTCCAGTTCGTGAGCTGGGACCCCGAGGAGCCGAACATCGTCTATCTGAGCCTGGCCGCCTCGCCGACCGCGCCACCGGACGACAACCGTCTGCTCGTGCTCGACGGGCGAACGGCGGAGATGCTGGGAGCGCCAAACCTGCAGGACAGCATGATGTTCTTCCTGTACAGGCTGCATGCCGAGCTGCTCGCCGGGCTGCCCGGCAAGCTGTTCCTCGGGTTCATGGGCTTGCTGTTCGTGGCGTCGATCGTTTCCGGCATCGTCATCTATGGCCCGTTCATGCGCCGGCTCGAGTTTGGGACGGTCCGCGGCGACCGGTCCCGGCGCGTGCGATGGCTCGACCTGCACAACCTGATCGGCATCGTCACCGTCACCTGGGTCCTGGTCGTCGGCGCGACGGGCGTCATCGCCACCTGCGCCGATCTCGTCATCCAGGCCTGGCGGTCCGACCAGCTCGCCGCCATGGTGGCGCCCTATCGCGACAAGCCGCCGGTGACCGAGCTCGCCTCCCTGGACGTTGCGGTCGACGCCGCGCGCGAGGCCGCCCCCGGCATGGTGCCGGCTTTCGTCGCCTTTCCCGGCTCGCTGTTCTCGAGCAACCATCACTATGCCGTCTTCATGCGCGGCGAGACGCCGCTGACCGAGCGGCTGCTCACGCCCGCGCTGGTCGATGCCGAGACCGCGGTGCTGACCGACATACGCACCATGCCGTGGTACGTGACCGCGCTGCTGGTGTCGCTGCCGCTGCATTTCGGGGATTACGGCGGCATGCCGATGAAGATCATCTGGGCGCTGCTCGACGTCGCCACGATCGTCATGCTCGGCAGCGGCCTCTATCTCTGGCTCGCGCGACGGAAGACGTCGGTCGAGACGCGGATCGCTGCGATCGAAGGTCGAGACGGAAGCGCCGCGGCGGCGGCATCGCCCAGGGCGGCGGAATGACCCGCAAACGGCCGTCCGCCGCCGGCATGCGCTTTGGGCAGGTGTTCGGCGTCCCGGCGCTGCTCGCGCTGGTCAGCGTGGTCGGCCTGTTGTCGGCGCTGCTCGGAGATGGCGTCTGGGATGCCGTGTCGTGGGTCGGGCTCGGCGCGCTGATTGCCGTCATCGGCTGGCATGTCGCGCGGCCGGGAAAGGTGAATCGAAAGGCCGGCGGTCGGACCTAGCGCTGCCGCTCCATCACCCGGCGCAGCGCGTTGGTCACCCGCTCCGCGCCGT
>CAZKCM010000140.1:0-6039 GCA_964551315.1 uncultured Rhodospirillaceae bacterium | reverse complement strand
CGTCGCCAGCGCCTCGCCCTCGACGTCCTCCGCCACGATCAGCAGCGGGCGCCCAGACTGAACCACCGCCTCAAGCAGCGGCAGCATCGCCTGCAGGCCGGACAGCTTCTTCTCGTGCAGGAGGATGTAGGGGTCTTCCAGCTCGACCTGCATCTTCTCGGCGTTGGTGATGAAGTAGGGCGACAGATAGCCGCGGTCGAACTGCATGCCCTCGACGACGTCGAGCTCGGTCTCCAGGCCCTTGGCCTCCTCGACCGTGATCACCCCCTCGTTGCCGACCTTCTGCATCGCCTGGGCGATCATGTCGCCGATCTCGCGCTCGCCGTTCGCCGAGATCGTCCCGACCTGCGCGATCTCGTCGGAGGTCGACACCTTCTTCGAGCGCTTCTTGATGTCCTCGACGACGGCGTCGACCGCCAGGTCGATGCCCCGCTTCAGGTCCATCGGGTTCATGCCGGCGGCCACCGCCTTGGCGCCCTCGCGCACGATCGCCTGCGCCAGGACCGTCGCCGTCGTCGTGCCGTCGCCGGCCAGGTCGTTGGTCTTGCTGGCGACCTCGCGGACCATCTGCGCGCCCATGTTCTCGAACTTGTCGGCGAGCTCGATCTCCTTGGCCACCGTCACCCCGTCCTTGGTGATCCGCGGCGCCCCAAACGACTTGTCCAGGACCACGTTCCGGCCCTTCGGACCCAGCGTCACCTTCACGGCATTCGCCAGGATGTCAACGCCGCGCAGCATCTTCTCGCGGGCGTCGGTGCTGAACTTAACGTCCTTCGCAGCCATGTTCTGGAGCCCTCCTTAGGCAGCCTTCTTCTTGGACCGAGCGCTGCCGCCCTCGATTACGCCCATGATGTCCGACTCTTTCATGATCAACAGGTCTTCGCCGTCGATCTTGACCTCGGTGCCGGACCACTTGCCGAACAGAATGCGGTCGCCCGGCTTGACGTCGAGCGGCTGAATCCGGCCGTCCTCAGTCCGCGCGCCGTCGCCGACGGCGATGACCTCGCCTTCCATCGGCTTCTCCTTGGCGGTATCGGGAATGATGATCCCGCCGGCCGTCTTCTCCTCCTGCTCGACGCGGCGCACGAGCACGCGATCGTGAAGCGGTCGGAACTTCATTGCAGAACCTCCGTCGTTACTGGGTTGAACAAGCGCCTGTCCTGCTGGTCAGCGTGATTAGCACTCACCGGCATAGAGTGCTGCCGATCTAGCGACTGGCTAATTTTCTGTCAAGGGGCAGCGGGCCAGAGCGCCGGCCACGCGTCTGGCAGCAGTGCGGGGGGCTTGCTGCTAAGCTATTGTTATTCATTGATTTTTTACCCGATACCGAGGAATCTACTACGAAAGAGCGATGCCACGCGAGGCCGGTTACGGTCCGGCCTGGAACGGAGGGGTGAATATGAAAAGCGATTTCGGGAAGCAGCTCAAGGATTATCGTCTGACGACCGCGGAGATCCTCTACCACATGCCCGACTATCCGGGCCTCCTGCAGAGCTATGTCTGGCAGGATTTCGATCTGGCCCCCGACTTCCCGGTCCTGCGCCGGTTCCTCGATTTCTGGAGCCGCAAGCTGGACGGCAAGCTGCATTCGGTCAAGGTGGCGTCGGCCCAGCTCATCAAGCCGGCGGAATTCCGCCTGCCCGGAGGCTACTTCACCCTTCACTGAGCGCCGCCCGGGGCGTTCCCGCGCGATTCGGTCGCACGGGTCCGGCTTGCCGCGGCGGCTTGCCTTCTTTAAAAACCGCCCCGGATCGCCTAGCTCCCTGCAGGCGCCCCGGGGCGCCTGATTCCATGAGCCGGGCCCGTCGCCGCACATCGCCGCGCCGTGGCGACGCAAACGCGGTTCACGAACGGAAGCGAGTCGCAAACCCTTGACCTCTGCCGCCGAAACCCCACACCCCACGACGGTCGCCATGTCGGCGAGCACAACCGGCGACAGGCCGGTCGCCGTCTGGCTCCTCATCTGTTGCGCCATGATCTTCGCGATGGTCGTCATCGGCGGCATCACGCGGCTGACAGAATCCGGCCTGTCGATCACCGAATGGCGGCCGCTGACCGGTATCCTTCCGCCGCTCAACGAGGCCGAGTGGCAGCGGGTCTTCGACCTGTACCAGCGAATCCCCGAATACCAGCTCATCAACCGTGGCATGACCCTGGAGGAGTTCAAGGGCATCTTCTGGTGGGAATACATCCACCGGCTCTGGGGCCGGCTGATCGGCGTCGTCTTCGCGCTCCCCTTCCTCTATTTCCTGGTCCGCGGCCGCATCCGCCGCCCGCTGATGCCGCACCTCGTCGCCATGTTCGTGCTGGGCGGGCTGCAGGGACTGCTTGGCTGGTACATGGTCCAGAGCGGGCTGTCGGAGCGGACCGACGTCAGCCAGTACCGGTTGGCCGCCCATCTTGCCGCCGCATTTGCGATCTACGCTTACATCTTCTGGATCGCGCTGACGCTGATACGGCCCCTGCCGGCCGCGCAGCCGGACCCCGGCGCCGCCGGGCTGCGTCGCCATCTCCTCGCCGTGGCGGGCCTCACCGGGCTCACCCTGCTCTATGGCGGCTTCGTCGCCGGGCTCAACGCCGGCATGGTCTACAACACCTTCCCTCTGATGAACGGGCGGCTCCTGCCCGACGGCCCGCTGTTCCTTGAGCCGGTCTGGATCAACCTGTTCGAGAATCCGGGCACCGTGCAATTCATCCATCGCGTCCTGGCGATTGCATTGGTCAGCACGACGCTCTGGCTCTGGGTCCGGGCGCGGGCAGTGGCCCTGGCCGGCCATGCCGGGGTCGCCCTGACCCTTCTGACAGGCATGGTGCTGATCCAGGCATCGCTCGGGATCGCCACCCTTCTGCTGGTGGTGCCGATCCCCCTGGCAGCCGCGCATCAGGCCGGCGCGGTGGTCGTGCTGACGCTGATTCTGTGGGCGCTGCACGAGCTGCGGGCGGCGGGCCGGCCCGCCGCCCCGTAAGGTAAAGCATCCCCTCTCGACTCGAAGCGGCCGCTCTTCGGTCCCTTGGCTGACCGACGCGGACATCTGCCGGGACAAATCCGTTGTGTTCTCCTGGTGATGCTTCCATACTGAAGGTCAACAATCCATTGGCCGGCCGATCATCTCGTAGCCGAGCGCCACGGCGCCTGACACGTGACTCCCGACCTTGATTGTTGACCAAGTTGCTGCGTGGCGCGGGCGCGGCTCGTTTCGATCGTTACGGAGAGAGAGTAATGCCGACAGGCACCGTCAAATGGTTCAATCCCACGAAGGGGTATGGCTTCATTCAGCCCGAGAGCGGCTCGAAGGATGTGTTCGTGCACATCTCGGCCGTCGAGCGGGCGGGCATGCAGACGCTGAGGGAAGGTCAGAAGCTGAGCTTCGAGATTCAGCGCGCGAGTAACGGCAGGGAGTCTGCCGAGAACCTGACCGTCGTCGGCTAGCGGACGACGTTTCCTTCGGCGCCCGCACCCCGGCCGAGCGGCCGACGGGTGCGGGCGCTTTTCATTTCCGTCGATCCATATCGTTTCGTCCTTTTAGGGCCGCCTGCCGCACGGGCCCGTCGGAGCCTCGCTGCGATGTTCATCGCGGGTTCATCTGCCCCTTCTATGCTCCGGCGCGACGATACGGAGCGACGGAACGCATGGGGTCGAGCATGCATCCGACACGGCCTGAAAGCGCGAGACGGGCGACGCGAACCGTGATCTTCGGGCTTGCGCTGACGGCCCTCGCCGGCTGCGCGGCCGTCGCCCCACCGCCCTACGCCGCGCGCCACGCCGCGGTGCCGCCGGGACATATGCCGCCCCCGGGGTCCTGCCGCGTCTGGTATCCGGACCGCCCGCCGGGACAGCAACCGCCGCCGGGCCGGTGCGACATCCTTCACCACCACGTTCCGCCCGGCGCCTATCTCGTCTACGGCGGTTGAGCGACGCCGACAAAGCGGCGCTTCGCCCCGTCCGGGAGCGTCAAGGCCATCAAGGCGACGACGGCCGGGTAGGCGCGACGGCGGATCGCGTCCGCATTACGGTGGGTCGGTTCGCCAGCTCGTGGGATCGGCGCCCATGCGCTCGCCCATATCGGCGAGGGCATTCATAACCTCCTTGTCGAACAAACCGGGCTTGGGCGGCACCCAGTCGTCGGGCACGGAGATGTAGCGCAGCTCGACCTCGGCATCGTAGGCGAGCCGCCAGACCTCGGCCAGCGCAAAGAGATGGCGCATCGCGTTGACCGTCGCGCTGCGGCTGGAGGTATCCAGGCTGCGCGGCAGGACGGAGCTCCAGTTCGGCTGCACCACCTCCGGCGGCGGGCGGAACTGGTTGTTGAAGATGATCCAGTACCGGGTCTTCGGCATCGGCGTGCCCGGGTACAGGCGCGTCCAGAGCGCCACGGCATGGTCTTCGATCCTCGTAAATCCGCCATAGAGGATGTTGCCGGTCAGCGCGCCATCGACGTAGAGGCCGCCGTCGATCTCGCGCGGGGGGAACGCGCCGGGCACGGCCGTGGAGGCCAGGAGGATGCGGTGAACGCGGTCCGCCTCGCCCGTTTCGAGCGCGCGCCTGGCCTCGGCCACAAGGTCCCAGGCGCGCATCTCGCCGAAATCCAGGTTCGAGGTGTTCACGGCCAGCAGCCGGCCGTCCGCGCCCGCCTCGACCAGCCGTCGCAGCATGGTCTCGTCGAGCGCCTCGTGGATGTCCTTCTCCAGCCCGGGGATGTCGCCGTAGGACGCGCCGCCGGTGAGAAAGGAGAGAACGCCCCGCGGCCGGAACCAGTCCTCCCGCGGGTTGCGATAGAGCCTCACGATGTGATCGATCGATCGATCGTCGCCGAGGAAGGCGAAGGGCGCGATCAACGCGCCCGTGCTGACGCCCGTCACCACGTCGAACTCCGGACGCGCCATCGGCCCGGACACGCGCCCCCAGCCCTTGAGAACGCCGGCCCCGAACGCGCCCCAATCCCCGCCGCCCGAAAGGACCAGCAGGTCGATGACAGGCGGAGCGGGCGCCAGCCCGGCAAGGTAGGCGTCGTAGCTTGCCTTGATCCGCGCGACGCCGCGGCGGGCCACCTCGCGCGCGAACGCCTCGGCCCGTGCCTCGTAGGCCTGCCGCTCCTTGATCAGATCGGCCTGGGGCCGCGGCAAACGCGGCAGCTCCGCGGTCGTGCACCCGGTCACGGCGACCGCCAACCCAAGCGATGCGAGCCGGCGGACGATGCCACTCGAGAACGAGCCCGCATGACCGCCCATCGCGTCCATCCCAAGCAGTGAGGCGCGGCCCGCATCCGCCGGTTGCAATGCTAGTGCGTCAAGCCGGAGCCCGTAAAGGGCGTGCCCGGCCTTGGCCGGCACCCTGTGAGCGGCTCTTTCGCAGGGTGTACCACGATCGGGGTAGGTCGATCTCGTGGCGCGAGCGCGAGGATCAACCTATCATTCCGTTTTCTCTCATCCTCGCCGCATGTCGAGCGTGGGGGCCTCGACGGCTATCGACGAGCTTGAGGCGACCCGAAGGGGAGGATGACATGAGAGCGTTTGTGGCGTCTCTCGCCGCGCTGCCGCTGGTCTTCGGCAGCGTGCAGGCATTTTCACAAGCATCGGAAGCCGATGTCCTGGCTCGGGAAACCGAGCGTAGGATGACCGACGACGAGCGGTTCTCGCTCCTCGTCAGTATTCTTGGCACCGTAGCCGGCGGTGCCATCGCTCCGGACCCGCGCGTTGCACATCTTGAGAACCCGAGTGCGGGTTGGACACCCGGAATCCCGCGGCTCGGAATCCCGGATTTGCAGAGCAGCGATGCCAGCATGGGTGTGACAAACCCAGGCTATCGCCTGGACGACAAGGGGGCGACGGCATTTCCGGCATCGATTGTCGTGGGTTCGAGCTTCAACCCTGAACTCGCTCGAGAGGGTGGTGTGGCGATCGCACGCGAGGCGCGCATCCGGGGCTTCAACATCATGCTCGCGGGCGGGATGAACCTTACCCGGGAGGTGCGCAACGGCAGGAATTTCGAATATTACGGCGAAGACCCCTTGCTGAGCGCCATCCTCGCGTCCGAGCAGG
>CAZKCM010000139.1:4226-6160 GCA_964551315.1 uncultured Rhodospirillaceae bacterium | reverse complement strand
CGGGGGAAGGCCTGCGCCATGAGAACCGTCGAATGGCCGTGGCCGCAGCCGATATCGGCGACCTTGCCGCCCGCCTGCAGCTTGTCCGTGATGCCGTCGAGGGCCGGCAGCCACTCCTGGACCAGGCTGCCCCTATAGGCGTTCCGGTAGAACGCGGCGACGCCGCAATACAGCCGCTCGTCGTGGTCGCCCCAGCTCACGCCCTCGCCCGTCTTGAAGGCGTTGAGCGCCTTGTCTTCGTCGAACCACAAGGAGGCGACGACCTGCCACGCCGGCGGAATGAAGGCCGGGCTGGTGTCATCGGCCAGCACGAAGGCCTGCTCCGGCGTCAATTCGTAGGTGCCGCTCCGGGGGTGGTAGACGACGTAACCGCCGGCGGCCTGCGCGTTCAGCCATTCGCGCACATAGCGCTCGGCGCAGCCGGACCGCCTGGCCAGTTCCTGCGAGCTCAGCGGGCCGGCGCCGGCCATGGCCTTGTACAGGCCGAGCTTGTTGCCGAGGCTGACCATGATGCCGCCATAGCCGGACGAGAGGTCGCCGATCACCCGCTCGAGCACGCCGTTGAGCTTGTCCTGATCGATTGCCATCGAGATGTCCTCCGTTTCGTTTGCGAAGTAGAGGGGCGATCTCATGGCAGTTGCGGGCATTGCGGGCGAGTGGCAGATTCGCCAAAACCGGTTCATTCATGCCTTACCGGTGAATTGGCTGCCCGATCCTCATGGCCGAAGCCCAGAAAGCGCTGCAGGTAAGCCTCGTCGCCATTCCCGATGCGGTGATCTCGACGCTCACCGGCATCTACGACGTCATGAATTCTTTCAAGATGTTTGCCGGCACCGACGGCGCCCTTCCCAGCGACCCGCCGTTCAAGGTCGAGATCGTCGGCGCAGAACGCGGCGCGGTTGCGCTTGCCAGCGGCATGCCGGTCGAGGCGCATCGCGGCGCGGCCGAGGTGGCGGCGAGCGACATCGTCATCGTTCCGTCGGTCCTGCTCGACGATAATCGATGGGTGAGGGGCCGGTATCCCGAGCTCGTCGCCTGGCTGCGCGCCATGCATGACGGCGGCGCCGTCCTGTGCTCGGCCTGCTCGGGGGTGTTCCTGCTGGCGGAAACCGGTCTGTTCGACGGCGTCGAGTCGACCGTGCACTGGCGCTACGCCGACGCCTTTCGGGAGGCGTTTCCGCTGGTCCCCATCCATCCCGATCGCGTCCTCGTGGTCTCCGGACCGCGCCAGCAGTTCGTGTCGTCCGGGGCATCGATGACCTGGCACGATCTGGTGCTTTACCTGATCGCGCGTTACGTCGGCGCGACCGCGGCGCAGGCGATCGCTCGTGCCTTCGCGCTGCAGTGGCACCATGACGGCCTGGCTCCCTACATCGTTTTCGAGGGCCCGAAGCAACATGGAGACTCCGTCATCCTCCGCGCCCAGGAATGGCTGGCAACGAACTTCTCCGTCGGCAGCCCCGTCGAAGAGGTGATCCGCCACTGCGGCCTGGCGGAGCGCACCTTCAAACGGCGTTTCACCAAGGCCACCGGCTTCGCGCCGATCGAATACGTCCAGCGGTTGCGGGTCGAGGACGCCAAGCGGCGGCTCGAACGGACCGACGACCCCGTGGACGAGATCGGATGGCGCGTTGGGTACGAGGACCCCGCCTTCTTTCGAAGGCTGTTCAAGCGAACGACCGGCCTCTCGCCGGCCCAGTACCGCCGCAGGTTTCAGATCCCGCAATACGCCAGCGGGCTTGGGCGCGACTGATTCGGCGGCTTTCGATCATCGGGGGCGATGCGTGAGGGCCTTTGCGGTCCATCGCGCATTGTCGAGAATTTCCTTCAATTGCCAGTATTCGCAAAGAAAACGCGGCCGTTTCGCCGCATCTCCAACATGGCTTCGGACGAGATTCACATTGACCTGCGCAAAATACGTTGATATCAACGTA
>CAZKCM010000139.1:0-4126 GCA_964551315.1 uncultured Rhodospirillaceae bacterium | reverse complement strand
CAGGGGAGAATGACGATGAAGTACGTGGAAGGCTTCGTGGCGGCCGTGCCGGCCGCCAACAAGGAGATTTACCGCAAGCACGCCGCCGAGGCCGCGCCTTTGTTCAAGGAGTTCGGGGCGACCCGCGTGGTCGAATGCTGGGGCGACGACATCCCCGAGGGCAAGGTCACGGACTTCCGGGGTGCCGTGAAGGCAAAGGACGACGAGGTCGTGGTGTTCAGCTGGATCGAGTATCCGTCGAAGGAGGTTCGAGACGCCGCGAACAAGAAGATCATGTCCGATCCGCGCATGAAGGCGATGGGCGAGCAGATGCCGTTCGACGGCAAGCGCATGATCTTCGGCGGCTTCGTGCCGATCGTCGACGTCTGACGGGTGCAAGATGACCAATCGTCACGGCGAATTCATCTGGTATCAGCTGATGACGTCCGACGCCGATGCGGCCGCCGGTTTCTACGGCGCGGTCCTCGGCTGGCGGGTGCGGTCGGCCGACGGTTCGGCCGGCGGCTATCGGATCTTCGGGACCGGTGACGCGGATGTCGGCGGCTTCATGGCGATCTCGGCGGACGGCGCCTGCGCGGACATGCGTCCCGGGTGGCTCGGCTATATCGGCGTCGACGACGTGGACGCGACGGCGGCCGAGATCGTTCGGGCCGGCGGCGCGCAGCATGTCCCGCCGACCGACATTCCGGGCGTCGGCCGCTTCGCGATGGTCTCGGATCCGCAAGGGGCCGCGTTCTACGTGATGCGCGGCGCGGTGGACGGGACGAGCACCGCCTTCGCGCCGGCGAGGACGGGCCACTGCCACTGGAACGAGCTCGCGACCAGCGACCAGGCGGCGGCTCTCGCCTTCTACACCCGGCTCTTCGGCTGGGAGAAGGGCGAGGCCATGCCGATGGGCGACATGGGCGACTACCAGTTCATCACGCATTACGGCGAGAGGCTGGGCGCGATGATGACCCGGAGAGCAGGCGGGCCGCCGCCGGCCTGGACCTTCTACTTCGGAGTCGAGGACATCGAGGCCGCTGCGCGGGCCGTCATGAACAAAGGCGGCGCGATCCGCCATGGCCCCGCCGAGGTGCCCGGCGGCAGCTTCATCGTCATTGCCGACGATCCGCAGGGCGCCACGTTCGGACTCGTCGGTCCGCGCAAGCCATAGGCACGACCGCCATGGCGAAAGTCACGCAGCATCTCTGGTTCGAGAAGGACATGGAGGCGGCCATCCGCTTCTATACCTCGCTCATTCCCGGCTCCTCGATCGAGTGGACGACGACCAGCCCGGCCGACACACCCGCCGGACCCGCGGGCAGCGTCTTGGTCACGTCGTTCACGATCGGCGATCAGCGCTACATGGCGATCGAGGCCGGCCCGCTCGATCCGTTCAACCACAGCTTCTCGATCATGGTCGAATGCGACGACCAGGCCGAGATCGACCGCCTGTGGGACGCGCTGAAGGAGGGCGGCACGGTGGAGCAGTGCGGCTGGCTCCGCGACCGCTGGGGTCTGTGCTGGCAGATCACGCCGAAGCGGCTCGGCGAACTGATGAGCGATCCGGACCGCGACAAGGCCCGGCGCGTCACCGAGGCGATGCTCAGGATGACGAAGTTCGACATCGCGGCGCTGGAAGCGGCGGCGCGGGGCGAAGCGTCCTGATCGAAGACGGACGGCCGCGGCTCCATCCGGTCGCGGGGCGTGCCGTGAACGGCCGAAGGACCCCCGAAGGGGGCCGGCTCAGGACGGCTTTTCGAGCGCCGTGAGATAGCGCCTGAGCACCGCGTCGAGCGCGGCCCAGTCGTCGTTCGACAGCATGGAGGTCAATCGCGCCTGGGTTTCGACATGCGCGGTGACGGCGGCGTCGGCGACGGCGAAGCCCTTATCGGTCAGGGAGATGAGGACGCTGCGCCCGTCCTCCGGGCTGGGGGTACGCACGACGAGGCCCGCCTTCTCGAGCTGGTCCACGCGGTTCGTGACCGTGCCGGAGGTGACCATCGTGGCGGCCATGAGATCCCCCGGCGACAGGGCGTAAGGCGGGCCCGAGCGCCGCAGCGTGGCAAGGACGTCGAAGCACGCCCGATTCAGCCCATGAGCGGCAAAGGTT
Organism: uncultured Rhodospirillaceae bacterium; assembly: GCA_964551315.1. GTDB lineage: Bacteria > Pseudomonadota > Alphaproteobacteria > Dongiales > Dongiaceae > Virgifigura. The sequence goes on along the minus strand of CAZKCM010000139.1, from coordinate 2,031 downwards.
TTCTCCATCTCGCGCGATAGGTGGCGGGCAACCCGCATCAGCCGGCCGATCAGGCCCATCGGCCGGACATCGAGGTCGGGCCGCTCCCGGTGCCATTGGGCGAGAATCTCGTCGATGCGGTCCACGCATGATCTACGCCACAGAAATATCTTGACGTCAAGAGAGTTCGCGATATCTTGACGTCAAGATAAATCGCGAGGCACCCACTCATGGCACGCAATGCCGACCTGCTGCTGACGGCGATCGCACCGGCGATCTGGGGCAGCACCTATCTGGTGACGACGGAGTTCCTGCCCGACGGCTATCCCCTGACGGTGGCCATGCTGCGGGCGCTCCCGGCAGGTCTTCTGCTCTTGCTGCTGGTGCGGCGATTGCCGAGCGGGATCTGGTGGGGCAGGGCCTTGGTGTTGGGCGCGCTCAACTTCTCGGTCTTCTGGTGGATGCTCTTCGTTGCCGCCTACCGTCTGCCTGGCGGCGTGGCGGCGACGGTCGGCGCCGTTCAACCCTTGATCGTGATCCTGCTCGCGCGCGCTCTGCTGGGATCGCCCTTGCGCGTCCTTGCCGTCGTCGCGGCGCTCGCCGGGATGGGCGGAGTCGCACTTCTGGTTCTGACGCCGGAGGCCGCGCTCGACCCCGTCGGCATTGCCGCAGGCCTCGCCGGTGCGGTGTCGATGGCGGGCGGCACCGTGCTCAGCCGCCGGTGGCAGCCGCCCGTCTCCCCGCTCACCTTCTCGGCCTGGCAGCTGACCGCGGGCGGTCTTCTGCTGGTTCCCGCCGTCTTGTGGCTGGAGCCGGCCTTGCCGCCGCTGACCGCGGCCAACCTCCTCGGCTTTGCCTATCTCGGGCTGATCGGGGCGGCGCTCACCTACATTCTCTGGTTCCGCGGCATTGCGCGGCTCGAGCCGTCGGTGGTCGCCCCCCTTGGCCTGCTCAGCCCGGTGACGGCCGTCATTCTCGGCTGGGGTGTGCTCGACCAGAGTCTGAGCCCCGCGCAGGCCGTCGGCATGGTCGTCGTGCTCGGCAGCGTCTGGCTCGGCCAGCGCATTCAGCGGCGAAGTCCGCCGACCGTCCTTGCGTCCGCTGCGCGGTGATCCGCATCCGCGCGTCCCTGAAGCTTAAGAACCAGGAGCTTGTCGATGACCAAAGTTCTCGTGCTCTATTATTCGGCCTACGGCCATATCGCCACGATGGCTGCCGCGGTGGCCGAGGGGGCGCGGCAGGCCGGTGCCGCCGTCTCCGTCAAGCGGGTGCCCGAGCTGATGGACGAAGCGGCGGCGCGGGAGGCGGGGCTTCGGCCCGACGATACGCCGATCGCATCGGTGGGCGAGCTAGGCGACTACGACGCGATCATTTTCGGGACGCCCACGCGGTTCGGCAATATGGCGTCCCAGATGAAGAACTTCCTCGACCGGTGCGGAGGACTCTGGGCCCGGAATGCGCTGATCGGCCGGGTCGGAAGCGCGTTCACCTCGAGCGAAAGCCAGCACGGCGGACAGGAGCACACGCTCCTCTCGATGCATGCCTCCCTGATGCATCTGGGGATGGTGGTTGTCGGCCTGCCATACAGCTTCAAGGGACAGACCCGCATGGACGAGATCACCGGCGGCTCTCCCTATGGGGCGACCACGCTTGCCGTCACGGACGACGGCAAGTACAGGCAGCCGAGCGTCAATGAGCTCGATGGCGCGCGCTTCCAGGGGCGGCACGTCGCAGAGATCGCCGCGTCGCTGTCGCGGGCCCGCCTGGCGGCCCGGCGCGCCGCCCCCGTGGAACTCGCCTGACGGCCTCGGGCCGGCAGGAGGGCCGTTCCCGAGGGCCAGGTGGGCGGGTGTCGTGCGGCCCTATGGAAAGGGCACGGCTAGGCGGCGCGTCCGCGGGCGGTGCGGCCGAGGGCGAACTGAAGCGTCGCCTCTGCGACGCGCCGTCCGAGGTGCCGCGCCGTGGCGAGGTCCGATTCGGGCGGCGCCAGGTCGGGACCCTGGTCGGTGTTCGACTGCGCGCCGGCGCCCAGCCAGAAGCCGAGGCGGTTTA
>CAZKCM010000138.1:0-6280 GCA_964551315.1 uncultured Rhodospirillaceae bacterium | reverse complement strand
TCGATGAACTGCGATGGCTGTCACGCTTCCTTGGGCGGCGGCGGCATGGGGCCCGCGCTCAGCAACGACTTCTGGATCTATGGCGGCAGCGCCGGCAACATCTACATGTCCATCGTGCAGGGGCGCCCGGCAGGGATGCCGGCGTTCGGCGGCCTGCTGACCGAGGACGCCGCCTGGGCCCTGGTGGCCTATATCCAGACGCTGAACGAGCGCAAGGAGTCGCTCCGCGAGGCCGCCGGCCCCCAGGATTAGCGCGGGCCCGAAAAGAAGACGCATTGCGGGCGCGAGCGGCTTCGGCGGCCGAGCTAAGCCGGCAGTCCGGCCTTCAGCAGGGCCTCGCGATGGTGAGCCCGGTCGCCGTCTCGCTTGTAGGGCAGGGTCGAGAGGTAGGCTTCGACGGAGAATCCGGGCTCTCGCGCCAGCACCGCCCGGGCGTGATCCCGCGCCGCCGCTGCCTCGCCCATCTGGGCGTAAGCCGCCGCCATGAAGGCGTGGTGCAGATGGTCCGGCGCGGCGATGCGCCTGAAGGCCAGGATCACATCGGGATAGCGGCGCGCTACGAAATAGGCCCGGCCCAGGTGGTTCCAGAAGCGCTCCGGGTGATACGGGTTGAGGCGCATCGCCTTCCCGATCCAGTCGATCCCCTCTTCCGGCCGCCCGAGCCATGTGAGGAGTTCGCCCTGCTGGACAACGATGAGGTCGTTGTTGGGGTTCAGGCTCAGCGCCCGCTCCTGGTGGTGCGTCGCCTTGTCGTGATCCATCCGCACCAGGCTCAAGGCGGCCAGGATCCGGTGCGTGTCGCTGTCGTTGTCGTCGAGCGTCAGCGCCGTTTGCAGCGACTCCACCACCCTGTCCCAGGTTTCGTCCCGATCCTCGCACCAGTCGTAGACCCAGGACTGGCCCAGGATGCAGCCCTTCCAGGCATGGGCGTGGGCGTAGCCGGGGTCCAGTGCGATCGCGCGCTCGATCATGCGCAGCGCCTCGGCGTTGTCGCTTTTTGTCGAGCGATGGTGCAGGACCTTGCCGGTGAGCACGCACTCATAGGCGGCCATGTTGTGCGTCGTCTTGCGCCCGACCCGATCGCGGAGCGCTGCCTCGACCCGGCCGGGAAGCGTGCAGACGATCGCTGCGGTCATTTCGTCCTGAATGGCAAAGATGTCCTCGAGCTGCCGGTCGTAGCGGTCGGCCCATAGGTGCCGGTCCGTCTCGGCGTCGATCAGCTGAACGGTGACGCGGACGCGGTTGCCGGCCTTGCGAACGCTTCCCTCGACCACGTACTGCACGCCGAGCTCTCCGGCGACCTTCTGGACGTTGACCGCCTGGCCCTTGTACTTGAAGGCCGAGTTGCGGGAGATGACAAACAGTTCTCGGAAGCGGGACAGCTCGGTGATGACATCCTCGGTCAGGCCGTCGACGAAGAACTCCTGCTCGGGATCGCCGCTCATGTTGGTGAAAGGCAGCACCACGATCGACGGCTTCACCGGGACAGGCGTGGCTTCGGGCCTCCGGGGCGCGGTCCGGTCCGCCAGATGGATGCGGAACACGCGGACCGGTCTGGCGATGTTGTGCAGGGCGTGCGCGCCGATCTCCTCGAAGACGAGGTCGAGCTTGGGGCCGACCTCCTCGTAGACCTTCGCGGAAACGCAGATGCCACCGGGGTCCGCCAGCGCCTCGATCCGCGCCGCGATGTTGACGCCGTCGCCGAACAGATCACCTTCCTCGGCGATCACATCGCCGAGATTGATGCCGATCCGCACATCGATGCGCTGCCCCTCGGGCAGACGCTCATTGGCCTCGGCCAGGCGCCGTTGCACGGCGACCGCGCATTCGACCGCGGCCACCGCGCTGGCGAACTCGACGAGCGCGCCGTCGCCCATGAGCTTGACGATGCGGCCGCCATGCCGGGCGACGAGGGGCTGAAAGATTTCCTTCCGGCGGGCCTTGAGCAGCGCGAAGGTGCCGGCCTCGTCCTCGCCCATGAGGCGGCTGTAGCCCACGACGTCGGCGGACAGGATCGCGGCGAGCTTCCGCTCCATCGGCGCGAAACTTTCCTGGAAACCACCCCGCGATCACGCCGAGACCACCGGGTCGATCATGGCGATGATATACTGAGAACATTGACATGAATAGCGCCGGCGCGCGCCGCAAGTCCCGATCCCAAAGTGGGCTCAATGCGGCACGGGGCGCGGAAGGCGCTGCCCGGCGCGAGCGGCGAGGACGACCGCGACGAGCTACGAGGGTGCCATCGACGATCTGCACGCCCCGGACCGGTTCCGCCAGCAGGCCCCATCCGCACCCCATGGCGGTGACGAGCTCGTCAGGCGCGGCCTCTCCGCCGACTTCGAGGCCTATCTTGAGGCGGGCATCCTGCAGGCCACGATCCGGAACAAGCCGGGACTCCGGCAGATGTTTGACTGGCTGAATGCCGGCCTCTGAGAAGGCCGGCCCTCAACGGACGGGGCGGCCATGGAACGCTTTGCCGTCTCGGGTGTTTGCCGGTCGCGCTTGATGCGGATTAACGCGCGGCGCCTCCCCGACGGCGAGCTTGTGCCGTCGGGGAGGCGCCGATCCGCGTCGGCGCGTATTGGGGACAATCCCGACATGGCCGCAGCGGTCGAGACCATAGCGAGGGCGCCATCGCGCGGAGCGGATGCCGTTCCGCGCGGCATCGGCACCGCGTGCGGCCGTCCGGGTTGCCGATCATCGAGCATCAACTGACCGGGAACAGGAGCATGCCGATCCTGAGAAACCTCGACGTTACCGGAAAGGCCGAGAATCGCGTCAACATGATCTTCCTCGGCGACGGCTATCGATCCACGGAGATCGAGGGAGCCTATGCGGACCACGTCGCCGGCATCGCCCAGCACCTCTTTTCGGGCGAAGCTCTTACGGAGCCGTTCGGGCGATACGAGAACTTCTTCAATCTCTACCGGGTGGATCTGACTTCCACGGACTCCGGCGCGGATGATCCCGCCGCCGGCGTCTTTCGGGACACCGCGCTCGATGCGAGCTATTCGTGGGACGGGGTGACCGAGCGGCTCCTCTATGTCGACGAGGCCAAGACGGCCGCGGCCGTTGACGCCGCGCTTGCGGGCAGGGAGGGGATCACGCCGGATCTGGTCCTCGTCACGGTCAACGACACGAAATATGGCGGCGGCAGCGATCGCTACTCGGTCGTCGCCGGCGGAAACCCCAACGCGGGCGAACTCGCGGCGCACGAGATCGGCCACTCCTTCGCCGGTTTGGCGGATGCACATGACGAGCCCGCCGCGGGTAGCGAGACCGATACCTCCGCGGACCGGAGGTCCGTGGACACGAAGATGGAGACTTTGGGCCGGCCGTTCGATGCGGCGCAGCGCGAGAAAATCATCCTGGAGATCTACGACAAGGTCGATCCGATCGACGCCCACACGCCGAACCTCCACACGGTCACAGGGAGCGATTCGGTGTTCGTGGAAGTCGTCGATCCGGCGGTGATCGAGGTCCGCTGGTCCGTTGACGGGACCGTCGTCGCGGAGGGGAGCAACAATATATTCGACTTGTCCGACAATGGATTCGGGCTCGGCACTTACGAGGTGACCGCCTTCGCCTATGATCCCACGGATTGGGTGGGGGCCGATCGCGACGCGCTTCAGCAGACCGTGCACTGGACGGTCGAGGTGCCGACCGGTGCCAGCGCGGGTGATGACACGCTGACCGGCACCGGGCGGTCCGACAAGATTCTTGCCCTGGCCGGTGACGACGCGGTGTTCGCCGGGCCCGGACCCGACATGCTGTACGGCGGCGACGGGGATGATCGCCTGTTCGGCGGGCCCGGCGACGATCTGCTGGTCGGCGGGCCCGGGACAGACCGCCTTGCCGGCGGCCCGGGTGCCGACCGCTTTGCGTTCGGCGACATCGCCGCATGCGGAACGGGGCCGGCGCGGGACATGATCACCGACTTCGCTCCGGCCGAGGGCGACGTGATCGACCTCTCCGCAATCGACGCCGAGCCCGGCCTGACCGGTGACCAGCCGTTCCGGTTCGTCGGGGCGGACGCGTTCGATTCCGTCGGGGGAACGTTGCGCTGTTCGGACGGGATCGTTCAGGGCGACCTGGACGGCAACGGGGCGGCGGATTTCGAGATTCAGCTTCTCGGGACCGACACCTTGCGAGCCACCGATTTCGTGTTGTAGGAGTTGCCCGGGCAACATACCGGTCCGGCGGCGGCTTCCCCGCAGAGGGCGGAAATCCGCAGCGGGCCGGCGGAACGTCGACCCGGCAGATGACGCTCCTGTCTCGGCCTGCTGCCGATGGCGCGAGGATCCGCAGGTAGGACCAGCATGACAGACATGACTCGCCATCCGCAGCGCGCGTCGGCGGTGCCCGCGCGCGCGCTCGACATCGTGAGCGGATTCCTCATCTATCTGCCGGCGTCGACGCGGCCGCGCGACGACGGGGAGGAGGAGCGTATCGCCGAGACGGCGACGCGGCTCGGCTACGCGCTGCGCCGCCGCCGCCCGTTCCTCCTTGCCTGCGGCCCCGCATCGGGGGCATCGGGTGGCCGGACCGGGACGGCGTCCCCCGGCGCGGTGATCCTGGACGTCTTTCCCGGCACGGCGGCCTCGGGCCGGCGCTTTTTGCCGGCAACCGGGGGGGACTCGGCGGGGACCCGGGGAGATTGGGCGGCGTGGCACGCGATGGCGGAGCGCGAGGCCCAGTTCTACAACTTGGTCGAAGCAACCGACGAATCGCTCTGCATCGAGAGCGACCCGATCGGGCTCAAGCCCTTCTACCTGGCGCAGCTGCCCCGGGGAACGCTCATCGCGTCGCGCGTTCTCGACATCCTCAACGTCTTTCCCGAACTGGCGCGGCCCGTCGATCCGGTTGCCGCCTACCAGCTGATGATGTTCCGGGCGCCGATGGCCGACCGCACGCTGCACCAGCGGATCCGGCGGTCGGTTTCCGGCGGGTGCTATTTCTGGGAGCCGTCGGCCGGGCTGAGAGTGACAAGGGCGCGCCGTGTCAAGGCGCCGCCCGTAGACGGACTGCTGTTCGCCGATGACGCCATCGCGCGCCTCGAGCAGGTGCTGATGCGGTCCCTCGCAGAGAAGACCGACGGCCTTTCGGGGCCGATCGCGGTCTCGCTCTCCGGCGGGTTCGATTCCCGTCTGCTCGCGGCTGCCGCGGTCGAGGCCGGACTTCCCGTCAAGGCCTTCTCCTTCGGGCGCAGCTATCATCCCGAGATCCAGAGCGCCAAGGCGACCGCCAAGGTTCTGGGGATCCCCCTGGCCATCCTTCCTTACCCCACCGACGGCTCGATCCAGCGGCTGCCGTTCCATCTCGGAACCGTCGAATGCACCGCCGATCTCGCGACCAGCCTGATCGCGAATCTCTTTGCGATCGAGTGTCCGGTGGGCACGCCGATCCTGCACGGGTTTGCCGGGGATCCGCTGGCCGGCAATCACCTTCGGCACCTGACGCCGCGGGAGTACGAGACGCTCGATACGGTCGCCGACGGGGTGATGCGATTCAACGGCGGGGCTGCGCCCGTGGATTTTGCCGGTCTGTTTCACGAGGCCGCCCCGACGGAGGCCGTGCGCGAGGAGATCCGGGCGAACCTGCCGGATGGCTGCACGCCCCATCAGGCCTATCTCATCTGGGACTTCGAGCACAAGCAGCGGCGCTATGTGGGCTCGCACTTTCCGATGCTCGGCGCCCGGTTCGACACGATCGCGCCCTACTACGACCGCGAGCTGTTCGCCCTTTGGATGTCTGTCCCGCCCGTCGGGCTCGACGGGCGGTCGCTGTTCCGGAAGTTTCTCGCGAAGTCCTATCCGGCGCTTGCCCGCATTCCGCATTCGGAAGAGGCGGTGCCGATCACGCCCAATCTCCGCTACCAGCTTGCCGGTTTCCTGCGGCGGATGCCCTATGCGCTGGCCGACGGCGTGATGGGCCCGGGCTGGGCCGCACGGGTCACGCGCAGCCTGTCGCGCGACCGTTACATATGGAGCCTCGCCAACCTCGCCGGGGCGCGCCAGCGCGCCTACATGCTGGCGCGCATCGGGGCGCTGCGCTCGGACATGCGGCGGGTTCTGGAGCTGGATGTCGACGCGGCGTTCGCGGACCGGCTGGGGGGTGATCTTCAGGCGACCCGTGGTCTGTTCCTGATCGCGGAATACGCGGCTTGGCTGCGGCAGCAGATCCCCGGCATCGCCTGACCTTCCCCAACGCGCTGCCGGCCGCCCGAGCATAAAAGGCGGCGGCTCCCGCGGGGGAGCCGCCGTTCGTTTGCGAGCGA
>CAZKCM010000137.1:0-6305 GCA_964551315.1 uncultured Rhodospirillaceae bacterium | reverse complement strand
CGCGAACCTTCACGTTCGCGTCAACAACCCGCTTAACCCCGACGAGAACCTTCATCTGCTAACCTGCCTGGATCTCCTTGGTGGACGGCTCCCGAAAAATCCCCCGCAAGCCCTGGCCGGGGCGCCGCCAAAGGCGCCGCCGAAGTCCCGGGCACCGTCCGGTTCGTGTCATTGTGCGGTCGCACAATAGGTAGATGACCAGGATGTGTCAACGCCGCGAAACCGCAGTCAAACTAAGGGGTTCAGCGGTTGGCGCCGGGCTCCCACAGCACGTCCGCGCGGCCGTCGTCGTTGAGCTTGCGCGCCAGGACGAACAGGTGGTCCGACAGTCGGTTGACATAGCGGATCGCGAAAGGGTTCACGGGCTCGCGCGCGGCCAGGGCCGTGATCTCCCGCTCGGCGCGGCGGACGACGGTCCGGGCGAGGTGGAGATGGGCGGCCGCGGCGGTCCCGCCGGGCAGGACGAAGGAATTGAGCGGCTGCAGCGTCGCGTTCATCGCGTCGATCTCGCGCTCCAGCCGCTCGACCTGGGCGGCGACGATGCGGAGCGCGGCGGCGCTTTCCGTTTCATCTTCGTCCGCCTTCTCCGGCGTGCAGAGGTCGGCGCCGAGGTCGAACAGGTCGTTCTGGATGCGGGCGAGCATCGCGTCGGCCTCGGCGCTGTCCGCGGTGTGGAGCCGGGCGATGCCGATGACGGCGTTGGCCTCATCGACCGTGCCGTAGGCGGCGACGCGCGGATCGTGCTTCGGCACCCGCTTGCCGGTGCCGAGCGACGTCTTCCCCTTGTCGCCGCCGCGCGTATAGATGCGGGTGAGCTGGACCATGGCCCGGGCCAATCTCCTCGGAAGCGGTCAGTGCTGCGACAGCAGCAGGAACAGAACGAACAGGGCGATCGCTGCTCCCTGGAGGATGACGCGCATGCGCATCAGCCGATTGCTGTTGCGGCGGTTGAACTCCCCGCCACGGGCCATGCTGAAGACGCCGAGGACGAGAACACCGAGCGTCGCGAGCATCGCGACGATGACGAGGGTGAAGAGAATGCCCATTCGCTACGATATAGCGCGGCCTGGACCGGCCGCCAGAGAAAAGTTCATTCGGGCAGTTTAGCCGGAGAGGTTCACCGGGCGCTACCATTTGCCGATCGGGCCGAGGTTATCCGGCCGGCGCGGCGCTGAGATCCAAACCGTTCGCCTTGCCGGCCAAGGGGCGTCGGGCGGCGCGCCGGACACGCCGCCCGACCAGGAATCGCGGAGGCGGCTACTCGACGCGGTCTGAGAGGTGCCTCCCGAGGAAATCCGTGATGAGAGCCGCCACCTCCGCCGAGTACTCCTCGAGGAGGAAATGGCCTCCGTCGAAGACGTGCAGCTCCGCGTCCGGCACATCGCGCTTGTAGGCATTGGCGCCGGCGACCGTGAAGAACGGGTCGTTCGCGCCCCAGACGATCAACGTGGGCGGCCGCCGCTCGCGCAGATACGCTTGCCAGTCCGGATAGCGAGGCGGGTTGTTCCGATAGTCGTAAAGCATGGCGAGCTGAATCTCGCCATTGCCCGGGCGGTCGAGCAGGGCCTGGTCCAGCGTCCAGCTGTCGGGGCTGATCCGGTCCGGCCTGCCGGCCCCGTGCAGGTATTGAAATCGCGTCATCTCGATCGAGAGGAGCGCGCGCATGGGTTTCTCGGTTTCGGGATTCCGATTCTTCCAGAACGCCCGGGCCGGATCGAACCCTTCGGAGAGCCCCTCGGCATGGGCGACGGCATTCTGGATGATAAGCGCCTCGACCCGGTCAGGGTGTCGGGTCGCCAGGCGGAAGCCCACCGGCCCGCCGAAATCCTGCATGTAGAGGCTGTAACGGGTGAGGCCGAGTTCCTCCGTGAATCGCTCGATCACCTCGGCCAGGCGCTCGAAGCTGTAGGCGAACCGGTCGATCGGCGGCGCATCGCTGAAGCCATATCCCGGGTAGTCGGGCGCGACCACATGGTACTTGCCCGCCAGTTTCGGGATGAGGTCGCGGAACATGTGCGAGGAGCTCGGAAAGCCGTGCAGCAGCAGCACGGTCGGTGCGCTTGGTGGGCCCGCCTCCCGATAGAAGATCCCGAGTCCGTCAATGTCCGCCGTCTTGTAGGTGACGCTTTCGGAAGCGGCGGTTCCGGCGGGCGCCGAGAACGATGTGACGTTCGCGGCAGGTGCAAGACGCTCGGACGCCAAGCGGTGCGTGCGCGGGCTCCGTCCGGAGTTATCTGGCCACATTGAACTCTCCCATCTTTCGCCGCGCGTTGTCGTGGGCGCGTGTAACCGTTCATATGTCATATGAACGGTTACACCAGCAGAGTAACTTGTCAAGAGGCGTATTGACGGTTACATCTTGGGCGAGCGCGATGGAGGCATGATGACGGTTCCGTTCCTGTTTCTCGGCAACGCCGCCTGGCTCGACTTCGTGAATACGGAGATCGGCATCGGCGACGAGCGGGTTGAGCTGTTGACGGATTTCGATGCACTCATGCGGTGGGGGCGCGAAGCCGCTCTCCTCGGCGGCAACGAAGACCAGGGATCCGACGGCGCCGGCCTCGATCAGTCTCAGCGAACCGCGATCCTGAACGAGGCGCTTTCGCTGCGTGCCGAACTGCGCAAGGCGGCCGGCGATCTGACCAGGGGGCGGCCACCCAGCTCGCCACTTGTAGATCGCGTCAACAAGATCCTGGGCGAGTACCCGATCGTTCTCTCGCTGAGGCGAGCGGATGGGGCGTGGGGAATCGGGCTAACGCCGACGGGACCCGGGCCGCGCGACGTCCTGGCTCGGGTCGCCGAGGATTTCGCGCGCTTCATGGCCACGGCCGATCCGAGATTCCTGCGGCGCTGTGCCAACGAACGCTGTCGGATCTACTTCTATGACACGAGCAAGAATCATACGCGGCGCTGGTGCAGCATGGAGCTCTGCGGCAATCGCGCCAAGGTGGCGGGCCACCGTTTGCGGCGCTCCGGCCGCGGGAAATGACCGAAGAACGCCCCGCCGCCGTCGTTTGATCGAGGGGCGCGTCGGCCGGTTCCGTTGCGGTGCTTCGGAATCGCGGCGGCGCGAGCCCGCCGACCTATTCCGGTCATCGAACCGATTCGGAGTCCGCGCTTCCGCTCAGTTCCGTCCCGACAGCAGCCCGCGGGCGATGACCTGGGCCTGGATCTCGGCGGCGCCCTCGAAGATGTTGAGGATGCGGGCGTCGCAGAGCAGGCGGGAGATCGGGTACTCCTCCGCGTAGCCGTTGCCGCCGTGGATCTGCAGGCCGTTGTCGGCGTTCGCCCAGGCGACGCGGGCGGCGAGCAGCTTCGCCATGCCGGCCTCGATGTCGCAGCGTTTCGCCGAATCCTTCTGCCGCGCCGCGTACCAGGTGAGCTGCCGCGCGACCATCGTCTCGACCGCCATCCAGGCGAGCTTGCCGGCGACGCGCGGGAAGGCGTAGATCGGCTTGCCGAACTGGATGCGCTCCCGGGCGTAGGAGAGGCCGAGCTCCAGCGCGTTCTGCGCCACGCCGACGGCGCGCGCCGCGGTCTGGATGCGCGCCGATTCGAAGGTCGCCATGAGCTGCTTGAAGCCCTGCCCCTCGACGCCGCCCAGCAGGTTCTCGGCCTTCACCTCGAAGCCGTCGAAGGCGAGCTCGTATTCCTTCATGCCGCGATAGCCCAGCACCCGAATCTCGCTGCCGCTCATGCCGGGTGCGGGGAAGGGGTCCGCCTCGGTGCCGCGCGGCTTCTCGGCGAGGAACATCGAAAGGCCGGCATAGCCGGGCTCGTCGGGGTTCGTGCGGGCGAGCAGGGTCATCACGTCGCTGCGCGCCGCATGGGTGATCCAGGTCTTGTTGCCGGTGATCCGGTAGACCTCGCCGTCCCGCAGGGCGCGGGTCTTGAGCGAGCCCAGGTCGGAGCCGGTGCCCGGCTCGGTGAAGACGGCGGTGGGCAGCACCTCGCCGCTGGCGATTCGGGGCAGCCAGCGCCGCTTCTGCTCCTCCGTGCCGCCCAGACGGATCAGCTCGCCCGCGATCTCCGACCGCGTGCCGAGCGAGCCGAGGCCGAGATAGCCGCGCGACAGCTCCTCCGTCACCACGCACATGGCGAGCTTGCCGAGGCCTAGCCCGCCATACTCCTCGGGGACCGTCAGGCCGAACACGCCGAGCTCCGCAAGCTGCCCGACGACCTCCATCGGGATCAGCGCGTCGGCCCGGTGCCACGCGTGGGCGGCCTCGCGATGGTCCTCCGCGAAGCGGGCGAACTGCTCGCGGATCAGCGTCAGCGTCTCGTCGTCGAGGCCGGGATCGCCGAACTCTCCCTCGGCGATCAGCGCGGCCAGGCGCATCCGCACCGCGCTCGTGTGGCCGCGGCCCGTCAGCGTCCGCACGGCGGGGTCAGCCGCGAAATCGGCGGCCTCCCCGTCGAGGCCGAGGTCGGCGGGCCGCGCGATCTCGCCCTGGCTCAGGGCGATGCCGCCCTGGATCTGCGCGAGGTACTCGCCGAAGGCCGCCTGTGTCATCAGCGCCTCGCGCTCGCCCAGCCGGCCGGTCGCCTGCAGGCGCTCGGCCCAGGCCAGCACCTGGCGCAGCGCGGTCGCGTAGGTCGCGAGCCAGGCATAGCCATGCGCCGCGAACTGCTCACGCTCCAGCGCCGCCGGATCGACGCGCCCGTCGCGGCCGACCAGATCGAGCACGGAGCTCTTGGCCCGCTCGACCAGCGATTCGGCGGCGGCGAGCGCCTGTCTGCAGGTCGCCAGCAGGTCCGGCAATAGCACCTGGCTCATCGGGACAAGAAGACCACAGAGGCACAGAGACACAGAGGAGAAGCGCAGAGGAAAAACAAATTCTCTGTGCCTCTGTGCCTCTGTGACTGATTTCTTTCGAGTTGCTTTCTTTCGAGGGGCATCGGCCTTACGCCTCGATCGCGTCCTCGAGGGTGCGCAGGCCCGGCCGCTTGGCCTGGACCAGCACCGCCATGTTTCCGGGCTTGTGCCGGTTCTTCCACATCTTGGTGTGGGCCCGCGGGATGTCGGACCAGGGGAACACCTCCGACATGCAGGGATCGATGCGCCGCTCGACGACGAGGGTGTTGGCCTGGCTCGCCTGCAGGAGGTTGGCGAAGTGGCTGCCTTGGATGCGCTTCTGCCGCATCCAGACGAATCGCGCGTCGAAGGTGAGGTTGTAGCCGGTGGTGCCGGCGCAGAACACGACCATGCCGCCGCGCTTCACGACGAAGCAGCTCACCGGGAAGGTCTGCTCGCCCGGATGCTCGAAGACGAAGTCGACGTCGTTGCCCTTGCCGGTGATGGCCCAGATCGCCTTGCCGAACTCGCGGACCTTCTTCATGTACTCGGCATAACCCGCGGCGTCGTCGACGTCGGGGAGCTGACCCCAGCAGTCGAAGTTCTTGCGGTTGATCACGCCCTTAGCGCCGAGCGACATGACGAAGTCGCGCTTCTCGTCGTCGGAGATGACGCCGATGGCGTTGGCGCCCGCGGTGGCGATGAGCTGGATCGCCATCGAGCCGAGCCCGCCCGAGGCGCCCCAGACGAGCACGTTGTGTCCCGGCCGCAGGATGTGCGGCCGGTGGCCGAACAGCATCCGGTAGGCCGTCGCCAGCGTCAGCACGTAGCAGCCGCTCTCCTCCCAGGTGAGATGGCGCGGCCGCTGCATCAGCTGCCGGCCCTGGACGCGGGCGAACTGGGCGAAGGAGCCGTCCGGCGTCTCGTAACCCCAGATCCGCTGCGAGGGGGAGAACATCGGGTCGCCGCCGTTGCACTCCTCGTCGTCGCCGTCGTCCTGGTTGCAATGCACGACGACCTCGTCGCCGACCTTCCAGCGCTTCACCTTCTCGCCGACGGCCCAGACGATGCCGGCGGCGTCGGAGCCGGCAATGTGGTACTCCGCCTTGTGCACGTCGAAGGGGGAGATGGGCTTGCCCAAGGCGGCCCAGACGCCGTTGTAGTTGACGCCGGCCGCCATCACCATGACGAGGACCTCGTCCGGGCCGATCCGCGGCGTCTCCACGACCTCGACCTGCATCGCCTTCTCGGGCTCGCCGTGGCGCTCGCGGCGGATCGTCCATGCGTACATGCGCTTCGGCACGTGGCCCAGGGGCGGAATCTCGCCGATCTCGTAGAGGTCCTTAGTCTGCTGGCCCGGGCGCAGTTGGATCACTTCCGCCGCTTCGCTCATCTCGCCCTCCTCCTCGACCGGATTGACTTCGGCCAGTGTACCGGCCGGTCATGATATTGCAACGCACAATCGATCGTGATCTATCCATGCGAGGAACAAGGAAGCAACAAAGAATCG
>CAZKCM010000136.1:0-6713 GCA_964551315.1 uncultured Rhodospirillaceae bacterium | reverse complement strand
GCATGCGCAGCACGCGCTCTTCGCGCGGCGTGAGCGATGCCAGCACGCGCGTGGTCGTCTCGCGCAGGTTCGCTTGGATCGCCGCATCGATCGGCAGGATCGCGTTCTTGTCCTCGATGAAATCGCCGAGGTGGCTGTCCTCCTCGTCGCCGATCGGCGTCTCCAGGCTGATCGGCTCCTTGGCGATCTTCAGCACCTTGCGCACCTTCTCGAGCGGCATGATCAGCTTCTCGGCCAGCTCCTCCGGAGTGGGCTCGCGGCCGATCTCGTGCAGCATCTGGCGCGAGGTGCGGACGAGCTTGTTGATCGTCTCGATCATGTGCACCGGAATGCGGATGGTACGCGCCTGGTCCGCGATCGAGCGGGTGATTGCCTGCCGGATCCACCAGGTGGCATAGGTGGAGAACTTGTAGCCGCGCCGGTACTCGAACTTGTCGACGGCCTTCATCAGGCCGATGTTGCCTTCCTGAATCAGGTCGAGGAACTGCAGGCCGCGATTGGTGTACTTCTTGGCGATCGAGATCACGAGGCGGAGGTTCGCCTCGACCATCTCCTTCTTCGCCCGGCTGGCCTCGCGCTCGCCCTTCTGGATGGTGCTGACGATTCGACGGAAATCGGCGATGGGCAGGCCGGCCTCATCGGCAATCTCGGCGATCCCGTTGCGGATGTCCTTCACCTCGTCGCGATAGGTGGTGGCGAACTCCTTCCAGCCCCGCCCCGACAGCCGGGCGCAGCGCTGCAACCATTTCGGGTCGAGTTCGGAGCCGTAATACCGCTGCAGGAACTCTTCGCGCTTGACGCCGGCGCGTTGACTCAGCCGCAGAAGGCTGCCCTCCAGCGTCATCAGCCGGCGGTTCAGGCCGTAGACCTGTTCGACGAGCGCCTCGATCCGGTTGTTATGGAGGCGCACCGAGCGCATGTACTCGGCGAGCTGCGCCTGCGTCTTCTGATAGCGCCGTTCGGTCTGGGCCGGCACCTCCTCGCCCGCCCGCAGCGCCTCCAGCCGCTTCTGCTGCAGCCGCTCGAACTGCCGGAAGGTCGTCGCCACAGCATCGAAAGTCTCGAGGACCGATGGCAGCAGCTCCTGCTCCATCGCGGCGAGAGACATGTTGTTCTCCTCGCCCTCTTCGTCCTCTTCGCCCTCTTCTTCGTCCTCCTCGTCCTCCGACTCCAGGTCGGCGGACTCGCCCTTGACCGCACCGTCCGCCGCGTCGCCCCCGCGCGCGCTGGGGTCCGGGCTGCCATAGGTGGCATCCAGGTCGATGATGTCGCGCAGCAGCATCTCGCCGGCGATCAGCTTGTCGCGCCATTCGATGATGGCCCGATAGGTCAGGGGATTCTCACAGATACCGCTGATCATCATGTCGCGGCCGGCTTCGATCCGCTTCGCGATCGCAATCTCGCCCTCGCGCGACAGCAGCTCGACGCTGCCCATCTCCCGCAGGTACATGCGGACCGGATCATCGGTGCGGCCGATGTCGTCGTCGTCCAGATTGCCACCGGTGCGGCCCTCGGACTCGGTCTCGCCGTCCTCGTCGTCGGCGGCCGATGTGTCCTCCTGCTCCTCGCTATCGACGACGTTGATGCCCATCTCGTTCAGGAGCGACATCGTGTCTTCGATCTGCTCAGAGGACATCTGGTCCTGCGGCAGCACGGCGTTGAGCTCGTCATAGGTGACGTAGCCCCGCTCCTTGCTGCGTGCGATCATCTTCTTAACGGCGGCGGTGACGCCATCCATGAGCGGGCCGTCCGCGCCCTCCTCGCGAGTCTCCACCGCTTCCGCTTTGTTAGAAGCCTTGGCCGCCATTCAGCACCTGCCTCAAGTCCATCCCATAGAAAATTAAATACAAGCCGGCCTGTTACAAGCCTGTCCGAAGCCGATCGTCAAAAGCGCCCCGTCGCGCGACGGGCGCTCCCGGCCGTCCCGCCAAGGCCGGCCGGCCTCGTGCTGTGTCACCTCCCTGCCTTTCGGTCCCCGCCTATCGGTCGAGGTCACGGCGCCTGCTCTCCCCCTCCAGGCTGGCCCGCTGCTTGGCTTCGAATCGCGCCAGCGCCTCGTCCGTCCATTCCTCGGCAAGACGTTGCGCCGCAGCTTCGGCTTCCCGCCGTGCTTCTCTTTCGCGCATCAAAGCTAGGATATGCAAAAATCCCTCGCTGGCTTGCTCCGTCGAGGCCGCGGGGAGGGTAAACCGCTTGTCTCTGGTCCTGTGCAACAGGGCTTCCAGAAGCCCAGAAAATCCTTGCTGCGACAGGTAGTGGCTTAGCATTTCCGAGTCAAGTTCCGGATGGACGGCGACGAAATCGACAAGGGTCCGACGCAGCCGGTCGAGCGGCCCCTCCGAAAAGGCCATATGGGCCAAGTCCTCCGCATGCCGGACCAGCAGGTCCGGATGATTAATGAGGGTCGCCAGCGCCAGTTCCTGCTGCAGGCGGTCCGGATCCGGCATGCCGCGCCGCGCAGCCTCCCCCCCGCCCCAGGCGACCGGCGAGCGCGGCGCGGCGAACCGCCCGGGGGAACGCCCTGCCGAGGGGTACCCCGGCCCTTGCCCCTGGAACGGCCCGGTCCGGCGCCGCCCGGCCCCGCGGTCGTAACCGAACTCGGCGTCCATCCGCCGCTCCATCTCGATCCGATAGTCCTGATAGACGGTGCGATCGGCGATGCGGCGCAGCCGCTCGCGCAGCCGCTCGCGCAGGCCGGCGCGGCGCTCCGGCGTGTCGAGGGGCCGCCCCGCCGTTTCCATCTGCCAGAGGATGGCGGATAGCGGCAGTGCCCGGTCGAGCACCTCCCGCAGCGCCGAAGCGCCTCCCGAGGCGCCCCCTTCCCGCCGGACCAAACTGTCCGGATCCTCGCCCGCCGGCAGGAGGGCAAAGCGCAGCGACCGGCCCGGCTTCAGCAGCGGCAGGGCGCGATCGGCGGCACGGGCGGCGGCGCGCTCGCCGGCGGAATCGCCATCGAAGCAGAGGATCGGCTCGGGCGCCAGCCGCCAAAGCTCCATCATCTGCTCCTCGGTGAGCGCCGTGCCCAGGGGCGCGACCGATTGGCCGAACCCGGCCTGCACGAGAGCGATCACGTCCATATAGCCCTCGGCGACGATCACTTCGCCCGTTTCGCGCGCCGGCCGCAGCGCCTGGGCCAGGCCATAGAGGGTGCGCCCCTTCTGGAACAGCGGCGTTTCCGGGGAATTGAGGTACTTCGGCTCGCCGGGCCCCAGAATGCGGCCGCCGAAGGCGATCACCCGACCGCGGCGATCGGTGATCGGGAACATGACGCGACCACGGAACCGGTCATAGGCCGTCCCGCCGCCGTCGGGGCGGATCAGCAGGCCCGTCTCGACGAGCAGCGCCTCCGGGAATCCGGCGTCCTTCCCCGTTAAGGCGGCCTTGAGCGCGCCGCGCGAGTCGGGCGCGTAGCCGAGCCGGAACCGGGCGATCGTCGCCTCGTCGAGGCCCCGCCCCTTCAGGTAGTCGAGGGCCGCGCGCCCGGCGGGTGCGCGAAGCTGCCGCTCGAACCAGGCGGCGGCCGCCTCCAGTACCGCCAGCGCGGAAGTCTGGTGTTGCGCCCGCACGCGCTCCTCCGGCGTGCTGGCCGGCACGGGCAGACCTGCCTCCTGCGCCAGCTTCTCGACCGCCTCCGGGAAGGACAGGCCTTCGCTGCGCATGACGAAGCCGACCACGTCGCCATGCGCGCCGCAGCCGAAGCAATGGAAAAAGCCCTTCTCCTCGCTCACCGTGAAGGAGGGCGTCTTCTCGTTGTGAAACGGACAGAGCGCCAGATACTCGCGGCCGCGCCGCTGCAGACGAAGCTTGCGCCCGATGACGTCGGCGATCGACAGGCGGTTGCGGAGCTCTTCGAGAAACTGCGGCGAGAACGCCATGTCAACCGCCCGCCTCTGTCATCGGATTCCGTCCGCCTTCGTCGCCGGGCCCGGCCCGGTCGTCCCTTAGCCCAACCTTTCCTTTACCATGGCGCCGGCCTTGGCGAAGTCCATCCGGCCGGCATAGCGCTCCTTCAGGGTTGCCATGACCCGCCCCATGTCCTTGATGCTGGTGGCGCCGACGTCGGCGATCGCCTGCTCGACGGCGGCCTGGCTTTCAGCCGGATCCATCTGCCGAGGCAGAAAGCCCTGGATGACCTCGATCTCTTCCTTCTCCTGCTGCGCTAGTTCGGACCGGCCGCCCTTCTCATAGAGAGCGATGCTGTCCTGCCGCTGCCGGATCATCTTCTGCATCATGTCGACGATCTCTTCGTCGCTGATGCCTTCGGTCTGGCCGCGGCTGCGAGCGGCGATGTCACGGTCCTTAAGCGCGGCAAGGATCAGGCGAAGTGTCGAGATCGCCCGCTGATCCTTGGCCTTCATGGCCGCTTTCAACGAATCGTTGAGGCGGGCGCGCAGCATGGCTCGGGCCCTCTGGATGGTGGAAGAAGGCGGTGACGTTACAGGATTTCGGCCTTCATGGCAATTTCGGGATGATTTCCTAAGAGTTTGAAATCCATACTGATTTTTTGCGGTATTCGGGCTTGACCTTCGGTCGGGATATGCTTATTTACGCGCCAATTTGCCCGGCCGAAGGCGTCGAACCGGCCACCGCCCCGCGCCGCGTTCGCCTTCGTTCCGTCAAAATCAAAGGGTTATCGCCGATGACTGACAGAGGGCCCACCTCCGCCTCGACGCGCGCCGTCGCGGCGCGAGCGTCGGAGGAAGAGCGGGCGCGGGCGAAGCGCGCCGGCCTCACAGGGGTCCTCGTTCTCGCAGACGGCACCGTGTTCTGGGGGCGCGGGTTGGGCGCCACCGGCGCCGCAGTCGGCGAGGTCTGTTTCAACACGGCGCTCACCGGCTATCAGGAGATCCTCACCGACCCCTCCTACGCCGGCCAGATCATCACCTTCACCTTTCCCCATATCGGCAATGTCGGCGCCAATGCCGAGGACATCGAGGCCGCGACGCCGGCGGCCCGGGGCTGCGTGCTCGCCGCCGACGTCACCGAACCCTCGAACTGGCGCGCGGCGCAGCACCTGGAGACGTGGCTCCGGTCGCACGGCCTCGTCGGCATCAGCGGCGTCGACACGCGCCGGCTGACGCGCCGTATCCGGGACGGTGGCGCGCCGAACGGCGTCATCGCCCACGCGGCGGACGGGGCCTTCGATGGCGGCGAGCTCGACCTCGATGCACTGGCCGCGCGGGCGGCGGCCTGGCCGGGCCTGGAAGGCATGGACCTCGCCAAAGAAGTGAGCTGTCGGCAGACCTATGGCTGGGACGAGACGCGCTGGGTGTTCGGCCGCGGTTACGGCCGGCTGGAGGCGCCGCGCCGCCACGTCGTTGCCATCGACTATGGGGCGAAGCGCAACATCCTGCGCTGCTTGGCCAGCGTCGGCTGTCGGGTCACGGTCGTGCCGGCGACGGCAACGGCCGAGGACGTCCTGCGCCACGCCCCGGACGGCATCTTCCTGTCGAACGGCCCGGGCGACCCGGCCGCCACCGGCGTCTATGCGGTGCCCGTGGTCCGCGAGTTGCTCGACACCGGGCTGCCGATCTTTGGCATCTGCCTCGGCCACCAGATCCTGGCGCTGGCGCTGGGCGCCCGCACCGAGAAGATGCACCGGGGCCACCGGGGCGCCAACCACCCGGTCAAGGACCTCGAGACCGGCAAGGTGGAGATCACCAGCCAGAACCACGGCTTCGTCGTCGACCCCGACTCCCTGCCGGCGGGCGTGACGACGACCCACGTTTCGCTGTTCGACGGCAGCCTGGAGGGCCTCAAGGTCGAGGGCCGGCCGGTCTTCTCCGTCCAGTATCACCCCGAAGCCTCCCCCGGCCCCCAGGACAGCCACTACCTCTTCGAACGCTTCGTCGCGATGATGGACGCCAAGAGTTGAACCACAGAGGCACTGAGGCACAGCCCATCAACGACAGGCTTCCCTGCCCGTCAGATACAAGTCCATGGGGCTCGATAGCGGATACCGCATCGATCTCGTCGTCGAGGGACGGTTGGTCGTGGAATTGAAAGCAGTGGAGCGCCTGCTTCCAGTACATGAAGCCCAGCTATTGACTTACCTCAAGCTCGGCGGATTCAGAACCGGATTGCTATTGAATTTCAACGCTCCAGTCCTCAAGGACGGAATCAAGCGGATGGTGCTTTGATGATTTCCTCTGTGTCTCTGTGTCTCTGTGGTTTCACCTCCGCCCATGCCTAAGCGCACCGATATCGAATCGATCCTGATCATCGGCGCCGGGCCGATCATCATCGGCCAAGCCTGCGAGTTCGACTATTCGGGGGTGCAGGCCTGCAAGGCGCTGAAGCAGGAGGGGTATCGGGTGGTCCTGGTGAACTCCAATCCGGCGACGATCATGACCGACCCGAACCTCGCCGACGCCACCTATATCGAGCCGATCACGCCGGAAATCGTCGGGCGAATCCTGGAAAAGGAGCGGCCGCAGGCGCTGCTGCCGACCATGGGCGGGCAGACGGCGCTGAACACGGCGCTGGCGCTCGCCAAATCGGGCCGGCTCGACGAACTCGGCGTCGAGCTGATCGGCGCCAACGCCCGCGCCATCGACACGGCGGAGGACCGTGAGCTCTTCCGCGCGGCGATGGAGCGGATCGGCCTCGAAAGCCCGCGGAGCCGGCTGGTCGGCTCCCTGGACGAGGCGGTCGCGGCGCTCGACCATGTCGGGCTGCCGGCGATCATCCGGCCGTCCTTCACGCTCGGCGGC
>CAZKCM010000135.1:5364-6828 GCA_964551315.1 uncultured Rhodospirillaceae bacterium | reverse complement strand
ATCTCTAGCGGGCGCTCGAGGTCCACCCGGCTGACCTTCTCAGAACCCTAGACATCAGCTCATCGGCCAACTCGGTACCGCGAAAGCGGGCGGGGTCGAAATGAGGTGCAGGGCATTGGCAACGGGCAACGCGGAGGCAAAGAGTTCCCCCCTGGGTGATCCCCCGTAGGGATATGAAAGGCTGGCAGTGATGTACGAAGATCACTGCGCCAGCCCCGCCAGTTCCAGCAACTCTAGGATGGGGCTGACACTGCCGTTCTTTATGTGGCCTTGTGCTCGCGCCGCCGGCCCTGCAGACGGCGACGATCCAACCGTAGCGGTTGATGTCCTTCGCCGTCGGACGACCGTCTGCCGGCCGGGGCCGCGCCACGGCCGTTGTCGGGCGAATGCGCCGCGGGCAGCGCGGCACCTTGAGGAGCCGCCGTTAGGGACTCGGGCGGAGCCTTGGGTCGCGCGGACGCTGCGCAAGCGGTCCGCAATGCCGACGCGGCGGCTCTGGCCGCGCTCTATGAGCGCGTCCCCTTAGAGGACGTCCACGGCTGGCGGGTCGACCTCGTCCCCGACCGGCCGGGGCGAGTCCTTAATTTCGACGCCGGCTCCGGCCGCGGCGCCGCCTAGTTTGCAAAACGCTGGCACGACGTCGTCGCGATCGAACCGGCGCCCGGCCTGCGCGCCGCCGGCCTGACGTCAAAGCTGGCCGGTTGTGTCATCATCGGTCGCTTCCGGCGGCTGGGACGCCATGGTGCGGATCGCGCGCGCCGCCCGGTGCCGTGCCTTCTCATGCAAGCGCTGCGCCGCGCGCGACGCCGCGATCGTCGAGGCCGCCCGACGATAGGGGGCGGTGGAATCGCGCGTCGCGTGATGCAGGAGCGTCGTGGCCAGATCCATCGAGTCTGGCGCCTCTTCGGAGACCGTCAAGGCGACGCTGTCCCGCGCCAGGTGCGGCGACAAGGCGATCCCGAGGTACTCAAGCGAGCGGACCCGGATTGCTTGCCAGAAGCTGCGGTAGGTGAGCGGCCTTCCGCCTGCGGCCAGCCACAGCTCCGGGCCGTCGTACGCGCCAGCCAGAACCGGCCGGTAGACGATGAGATACTCCTCGATGAGATCCCGGACGGCGGGCCAGATCGGGTAGCTCTCCGGCCGACCCTCCTTCGTTTCATGGGCGCCGAACCGTATCGTGTTCGGGTCGTCGGCACCCATAAGGTGCTCGCCGAGCTTCATGATGCGAAAGCTGCTCGCGCGCGCGGGAGCCATCGTGAGTACGACGAACAGTAGGCCGTCACGAAACAGCACGGCTGTGCGGACCAGTTCCGGCCTTTCGCGGCGCGCCGCTTCGATCAGATGCAGCCCGAGCGCATAGAGCGGCCAGCTTCCCGGCCCGATCCACGCACGCCACCGGCGCGCAGATCTTTCTTGAGCCGCAACATTCGCGTGGCCTGCCACGGCCGTCCCTCCCCCCTTGTG
>CAZKCM010000135.1:0-5354 GCA_964551315.1 uncultured Rhodospirillaceae bacterium | reverse complement strand
AGAGCGCCGCGCCGTGAACGACGCGGCCATCCTTGCGCTTTGGGGCGTAGCGCGCGTCCGCCGCGAGACGGTTGTGCGCGGCACGGAGCCAATCCCAATCGCCGTCCGGGTGGACTACGACCATGACACGGAGGACGCCCGCGACGTACGATGCAATGCTGGTTGGGCTCAGTGCCCGCTGTCGAAGTGCTCGGATGAACACTTCGATAGCCGGCCGCGTGACGATTGGCGGCAGTCCGCGGTCGGCCAGATGCCAGAGGAAGCGCGAGTAGCCGCGCTCGGCGTGCTTCCTCATGTTCTCCGACCAGTGCGCGCACGCCCCGGCGTCGTCGGCGAACTCACCGAATTCGTCCGCCGGATTCCCCCGATCAAGAGCATGCTGCCAAGCGGTCCGTACCGGTTCTGGCCAGTGCGATACTGGGATCGAGACGGTTCGCAGCTTGCCGCGGCGGCGGCCCGAAGTCGATCGGCGAGGATTGCCGCCCTGTTGCCCGACGTGGCGTCGCAAGGTTTGGAGCCAGTCCCAACGCAATTCCGACCGGAGGTCCATCAGGATGAGGCCCAACGCGCTCAGCACCTTGTACGCGACTCCGACAGAAGCGCTCCGCCGAAGCTCCTCGGCGAACGCGCGCACCGCCATCGGATCGAGCGGGTCGCAATGCCGGGGTAGGGCCCACGACAGGAGGCGGCCGAATGCCCGTCGGTGGTGGTCCGGCACGCGCCGCCAGTCGCGGATCGATCGGTACGGCTCGGGCCAGCGGGATAGGGGAAGGCTGGACTCCATCGCTAGCTCCGTGGACGGGGGAAGGAAAGGGTCCGCTCGCGGCGGAGCTTGCTTGCGGTCCTTTCGACGATCTTCCGGTACTCGCGGCTGGCGTGATCGGTTCGGTTCTCGGCGTAGAACCGCCGCGTCGTCTCGATGGACTTGTGGCCGAGCAGGCGGGAGACGGTTTCGAGCAGCCTGAAATCTTCATCCAAGATCACCTTGGCGGCGAGATGACGGCCGAGGTGCAGGGTCATCTTCAGCCCGGCCTCGGCCATGCGCTCGCGGAACATCGTGTTCATTGCGACTTCCGACTTCGGCCGATCGGGTCGGCTGCTGGGGAACAGGTAATCGCTGTCCGCCCACTTGTTGATCTCAAGGGCCTTCGGTCGATAGTGCCTGAGGTACAGGTTCAGGAGCCGCACCGTCTCCGGATCGAGCTCGGCCTTAAGCTCCTCGTTGTTCTTGACTTCGTGTGGGCGCCAGTGGAGGAACGCTTGGCCCGTCTTCGGGCGCAGCAGGAGGTTGCGGCGGCCCACCGGGCCCTGGAACCGGATCGCTGCAAAGTTGCCCGGCCGCGCCGGCAAGGCGTTGATCATCCGGCACAGCAGCGCGGTCTGGACGTCGTCGATCGTCGCCCGCGTGATCTTGCCGCGCCGGCGCAGCCGCTCGGCGCGCGCCACCAGTTGCTCCGGCCGCTCGTACCAGGCGAGCAGGCACGCTGGATCGTCGAACTGGGCGAGCAGCCGTTTCCGGCTCGGTGCCATCTGCCGCAGGAGCGGCGAGCGGATTTTCGCGGTGTCCTTTTTCATTTGGTTGACCACCGAGTCCGGTGCCTTGACCCAGTCGCGAGCGATCATCCACAGGACGGTTCCCACCTTGTAGCGGTAGCTTGAATCTGGATTGAATCGGCCTTCCGCTTCCAGCCGACGCCGGATGTCGGTCAGGCTGGCTCGGAGCGCCGCGACGGTGGCGAGGTCGGCGAGGCTGCGAAGGGTCCGCGGATCGGCGCCGCGGCGCACCAAAGCGCCCGCCGTTTGGCGCACCGCGAGGATAACCGTCTTGATGGAGTGGTCGCTGACGGCGCGCTCCCGCCGGCCCTCGTCGTCCAGAGCGTCGAACTCGGCGTCGATCGCCGTCGGGTCGGCGGCCGAGGGGTCGTCGGATGCGTCGCGGCGTTGGAGCCATCGGCAGTAGGCGGCCAGATCGTCGCGCAGGCTCTCCGAATAGCCCATCCAGTCCGGATTCACCACCCTCCGCTGCTCGGGCCAGGACAACGCGACGCGTGGAAACCGCTCGGTGTGCCCTGATGTGGCAATGGTGTTCCACGCCTTCGCGCTCGCAATTGCCCGGCGACCGTTTCCGCCGCACCGCGCATGCAGCTCGAGCAGGTCTTTGAGATGCGCGCTGGTGAACTCCTCCGGTGCAATGCCGGCCCAGTTGGCATAGGCCAGCAGGTGGGTAACGCGATAGCGGACATAGCGTGAGATCACCCCGACACGGACAAGCTCGTCCAACTCGTCGGCGACCGCTGCCCATTGGGAATTGTACCGGCTCCGGCGAAGGAACGTTGGAAAGCTCCGGCTGTTGGTGAGCCGAATGGCAGCCTTGACCCGGCCGACGATGTTCGTGAATGTCCGGCGCTTGAGACCCAGCACATCAGGGCCGAGGCCGGCGGCGGCCACACGGTGCTCGACGGCGAGTTCTTCCGCCGGAACCGCGACCGGCTCCAGACCGAGCCATTCGCACAGCGCGCGAATGGCGGTTACCATGTCGCCCCGCTTCTTTCGGCCCAGCCGGCGCGAAAGCGCATCGTCGCCCAGTAGGGCCAGCGTGTCTTGCAGCGTCATGGGCGTGTCGCCGTTCCCCGTCGGTGCGGGGGTCTGTTTGGCGCCGGCCCGCCAACCCGGATCAGCGGACGGCGCGGGCCAGCGGTGTGCAGCTGCCTCGGCGGAACGCGTCGCTTCGTGTGCGTTCGTGTGCGGCGCCGTCGGTCGTGTGCAACCGTATTGTAGCATACTCCGGCGGTAGCTCTCTGTACGGTTGCACACCGGCGGGTTAACGATGTGAGTTTGTGTCTGTTTGCGTTTGTTCATGTTTCGAGCTGCTCCGATCAGAGTCCGGCCTCGAACGCGGCGATGTGCGCGTCGGAAACATGCCAACGGCCGCGGATCTTCTTGCCCGGCAGGATGCCGTCCCGGAGCCATTGCCGGATCACGGCGGGTGTTCGCGCGTAGCGCCGCGCGATCTCTTCGACGCTGTGCCACACCGGGGGGACCGGGGTGCCGGTCGGGGGCAGTGCGCGTTGCTGTACCTTCCTCATCGTCTTCTCCCGTTTGCTTGGCGGTAGCCCGCCCACGGCGAGAAGAGTGAGTTCGAATTCGGAACAGGAAAGAGCAGTATTGAGTTTTATTTTTCAGTGCTCGGAATTATACGGATTTTGATTAAAATTGTGACGTTTTTGAATTGGTAAGTTGTTGACTTGGCCATGCGCTGCGTCTGAACGTTTCGTATGACTGAGCGGAGCAGGTTTTCCGCAGAGCCTTCTTCACCTAAACGTTCACGAGGGCCGCCCTTAGGGCGGCCCGTACGATGCCGAGAGAATGCGGCTACCGGTCTGCTCGAAAGGCGCCGCACGGCTTGAGGCCAGCGCGTGACCGAAGCCGAACCGGACGGCCTGATCGGCGTTGCGTGGGCGCCGATCGCCGAGCGGAGAGGCGGCGAAAGGGCGTTCGACGCCCGGTCCGAGCATAAGATGAGGCCGTCGTCATTGGACACGCCGAGCCGATCGACACGCTCGGATCCGTGACGGGCAGGATTGCTGTCTCGCCTATGGTCTTGATGGATGGGCGTTCCGGGGGGCGTTGAGGAGAAAGGACACTTCCGCCCCGCCGGCCTATGCGCCGTGGCCCCTCGCCAGTTGCAAGACCGGCGCGCCATCGCCGGCGCGGAGGGCGTCCAGCGGCGATCGGCCGCCGAGCGCGTCGTCGGGCGTGAGCAGCCACTCCAACCGCATCCACGGGCTTTCGATCGGCATCGCCGCGAGGGCGTCCGGCAGCCCGGGCACCACCCCGTCTCGATCGAACTGGCAGCGCGGATAGGCGTCGCCCCTCTCGGTCGCAACGGCGATCAGCCGCCCTTGGCGGCGAAGTTCGTTCACCGCCCGGCGGGTGACGCGCAGCAAGGCCGCAACCTCCGTCACCGACGCGGCGCCGCCCGCCCGTCGGATCAGCGCCGCCTTGAGGGCGGCGCCTCGGGCCAGCAGCTCCATCGTCGGATCGAGGGCGGCGGCGCGCCTTCCCATCTTTGTCGGTGCGGCCATGACGTCCTCCGTCCAATCATCTTAACTCAGGCGGTGGGGCCAACCAAGGCGATCTCCGCGGCGCCTCCGTGCCGCTCCGCGAAACCATCGCGTATCGGGGCCTTCGTTTTGGTGAATTCGAGCTTCGACCCCCGCCCGATCGACAAAGCGCGCGACAACGAGGACGGCGGCCGCTTGCGCCGGCGTTCGCCCGGAAGCCCTCGGCGGGCGCATGCCCAGGCGAACGTGCCTTCCCGCCGAGATCCCGAACCGGCGGACGCCAACGGAGCCCGGTCGGAAGTTACGCTCTCGGGACCTGACGCTTGCGCCGGCCGGCCGAGGCGGGCGAGGCGGCGACGCCGGAGCCCCCTCGGTACGGGAGGCCGAGACGCGTCCTTGTCGCGGGTTTTGCAAGAGCCGCAATATGTCGCGATGATCGGAGACCTCATCGAGGGGGCGGGGATGCGCCGGGACGATCTGTGCAGCGCGGTTCGGAAGCGGCTGAAGAGGCTGCCGGCGCCGCACCGCGCCCATTACGCCGTCGTTCCGCCGCCTCCGCCGGAGGCCTCGATCCCGCTCGGCCGGGCGGCGGCCCGGCACGAGGCGGCCCGGGCGGCGCTCGCCGAGGCCGACGCGCTCGCGGCGGGGGGCGCGGATCCTTACCTGACCAGCCGGGTGCTCGCGCGCCGCGAGGCGGTGAGCTCATCCTCCATCGAGGGGACGAACGGCACCCTGCGCGAGGTTCTGTCGATCGAGGAGGGCGGCGACGGCGAGGCCCGTGCCGAAGCGCGGCAGGTGCGCGATTACGCGGCGGCGCTCGACCGGCTCGTTCCGCGGGCCCGGGCTCGGGGCCACACGGTCTTCACGGTCGACCTGGTGCGGTCCCTGCATCGCGCCGTCGTGCGGGCCGACCCCGACCACGAGGGCGTGCCCGGGGCGCTGCGCGATCGCGTGGTCTGGGTCGGCGGGCGAAGCATCGCCTCTTCGAGCTGGACTCCGCCGCCGCCGGAGGACGTCGAGCCGTGCCTGCGGCAGACGGTCGACTACCTGCGCAACGAGGGCCTGCAATCGATGACGCAGGGGGTGATCACGCGCATGGCCGTGGCGCACGCGCACTTCGAGGCGGTTCACCCCTTCCGCGACGGCAACGGCCGCGTCGGGCGGTTGCTGCTTCCGCTGATGATGGCCGCGGACGGGCACGTCCCGCTCTACCTGTCGCCGTACATCGAGGCGCACAAGGAGGCGTACTTCCGACCCCTGAAGGACGCCCAGCGGCGTCTCGACTGGCCG
>CAZKCM010000134.1:0-6915 GCA_964551315.1 uncultured Rhodospirillaceae bacterium | reverse complement strand
CGCGGATCCGCGCCGCCGTCTCCTCCGCCGCCGCCGCGGCGCGGTCGAGGCAGGCGACGGCGACGCCCTGCCCCCGAGAAACGCCGCCGCCGCGCGGCCGATCCCGCTCCCGGCGCCGACCACGACAACTCCGTAAGGCCGGGTCCCGAAATAGCTCACAATCGCTCCTCTCATCTTGATGCCGAAGGTCGCTGCCCCCTTTTCGTTCGGCCGGGATCATCTCAGATCTCACCGCTGGCCATACAGCCCCGCTTAGGGCCGAGTCGATGCGAATCGCATTGCCGCCTCAGCGCTAGCCGTTTGGTACCATGCCCGTGACTCCCAAGTAGACGATGACCTGCCCTGACGGATCAACCCTGACACGCGCCGCTTTAGCGGATTTGAGCGCGAACTTCGGCAGGCGCGCGATCGGCCTTGCATCGCCGGAATCAAGGATTGAAACGATACCGCCCTTGCTGGTCCGCAGGCTTTCGATATCGGCCTCGCCGGGAGCGACGGCAATCACGACCTGCCCGTTGGATGCAGCAGACAGCTGCAGTCCGGCGTCTTCGCAGCTGGTTTCGTCGCCGCTCACCCTGTACGGGTCTGGCGCATGTTCTGGCCTAACGTCTTTATGGACGCGCCGCATATGCGAACCGCCGCGGCACGGATCCGCTTGTCTCTCTATGAGGGAGATAGCGGTCGACCGGGGCGGCAACAAACCGACCGTTCTTAGCCCCGGCGCCACCACATGGCCGCAGTCGGAAGAAAGCGGGGTCAGTTGAACGGTCTTCGACGTGTGCCCGCCGGCGACGCCAGCCATCGGTCTGTCGGACACGCTGACGCCTCTCCAACTCGTCCACCGGCCGCTTCCGGGAGGCAAGCCGCGGCTGCATTCGTAGCGAGAACCGCCTTGGCCGTTTGGCGGAATGCCTCGGAAAGCCAATCCGGCACCAGCTGCAGGGCATCGGAGCAGCTCGGCAGCAGGTGCCAGCGGTCCGCCACCTGTGCCGCTAACGGTGCGCCGGCATGTGTACCGTCGGCATAAACCCCGCCCGATCGCGGCCGACTCGCTCGAATGGCAAGCGAGCGCAGGCGGAATCGCATCAAGTGGTGAACCGCCCGCCCCTGCCGCGGGGACGACCACAAAGTGCTCGCGGGCATTCCCCACGCGCCTTCGTAGGGCGCGGACTTCCGAAGGGCCCGATCGCCTCCGGTTCGAGAGCGACGTCGGCCCCCATCACCGAACGCAAGGCCTCTTCCAATCGGCAAAGGACCACAGCATACTGCTCTCCGACGGCACCCACGGCAATTCCGACAAACCGGTCCGATAGCGTGAGAGCATGAGGGAAGTCAGCTACTTCTCGGACTGCTATGAAGCAGCGCGGGCGAAGTTCCGCGAGGCGGCGCGCGCCGCCGGCGCCGCGGTCGAGACCTACGCCAATTCCTCCAGGGGACCCGAAGGCGAGGTTCGCGACTGGCTCGGGTTGCCGACGGCGACCGGGGACACGCGTCTCGCCACCGACGTCGCCTGGATCGGGCCGCGCGACGCCGAGCGCCTGCTGATCACTCTGTCCGGCACGCACGGCGTCGAGGCGTTCTGTGGATCCGCCATCCAGGTCGGCTGCCTCGACAGCGGTCTCTACCGAAACCTGCCGCGCGGTACCGCCTGGCTGATGATCCACGCCATCAATCCGTACGGCTTTGCCTGGCTGCGCCGCGTCAACGAGGACAACGTCGATCTCAACCGCAATTTCATCGATCACGCGCAGCCGCGCCCGGTGAACACGGGCTATGAATTACTTAAGGACGCGATCTGTCCGACCGAATGGACCGACGCCTCGCTGGCCGCGGCACGCGCGCGCCTGGATGCCTATGAGCGGACGCACGGCCCCATGGCCTTGCAAAGCGCGATCAGCTCCGGCCAATACGGCGATCCGCTGGGGGTGTTTTACGGCGGAACCGCGCCGACCTGGTCGAACCGGGTCCTGGACGCGGTGCTCCGCCGCCACGCCGGCCGCGCCCGCCACGTGGCTTACATCGACCTCCACACGGGTCTCGGCCCCTACGGCCAAGGCGAGATCATGAGCAACCACGCCGCCGGCACCGCCGGCCATGCACGGGTCGTTGATTGGTACGGCGCGGAGGCGACCAGCAACGAGGACGGCACCTCCTCCTCCGCCGTCGTCGCGGGCGACACGACGGTCGGCGTGGAGCGCGCTCTGCCTGCCGCCGCGGTGACGGGGATCACGCTCGAATTCGGCACGGTGCCGCTCGACGAGATGCTGACCGCCGTGCGGGCCGACAACTGGGTGCACCTGCACGGCGACATCTCGGCGCCTCTGGGCCGTGCGCTCAAGGCGCGGATGCGGCGCGCGTTCTACCCCGACGCGGACGACTGGAAGGCCATGGTCTGGGAGCGCGCGGTCGACGTTCACGAGCGCGCGCTGAAGGGCTTGGCCGCGTCCTGACCAGAGGCAGTCGATGGCCCCAAGGGGCACGGCCATGATTCATTCCGGATTCCTCGCAACCGCCGGTGCCGACCCACGATCCGGATTGCGGCGCGTCGGGCGGTGTGCCTATCATCGATCCAGAACGACAACGCGAGATGACAGAGAGTAAGATGGACGAGTTCCGCGCGGTATCGCAGACCTTGAACGCCCCTCTCCGCCGGCGCGACTTCCAGAGATTGCTGGCCGCTGCCGGCTTGGGGCTTGTCGCGCTGTCGGCGCCCGTCCGGAGCGGTCGAGCGACGGCGCAGGACCTGCAGGTCTTCACCTGGGCCGGCTACGACCTCCCGGAGCTCCACCGCAGCTACATCGAGAAGCACGGCGTGTCGCCCAGCTTCACGGTCTTTGGCGGCACGGAGGAGGCCTTCCAGAAGATCCGGGCGGGATTTAACCCCGATGTGGCGCACCCTTGCGTCGAAGACGTCCGGCGCTGGCGCGATGCCGGACTGATCAAGAAGATCGACACGACCCGACTGGAGCATTGGTCGGATCTCTGGCCCGATCTGTTCGAGCTTTCGGGGGCCATTATCGACGGCGAGCCCTGGTTTGTGCCGATCGATTGGGGGAACGGCTCGTTGCTGTACCGCACCGATCTGGTCGAGCCCAAGGAGGCTTCCTGGTGGCTCGCCTTTGACGAGCGCTACAAGGGGCGGATCGCAATGTACAACGGCGAGCCGAGCGTCACCGTCGCCGCGCTCGCCCTCGGAATCAATCCCTTCGACTTCAGCGAACGGGAGGGTGAACGAATCAAGGATCTGCTGCGCAAGCAGCGCGAGCTGGTTCGATTCTATTGGGACTCCCCCACGGAGTACCAGCAGGCGATGGCAACCGGCGAGATCGCCATCGCCTATGCCTGGAACGACGGCCTCAAGGCCCTGCGCGAGCAAGGCCTTCCAGTTCAGTACATGATCCCAAAGGAGGGCATTCTCAACTGGACCTGCGGCGTCGTGCACCTCGCGGACGCGCGGGCGTCGGATGATCTGGTCTACGACTTCCTCAACGCCTACACCGCGCCGGAGACGGGCAAGTACCTCATCGAGGCATACAACTACGGCCACTCCAACCGGAAAGCGTTCGAGCAGGTCTCCCCGGAACTGATCGAGAATCTGGGCATGACCTCGCCGGGC
This sequence comes from uncultured Rhodospirillaceae bacterium, assembly GCA_964551315.1. Classification (GTDB taxonomy): domain Bacteria; phylum Pseudomonadota; class Alphaproteobacteria; order Dongiales; family Dongiaceae; genus Virgifigura. The sequence continues at coordinate 3,299 of CAZKCM010000134.1, read as the reverse complement.
GATCTCTTCAAGACCGGCGTGTTCGAGACGGAAACCACGGCCGAAATGGAACGGCGGCGCACCAAGATCTTCGAGGACGTGCGCATGGGTCTCTGACCGAGTCGACCGCCGGCCATTCGGCCCGACCCCTTCCATTGGAGTCGCAAGCCCCGTCGCCCCTGAGCATCGCGACATGTACGAGATCGATCCGAAGCGCAAAGACCTCGCGCGCGAGTTCCGCGCCCGGCCATACGGCCGGCACAGCGCCGAGCTGCAGCGCGTCCTCAACCGCATGCGCGGCGGCGCCAATCCCGGCCGCTACGTTCTGATCTGCACCAAGCCACACCGGGAGTGGGTGCTCGGCCGCCTCGGTGCCCACCGCGGCGCGCCGATCACAACGGTTCCGGGATACGTCTTCACCTCGCACGCCGAGGCCGAGTGGACCGTGTTCAAGCTCCGCTGGAAGGAGCTGACCGGACAAGAACTCCTCCTCGAGGAGGACGAAGGCGCGGAGCTGCCGCCGCATGCTTGAGATCGTCGGCTACGGCTCGCGGCTGAGCGTGCGCCCGGGCGATGACCTCGCCGTCATGGTCAGCTGCGAGGGGGGCGCGGATCGCTTCCGGGCCGACGTTGTGCGCCTTATCTGCGGCGACGACTCGCCCGATGGCCCGGGCTTCAAGGAGGAACCGGTCGACAGCCCTGCGAACGGCGACTACCCCGGCCGGCGGCAGCCGATCGAGGTCGGATCCTACGTGGTCGTGCCCGCGACCGGGCCGGCGTCGGCGGTGGCCGGCTTCACGCTGCAGGCGTTGATATGGCCGACCACACCGCTGAAGGGCGTTCAGGCCGTGCTCGGTCGGTGGTCGGAACCGCACCGCGCCGGGTTCGGCCTAGTCATCGACGAACGCGGCGCCGCCGCGTTGGTGCTGGGCGACGGGCGCGGCGGCACCGAGACGATCTCGACCGGAAGGTCGCTGCGCGAACGGTCCTGGTATTTCGTCGCAGCGTCCTACGATTCGGAGAGCGGCGAGGTCCGCGTGATTCAGGAACCGCTCGTTCCGCGTGCGCTGGATGACTCCGGCGCCGCGATCTCGCGACGCGCCGGCGTTCGTCCCCGGCCCGAGCCCGGGACGCCGTTCATGATCGCGGCACACGCGGCGGGCCGGCGGAACGGGAAGCTCACCGCGGGTGGCTTCTACAACGGGAAAATCGAGGCGCCGCGCCTCGCCAATCGACCGCTGGCGCGCGACGAGATGGAGGCGGTGCGGTACGGCCTGCCGGCACGGTTGGCGGGAGCGATCGTCGGCGCCTGGGACTTCTCCCGGGAAATCCCCTCCGATCGGATCGTCGATCTCTCGGAGAACCGCCTGCACGGCACCGCAATCAACCTGCCGACGCGCGGGATGACCGGGTCGCTCTGGACCGGCGAGGCGATGAGCTGGCGCGAGCGGCCGGAGCATTACGGCGCCATCCATTTCCACGACGACGACCTTTACGATGCCGGCTGGGACGCCGACCTGCGGGTGCCGATTCCGGATGGAATGCGGAGCGGGGTGTACGCCGTTCGACTCCGCTGCGGGCAGGCCGGCGAAGATTACGTTCCGTTCTTCGTGCTGCCGCCGCGCGGCACGGCCACGGCGCCGGTCGCGTTTCTCGCTTCGACCGCCACCTACATGGCGTATGCGAACAGCCATCACGGCTGGGACGACCCGCTGTCGGAAGTCTGCTACGGGCGGCTGCTCGAGCTCGGGCCGACGGAGATGTTCCTCAACGATCGCCGCGATTTCGGAATGTCGACCTATGACCTGCATTCCGACGGCAGCGGCGTCTGCTACAGCTCGCGCCTGCGGCCGATCCTGAACGCCCGCCCGAAGCGGGCGCTGTGGAACTTCAATGCCGATCTGCACATCACGGACTGGCTCGAGGCAGTCGGCCAGCCTTACGACGTGATCACGGACGAAGATCTCCACGACGAAGGCCTCGCCCTCCTCAGCCCTTATCGCGTCGTCATCACTGGCACGCATCCGGAGTACCATTCGCGCGCCATGCTCGACGCGCTCGACGCCTATCTCGGCCGCGGCGGGCGGCTGATGTACCTCGGCGGCAACGGGTTTTACTGGCGGATCGCCTTCCATCCCGAGAAACCGGGCGTCATCGAGGTGCGGCGCGCCGAAAGCGGAACCCGCTGCTGGGCGGCCGAGCCCGGCGAGTACGTCATGAGCTTCACCGGCGAGCCGGGCGGTCTCTGGCGCAATCTTGGCTTCGCCCCGCAACGGCTCGTCGGCGTAGGGTACGCCTCGGAAGGCTTCGACGTCTCTTCCTATTACCGACGCCTGCCGGACAGCTTCGACCCGCGCGCCGCGTTCATCTTCGAGGGTATCGATGCGGACGAGCGGATCGGCGACTTCGGGGTCGTCGGGGGCGGCGCCGCCGGGCTCGAGCTGGACGTCGTCGATACCGCGCTCGGCACGCCGCGGCACGCGCTCCGGCTCGCCCGATCGGAGGGCCACTCGAACGTATACGTTCTGACGCCGGAGGAGCTGATCTCGACCTACCCGGGCATCGACGGCGTCGAGAATCCGCGCGTGCGCGCAGACATGGTGTTCTTCGAGACACCGAACGGCGGCGCGGTCTTCTCGACCGGATCGATCGCGTGGGCCGGAAGCCTGGCGCACAACAAATACGACAACAACGTCGCGCGGATCACGAGCAACGTGTTGCGACGATTCGTCGAGGACACGCCGTTTTAAGTGCGGGCCATAACCCGTATCGCAAGCCCGGCCGCGTAACGGTCAGTCGGAGGGCTGCCAGCCGACGGCCCGACCCAGGCAACCATCGCGACGCCGCCCGCCCCCGGAGCACCGACAACGACGCAGGGTGCGCGGTCCTTGAAGATGATGACAGGCAAATCGAGCTGAACCTCGCCTTGCCGGGCGCAATCTACCCGGCCCTCCCGGGGCGCGGATCAACGACGTGCCGGTCCTTGTCGACGGTGGCATACTTCATCGCCTCGCAGACGACCCGAACGTACTCGGATGAATTGTGCCCGAGACTCTCGAGGTCGAAGTTCTCGAGGACGTTCAATATTTCGAGCAGCATGATGCCACCGCCCGGAAGCTGGTTGGTCGAGACCGTATAGCCACGGTACTCGCCCTAGAGCGGCTCGTTGATGACCAGCTCGTAGGTCTCGAGGTCCACCCGGCCCAAGAGACCGTCATTCGCCTTCATGTTCTTCGCGAGATAGAAGACGTCAGCCCCGTCGCGCGCGATCGCCACCCTCTGCCGCTAACCTCCGGAAAGCTGGTTCGGATAGAAGCCGA
>CAZKCM010000133.1:0-6921 GCA_964551315.1 uncultured Rhodospirillaceae bacterium | reverse complement strand
CCGTCTGCGACAAGCTCCGCGGCGCCAACAGGCCAGACGCCATCTACGCGCTGCTCACGCAGCCGCCGGCCAGCCACGCCGCCTGAAGACAGGCTGAAGACAGACGCGGCTGCCAAGACGGCCGATCACGGGCCCGCAAAGGGAGCGGCGCGCGCCCGTCAGTGCACGCTCACCGGCTCAAGATCGTTCTGCTTGATGGTGGCGAAGGCGGCGTCGCGGCTCCTCACGACCGCCATTTGCGTGCCATCGGCGGCGTGAATCGCGTAGGCCTTTTCCCCCTCGTACTCCACGGGCTTCACATAGGCCACCCACTGCAGGCCGAGCGCGGCCAGGTCGGCGGGCGTCATCTGTCTGATTCGTTCGAGCGAAGACACGGGTCTTTTCTCCTTCCAGATCGATCGGTCGCAGCCCAATGGCCGATCAGCGGCTCTCTTCGGCGCGCTCGGCCGTCTCTGCGGTCCCGTCGGATTGCAACGTCAGCGCCGCATTGCCGTCAGCGGCCTTGCCGCTGCCGATCTCGATTCGGCGCACCTTGGTTTCCACCGTCGGCCGCACCAGGTCGATGCAGAGCAGGCCATTGTCGAGCGTCGCCCCCGCGACCTCGATACCCTCTGCGAGCACGAAGCTGCGCTGGAACTGGCGCGAGGCGATCCCGCGGTGCAGATAGACCCGCTTCTGGTCCTCCTCTTGCCGGCCGCGGATGATCAGCTGGCGATCTTCGATCTGAACCTCCAGGTTCTCCCGCGCGAATCCGGCAACTGCCAGCGTGATGCGCAGGCCGTTTTCGCCGATCTGCTCGATGTTATAGGGCGGATAACCTTCCGCCGAGGCCTTCGAGATCCGGTCGAGCGTACGCTCGAAATGGTCGAATCCCAGAAGAAGTGGGCTATTGAAGAGGGAAAGGCGTGTCACGTCCTGGCTCCTCCTCCGCATGAGCGAGTAGCTCGATAGGGTCTCCCGGGCCCGCCCTGCGGCGCCCGACTGCCGGCCCTCGCGGCGCCGACCACATCGCTATGTAGGGGGACGCCCGCGGCGAATCAAGATCAGGGGACCGGCCCGCCCGCCGCCCCGCCGACGGCGCATGGCGCCCGAATCTGCGCCGGGGAGAGCGGCAGGAACCGATCGGGACGGGACCAGATGGCAAAGAAGCTGCGGGAGGGCTGCAGCGGCAAATCGGCGGCGAACAGGACGTTGAAGACGACCCGGTAGAGGTTAACCAAATTGAGGTCCGCCGGCAGGGCCCGTTGCAACCGGCCGTCGCTCGAATAGACCGCAAGCAGGGGCGAGAATCGCTCGCGCAGGCAGGTGGCCGCCGCGTCGCGCTGGTCGAGATACAGCCCGCCGCCGTGATCGCCGTGCAGGATGACCACCTTCGGTTCGGGCAGCTCCACCAGAAGCCGGTCAAAATAGGCCAACACCTGGCCGTTCACGAACCGCAGCTTCTCGACATATCCGGCCCGATAGGCCCGCTGCAACGCCGGATCCCTTGGAAGGTCCGGGTTGCCGTCGGCGACGTTGCGGTACCTCGCCGGATCGACCGGATTGCCATGGCGATCAACGTCGAACGGCGGGTGCGGTCCGATAACGTGAAGATAGAGGAAGTACGGTGTGTCCAGATGCCTGTGGTGCGGGGTCGCGAAGACGGTCCGGATGGTCTCGCCGGTCCCGCCGCTCAGCTGCCAGGCGAACAGGGCCATTGCCGTCTGCCCAAAGGCCGCCTTCTCGAAATTGGTCAGCACAATCCCGCCGAATCCGAAGAAGCGATCGACCCGGTCGAGCCGCATCGGGGAGTAGTCCACCTCGGTCGCGGCGGTTTGATAGCCGAGCGCCGACAGCGTTCGGATCACCTCGTTCACCTGCAGGCGATGACTCAGAATCCGGCGGAACAGGTCCGGGTCCAACGGATGCCCCGGCAGACTCTCCCGCACATACCGCGCCGAGAAGACGCTGTTCATAACGAGGAGCGTCTGGTTGTAGGGAGTCGTCGCTTCCTCGGCGATGGCAAACCCGCGCGCCCGCAGCGCGTCGAGGAAGGCGGAATTGTCGAAACCGTAGACATCGCGAAGCACGTCCTGCCGGGCGTAGCCGTCCAGGACAATGTGGACGATGCTGGGCCTTTCGGCGACGGCGGCGGTGGCGTCGAACAGGCCCCGGTTCCGCACTTCCGCATCCGCCTCGACGGCGGCCGTGGCGCGGCCCATGGCCAGTTCGTCGCGGGCGAGGGTCAGCACGGGCAGGACCAACATCGTCGCCGCTACGACATTGGCCACCTTCGTGAAGGTCGCACCTGGCCGGATCAGCGACCCGGCGATCGCGAACAGCACCGTCAGCGCGACGAGCCGAACGGTCCCGGAAAACGACAGACCGATCGCCGCCCTTGTGGCGGCGTCGAAGAGCGCCTGAAGCGGGAAGAAAAAGCAGACAAGCCCAAGCCCCAGGGCGCTCCAGAGTGCGGCCCTGTGGCGGTCGCGCAGCACCGCGGCCGCCAGCAGGAGCGTCAGCAGCGCGGCCGCGACGACGACGCCCAGGGGCCGCAGCAGGTCCGAGACAGGGAACAGCGACGGGTTGTCCGCCATCAGATGCAGCGGGAAATAGGCGGCGAGCAAAACCGGATACACCGGCGATTCCAGGATCTCCCGCGTGCGCGCCCGCATCCCGGACACCGTCATCGCGGTCAACCGCGGTCGTACCAGAACAGGCGCCGGCCCGTGGCGGAGACCGTCGCCTCGCGAACGACGCGGGCCTGCCGCCCCAGGGCCTCGGTAAAGGACCGCTCGTCGTAATCGTCGAAGACATCCTCGCGGAGCGCCAGCATCCGCCGAATCGCAGGATCGTCCTTCTGGACGAACTCGACCACCCCGCGCGGAGCCAGCCCGACGAGCCACCCCACCACCTGGTCGAGCGGCAGATTGCGGCCGATCGCCAGATGATGCTCGACGGCGAGGGCAAGCAGCGCGTCCGCCGTCCGCCGCCGCTGGAGCCCCGGCCGCTCGCTCTGCCGCCAGCCCTGGTCGGGGCTGGGGTTTGCGGCGTCCTGGAACAGAGGCAGGAGGTTCAGCCGCTCGGCCTGGGCGCGCGCGAACGCCCGCTCCAGCGCCGACTGGTCGGAGTCGAAGCCGATCGCCTGCGCCGCGCCGGCCGCGAGGGCAACCTTTGCGTACTCGCCCGTGTTGCAGCCGAGATCCCAGACCAGGCGCGGCTTCGTCGCCGCCGCGAACGCGGCCACGAACGCGCGCTTGGCCGCTTCCTCTTCCGAGCCGTAGCCGTGCGTCCGCGCATAGTCGGCCCAGACCGTCCTGCCGGTGTCGGCGGGTTCGAGGCCGGCAACCCAATCGCGCAGCTGCGTCAGAATGCCGAGAAAGCCGGCCCGCGAGAGCGCGCGTCGCCGGCTGATTCGCTGCGCCCGGTCGAAGGCCGCACCGTTCGGGTCGTTCGCCGTTTCGTGCAGCCGCGCCTGCAGCACGACATAGGTCATGACCCGCCAGGACAGCTTGCGGCGCAGCGGCAGGAGGCGCGCGAGATCTTGCGTCGGGATGCCCTCCAGACTGCCGCGGTACCAGGCGTTGTGCGGAATTCCGAGCGCGGCGCGCAGCAGCAACGGGTTGAGGAACTGCTCGCAGAACTGCCGATGGCCGGGCCAGAGCTCCCCTTCGCGGTAGCGGCGCAACGACAGCAGATCGATGAACACGGGCCGCGGGCCGACGAACTGCACGTTGTAGGCACTGGCATCCGACAGGGCGATGTCGTGCGCGAGGAGCTCGATCTGCAGATCGAGATGGAGCAGCGCCGCCGCCTTGAGCGCCGAAAACGGCCATTCATAGGGATAGGAGACGAACGGCAGGCGCGGGTGCTCGAGCACATGGGCGGCCGCGCGCCCCGCCGGTCCCAGGACGTCCGGATCGACCTCCTGCGCGGCGATGATTCGGCCGTCCGCGGCAAGACGCTCCAGAACGCCGCTCCGGCGCAGGAACCGGTAGTCCTCGGCGGCGCGTTCGGCGATCGTGCGGAAGATCCGGCCGTCGACCTCGTAGACCCGCCCTGACGGATCGCGAAAGGACGACGGGTCCGCCGCGATCACCTCAACGGTCTTTCTCCGCGCGCGGACCGGGCGCCGGGACCGGCGCGCCGCGGGCGCGCGGCGAAAGCAAGGCTTTCAGCTTGCCCCAGTACAGCCGAAGCACGAACAAGGCCCCGGCGATCCCGCCGATCAAGCCCTGAAGAAGAATGCTGCCGGTGCCCGGATCGAGATAGGCATGGGCATTGCCGGACAGAAAGAGCAGGACGGGGAATGCGAACAGGACGGATTCGATTCGACGGCGCATGAGCGGACACTCCAAACGGATCCGGTATCCGCCCCGCCGAAACCGTTCTCCGCAGCGGTTCGCGGGAATCGTTTCGGCCTGCAGAGGGGCGGCAGCGCACCCCGCGATCGTCACAGAACTTCAACGCAATTGAAACGGCGCCGGTTCCAAGTCTCCGGACCCAGGTCTGCGCCCGTCGCGAGGCGGCGTGCCCCCGCGATCAAACCATGGCCGTCCGCAGCGCCGGATGGAGCCGGCCGGCGACGGCCAGCAGGTTTCACGGCAGGCGCAGGGTGAGCCGCAGGCGAATCCAGGTCCGGTCGCGATGCCGATGACGGCAGACGGCGAAGACCACCGGCAGCGGCGGACGACCGAAGGTCGTCAGGGCGGGCCGGCCTCGGCGCCGTCCGGCCGGTTGGATTCCCGCGGGGCGACGCCGCGGCGGTTTCGGAGAACCCGACGCGATCGCGGATGGAGGCCCTCCGTGAGGGACACCCAATCCGCTTCCGAGGGCCGGCGCCATGGCCCCTGAGCCGAGCCGCGGCCGGCGCCGCCGGATGCGCCGCCGGTATTCCCCACGGCCGTCCGGGCGCATGCCGCCTCGTGAATGACGCAGCTCATCATCATGATGCGGGCCGCAAGCTCGGCCAGCCTTTGCGCATCATCGAGGGTCCGCCGGGCCACTGCCGGCGCATGGTCCGGCCGCATAGCCGGGCCGCCGTCCCGCACCGCCTGCCGCGGGTCGCCGCTTTGCCGTAGCCGCGCCGCAGCGAAGCCGGAAATCTGTTCGCCGATGACGGCGGCGCTTCGCAGCATGCGGTCGCGGGCCCGAAGGGCCACGTCAATGTCCGCGTCGGTATCCACGGCCGGGCATGGCTCCACCCGGACTCCGTCACCGGAATTCGCTTTCGAAGCACACCTCTCCACTCGATCAATCGTCTCCACCATTTCCGCGATGCCTCGTCGTTGCATGAACCTTCGATGGCCCTGCTGCCAGGCCACTCGGCAACGACACTAGGGAGCGACGGGACAAACGCGCCTTATCCAGAGCAAGCACTCGAAGCAAAACACAGAAATATCACGACGGCGCCGGCCTTGAGCGGCCGATCCGGGGTCATGGGTCCCGCGAATCCCGTTCTGCTCATCTTAACGATTTCGGGTGCAGTTATGCGGGTTGACCACCCGGCGTTGCGCGCGGCGTTCGGAAGTGGCCGTCCTGTCTGGTCCTTGAGTCCACGGTCTCAGCAGATCGATGCATTTGGGGAGAGTGGTTGCGCTTATCCCGGCCTATCGGCCGACATCGGATCTTGTGCCGCTGGTGGACGACCTCGCCGCCGCCGGCTTTCGCGAGATCGTCGTCGTGGACGACGGCAGCGGCGCGGGCTGCGCGGAGGTGTTCCGACAAATCGACAAGCGGCCGCGGACGCGCGTCCTGCATCACGCCGTCAATTTGGGGAAGGGGGCTGCGCTCAAGACCGGGCTGAACGCGGTCGCGGTGTTCCATGGCGATGCGGTCGGCGTCGTCACGCTCGATGCGGATGGCCAGCACGGCGTGGACGACGTCGTCGCGGTGGCCGAAGCTCTCGCGCAGCAAGGGGAGGATGCGCTCATCATCGGCGCGCGACGCTTCGACGCCCCGGCGATCCCGTTCAGAAGCCGGTTCGGAAACGAGCTGACGAAGCACCTCGTCCGGTGGCTGATCGGGATTCGGCTCGGTGATACGCAATCCGGTCTCAGGGGCATTCCGATGGGCCTGGCGCGGCGTCTTCTGCCGCTCAAGTCGCAGAGATACGAGTTCGAGCTGGAGATGCTGATCCTGTGCAGGATGCTGGGCGTGAAAATTAGGGAAATCGTCATCAAGACGATCTACATCGGGAATAACGAACGGTCCCATTTCTCGCCGGTGCTCGATTCATTGCGCATTTATCTCGTTCTATTCCGATTCTTTGGCGCGTCGGCCGCCGGGGCGATCGTGGACAACGCCGCGTTCGCCCTCGCCCACTTAGCCACCGGCGAGATCCTGATGAGCCAGATCGGGGGCCGCTGCATCTCCCTGCTGGTGAACTACAACATCGTTCGGGACTTCGTCTTCAAGTCTGACGGCGACCACGGCGTCGCCTTCTCCAAATATCTTGGCCTGGCCGTGGTGTCCGGCGCCCTGTCCTATCTCATGATCCGCGCCCTGGCCGACAACTTCGGGACCCCGGTCATACTGGCCAAAATCTGGATCGAATCGGCGATCTTCTTCGTGAACTTCGCGGCGCAGCGAGAGTTCGTGTTTCGCAAGAGCTCAAGCGCGTGAAGAAAGCAGGATAGCGTCGCGACGACCGCAGCGTTCCGGGCGGAGCGGCCGCCCAGGCACTCCCCGCCCGCGTCTCACGCAATGCCGGACCGACACACCCTCTCCTTCGCTGCGACCGAAGCACGAGCGAATCCGGAAGCGCGAGTCCGCAGCCCGCGCGACGACGGCACGATGAGTGCTCGTCGATCATTCCCATTGCTTTCTGCCGCCCGGTCCGATACGGGAGATCCGGTCAACCATAGGGAGGGTGGATGTCGGGACGCGTTGCGTTGATTACTGGTGTTACGGGTCAGGACGGTTCGTACCTGGCGGAGTATT
>CAZKCM010000132.1:0-7114 GCA_964551315.1 uncultured Rhodospirillaceae bacterium | reverse complement strand
GGCTGGAAACCCAAAATCTCGCTCCGAAACGGAATCAAACAAACCTACGAATGGTTCCTCCAAAACCAAGACCAAATCCGCGGGCTTTGATGACCACGATGTCCGCAAAAGAGGCTGCGCGCGGCGGCTGTCTGGGACGATATCTTACGTTTCCTGCGCGCCCGGCACTCTGAAATCAGGGACACACGCAGGCACGTGATCGGCAATTAAGGGGCGGACGGGGTTCGACGCACGTCATGGCGGTTGATTATTTTCGAAAGCCGCCGTTTAAGATGAGTTCGCCGGATGGGATCTGAACGGTATACGCGTGGCCAGGGCAACATTGCCGCACGAGATGAACGAAACCAAGCGGTTCGCCAACATCGATCCCTCGCTTGCGGGCAACCGCATCCATCGGCTTACGCGGCTGGGCAGAATGGTGCTGCGGGCCTTGCCACTGGATGAAACCGCCGTCGCGCTCGAGAAGCCCGATCCGGCCGGCACCGCCGTTCATGGCGGCAACGCTCGAGGCGGCCGTTGCCGCGGCCGCCAACGAAAGACGCATAATGCAAGGCTTTCGGACGCAAAGGAAAGGCGGCGCCATCCAGCAGGTCCGGTAAGCGGGCTGGTCGCGACGACGTTGTGCTTGCGAAGCTCCCACCTGCCCGGGGGCTTCGCCGAAAGGGATCTATCTGTTTGGAATTTTCGGGCGGCAATCGAGTAGGGGAGAAAAGTATGCGAATTCTGGTTCTCGGCGGAGACGGCTTTTGCGGCTGGCCGACGTCGCTGCACCTTTCCAACCTCGGCCATGAGGTGGTGATCGCGGACAACCTGTCCCGGCGAAACATCGACAACGAACTGGAGGTCACGTCCCTTACTCCGATCCAGCCGATGAGCGTGCGCCTGGCGGCCTGGCATCAGGTCTCGGGGCACCGGATCCATTTCCATCTCATCGACGTGGCGCAGGACTATGGCGCCCTCCGCGACCTTCTCGAAGCGTTTCGGCCCGAAGCGATCGTTCACTTTGCCGAGCAACGGGCGGCGCCCTATTCGATGAAGTCGTCGCGCCACAAGCGCTACACGGTGGACAACAACGTCAACGCCACGCACAACGTTCTGGCCGCGCTCGTCGAGACCGGCATCGATGCCCATCTCGTGCATCTCGGAACGATGGGCGTTTATGGCTACGGCACGCACGGCGCACCGATCCCCGAGGGCTATCTTCCGGTCAAGCTGCGCGACAGCGCCGGCCAATGGGTCGATCAGGAAATCCTGCATCCGACCAACCCGGGCAGCGTCTATCACATGACCAAGGTGCTCGATCAGCACCTCTTCTTCTACTACGCGAAGAACGACGGACTCCGGATCACGGACCTTCACCAGGGCATCGTCTGGGGGACGCAAACCCCGGAGACGAGCCGGGACGAACGGCTGATCAACCGCTTCGACTACGATGGCGACTACGGCACGGTGCTGAACCGCTTCCTCATGCAGGCGGCGATCGGCCATCCGCTGACGGTTCACGGCACCGGGGGACAGACCCGCGCCTTCATCCACATCCGCGACACGGTGCGCTGCATCGAGCTGGCGATCCTCAACCCGCCGAAACACGGCGACCGCGTGATGATCCATAACCAGATGACGGAGACGCACCGGGTCCGCGACCTTGCCCGACTGGTCGCCGATCTCACCGGGGCGGAGATCGACTTCGTCGACAACCCGCGCAACGAGGCCGCCGAAAACGACTTGGCGGCGGAAAACCATCGGTTTCTCGACCTTGGGCTGGAGCCGATCACCCTCGCCGAAGGGCTGCTCGTCGAGGTAATGGAGATCGCCCGGCGCTACGCGGACCGGTGCGACCGCAGCCGGATTCCCTGCCGTTCACGGTGGCAGCAGACCAAGCCCGCTCAGCCACTGCGTGTTGCCGCCGGCGAGTGACGCGCGGCGAACGCACGGCCGATTGCGAGGCGGTGCCGCCGGTATCGGCCCCCGCGATTGCACCACCGTCGTCATCCGCCGCATGGGGGCGGTTCATCGACGGAAGATCCCGGGAGTCGACTTGGACGGCCGTAAACGCGCTCTTGCGGTAGAGAGGCCGATCGACCGCGGGAGCTTTCGAAAGCCTGCGGAGAGGCTCCGGATTGCGGCAGCGGTCCGCCGGACATCGGCCGCCGGCGGACCGCGAGCGACGCCCGCACCGGGATGATCGGCATCAGATGCCCGCGACAGCAAGGACGTTCTAACGGCATTCGGGAGAACCGGACAGGGGAACGCGCGGCTCTCCGAACCGTTCAGACCATTGCCCGCAGCTTCCCGGGACGCTAGGTTTGTCCGGGGCGTGCCCGGTCTTGCACACACAGGGAAGACGCCGTGAACGATCCCGAGGAGGTCATCCATTCGGGCGGTCGTGCCGGGACGGTCGCGCCCGACCGCTTTGCGGACGTCGCGGCGCAGATCCTCGAGCGAATCAGCGACGCCTTTTACGCCGTGGACCGCGACTGGCGCTTGACCTACGTGAACCGTCGGGTCGAAGCAATGGTCGGCAAGCGCCGCGACGAAATGCTGGGCCGCAATGTCTTCGACCTGTTTCCGGAAGCGCGCGGCAGCGAGAGCCACGCGGCGCATCTGCGCGCGCGGCGCGAGAATCGGCCGGTGTCGTTCCAGGCGGTTTCGGCCGTCAATGGCCGATGGATCGAGGGAACGGTCTATCCCGACAAGACGGGTCTTTCCGTCTATCTCCGCGACATCACCGCACGCAAACGGGCCGAGGAGCAACTCCGGGCCAGCGAGCGGCGTGAGCGGGCGCGCGCCGCGGAACTGGAAGCGGTCCTCGATGCCGTGCCGGCGGTCGTGTGGCTTGCCCACGACCCCGAATGCCGCGCCATCACCGGTAACCGGGCCTCCTACGAATTTCTGCGCCTGCCCTATGGTGCGAATGAATCAAAGACCGCGCCCGCACCCGGACCGACGAACCACTTCGCGGTCTACGCCAACGGGGTGGAACTCGCCCCGGAGGAACTGCCGATGCAGCGGGCCGCCCGTGGCGAAGAGGTGCGAAGCCACGAAGAAGAGGTCGTGTTCCGCGACGGGACCTCGCGATACCTTTACGGTGACGCCGTGCCTCTGCGCGAAGAGGACGGGACGATCTGCGGCGCCGTAGGCGCGTTCCTCGACGTCACCGAACGCAAGCATGCGGAAGCGGAACTGAAGCGCAGTCGCGAGGAGCTTGACGATTTCTTCGAGAACGCCGCGGTCGCGCTGCATTGGATCGGCCCCGACGGTCGCATATTGCGCGCCAACCAGGCAGAACTCGACCTGCTTGGCTACACCCGCGAGACTTATGTCGGCCGGCACATCGCTGAGTTCCACGCGGACCGCTCCGTGATCGAGGACATCCTTGCGCGGCTCGGGCGCGGCGAGACGCTCGACCGGTATCCGGCGCGCCTGCGGGCCAGGGACGGCTCCATCCGCGACGTGCTCATCTCCTCCAGCGCGCTGTTCCGGGACGGGCGCTTCGTCCACACCCGCTGCATCACCGTGGACGTGACCGAGCGCAAGCAGGCGGAGGAACACCAGAAGCTGCTCATGGCCGAGCTCAACCACCGGGTCAAGAACACGCTGGCGGTGGTTCAATCGATCGCCGCCCAGACCCTGCGTCGCGCCGCGTCGCTGGAAGGCTTCGCCGAGTCCTTCACCGGCCGACTGCAGGCGCTGGCGGCCGCCCACGGCCTGTTGACCCAGGGCACCTGGCGCGCCACCAGCCTGATCCGCCTGATCCGGCGGGTCCTGAAGGCCCACGGCACGGGCACGCGGGCGATCGAAATGTCGGGGCCGGATATCGAGCTGACGCCGAAGCAGACGCTGGCGCTGAGCCTCGTGTTTCACGAGCTGGCCACCAACGCGGCCAAGCATGGCGCGCTCTCGGTGCCGAACGGGCGCCTTGCGATCGCCTGGGCGGTGGAGGAGGCCCCCGGCGGCCCCCGTCTCGGGATCGACTGGATCGAGCGGAACGGACCGGCCGTGTGCACACCGGTGGCCGCGGGTTTCGGCACGACGCTGATCCAGCGCACGATGGCTTATGATCTCAACGGAGATTCGGCTCTCTGCTACGAGCCCGCAGGGCTGCGCTGCCGGCTCGCCTTTCCCTGGCGTGAAGACGGGGCCGCGGCCTCCGGCTAGCACCGGCATTGCAGCGGGTTCGAGATGCGCGAATGACAGCCTCCGGTCGAGCCGCGTCGCCGCGCCCAATATCGGCCGGGGCCGGCGCCCGTGCGCACCGCCCCGCGAAGAGCACGGACCGCCCGCTGGTCAAGGCCGGCACCTTTCGATATTTTAAGAACTTGTTTGCGCTTCCCGCAGAATAAAGATCGTTGTGCCGTCCGCTCCCGCCACCATTGCTGAACCCGCCTTCAGCATCAGCGTCCCGATCAAGACCGGCCTGAAATACTTGGAGACGACTCTATCCAGCCTCTCTCTCCAAGGCGGGCTGGCCGAGGTCGCGCTGCTGGACGCCAGCGGCGACTCCAGTGTCAGGACGCTCGCCGAACGCTACGCTCCGATGATCGCCTATCGCTATCATCGTTCGCGGGACGGCGGGCAGTCGGCCGCAATTCAAGAGGGCTGGGACAACACCACCGCGCCGTTCGTCGGCTGGCTCAACGCGGACGACTTCCTGCTGCCGGGCGCGCTCGCGCGCGCGAAGGCGGTCTTCGACGCCGATCCGGAGGTCGACGTCGTTTACGGCCATGCCGTCTATGTGGACGAGCATGGCGCCTTTCAGCAGTACTTTCCCTCGATCTCCGAGGACATCGCCGCGATCACGCGGGGGAATCTGATCTGCCAGCCCGCCTGTTTCGTGCGACGGACCGCCATGCAGCGGGTCGGCGGGCTCGACCTCGCCCTGCATTACGCGATGGATTGGGACCTGTGGATCCGCCTCTACAAGGCGGGCTGCCGGTTCCGGTTCCTGCAGGAGCCGCTCGCCGTGGTGCACGATCATCGGGACACGAAGACCCGCACGGGCGGCAGCGCGCGGCTGCGCGAGATCGACCGCTGCCTGCGGAGTCACCCGACCTGGCTCGAACGGGCGCGATCGTCGCTGTCGTTCCGGCTTTACGATTACCTGTACCGGGGGGAATCCCCGCCGCTCGGGCGAAGGCTCCACGGCCTCGTCTCGACCCTCCGCCACCGCAACCGGCCGTACCTGTTCGGCCTGCAATGCCTGAGCAACCGGGTTGAAGAGCGCTGTACGATCACCTTGCCCTGGTTCGATCGATCGGCGCCGACCCATCTGGTCATGATGACCGATCGGGAAGGGCATTATCGGGTCCGGGACGGAGCCGGATGGCGCGCGCTGGCCCCGGCCTCGGCGCATCCGGTCCGCGCGGCCGGCCCCGAAAGGAAGGCCTTCGTCTATACGGCCCCCGTTTCCATGGCACCGGCCAACCGGTACGACATCGCGGTGGAGTCGGCCGACGGGCCCTGGCGGCTGCTCTCGCTCCGCCTGCAGCACCAAGACAACGGAGTCGCGCGGCAGGGCTGAGTCCCGCGCGGCCGAGGTGCTCGGCACCGCTACTCAGCCGCTTTCGGTTCCTCGCCGGCCCGGGCCGGATCATAGGCGAGATTGGCGGCGAGCCAGCGCTCGACCTCCTCGACCGACACGCCCTTGCGCCGCGCGTAATCGGCCGCCTGGTCGCGCCCGATCCGGCCGAGGCCGAAATAGCGGCTGTCGGGATGCGCGAAGTACCAGCCGGATACGGAAGAAGCCGGCACCATCGCGCAGCTTTCGGTGAGACGGATGCCCGCCCTGTCCCCGGCCTCGAGCAGACGGAACAGCGTCCGCTTCTCCGTGTGATCCGGGCAGGCGGGATAGCCGGGTGCCGGGCGAATGCCGCGATAGCGCTCCGCAATCAGGTCCTCGTTGGCGAGCGCCTCGTCGGGGGCGTAGCCCCAGAACTCCGTCCGCACCCGCTCGTGCATCCGCTCGGCAAAGGCCTCGGCCAAACGGTCGCCGAGCGCCTGAACCAGGATCGCCGAGTAGTCGTCGTTGCGGGCCTTGAACGCCGCCGCCCGCCGCTCGATCTCGTCGCCGGCGGTCACCGCGAAGCCGCCCAGCCAGTCGGCGAGGCCGCTTTCCCGCGGCGCCACGAAATCGGCGAGCGCGAGGTTCGGCCGGCCCTTGTCGCGCGCCATCTGCTGGCGCAGGGTCGGCAAGCGCGCCAGAACCTCGCGGCGCGATTCGTCGGCGTACAGCTCGATGTCGTCGCCGATCGCGTTGGCCGGCCAGAAGCCGATCACCGCCGCCGGACGAAGCCACCTCTCCGCAATCATGCGATCCAGCATCGCCTGGGCGTCTCGATAGAGCGACCGCGCGGATTCGCCGACCTTGGGGTCCTCGAGGATATCCGGGAAGCGGCCCTGAAGCTCCCAGGCGGCGAAGAAAGGTTTCCAGTCGATGCGGGCCACCAGCTCGGCGACGTCATAGTCGGCGAAGGCGGTAAGGCCCGGCCGGGCCGGCCGCGGCGGCCGGTACGATGCCCAGTCGAGGACAAGCCGGTTCGCCCGCGCCTCGGCCAGGCTGGCGCGGGCCCGTCTTTCGCCGCCCCCGCCCTGGCGCTCCGCCAGCGCCCGATACTCCGCGTCGATCGAGGCGAGGAAGGCTTCGCGCTGCCCTTCGGAGGCGAGTTGCTGCGCGACGCCGACGGCGCGCGAGGCATCGGCGACATGAATCACGCCGCGATCGTAGTTCGGCGCGATCTTGACGGCGGTGTGCAGCTTGCTGGTCGTCGCCCCGCCGATCAGGAGCGGCACGGAGAAACCCTCGCGGCGCATTTCCGACGCGACGTAGCACATCTCCTCGAGGCTCGGCGTGATCAACCCGGACAGGCCGATCATGTCGGCGCCGACCTCACGCGCGGTCTCCAGGATCTTGGCACAGGGCACCATGACGCCGAGATCGACGACCTCGAAGTTGTTGCATTGCAGGACCACGCCGACGATGTTCTTGCCGATGTCGTGGACGTCGCCCTTGACGGTCGCCATCACGATGCGGCCCTTGGTCTCGCGGCCGCCGCCCTTCTCCGCCTCGATGAAGGGCAGCAGATAGGCCACGGCCTTCTTCATGACGCGGGCGCTC
>CAZKCM010000131.1:0-7259 GCA_964551315.1 uncultured Rhodospirillaceae bacterium | reverse complement strand
CGCCGTCGCCGGACAGCACGGCGGCCGCTACCCGGTCCGCGCCCGAAGGCAGCGGCGCGTCGCGATCGGCGATCCAGGCGGCGATGTCGCGCCGCACCACCTCCGCCTGAAGGTCGCGGAGCAGCATATGATATCCGTCGGGGTAGATCGCAACTTTGTGCTCGGCCGGCGGATTCGGCGGCAGGCGGCGCAGCATGGCGAGCGCCGCCTTCGGCGGGATCACCTCCTCGTGGCTGCCATAGAGAACCAGCGCCGGTCCGTGGATCTCGGGCGCCGCCTCGAGCGCCCGGTCCATGATGTTGACGAGGCCGTAGATCGCATCGACCCGCGTCTCCTTGATGACCAGGGGGTCGCGGCCCAGCGCGCGCAGCATCTCGATGTTGTCGGAGGGCCAGATGTCGAGCCCCTTCCCGGTCAGCGTCAGCCAGGGCATGGTGTGAGCGGCCAGCCACAGCAGCGTCGTCTGCAGCGGGCCCTGAAGCTCGCGGCCCCAGGCGGCCGGCGCAACGAGAATGATCCCGTCCGCCTCCGGCGGTTCGGCCGAAGCCATCGCCGCCATGACCACCGCCCCGCCCATGCTTTCGCCCAGCAGATAGAGCGGCGTCTCCGGGTAGCGGGCGCGCAGCAGCGCGGCCGCGCTCCGCAGGTCCTCGATCAGCCGGCTTTCGCCCGCCCACAGCCCGGCATGGGGATTCGCGCCGAAGCCGCGCTGGTCGTAGGCATAGGTGGCGATGCCCAGCTCCGCCCAGTCGGACGCCGCCTCGGCGAACGCGTTCGAATAGTCGTTGAAGCCGTGCAGCGCCAGGATCACGGCCTCGGGCGCTTCGGATCCGACCGCCGTCGCGCACGGCGTGCACCCGTCGGACGGCAGCCAGCGCCGCAGGGGCAGGGCGGCGCCGTCGGCCATGATCAGCCGGTCCTCGGCGATCTGCGGCTCGGCCGCGGCGGTCCCGCCTTCGGGCGGGCCGAGCCTGGGGGCGCAGGCGGCGAGGAGGAGGATGAGGCCCGAAAGGGCGGCCAGGGCGAGGCGTGCCGGGGCGCCGCCTCGAACCCGGGAGGGCTCCTTCATTCGCGGGCGCCGTGCCCGACGCGCGAGCGCCGATCCACGACGGCCGCCGGGCCCGCCTCGTCCGCATGGGCGCCGCGGGTGAGCTGCAGGAAGATGTCCTCCAGATCGGCCTCCAGCGTCGTCAAATCGACGATCCGGAGCCCGGCCGACTGGACCGCGGCCAGGATCTCGCCGATCTGCGTCCGGCTCGGCTGGTAGCGCACCAGGAGTCGCCGCGGCCCCTGCAGCTCGGCGTCGAATCGGGCGAGCGGCGCCGGAACCTCCGCGAGGTCGTCGGCCGTGAGGAAGACCAGCTCCTTGCGGTCGAGCCGTCGCAGCAGCGCGGCCGTCGTGTCGCAGGCGATCACCCGGCCGTGGTTGATGATGGCGATGCGGTCGCAGAGCTGCTCCGCTTCCTCAAGGTAATGCGTCGTCAGCAGGAGCGTGGTTCCGGCGGCGTTGAGCTCGCGGACATAGGCCCAGAGCTGCTGGCGAAGCTCGACGTCGACGCCGGCGGTCGGCTCGTCGAGTACCAGAACGGGTGGGCTGTGCACCATCGCCTTGGCGACCATCAGCCGCCGGCGCATGCCGCCCGAAAGCGTGCGCGCATAGGCGTTGGCGCGGTCGGCCAGACCAAGGGCCGCCAGGATCTCATGCGTTCGCCGTTCGCGCTTCGGCACGCCGTAGAGGCCTGCCTGCAGGTCCAGGAGCTCCGCCGGCGTGAAGAACGGATCGATGTTCAGCTCCTGCGGCACGACGCCGATGGATGCCGCCACGGCGCGCGGCGCGCTATCGAGGTCGGCGCCCCAGACCTTGACGGTGCCGGACGATTTGTTGACGAGCTGGGCGAGGATGTTGATGAGGGTCGATTTGCCTGCGCCGTTGGGGCCAAGCAGGCCGAACAGGCTGCCGCGCGGAATGTTGAGATCGACGTCGATCAGCGCCCGCTTCCCCGACGCACCCCCATAGGTCTTGTTCAGCCCGGCGATCTCCACCGCGTTCGCCGGCAGCGAATCGATGCCGGGGGGCAGGCGGCCGGGACGGGGTTCGGCGTTGCTGGGCAATGCGGACATGGCTTCGTCAAGGCAATATAGGGTTCCGGGCGCCGCGCTCAATGCGCCCTCCGCCCGATCGCGGTGTCCGCCCGATCCACCGGCCGGATGCCCCTGCCCGATCCTGCGGACGGGCGCGTGACCCGTTGCCTGTCGGGATCGGTCATGCCTATCATCCGGCCCGGCCGGCGGTCAATGCCATGCCCCGGCCTTCTGCAAACGCCGGAGATGAAACGAACATATGGAACCTGTCGAAACGCTGTATGTCGAGACCGAGGTGGTCGGTTGCGACGGCGGCGGCGGCCCGCTCGGGCACCCGCTGGTCTATCTGAACGTGGCGAAGGAAGGGCAGATCGACTGCCCCTATTGCAGCCGCAGGTTCATCCTGGAGCGCCAGCGCGAAACCGGCGCCGCCGCGGACTGACCGGCCTCCGCGGTCGATCACCGGCGATGGATTCGCCGGCCGGACCAAGCAAGAACGTCGAAGGCTCGACAGCGGGAGCGCCGTTCGGCATGCTGCCGCGACGACAACGGCAGCTTTTCTTCGGGACATGACCGGGACCACCGCCGCCTCGCCGCTTCGGCATCTCTATCTCGTGGACGGGTCAGGCTACATCTTCCGTGCCTACCACGCCCTGCCACCCCTGAACCGCGCCGACGGCACGCAAATCAACGCGGTCCTCGGCTTCACCAACATGCTGCTGAAGCTGATCTCGGAGACCGATGCCGACCATATCGCCGTGATCTTCGATGCCGGGCGCGAAAGCTTCCGCAACCAGATCTATGCCGCCTACAAGGCGCACCGGCCCGAGCCGCCGCCGGAGCTGGTCCCGCAGTTCGCCCTGATTCGCGAGGCGACCCGCGCCTTCAACGTCGCCTGCGTCGAGATGCCGGGGTTCGAGGCCGACGATCTGATCGCGACCTACGCCCGTCAGGCCGTTGCCGCCGGCGCCGCCGTCACGATCGTCTCCTCCGACAAGGACCTGATGCAGCTCGTCGGCGACGGCATCACTATGCTGGACCCGATCAAGAACCGCCCGATCGGTCCGGCGGAGGTGCGCGAGAAGTTTGGCGTCGATCCCGATAAGGTGATCGATGTCCAGGCGCTCGCCGGCGATTCGACCGACAACGTACCGGGCGTGCCCGGGATCGGCGTGAAGACCGCGGCCGATCTGATCAACACCTACGGCGACCTCGACACCCTGCTCGCCCGTGCCGGCGAGATCAAGCAGCCGAAGCGCCGCGAGGCCCTGCTGCAGAACGCGGAACAGGCGCGGATCAGCCGCGACCTCGTGCGGCTGCGCGACGACGTGCCCGTCGAGGAGCCGCTGGAGTCCTTCGTCCGGCGCGAGCCGGACCGGGACGTCCTGTTCGCCTTTCTCCGTGAAAACCAGTTCCGCACCTTGATTGCCCGGGTGGAGAACCGGTTGGCGACCGTGGGCCGCATCGCCGACGGCTCCGCCGGGGCCGCGGGCGAGGCGGGAGGCACGCCCCAGCTGGCGGAGCCGGCGTCTCCGGCCGCCGCCCTGTCCGTGCCGGAAGTCCATTACGAGCTGGTGCAGGATCTCCCCACCCTCGACGCCTGGATCGAGCGGGCCATGGCGGCGGGCGTGGTCGCGGTCGATACCGAGACGAACTCGCTCGACGCGCTCCGTGCCGAGCTGGTGGGCGTCTCCCTGTCGGTCGAGCCGGGGCGGGCCTGCTACATCCCCCTCGGGCACAAGGTGGCGAACGGCGGGCCTGGCAACGGTGCGGCCGATCGATCGGGCGGCCGGTCGGACAGGCAGGGGAGCCTCGCCCTCGATGACGCCGCGCCGGCGGACGCCCTGGTGGAGGGCCAGCTGCCGCGCGAGGAGGTGCTGCGGCGGCTCGGGCCGTTGCTTGCCGAACCGGGCGTACTGAAGGTCGGCCAGAACATCAAGTTCGACCTGATCGTCTTCGCCCGCCACGGTCTCTCGGTCGCGCCCATCGACGACACCATGCAGATCTCCTATGCGCTCGAGGCCGGCGCCCATGGCCACGGCATGGACGAGCTGGCGGAGATCTATCTCGATCACCAGACGATCAAGTTCGCGGACGTCGCCGGGTCCGGCCGCTCGAAGGTGACCTTCGATTACGTGCCCCTCGACAAGGCCCGGGACTACGCCGCCGAGGACGCGGACGTCACGCTTCGCCTGCACCGCCTGCTGAAGCCGCGCCTCCAGCAGGAGCGGATGCTGACGCTCTATGAGACGATCGAGCGGCCGCTGATCCCCGTCGTGGCGGCGATGGAGCAGGTCGGCGTCAAGATCGACCAGCAGGCCCTGCGCCGCCTTTCCGCCGAGTTCGCGGAGCGACTGGCGGAGCTCGAGGCCGAGATTTACCGGCTGGCCGGGCATCCGTTCAACATCGGCTCGCCGAAGCAGCTTGGCGAGGTGCTGTTCGACGAGATGGGCCTCGCCGGCGGCAAGAAGGGCAAGACAGGCGCCTACGCCACCGGTGCCGACCTTCTCGAGGAACTGGCCGCGCAGGGTCACGACCTGCCGGCCCGCGTGCTCGACTGGCGGCAGCTCGCGAAGCTGAAGAGCACCTACGCCGACGCGCTGGTGGCGCAAGTCAATCCGGAGACCGGGCGGGTCCACACCTCCTTTTCCCTCGCCGTCGCCTCGACCGGCCGGTTGAGCTCGACCGATCCCAACCTCCAGAACATCCCGATCCGTACCGAGGAGGGGCGCAAGATCCGTCGCGCCTTCATCGCCGAAGACGGTTGCAAGCTCCTGTCGGTCGACTATTCGCAGATCGAACTGCGGCTCGCCGCCCATATGGCCGACATTCCGGCCTTGAAGGAAGCGTTCCATCAGGGCGCCGACATCCATGCGATCACCGCCAGCCAGATCTTCGGCGTGGATGTCGACGGCATGGACCCGATGATCCGGCGGCGGGCCAAGGCGATCAATTTCGGCATCATCTACGGCATCAGCCCGTTCGGCCTCGCGCAGCAGCTCGGCGTCCCGCAGGCCGAGGCCAAGGCCTATATCGATGCCTATTTCGACCGCTACCCGGGCTTCCGGACCTATATGGACCGGATCAAGAAGCGGGCGCGCGAGACCGGCTACGTGACGACCCTCTTCGGCCGGCGCTGCTACGTGCCCGGCATCAACGACAAGAACCCGGCCCGGCGCAGCTTCATGGAGCGGGCGGCGATCAACGCGCCGCTGCAGGGAACCGCTGCCGACATCATCAAGCGGGCCATGATCCGCGTGCCGCCGGCGCTCGCGAAGGCGGGGCTAAGGGCGCGCATGCTGCTGCAGGTCCACGACGAGCTGCTGTTCGAAGTACCGGACTCGGAGGTCGAGGAGACCGCCGATCTCGTCCGCCGGGTCATGGAGCGGGCCACCCTGCCGGTGCTGGAGCTGTCCGTCCCCCTCGTCGCCGAGACCGGGGTCGGCGACAACTGGGCCGACGCGCATTGAGCGGGCGAAGGACGGTGCCGCCGGTCACCAAATTGCCACAAGCCATGCCGGCGATTTGCCGGCATAGTTGCTGTGCGAGACGTAGCTTCCGTCGAGCAACCCAGTTCCCCAGAAGGTCCTCTACCTAGTGCATGCGGCCGGCCCTCGGGCCGGCCGCTCTCTTTTCCGATCGGTCGGGGGGCGGACTCAGGCGGGGGCCGTTGACCGCGCGCGGGCTTCCCGCGTCAGCCGGACGAGCTCGGTCCGTGCCGATTCGGCGTCGCCGACGACGGTGCCGAACTCCGCCCGCGCCACTTCGCCTTCGCGGCGCAGATCAAAGCCCTCGGGGTCGATGCCGGTCATGCGCCATCCATCGCCCCCGCGGCCGAGAAGCCGCGTCGCGATCAGGTCCAGCGCGTCGGCGTGGTCGGCGTTCATATGCGCGACGATGTCCGCCTCCCGCTCCGCCAGCGCGCCGGTCGCGCTCGTGTCGAACAGCAGGTCTTCGCGGGCGATCCAGTCGATGCGGCCGAAGCCGGCCACCAGATGGGCGCGCTCGACGGCGACCCGGTAGAACGCGAAATCGGCGAAGCCGGCGTAGAGCGCGGAGCCCGGGTGGCGGCCGAGGAAACGGGCCCGCCCGCGAGCGTCCTCCGACCGCGCGGCCCGGCCAAGCACCGTCAGGCGCGGCCCGGTCAGCGGATCGGTCCGGCCGGCGGTTCCGTCGAATAGCAGCGCCACCCGGCCGTCGGCGGCGATGTTGCGGCTGTGCTCGGCGAGATCCGAGAGCAGCAGCAAGGGCGAGCCGTCATGGTCGACGGCAACCAGCACGAGCGAGGCATACGGCCAGCCTTGGAGGTCGGCTCCCTGGCCGTCGGCTCCGGCGAGACGGGTTGCCAGGGCCGCCCGGTCGAGGCGGCGGAGCAGGCGGCGGGCGGTGGTGGCGGCGGGGAGTTCCTGCGGCATGATGATCCAGCTTATGGTCTTCCGCCGTCCGGTCAATCGGCACGGGTAAAAATCTGGCCCCCAAGGGCTTGCCAGGCGGGTATTCTATCGGGGATTCTTCCGGTCCGACGCGGGGGAGAACGAGACGGTGCCGCAAACCATCGCGCTTGTCGACGACGATCGCAACATTCTGACCTCGGTCGCCATGGCGCTCGAGGCCGAGGGATTCACCGTGCGCACCTACACCGACGGGGAGGAGGCGCTGCGCGGCATGAGCGCCAATCCGGTGGACCTCGCCGTCCTCGACATCAAGATGCCGCGGATGGACGGCATGGAACTGCTCGAACGGTTGCGCCGCCACAGCGACCTGCCGGTGATCTTCCTGACCTCGAAGGACGACGAGGTGGATGAGCTCATGGGCCTGCGCATGGGGGCGGACGACTACATCAAGAAGCCCTTCTCCCAGCGCCTGCTGATCGAGCGGATCCGCACGCTGCTGCGGCGCGAGGCCCTGGCGCGCGAGAGCGCCGCCGAGGGCGGCGACGTGATCGCGCGCGGCGAACTGGTTCTCGATTCGGCGCGCCACCTCTGCACCTGGAAGGGCGAGGCGGTCGACCTGACCGTGACCGAGTTCCTGCTGCTGAAGTCGCTGGCGATGCGGCCGGGGCACGTCAAGAGCCGCGACCAACTCATGGATGCCGCCTATGGCGAGCACATCTATGTTGATGACCGGACGATCGACAGCCACATCAAGCGGCTGCGCAAGAAGTTCAAGGCGGTCGA
>CAZKCM010000130.1:0-8186 GCA_964551315.1 uncultured Rhodospirillaceae bacterium | reverse complement strand
TGGCGCGCCCGGCAGGATTCGAACCTGCGACCCCAAGCTTAGAAGGCTCGTGCTCTATCCAGCTGAGCTACGGGCGCGCAGCACGGCTTTATCTTATAGACGGCATTCTGTCGGGCCGTGTATCCCGCAGTGCCCCTGATCTACCCCCCTTGAGCTTGGCTCCTTGAAAAGCTTCCGCTCTATCCGGCCGAGCCACGGGGCCATGCGGCCGCTCAATGCGTCCAGGGGATCTTCCGGTCATAGCGGAAGTTGTCCGCATAGACCTTCGGCCGGATCTGCCGCCGCTGCGGCTCGTCGATGGTATAGGCGAGGCCGCGCTTCTGGGCGAAGGCCACCGCCTCCTCCTTCGTGTCGAACTTGATCCGGACCTGCCGGCGCGTGTCGCTGGAGCTCGTCCAGCCCATCAGCGGGTCCAACCGGCGCGGCGAGGCCGGCTCGTATTCGAGGACCCATTTCTGCGTGTTCGCCCGGCCCGACTGCATCGGGTTCTTGGCCGGCCGGTAGATCCGCGCCTGCATCGAATGCCCGTCTCCTCAAATTAACCATTCACCCGCCGACGCGCCGATCGGCCCGGGCCGGCGACCCTGCGCGGGTGGCCGTGGTCGGGGCGACTGGATTCGAACCAGCGACATCCTGCTCCCAAAGCAGGCACTCTACCAGGCTGAGTTACGCCCCGCGGCGCAGAAAATATGGCCTTTCGGCGCGCTCCGCAAGGATGCTCGGCGTGTGGGACACGGGCACCGAGACACTCGCCACCGGCCGAATCCGGTGGTAAATAGGGTATTGATCGCCGCGAGTCGGCGTGATTCGCCTTCATGGGTGCTCGACAGGATGTTTTCGGCCCTTGCCAGAGGAAGAAGATCGAACAGTGTCGCGGTCGGCCAACGCTATCGGAAGCGCGACGCGCCGCTGGTGGTGTGGGAGGTCGCCGCGCTGTTCCGCGGAACCGACGGTGTTCCCTATGCCCGGATGTTCCGCGTGGACGATCCGAGCATGCTGAAGACCGTTGCCCAGGCCATGCTGGAACGCAGTCTGCACTACACGGCGGTGTCCGACCGCTGAGCGCCGGCGGCGCACCGCGCCCCGCCGGACCGGCCCGCAGAAACCGAGATCGACCGCCCGCCGCCCGGTTCGCGTGAGGATCGGGTGACGGGCGTGCGTTCGCATTCGCCTGGATCCCCCGAAGCGCGGCAAAGCCCAAGCACCCGGGCCGCCGCCCTCACCCGCCACCGCCGCAAAGGAGCCTTCGATGTCGAATCGGACCATCGCCATGACCGACCCGCTCTACGACTACCTCCTCGCCAACGCGCTGCGGGAATCGGCGCTGCAGCGGGAACTTCGGGAGGAAACGGCGCGGCTGCCCGGCGCCGGGATGCAGATCGCGCCCGAGCAGGGCCAGCTCATGGCGCTCCTGGTCGAGCTGATCGGCGCCCGCCGCGCGCTTGAGATCGGCAGCTTCACCGGCTACAGCGCGCTCTGCGTCGCGCTGGCGCTGCCGCCCGACGGGCGCCTCGTCGCCTGCGACATCAGCGAGGAGTACACCGCCATCGCCCGGCGCTACTGGGCCAGGGCCGGCGTCGCGGACCGCATCGATCTGCGGCTCGCCCCGGCGCTGGAGACGCTCGATTCGCTGATCGCCGAGGGCGCGTCGGGCAGCTTCGACTTCGCCTTCATCGACGCCGACAAGACCAATTACGATGCCTATTACGAGCGCGTCCTCCGGCTGCTGCGGCCGGGCGGGCTGGTCGCCATCGACAACGTGCTGTGGGGCGGATCGGTCGCCGATCCGTCGGCGCGGGACGCGGACACCGAGGCACTCCGGGCGCTCAACGCCAAGCTTCGGGACGACGCCCGCGTGACGATCAGCCTGGTGCCGATCGGCGACGGCCTGATGCTTGCCCGCCGGCGCGGGTGACGGCAACCGGACGCGCCGGGCAGGCGGCGGGATGTCGGGGATTAAGCCGGCCTTTACCGGGTATGCGGTAGTCTTGGCGCAAGGCCGGTCACGGAAGGACCGGCCGGACCGCCCCCACCTGACGCGCGGATGTGGGCCTCGCATCCATCGGAGATTATGCGCGCGGTTCAGGGGCTTGAGCCCAATGGATGCGCCGATCCTACGCGGACACCGGCGCGGAGGGATTCGCGCATGCGCCGACTAGCCGTGTTGATCGCCGCTCTTCTCCTCCTGCCGGGCGCGGCCTTGGCCCAACCGAAGGCCTGCGGCAAGCGGGCCGAGGTCGTCTCGCAGCTCGCAGAGAGGTTCCAGGAATCCTCGGTGGCCCTCGGCCTGGCCAGCAATGGCGGCCTCCTCGAGGTCCTGACGAGCGGCAACGGCGGGACCTGGACCATCATCCTGACCATGCCGAACGGGGTCAGCTGCCTCGTCGCCGCCGGCAAGGACTGGCAGTCCGTCGCCAAGGTCGCCGTCCAGGACGGGCCGGAGATCTGACGGTACCGGTCGAGCCGGGTTTCGGACGGCCGCCTCGGGTCCGCATCACTCCGCCGGAAAGATCTCGTGCCGCACCCGGTCGCCGGGCTTGATCCCGAGCCGGTCCGCGGTGCCGCCGTTGAGTTCGAGCACGGCCCGCACGGGCTGTTTCGACTTGATGAGCCGCGTCGAGAGCGGCACCGTACGCTCGACGATCTGCAGGATGCGGCCGTCGCTCCCGATGAAAAGCATGTCCAGCGGGATCAGCGTGTTCTTCATCCACATCCCGACGACCTGCTCGCGGTCGTTGACGAACAGCATGCCGGCATCCGGCGGCAGCCGGTCGCGGTACATCAGGCCAACCGCACGTTCCTCCGACGTCCGGGCCAGCTCGACCGAGAAACGGTGCGCCTCGTTCCCGGTCTCGATCACCAGTTCGCTCCGCTCCATCGCCGCGGGCTCCGCACCGGCCGGTCGAAGGGAAAGCCCGACCGCCGCGGGCAGCACGGCGGCCAGCAGGCCTATCGCAAGGAGTCTTCCAAGCATACCCGAAAGGTATCGGATGCCGCCGCGCCCCGCAAACCTCATGCGCCGGGTACGATGACGCGTGCTTATCGCTCAGGGGCGCAGCGCCGCCGCCGCGACGGCGCGCACCGCCTCGCGGACCGGGCCGGGCCGGGGCCGGTCGGCAATCGTCGTCATCCAGTGCTCCGGCGGGTTGCGCCCCTGGCTCCGCGTCCAGGTGATGGCGCGCAGCACCTCCCGCGCCGCCGGCGTCGGCTCGCTCGCGCCCGGATCGAGGCCGTTGAGCACGGCCCAGACGCCCGCCCAGCAGCGGGCCACCCCCCAAGGGTTGTACCCCCCGCCACCGAGCACCAGGAGGCGGGGCGCCAGGCCGATCAGCCGGCGAACGACGTCCCACAGCGCCCGGTTCGACAGCGTGAGGCCGCTCAGCGGGTCGTCGGCCAGGGCATCGGCGCCGCATTGCAACACCACGGCGTCCGGCGCGAAGGCACGGCCGAGCGGCAGGACCACCGTCTCGACCAGCCAGCGCATCTCGCTGTCGTTGAACCCGCTCGGTACCGGCAGGTTGCGTGCCCCGCCCCCGGCCCGGTCCTCCGTCGCGCCGGTGTAGGGCCAGCGTCCGGACTCGTGGATCGACAGGGTGAGCACCCGCGGGTCGTCGGCGAAGGCGTCCTGGACCCCGTCGCCGTGATGGGCGTCCACATCGACGTAGTAGATCCGCCGCAGCCCGCCGTCGAGGAAAGCGAGGATGCCCAGCACCGCGTCGTTGAGGTAGCAGAAGCCGCTGGCGTGGCCGGGGCGCCCGTGATGCGTGCCGCCGGCCGGGTTGTAGACGATGCCGCCGTCCTCCAGCAGCAATTCGACCGCCTTGAGCGTGGCGCCGCAGGCGGTGGCCGGCCGGCTGAAGATCTCGGGGAAGATCGGGTTTCCGTTGCGGCCGATGTTGAACCGACGGCGTTCCTCCTCCGACGGTCGGGCCCCTCGCTCCGCCCGCATGAGAGCGGCGACGTAATCGGGCTCGTGGAAGCGAATCAGCTGGGCGGGCGTTGCCCGTGGACTCTCGATATAGGCCCCGTCCGTGAGCCAACCCATTGCGCGAATCAGATCGAGCGTGGCAGATACGCGCGGAATCGCCAGCGGATGGCCGCGTCCATAAGAGGAATTGCGGTAGATCTCGCTGCCGATGAGCACAGAATCGAGAGACACGGCTGAAATCATACTTGGATGACGCCTCGAACGTTGGTATACCAGCGACGGCCATATTGCGGTCACGTTCCCGCTCTCTAGCGAGGGTGAGAACGTTCACATAAAAAGATCCAAGGGACACCGGGGAGGGGCAATGGCCCAAGCAATCAGCCTAGGCGCCGTCTTGTTCGGCCTGTGGCTGCTGCTGTCCGGCCATTACACCCCGCTCCTGCTCGGCTTCGGGGCCGCATCCTGCGCTCTTGTCGTCCTGATCTCGGCCCGCATGGACGTGGTCGATCGCGAAGGTCACCCGATCCATCTCGGTCCCCGCGCCCTTACCTATTGGCCTTGGCTCCTCGTCGAGATCGTGAAGGCGAACATCGACGTGGCCAAGCGCATCGTCGATCCGAAGCTGCCGATCAGCCCGACGATGCTGCGCGTGAAGGCGAGCCAGAAGACGGAGGTCGGCCGCGTAATCTACGCCAACTCGATCACCCTGACGCCGGGCACCGTCTCCGTCGAGCTCGAGGGCGACATGATCGAGGTTCACGCTCTCACCGTCGAGGGCGCCGAGGCACTCCGGGAGGGCGAGATGGACCGTCGCGTGACCGCGATGGAGGGCCTCGCCTGATGTTCGCGGCGGCCCTGATCGCCATTCTCGTGACGATGGCCCTGGCGCTCATCCGGGCGCTGCTCGGCCCGACGGTCTACGACCGTATCCTGGCGGTCAACATGTTCGGCACCAAGACCGTGCTGCTGATCGCCGTCCTGGGGTTCTTCACCGGGCGGCCGGATTTCCTCGACATTGCGCTCGTCTATGCGCTGATCAACTTCATCGGCACGATCGCCGTCCTGAAATATGTGCGCTACGGCGATCTCGCCCGCGCGGGTGGGGAGGGCGAGCGCTGATGGAGCTTGTTCTCGATCTCGCGAGCTGGGCCCTGTTGCTCCTCGGCTCCGCCTTTGCCGTGATCGGCGGCGTCGGCATGCTGCGCCTGCCCGACTTCTACACGCGGATGCACGGCGCCAGCCTCACCGACACGCTCGGCGCCGGGCTGATCCTGATCGGATTGATGCTCCAGGCCGGCTTCAGCCTGGTAACGGTCAAGCTGGTGCTCATTCTCGCCTTCATCTTCTTCACCAGCCCGACCTCTGCCCACGCCCTGGCCAAGGCGGCGCTCGGGAGCGGGCTCAAGCCGCTGCTGTACAAGGCCCCTGCTGCGAAGGACTGACACCGATTCAGGCGCTCATCGACATCCTGCTGCTGTTCTTCATGGTCGTGACCGCGGTGGCGGTCGTGCGCCAGCGCGACCTCTTTGCCGCGGTGATGCTGACGGGGATCTTCAGCCTGCTGTCGGCGGGACTGTTCGTCGATTGGGACGCGGTGGACGTCGCCTTTACCGAGGCATCGGTCGGGGCCGGGATCGTCACCGTCCTCATGCTCGGGACGCTCGCCCTCACCGCGCCGACGGAGAAGAAGGCCGTCCACTCCCGGATCCTCCCGCTGGTCGTGGTGACGCTGACCGGCGCGGCCCTGATCTACGGCACCCTCGACATGCCGCTCTACGGCGATCCGGAGGCGCCGATCAATCGGCACGTGGTCCCACGATACTTGAACGAATCCCTTGAAGAGACGAACGTGCCCAATGTTGTCGCCGCGGTGCTGGCGAGCTACCGCGGTTACGACACGTTGGGCGAGACGACGGTGATCTTCACCGCCGGCATCGGCGTGCTGCTCCTGCTCGGCGGCCGGCGGCGCAACAAGGGTGGCGGCAGGAAATGAGGCATCACGTCGTCCTCCGCGTCGTCGCGAAGCTGCTGATCCCGATGATCATGCTGTTCGGGCTTTACGTTCAGTTCCACGGCGATTACGGGCCCGGCGGCGGCTTCCAGGCCGGCGTGATCTTCGCGGCCGCCATCATCCTTTACGCCATCGTCTTCGGCCTGGAGAGCGCACGCCGGGTCGTCCGTCCCGCCATTCTGCGCGTGCTGGTTCCCCTCGGCGTTCTGATCTATGGCGGGGTCGGCGTGGCCAATATCCTGCTGGGCGGCAACTATCTCGACTACTCCGTGCTGGCGCACGACTCGGCGCACGGGCAGCACGTCGGCATCCTCCTGGTCGAGCTCGGTGTCGGCATCACCGTCTCGTCGGTCATGATCCTGATCTTCTTCACCTTTGCCGGTCGCGGGCGCTGACGGATGGAGATCCCGGGCCTTTACAATTACTGGATCGTCGTCCTGCTGATGATGATCGGCTTCTACGCCGTGATCGCCCGCGGGAATCTGGTGAAGAAGATCATCGGCCTGAACATCTTTCAGGTCTCCGTCTTCGTGCTCTACATCAGCATGGGCGTCGTCAAGGGGGGGACCGCGCCCATCATCGCACCGGGAATCGAGGTCTATTCGAACCCCCTGCCCCATGTGTTGATTCTGACCGCGATCGTCGTAGGCGTGGCGACGACGGCGCTCGGCCTGGCGCTGGTCGTCCGCATCCGCGAGGCCTACGGCACGATCGAAGAGGATGAAATCCAGGCGCAAGACGAAGAGACGTGATTTCGCCGCACCTTCCCATCCTCCAGGTCGTCATTCCCCTCCTGGCCGCGCCCGCCTGCGTGCTGTTGCACAACGGCCGGCTGACCTGGCTGCTGGCGCTCGCCGTCAGCTGGGTGTGCTTGGCGATTTCGCTGCTGCTCCTCGGTCAGGTGATGGATGGCGGGACGATTTCCTATGCCCTCGGCGGCTGGGCCGCGCCCTGGGGCATCGAGTACCGGATCGACCCGCTCAACGCCTTCGTTCTCCTCATCGTGTCCGGGATCTCCGCCGCGGTCCTGCCCTTTGCGCGGGCAAGCGTGGAGCGCGAAGTCGAGCCGGAGCAGATCCATCTGTTCTACACGATGTATTTGCTCTGCCTCACCGGGCTGCTGGGCATCGTAGCGACCGGCGACGCCTTCAACGTCTTCGTCTTCCTCGAGATTTCGTCGCTCTCCTCCTATGCCCTGATCAGTCTGGGCCGGGATCGCCGGGCGCTCACCGCCGCCTTCCAGTACCTCGTCCTCGGCACCATCGGCGCGACCTTCATCCTGATCGGCATCGGCCTCGCCTACATGGTGACCGGCACCCTGAACATGGCCGACCTCGCCGAGCGCCTGCCCGCCGTCGCCGGCAACCGCACGGTCCGGGTCGCCCTCGCCTTCCTCACCGTCGGCATCGGCCTGAAGCTGGCGCTCTTCCCGCTGCACCTCTGGCTGCCGAATGCCTACACCTACGCACCCTCGGCGGTCAGCGCCTTCCTCGCGGCGACGGCGACCAAGGTCTCGGCCTACGTCCTGCTGCGCTTCCTCTTCACGATCTTCGGGGTCGATTTCTCCTTCGGGGCGATGCCGCTCGAGGTGATCCTGCCGCCGCTGGCGATCCTGGCGATGTTCGTGGGCTCCCTCGTCGCCATCTTCCAGGAGAACGTGAAGCGGATGCTGGCCTATTCCAGTATCGCGCAGATCGGCTACATCGTGCTCGGCATCAGCCTCGCCTCGGTCGACGGCCTCACCGCCGGCATCGTCCACCTGTTCAACCACGCCTTGATCAAGGGCGGCATGTTCCTTGCGTTGGGCTGCGTCTTCTACCGGCTCGGCTCGGTCAGCCTGAACGACCTGCGCGGCCTCGGCCGGCGGATGCCCTACACGATGGCGGCCTTCGTCGTCGGTGGGCTGGGACTGATCGGCGTGCCGCTGACCGCCGGCTTCATCAGCAAGTGGTACCTGGTCACCGGGGTACTCGGCGCCGGCCTGTGGCCCGTCGCCGTGCTGGTCCTGCTGAGCTCCCTTCTCGCCGTGGTCTATGTCTGGCGCGTCGTCGAGGCGGCCTATTTCGCGCCGGTCAACGAGAAGGTCGGCGACAAGGTCGCCGTCCGGGAGGCGCCGCTCTCGATGCTGGTGCCGACCTGGATTCTCATTGCGGCCAGCGTCTATTTCGGCATCGACACCTCGCTCCCCGTCGGCGCCGCCCGTGACGCGGCCGCCTTCCTCCTGGGAGCGACCGGAACGGGAGCGGG
>CAZKCM010000129.1:1739-8223 GCA_964551315.1 uncultured Rhodospirillaceae bacterium | reverse complement strand
CCGTCTGCGACAAGCTCCGCGGCGCCAACAGGCCAGACGCCATCTACGCGCTGCTGACCATCGACGAAACCGCCGCGACCGACCCCGAGGGTATCGAGGTCAGCGCCAGCCGGGGATAACGGATCGGGCGGCGAGACGCCGTTTCCGCCGGCCTTCCCTCGGCCCGCTTGGCGCTCCTTCGGGGTGCTTGCGTCGGTCGCGACGTCGCGGCGCGAGGACGGCGAGGTTACCGTGCCGTCCGGGGCTTCAAATTCCTCAAGTTCGCCGGCCGTTGCCGCTCCGGCTCACAACCAGGCGGCGAGCGCGTAGAACAGGGCGCCGACGATGGCGGCCGCGGGAATCGTGACGATCCAGGCGATCACGATGTCGTTGGCCACCCGCCAGCGGACGGCCGCCGCCCGCCGGGCGGCGCCGACGCCGACGATCGCGCCGGTGATGGTGTGGGTGGTGGAAACGGGAACCCCGAGCCCGGTCGCGAGAAACAAGGTGATCGCGCCCCCGGTCTCGGCGCAGAAGCCCTGCACCGGCTTCAGATGCGTGATCCGGGCCCCCACGGTGTGGACGATCCGCCATCCGCCCATCAGCGTGCCGAGTGCCATCGTCGCATAGCAGGTGATGACGACCCAAAGGGGCACGTAGAACTCGGTCCCGAGATAGCCCTGCGAGAACAGCAGGACGGCGATGATCCCCATCGTCTTCTGCGCGTCGTTGCCGCCGTGGCCGAGCGCGTAGAGCGCGGCGGAGACGAGCTGGAGCACGCGGAAGCGGCTGTCCACCGCGTAGGGCGTCGCACGGTGGTGGATCCACGATACGATCAGGACCAGGAACTGGGCGAGCGCGAGGCCGAGCAGCGGCGAGAACACGATGCCGGCCGCGGTCAAGCCGAGCCCGCTCCACACCACCGAGACGACTCCCGCCTTGGCGATGCCGGCCCCGACGAGGCCGCCGATCAGCGCGTGGCTGCTGCTGGACGGGAGCCCGAGCAGCCAGGTCGCCACGTTCCAGACGATCGCGCCCATGAGCGCCCCGAAGATGACGGCACCGTCGACGATCCCCGGCTCGATGATGCCGGTACCGACCGTCGTCGCCACATGGACGCCGAAGACCGCGAAGGCGATGAAGTTGAAGAAGGCGGCGCCGATCACGGCCGTGCGCGGGCGCAGGACGCGGGTCGCCACGACGGTGGCGATCGCGTTGGCGGCGTCGTGCAGCCCGTTCAGGAAATCGAAGAGAAGCGCAAGGCCGATCAGGCCAATGAGATGCGGCAGGGCGATGACGTCCACGGTCCGGGTCCCTCGTCCGCTTGCCCGTCAGACGTGCTTCGCGGTGACGGCCTGGAGCTCGTTCGCCACGTCATCGCACTTGTCGATGACGGCCTCCAGGTGCTCGAGGATCTCCTTGCGGTCGATGTAGTCCAGGGGATCGATCTCGCCTGCGCGCGCGCGGGCGCGCAGGCGCGTCAGCGCCTGGTCGAAGCAGACGTCGGCCTCGCCTTCGATGCGGCCGACCTGCTCGCAGAGGGAGAAGATCGTGCGGTACTCCCGGGTCATGACCTCGATCAGCGGCATGGCCTGCTGGATGAGGGTGGCGCTCCGCGCGATCGCGTCCGCCATCGTCTTCATCTCCTCCGGGAACTGCCGCACCTCGTAGCGTCGGATCTCCTTGGCCGTCTCCTCGATGAGATCGACGATGTCGTCGAGCTCATGCGCGAGGCCGAGGATGTTCTCCCGGTCGAGGGGGGCCTGGAAGGTCTGGTTGGCGGCGAGGATGACCTGCTTCGCCACCGCATCGGCCTCGCCCTCGATTCGCCCGATGGCCTCGAAATGATGCTCCGGCGTATTCTCGCCGTAAATCAAGGCGCGCAGCTCCATCGCCGCGGCGACGGCATGGCGCGACTGCTCGCAGAAGAGATCGACGAACGCCTCCTCCCGTGGCATCAGGAATCCGAACAGGTTCAGGCGCATCGGTGTCGATCCCCGCTGGTCGCTTCTCGGTGTGGCGGCCGCAGAGTGGCGCGTGACGCGCGATCCCGCAAGCCCGCTTTGAGGGCCCGCCGGCGTCGGCGCCCGGCGCCTAACCGACCGCCGCGGTGGGCTTGAGGACGGTGCGAACCGGAACCGCGCCCCGGGCGGACAGGGTGAATTCGTCGGATTCCGAGTTGACGGCGAAGCGCGTGAACTCCAGGCCCGTGCCCTGCACGTCGCAGGAAACGCGCGTGAGGACGAGCATCGGGACGTGGGACGGCAGCTTGAGCTGCCGCCGCAGCGCGCGGCCGGCGAACGCGCTGCGGACGCCGATGTCGGTCCGGGCGATCTGGATGCCGAGCAGGTTCTGCAGGATCGAATGGGTCGAGTGAGACTCGGCATCCGCCCAGGAAACCCGGCGGGCCTCCGGCGTGAGCCAGGACTCGGCGACCGCCACCGGCTCGCCGTCGCGGAGGTAGAGACGCTCGAGCCCCACGGCCTGCTCGCCGGGCTCGAGGCCGAGGGCACGCGCCGCCTCCGCCGGCGGGACTTCCGCCCCGAAGCGCAGCAGCCGCGCCTCGGACCCCGGACCCTGGGAAAGAAGGATTTCGAAGAAGCCGCGCGGGTCCCGCGGCTCGTGCGGCGCCGCCGGCCCGGCGACGAACGTCCCCTTGCCCTGCTTGCGCAGGATCAGCCCCCGCTCCGCCAAATGATGGATCGCCTGCCGGACCGTGATCCGGCTGACGCCGAAGCGCCGCATGAGCGCGTGCTCCGGCTCGAGTCGCGCCTGCGGGGCAAGCCGCCCCTCGGCGATCTCGCCCTCCAGCCACTCCGCGATCTGCCTGTAAAGGGTGACGTGGCTGTCCCGCGCGAGACGGGACGACGGGCTCGGTCCGGGCCGCCTTGCGGCCCCCTTGGCGCGTCCTCCGCCGAC
Organism: uncultured Rhodospirillaceae bacterium; assembly: GCA_964551315.1. Lineage (GTDB taxonomy): Bacteria > Pseudomonadota > Alphaproteobacteria > Dongiales > Dongiaceae > Virgifigura. Next base: position 5,325 of record CAZKCM010000129.1, on the reverse strand, counting down.
TTTAGGCATCGCTTCGCCCCTTTGGCGTTAGCCCGGAATCGCCCCGGCCAGGACGTTTGCCCGCCTTGACGTCGTTGTATAGGACGTTATATGACAACTTGTGTCAAGATCGAACATCTGCTGCAAGAGACATCACGGTGCAACGGAATGGACTTGAACGCGCGGGACTGCTGGACACGCTGCTTGACTCCTGGCGCGCGCTGATCGGGCGCTTGCGGAACCCGTACCGGCCGGAGCGGCACTACATGCGGGGTCCGGGCCCGCGCTGGCGCGCCGCCCACCCGACCGAGACGGGCCGGTCGCGCGACGAGGCAGCCCGCGGCCGGTGACGATCCCCCAAAGGACGGTCGCGACGGATAAGACGAGGGACGGCGGCAACCGGCCGCGCACTTAGCGCCGCCGGCCCTCCTCCAGGGTGAGCCGGGCCTCGCGCAGGTTCTCGCGGCATTTGGCGGGCCGCACGGCGTTCACCTCCGCCTTGGCGAGCGCTCTGCGCGCCTTCACCCGCGCGTCCAGCTTGTAGGCGCTGCCTTCTTCCTCGATCTCTTTCTTCAAGTCGGCGACCTGGGCCCGGCAGTCGGGCGAGGCCGACCCTTGGCCGGCCAGGGCCGATCCGTGGCCCGCGACGATCAGACCGGCCAACGATAACCAGACGAAGACTCCCATTCCCGGTACTCCCGCAAGGGTTCCGCGCGTCGCCCGCGGCCGCCCGTCACCGACGGCCGAAGGTTGGCGGCTTCTGTGGATTGATAGTATCGGCCCCGGCAATTGCCACCCCCTCCCCACCACGCGGACCATGGACAGGGCCCGTTCGGCGCTCTAATGAGGGGCGAAACACGACACCGGCAGACACGGGAGACAGCACGATGACTCGCACCCTGCTCGGAGCCGCCCTCGGCGCGGCCTTTGCGGCGGCCCTGTTCGGCGGCGGCGCCCCCGCCCAGGCCCAGGAAATTCCGGCCGAGCCCGAGTCCGGCACGGTCCGCATGGGCCTTCAGCCCTGGCTCGGCTATGGCCTGTGGCACGTGGCGGCGGATAAGGAGTTCTTCGCGGCGGTCGGCCTGGACGAGGTGGAGCTGGTCAACTTCACGACCGACGCCGACGTGAACGCGGCCCTGGCGAGCGGCGAGCTCGACATGGCGAACGTCGCCACCCACACGGCGATGGCCATCGCCGCCGCCGGCGTTCCGATCAAGGTGGTGGCGCTGCTCGACGTCAGCACCACGGCCGACGCCATCATCGCCGACGACACCGTCGCGACCGTGGCCGACCTCAAGGGCAAGCCGGTCGCCTATGAGGAGGGCACGACGAGCGACATCCTTCTCAACTACGCGCTGGCGCAGGTCGGCATGTCCACCGCGGACATCCAGCGAGTGCCGATGCCGGCGGCCGACGCCGGCGCGGCGCTGATCGGCGGCCGGGTGCCCGTCGCCGTCACCTACGAGCCCTATCTAAGCCTGGCGATGCTGCAGGACCCCGGGGTCAAGCTGCTGTTCACCGCGGGCGAGAACCCCGGCCTCATCAGCGACGTGCTGGTCGTGCGCGAGCAGGTCTTGGAGGAGCGGCCCGGGCAGGTCGCGGCCCTGCTGCGTGCCTGGGACCAGGCCTATGCGGCGTACCAGGACAATATGGAGGAAGGCCGCGCGATCATCGCCGAGGCCGTCGGCGCCACGCCGGAGGACCTGGCGACGGCGTTCGAGGGCGTGGAGTTCTATTCCCTCGCCGACAACCGGGAGCAGCTGACCGGCGCCTATGCCCACGAAGTCGCGCCCGAGGTCGCGGCGGCGGCGCGCGAGGCCGGGCTGCTGACCGAGGACGTCGATTTCGACGCCATGATCGACGGCCGGTTCGTCGATGCCGCGAGCCGGTAGCGACGCAACCAAGACGAACGCGGGCAAGACGAACGCGGGCAAGATGGCGGGGGCCGGGACGCAGGGCCGGACCGGGGACAACCGTCCGGGCCGCCGGCCCGCCGCCGGCCGCATACGCCGCCCCTCGCCCTTCCGGCTCACCACGCGGCTGAGCGCGGGGGGCTTCGCCGGCATCGCCGCGGGCGTCTTCGCCGGGCTGCTGGCGGCCTGGTGGGCGGTGACGGCGACCGGGCTCGTCGCCCCGCTGTTCCTGCCGCCGCCGGGGCGCGTCTTCGGGAAGCTCGTCGAGCTGGCGCTCAACGGCCGGCTGTGGGAGGACGCCTCGGTCAGCATCTACCGGATCATGGTAGGCTTCCTGATCGCGACGGCGATGGCGGTGCCGATCGGCGTGCTGATCGGCTGCTACCGCGTGTGGGAGGCGGCGATCGAGCCGGTGGTGGACTTCGTCCGCTACATGCCGGTGGTCGCCTTCGTGCCGCTGAGCATCCTGTGGACCGGCACGGGCGACGCGCAGAAGTTCCTGATCATCTGGATCGGGACGTTCTTCCAGCAGGTCCTGCTGATCATGGACAACGTCAAGCGCGTGCCCTGGGACTTCATCGACCTGGGCCGGACGCTGGAGATGCCGGAGCGCCGGATCCTGACCCGCATCGTCGTGCCGAGCGCGCTGCCCGGCATCTGGGATTCCTTGCGCATCAGCCTGGGCTGGGCCTGGACCTGGCTGGTGCTGGCGGAGCTGGTGGCCGCGACCTCGGGCCTCGGCTACCGCATCGTGACGGCGCAGCGCTTCTTCCAGACCGACACGATCATCGGCTACATCCTGGTGCTCGGCGTCTTCGGCCTGGTCAGCGACCAGGCGATGAAGGCGGTGTCGCGGCGCCTGTTCCGCTATGCGGAGGCGCGGCCATGAGCGCGGCGGCGCCCGTCCCGAAGCTGGAGATCACCGGGCTGAGCAAGGTGTTCCGGCGCGATTCGAAGCGCGTCGTCGCCCTCGAAAACGTGGACCTGGCGCTGGCCGAGAACGAGTTCGTGGCGCTGGTCGGCACCTCCGGCTGCGGCAAGAGCACGCTGCTGTCGATCGCGGCCGGGCTGCAGGACTTCGACACCGGGGCGGTGCTGGTCGACGGCGAGCCGATCCTGGGGCCCGGGCGCGACCGCGGCGTCGTCTTCCAGAGCTACACGCTGCTGCCCTGGCTGACGGCGCAGGGGAACGTCGAGTTCGCGCTGCGCGCCGCCGGCTACAGGGGAGCGGAGCTGCGCGAGCGGGCGCGCGAGCATCTGGCGCTGGTCGGCCTCGACCGCTTCGCCGACGCCTATCCGAACCAGCTTTCGGGCGGCATGAAGCAGCGCGTGGCGATCGCCCGGGCGCTGTCCTACCGGCCGAAGATGCTGCTGATGGACGAGCCGTTCGGCGCCCTCGACGCCCTGACCCGGCACCACATGCAGGAGCTGCTGACCCGGGTGTGGGAGCGGCACCGGCTGACCGTGCTGTTCGTCACCCACGACGTGGAGGAGGCGGTCTACCTGTCCGACCGGGTGGCGATCATGAGCAACGCGCCCGGCCGCATCAAGGAGACCGTGCCCATCCCCCTGCCCCGCCCGCGGTCGTACGACATCACCGCCTCGCCGGAGTTCATCGCGCTGCACCGCCGGGTCCTGAAGAGCATCCGCGAGGAATCGATCAAGATCGCGCAGATGGACGACGCCTTGTCGGA
>CAZKCM010000129.1:0-1639 GCA_964551315.1 uncultured Rhodospirillaceae bacterium | reverse complement strand
TCGAGGGCCTGACCGAATTCCTGCCGGTCTCCTCCACCGGCCATCTGATCCTCTTCGCCGACCTGATGCGCTTTGCCGGACCGCCGGGCCGGGTGTTCGAGGTGGTCATCCAGCTCGGCGCCATCCTCGCGGTCTGCGTGCTTTACGCGCCCAAGCTTCTGCGCGTGGCCTTCGGCCTGCCGGCCGATCGCGGGGCGCAGCGGTTCGCGCTCGCCATCCTCCTGGCCTTCCTGCCCGCGGTCGCCCTCGGCGTCCTGCTGCACGATTTCATCAAGTCGGTGCTGTTCTCGCCCTATGTCGTCTGCTGGGCGCTGATCCTGGGCGGCGTCGCCATCCTCGCCGTCGAGCGCGCCCGGCCGGTGCCGCGGATTCACGCGATCGAGCGGTTCTCGCCGGGCCTCTCGCTCGGCATCGGGACGATGCAGTGCCTGGCCATGGTGCCCGGCGTCTCGCGCTCGGCCGCGACGATCCTGGGCGCGCTGCTGCTGGGGGTGGAGCGGAGGACGGCGGCGGAGTTCTCGTTCTTCCTGGCGATTCCGACGATGCTCGGCGCGGCCGCCTACGACCTCTGGGCGAACCGCGCGGGCCTGACGGCCGATGGCGGCCTTGTCGTCGCGGCCGGCTTCCTGGCGGCCTTCGTCACCGCGCTTCTGGTGGTCCGCTGGTTCATCGCCTTCGTCGGCCGGCGCGGCTTCGCCCCCTTCGCCTGGTACCGGATCCTCCTCGGCGGCGGGATGCTGGCCCTGCTGCTGCTTCAGTAGGGGTGACGGCGCCTTAAGACGGCTTGGCCGGGGCGCCATCGACCGGGACGGCCCGGGATCGGCCGGCGGCGCGCGGCGAGTCCGAGGTTGCCCGACCGGCGGCCGAAGGCGTAGCGTAAAGCAATGCTTGCCTCAACGCCCCGCGCCTCGGGCCGGTCCGATGCGCGTGCAGGGAAGACGCGGCCGATTTCGCCGGCAGGACGCCGCGGCAGGATGCGGCGCTTTCTTGCGGGCGTCTGGGCCTGCACGCTCCTCTTCGCCGCGGCGGCGCGCGCGGCCGAGATGGAGGTGGACCTGGCCCTGGTTCTCGCCGTCGATGTCTCCGGAAGCGTCAGCGACGCGGATTGGGTGCTGCAGAAGCGCGGATATGCCGAGGCCTTTCGGGACCCGGCGATCATCGGCGCCGTGACGGGCGGCCCCAGGGGCGCCATCGCCGTCACCCTCGTCGAGTGGTCCGGCCCCGGCCAGCAGGAGCAGGTGATCCCCTGGACCACGATCCGCGACGAGAAGACGGCCCTGGCCTTCGGCGGCGCCGTCGCCGAGGCGCCGCGCCGGTTCTCGGACTCGACCGCGATCGGCGACGCCATCGAGTTCTGCGCGAGCCTGCTGGCCGACGAGGACATCGTCGCCGCCCGGCGGGTGATCGACGTGTCCGGCGACGGCCCCAACAACGCCGGCCGGCCGTCGGAGCAGGCCAGGGACGCGGCGGTCGCGCGGGGCCTGACCATCAACGGCCTGCCCATCGTCGCCGAAGAGCCGCAGGTCGCCGCCGCCTATCGCGACCGCGTCATCGGCGGGCCGGGCGCGTTCCTGGTCGTCGCGGAGGGCATCGACAGCTTCGCCGACGCGATCATCAAGAAGCTCGGCCTGGAGATCGC
>CAZKCM010000128.1:0-8240 GCA_964551315.1 uncultured Rhodospirillaceae bacterium | reverse complement strand
CTCCATCTCCGGCACGCGGAACACGCAGGGACCCGCCCCGGTGACCGCCACGCGGATCTCGTTGCCCCTCTTCGCGACCATCACGCCGACCATGGCGTAGCGCGAGGCCGGGTTCGGGAACTTGGCGTAGCCGGCCTTCTCCGGTCGCGGGAAGCGGACCGTCGTGATGATCTCGCCTTCCTCCAGCGCCGTCTCGAACAGGCCCTTGAAGAAGTCGTCGGCCCGAATCTCGCGGCGGTCGGTGCGGACCGTCGCGTCGAGGCCGAGGACCGCGGCCGGGTAGTCGGCGGCGGGGTCGTTGTTGGCGATCGAGCCGCCGATGGTGCCGCGGTTGCGGACCTGCGGGTCGCCGATCCCTTCGGCAAGCGCGGCCAGCGCCGGGATCGTCCGGCGCACGATCTCCGAGCCGGCGACCTCCGCGTGCGGCGTGAGCGCGCCGACGAGAATCGCGTCGCCGTCCTCCTTGATGCCCTTGAGCTCGGCGATGGCGCCGAGGTCGATCAGGTCGGACGGTGCCGCCAGCCTTTGCTTGAGGGTCGGGATCAATGTCATGCCGCCGGCCAGCAGCCGGCCATCCTCCGCCGACTTCAGCGCCTGGACGGCGTCCGCCAGCGAGGCCGGCCGGTGATACGCGAAATTGTACATCTCCATCCTCCCTGTTCGGCGGTCCCGATCATTCCGCGGCCATGGCCGGCTGGCTTTGCCGGAGCACCTGCCAGACCTTCTCCGGCGTTGCGGGCATATCGATATGCGGCACGCCGATGGCGTCGGTGATGGCGTTGATGAGGGCAGCCGGCGCCGCGATCGCGCCCGCCTCGCCGCAGCCCTTGGCGCCGATCGGGTTGTGCGTGCAGGGCGTCTCCGTCAGTCCGACCTGGAAGCTGGGCAGGTCATCGGCCCGCGGCATGCAGTAGTCCATGTAGGAGCCGGTCATGAGCTGGCCGCTTTCCTTGTCGTAGACGCAGTTTTCCAGCAAGGCCTGACCGATTCCCTGGGCGATGCCGCCGTGGACCTGGCCCTCGACCACCATGGGGTTGATGACCTTGCCGAAATCGTCGACCGCGACCCAGTTGACGATGGTGGTCTTCCCGGTTTCCGGATCCACCTCCACCTCGGCGATGTGGACGCCCGCCGGATAGGTGAAGTTGGCGGGGTCGTAATAGGCCGTCTCGTCGAGGCCGGGCTCGAGGTCCGCCGGGTAGTTGTGCGGCACGTAGGCGGCGAAGGCGATCTCCGCCATCGACTTCGTCCGGTCGGTGCCGGTCACCCGGAAGGTGCCTTTCGAATACTCGATGTCGTCGACGGAGGCTTCCATCAGGTGGGCGGCGATCTTCTTGCCCTTCTCGATGATCTTGTCCGCGGCCTTGATGATGGCCGAGCCGCCGACGGCAAGGCTGCGCGACCCGTAGGTGCCCATGCCGAAGGGCACGCGGCCCGTGTCGCCGTGGACGATCTCGATCTTCTCCATCGGCACGCCGAGATGGTCGGAGACGAGCTGGGCGAAGGTCGTCTCGTGGCCCTGGCCGTGGCTGTGCGATCCGGTGAAGACGCTGACGGAGCCGGTCGGATCGAACCGGATGTGGGCGGATTCCCACAGACCGACCCCGGCGCCGAGCGAGCCGACGACCGCCGACGGGGCGAGGCCGCAGGCCTCGATGTAGGCGGAGAAGCCGATGCCCCGCCGCTTGCCGCGCCGCGCCGCCTCCTGCTTGCGGGTGGCGAAGCCGGCGTAGTCCGCCATCTGCAGCGCCACGTCAAGCGTGCGCTCGTAATTGCCGGTGTCGTAGACCAGCGCGACCGGCGTCTGATAGGGGAACTGGTCCGGCCGGATGAAGTTGCGGCGGCGGATCTCCGCCGGGTCGATGTTCAGCTCGCGCGCCGCGCATTCGACGATGCGCTCGATCACGAAGGTCGCCTCCGGCCGTCCGGCGCCGCGATAGGCGTCCACCGGCGCCGTATTGGTGAAGACCGCCTTCACGTTGGCGTAGATCGCCGGCGTGGCGTACTGCCCGGCGAGCAGGGTGCCGTAGAGGTAGGTCGGTATCGAGGTGGCGAAGGTCGAGAGATAGGCCCCCATGTTCGCGATCGTATCGACCTTGAAGGCAAGGAACTTGCCGTTCTTGTCGAGCGCCAGCTCGGCATGGGTCACGTGATCGCGACCGTGGGCGTCGGACAGGAAGGATTCGCCGCGCTCTGCGGTCCATTTGACCGGCCGCTTCACCTTCTTGGCCGCCCAGGTGCAGATGACCTCCTCGGCGTAGCAGAAGATCTTCGAGCCGAAGCCGCCACCGACGTCGGGCGCCACGACGCGCAGCTTGTGCTCGGGTACGCCGAGGATGAAGGCGCTGAGGATCAGGCGCAGAAGATGAGGGTTCTGGCTGGTGCTGTAGCAGGTGTATTCGCCGGTTCCGGAATCGTACTCGCCGATCGCCGCGCGCGGCTCCATGGCGTTCGGGATCAGCCGGTTGTTGACGAGGTCGAGCTTGGTGACGTGGTCAGCCTTGGCAAAGGCCGCCTCGACCGCCGCCTTGTCCCCCAGCTCCCAGTCGTAGCAGAGATTGCTGGGCACGTCGGCATGAAGCTGCGGGGCGTCCGGGTCCATGGCCCTGGCGGTGTCGACCACGGCCGGCAGGATCTCGTAATCGACCTGGATCAGCTCGGCGGCGTCCTTCGCCTGGGCGACGCTCTCGGCGATGACGACGGCGACATGGTCGCCGACATAGCGCACCGTGTCGATTGCCAGCGCCGGGTGCGGCGGCGCCTTGTGGGGCTGCCCGTTCCGGTCCGTAACCACCCAGCCGCAGATCAGGCCGCCCACCTTGTCGGCCGCGACGTCGGCCCCGGTGAAGACCGCGACGACGCCGGGCGCGTCCTTTGCCGCCGTGACGTCGATCCCCCGGATCTTCGCGTGGGCGTGGGGCGAGCGGAGGAAGTAGGCATAGGCCTGGCCCGGCCGGTTGATGTCGTCGAGGTAGCGGCCCTGCCCGGTGAGGAAACGGAAGTCTTCGGTGCGCCGGACCGGGGCGCCGATCATGTCCTCAGCCATGTCGCGTCACCTCCTCATCGCTTCCGCGCCGGCCTGGATGGCCTTGACGATGTTGTGGTAGCCCGTGCAGCGGCAGATGTTGCCCTCCAGCCACTCGCGGACCTCGCGCTCCGTCGGGTTCGCGTTGCGCCGCACGAGGTCGAGGGCGCTCATCACCATGCCGGGCGTGCAGTAGCCGCATTGGAGCCCGTGATGCTCGCGGAACGCCGCCTGCATGGGATGGAGCTCGCCGTCGGCCGCCAGCCCTTCGATGGTCAGCACGTCGGCGCCGTCTGCCTGGACCGCGAGCATGGTGCAGCTCTTGACCGACTGGCCGTCGACATGGACGACGCAGGCGCCGCATTGGCTGGTGTCGCAGCCGACATGGGTCCCGGTCAGGCCGAGGGTTTCGCGAAGAAAGTGAACGAGCAAGGTGCGAGGTTCGACCTCGCCGGAAACCGCCTTGCCATTCACCGTCATGGATACGGTGGGCATGTCGTCCTTCCTCCCCAGTCACGCGCGCCACGGGAGGTGGCGCGCCGTCGCCGCCCCAGGCGGTCGTTCTGCGGCGTCCGCGCGAGGCGGCGGCACCGCTCGAATCAGTCTTGGTCGCACGGCGGGCGCCGGTCAAGGATGAACCGGGCGGCGCCCTTGCGTCAATCGAGGCCGAAGATCACCAGCAGCAGGACGATGACGGCGATGAGGCCGGCGACCCAGATGAGTGGCCGGATGCCCGCTGGCTGTGCGGCCAGAGGCTGCTCGCCGGGCGCGGGCGGCGGCGATACCTCGGGCGCGAGTTCCGGCTCTGCCGTTGCCGGCGGCCCGCCGACCCGGTTCGCGAAGCAGCCGAAAAACTCATCGGCCATCTTTCGCGCGGTGCCGTCGATCAGTCGCGAGCCGATCTGCGCGAGCTTGCCGCCGACCTGGGCGTGAACCTGGTAGCGCAGGATGGTCTCACCGGGCGACGCGTCCGACTCGAGGCGGACGTCGGCGCCGCCCTTGGCGAAGCCGGCCGCGCCGCCCGACCCCTCCCCGGTAATCCGGTAGCCGTTCGGCGGGTCGAGGTCGCTCAGCGTCACCTTCCCCGAAAAACGGGCCTTCACCGGCCCGACCTTGGCCATCACCTTGGCCGTGAACTCGGTGTCCGAGAGCTTCTCGATCTCTTCACAGCCGGGAATGCAGGCCTTGAGGACCGCTGGGTCGTTGAGCGCCTGCCAGACGGCCTCCCGCGGCGCCGCGATCCGATATTCGCCGGTCATCTCCATGGCCGAAATCCTCCCCGTCTTTGCACAGAGATCCGCAAGGATCGGGGCAACCTAGACCCGGTCCAGGACGATCACAAGGGATTGAGCGTCGCTCAACGCTGGTCAAGACGGTGAGGTCGCGTTAGGGTAGCGCGCCGTCACAAAAAGGCGGGGCTGGCGCCGGAGTCCCTCCGGGCCCTTGGCCGGCCCGAGTCGAGAAGCCGACGGTATCTGTGGAGAACAACTGGCGTGTCGTTCGAACCGGCGCGAGGCGCGGAGTCGGACGCATCGACCAGTAAAGGAGTCTGGGAACGGGAGGAGGCCCATGCGTGGATTGGTCTTGGCCCTCGTCGCGGCGGTCGGTCTGTCCGCACCGGCGCAGGCGCAGGATTTCGTCAATGTGCTGACCGGAGGAACCAGCGGCGTCTACTACCCGCTCGGCGTCGCTCTGACGAAAATCTACGGCGACAATATCGACGGCGTGCGGGCCACGGTGCAATCGACCAAGGCATCGGTCGAGAACCTGAATCTGCTGCAGCAGGGGCGCGGCGAGGTGGCGTTCGCCCTGGGCGATGCGGTGAGCCTTGCCTGGGCCGGGAACGCGGAAGTCGGTTTCGCGAAGAAGCTGGACAAGCTGCGCGGCATCAGCGCGCTTTATCCCAACTACATCCAGATCGTCGCCAGCGCCGAATCGGGCATCAAGACGCTGGAGGACCTCAAGGGGAAGCGAGTCTCCGTGGGCGCGCCGAAGTCGGGAACCGAGCTCAACGCCCGCGCCGTGTTCGAGGCGGCGGGGCTGAGCTACGACGACCTGGGCAAGGTCGAATATCTGCCCTTCGCCGAGTCGGTGGAGCTGATCAAGAACCGGCAGCTCGATGCGACTCTGCAATCGGCCGGGCTCGGCGTCGCGTCGATCCGCGACTTGGCCACGTCGATCGATATCGTGGTCGTTCCGATCCCGCCCGAGGTGGTCGAGGCGATCGGCGATCCCGCCTATGTGTCGGCGACCATTCCGGCCGGCACCTATGACGGGCAGGAGAACGACGTGCCGACCGCGGCGATCACCAACATCCTCGTCAGCCATTCGGATGTCAGCGACGATCTGGCGTATCAGATGACGAAGCTGCTCTACGAGCATCTCGATGCGCTGCAGGCGACTCATTCGGCGGCGAAGGCGATCAAGCTGGAGAATGCCGTCGCGTCGATGCCGGTGCCGCTGCATCCGGGCGCCGAACGGTACTATCGCGAGGCCGGTGTCCTTCAATAGGCCAAGGCCGGCCGCGGGGCGGCAAAGTCGTGAACCGCGGCGGAGCCTGTAGATGAATCACGGACGCGAGGGAACGGAGGCGGCCGAGAGGCCGTCGGCCGAGGGGGGCGCGACGCCGGGTCAGGGGGGCGGGTTGCCCTGGCCCGGCGACACGATGCGCGATCGGGTGATCTTCCTGATCGCGGTCGCCTTCTCGGCCTTCCAGATCTATACGGCGGCCTTCAGCCCGCTCTCCAGCCTGGTGACCCGGGCCATCCATGTCGGGTTTCTGCTGGTGCTCGGCTTCGCGCTGTTCTCCTGGAACGGCAGGGGTGCGATGCGCCGGGGGACACCCTGGTACGACTGGGTCCTGGGGGCGCTCGGCTTCGGTGCCGGGCTGTACCAGTGGGTGTTCGAGACCGAGCTCATCATGCGGGCCGGCGATCCTTCGCTGTCGGATGTCGTCGTCGGAAGCATCACGATCCTTCTGGTGTTCGAGGCGGCCCGCCGCATCATGGGCGTGGCGCTGCCGATCATCTGTGCCGTCTTCCTGGGCTATGCGCTGTTCGGCGAGTACCTGCCGTTTCCGTTGAAGACCCGCGGCTATGCCTTCGGCCAAGTCGTCGACCAGATCGGCATGGGCACGGAGGGGATCTACGGTATCCCGGTCTACGTGTCCTCGACCTACATCTTCCTGTTCATTCTGTTCGGGACTTTTCTCGAGAAGTCCGGAATGATCCGCCTGTTCACGGATGTGGCTCTCGGAACCGTCGGCCATACCCGCGGCGGGGCCGCTAAGGTGGCGGTGGTGTCCTCGGCGTTCATGGGCACGATCAACGGTTCCGGCGTTGCCAACGTCGTCACGACGGGCCAGTTCACCATCCCGCTGATGATCCGCTTCGGCTATCGGCGGACCTTCGCCGGCGCGGTCGAGGCGACGGCCAGCATGGGCGGGCAGATCATGCCGCCGGTGATGGGCGCGGTCGCCTTCATCATGGCCGAGACACTGGGCATTCCCTATGTCGAGGTCGTCCAGGCGGCCATCGTCCCGGCGATCCTCTATTTCGCGACGGCCTTCTGGATGGTTCATCTCGAGGCCGGGCGGGCGAATCTGTTGGGCCTGCCGAAGGAGGAGTGCCCCAGCGCCTGGGCGGCGCTGCGCGATCAGTGGCACCTTCTGTTGCCGCTCGGGGTGCTCGTCTACCTTCTGTTCGGCGGTTATACGCCCCTGTTCGCCGGAACCGTCGGCCTGATGCTGACGGTGGTGATCATCCTCGGCACGTCCATCGCCGCCCGGTTCGGGCCGCTTGCGGTCCGGGTTGCATTCTGGGTCGCGATCGGCCTCCTCGCGTCGCTCTTCTTCGAGTTCGGCATCGAGGCGATCTTCGCGGTGATCGCGGTTCTGGTCGCCGGCAATTTCGCGGTCCGAGGCGGCCGCGAGACCCTTCGGGTCGCGCTCGCCAGCCTGGCCGACGGGGCGATCAATGCGCTCAGCGTCGGGATCGCCTGCGCGCTGGTCGGTGTCATCATCGGGGTGATGACGCTGACGGGCCTCGCCACCATCTTCACCAGCGCGATCGTCGGGCTGGGCGGGACGAGCCTGTTCCTCAGCCTGCTGCTGACGATGGTCACTTGCCTCATCCTCGGCATGGGGATTCCGACGATCCCCAACTACATCATCACCAGCTCGCTGGTGGGGCCGGCGCTCCTCGATCTCGGCGTGCCACTGATCGTCTCGCACATGTTCGTCTTCTATTTCGGCATCATGGCCGATCTGACGCCGCCGGTGGCGCTCGCCGCCTTCGCGGCCTCCTCGATCGCCAAGGCGCCGGGCCTGACGATCGGGCTGAACTGCATGCGCATCGCGATCGCCGGGTTCGTCGTTCCGTTCATGGCGGTGTATGCGCCGGCGCTGATGCTGCAGACCGACAGCCCGGTCGCCGCGGCCTATGTCTTCGTCAAGGCCTTGGTCGCGATCGGGCTCTGGGGCGGGGCCGCAATCGGCTACTTCCTGGCACCGTTGTCCTGGCCGGAGCGCCTGCTGGCGATGGTTGGCGCCTTCTCGCTGGTCCTCGCGATGCCGATCACCGACGAGGTCGGCTTCGCCTTGGCCGCGGGATTCGTCCTGATCCAGTGGCTCCGCCGGCGGCGGCTCGCCGAACCCGCATGACCGGGCCCGCATGATTGGCCTCTGTCTTGGCGCCGCCCGGGGGCTGGCCGAGATTTCCTTGCCGGTCGCCGCCTTCACCCTGGCCTGGACGCATTCCGTGGAGCGGGTCGCGTGGGAGGAGGACTATCGCGTCGCCGGGGACCGGCTCGTGCTCGTCGAGGCCCGCGTGAAGGGGAGCGGCGCCGGCATGGATCCGCCGCCCGGCGCCGTGCTGCGCGACGGCTGGTGGCACTACAGGCCGGACCTGCCGCCGTTGCCGGCGCTGCGCCTCACGCGCTCCTCGGCCGCCGCGGACTATACGCTGTGCGCCGCCGGGGAATGCCGGTCGCTCTCGACCCTGCTGCCGATCGGCGAGGAGGGGGCGGTGACCGAACTCTGGGCCTGTCCGCTCCGCCCCTGACCGGCCCTTCGGCCGCGCGCGTCTACCAGTAGTAGAGCAGCAGGCAGCCGGCGAGCAGGACCGCGACCCAGAGCACCGTACTGCCGGTCGGCCAGGTGCGCGCCAGAACGCCCTGCGGTCCGTGGTGGCGGTAGAGCCGCGAGACGAAGGATTCG
>CAZKCM010000127.1:0-8265 GCA_964551315.1 uncultured Rhodospirillaceae bacterium | reverse complement strand
ATCGCCACCGAGCCGGAGATCATCTTCTTCGACGAGCCGACCACCGGCCTCGACCCGATCATGAGCGACGTGATCAACAAGCTGATCATCAAATGCGTGCAGGACCTTGGCGCGACGGCCCTGTCGATCAGCCACGACATGGCAAGCGTCCGCCGGATCGCCCACCGCGTCGCGATGATCTATAATGGGAAAATCATCTGGACCGGCCCGGTCGAGAGCATCGACCATTCTGGCAACCCTTACGTCGACCAGTTCATCCATGGCCGGGCGGAAGGACCGATCCAGATGGCGGTCGGGCGGCTGTGACCGGGCGATCGCCCGGTACGGTGCGGCCCGTAACCCGGTAGCGAAGGATTAAGGTGGCCAAGCCCCAACCCCGTTACGTCTGCCAGGCCTGCGGCGCCAGCCACCCGAAATGGAGCGGCCGCTGCGACGCCTGCAACGCCTGGAACACGATCACCGAGGAAGCGCCGCGCGAGACGGCCCCCAAGGGCCTCGGCGGGGGGCGCCGCGGGCACAAACTTGACTTCGTCGGGCTCGCCGGCGCCGAGGCCGAAGCGCCGCGCCGCGCAACCGGCATCGCCGAGTTCGACCGCGTCACCGGCGGCGGACTTGTCCGCGGCTCCGCCTTGCTGATCGGCGGCGACCCCGGCATCGGCAAGTCGACCCTGCTTCTGCAGGTGGCGGCGGCCCTCGGTGCACCGCGAGCCGACGGTCGCGCCACGGCACGCTGCGCCTACATTTCGGGCGAGGAGGCGGTCGATCAGGTCCGGCTGCGCGCCCGACGCCTCGCGGTCACCGACGCGGCCGTCCAGCTCGCCGCAGCGACCAACCTGCGCGACATCGTGGCCAGCCTCGACCACGCCGAGGCGCCGGACATCGTGATCATCGATTCGATCCAGACGATGTATGTCGATACGCTCGACTCGGCGCCCGGCACGGTGGCGCAGGTGCGGACGTCCGCGAGCGAGCTCATCCGTCTTGCCAAGCGCCGCGGTTTCGTGCTGCTGCTCGTCGGCCACGTCACCAAGGAAGGCGTGATTGCCGGTCCGCGGGTGCTCGAGCACATGGTAGACACGGTGCTCTATTTCGAGGGTGAGCGCGGGCACCAGTTCCGAATCCTGCGCGCGGTCAAGAACCGCTTTGGCCCGGCGAACGAGATTGGCGTCTTCGAGATGACCGACGGCGGCCTGATGGAGGTCCCGAACCCCTCGGCCCTCTTCCTCGCGGAGCGGCGCGGAAACGTCAGCGGCGCCACGGTGTTCGCCGGCATGGAGGGCACCCGCCCGGTCCTGGTCGAGATCCAGGCGCTGCTCGCCGCCTCGCCCCTGGCGACGCCGCGCCGGGCCGTGGTCGGCTGGGACAGCGCGCGGCTCGCCATGGTGCTGGCCGTGCTCGAAGCGCGCTGCGGCCTCAGCCTGGCCGGGAACGACGTCTATCTCAACGTCGCCGGCGGGCTGCGGATCAGCGAGCCGGCGGCCGATCTGGCGGTCGCCGCGGCGCTGGTGTCGTCGCTCAGCGACATCCCGGTGCCGGAAGACCTCGTGCTGTTCGGCGAGATCGGGCTGAGCGGCGAGGTCCGCGCCGTGAGTCAGGCCGACCAGCGCCTGCGGGAGGCCGCGAAGCTCGGATTCGCCGAGGCCCTCGTGCCGCCGCGACGCGGCCGGCGGACGGCCGGACCGGAGGGCATCCGGACGCGGGAGATCGCGCATCTGCAGGATCTCGTCCGGCTTGTCGCCGGCGGCGAGACGCCGGCCCGGCTGCGCGCGGCAGGCGGCGGGCCGAGAGCCTTGGACTCCTGAGATTCGGCAAAGGTACGGGGGACCTCATGTTCGACGACCTTCCGATCAACCTCACCGATCTCGTGGCCATTGCGGTGATCGCCGTTTCGGCCATTCTTGCCTTCGCCCGCGGCCTGGTCCGCGAGGTTCTGTCGATCGCCGCCTGGGCCGCGGCGATCGTTGCGACCATCTACGGCTTTCCCGTGGCGAAGCCGTTCCTGAGGGAATACATCGCCTTCACCCTGATCGCCGATATTCTCACCGGGGCCTCGATTTTTCTCGTCACGCTCATTATCTCTGCTGCGATCGCCCATGTTCTGTCGCGCAACGTTCGGGACAGCGCCTTCGGCGCTCTCGACCGTTCTTTGGGCCTGCTGTACGGGGCGGCGCGCGGCGCGGTGCTGCTGTGCCTCGCCTATCTCGTCGTCGCCTGGGCTCTGCCCGAGGAGGAGCGGCCGGCCTGGATTACCGAGGCGCGCAGCCTGCCGCTGATCGTCGTCGGCGCCGACTGGCTGAGTTCGTTCCTGCCCGAGTCGGCCGTGGCGGAGGGAACGGCAACGGCCAGTGCGACCAAACGGCAAGTCGAGCAGGTGATCGACGCCGGCGAAGCGCTGCGCGGCCTTTCCCCCGCGGCGTCGACGCCGACAGAGCCCGCGCCGACAAATCCGCCTGCGTCTGAGAAAGGCTCGGGCTATAACGACGACGAGCGGAAGCAGATGGACCGGCTCATTCAAGGAGTCCAGTAGCGTGCGGACCCCAGATTCTCCGGCGGCGCGGAACAACCCGGGCCCTTCGATGGTTTCGACCCACCCGTTCGACGATGACCACCTGCGCGAGGAGTGCGGGGTCTTCGGGATCTTCGGCCACGACGAAGCGGCGGCCCATACGGTGCTGGGGCTGCACGCCCTGCAGCACCGCGGCCAGGAGGCGGCCGGCATCGTCACCTTCGACGGCCGGCACTTCAACGCACACCGCGAACTCGGCCACGTCGCCGACCATTTTGCCTCCGAATCCGTGGTTGCCCGGCTGAAAGGGCACGCCGCGATCGGCCATGTCCGCTATTCGACCACCGGCGAGACGGCGCTGCGCAACGTGCAGCCGCTCTTCGCCGATCTCGAGTTCGGCGGCTTCGCGATCGGCCACAACGGCAACCTGACCAACGCCTACACGCTGCGGCGCGACCTGGTGAAGCGCGGCTCCCTGTTCCAATCGACCACCGACACGGAAGTCATCACCCACCTGATGGCGACGAGCCCGCGCGGCAGCGTGATCGACCGGATGATCCACGCGCTGCATCAGGTCGAGGGGGCCTATTCGCTCGTCGCCCTCGCCGACGACATGGTGGTCGGCGTGCGTGATCCGCTGGGTGTCCGCCCGCTCGCACTCGGCCGGCTCGGCAGCGCGCACATCCTCGCGTCGGAAAGCTGCGCCTTCGACATCATCGGCGCCGAGTTCCTGCGCGATGTGGAGCCGGGTGAGCTGGTGGTTCTCGACGGCTCGGGCGTGCACAGCCTGAGACCCTTCGCCGCAATGGAGCGGCGCTTCTGCATCTTCGAATACATCTACTTCGCCCGGCCCGACAGCATCGTCGAGGGCAGCAGCGTCTACGAGGCGCGCAAGCGGATCGGCGCGGAACTCGCGCGCGAGAGCCCGATCGAGGCGGACGTCGTCATCCCCGTGCCCGACTCGGGCGTGCCGGCGGCCCTTGGCTACGCGGCGCAGGCGGGCATCCCGTTCGAGCTCGGCATCATCCGCAACCACTATGTTGGCCGGACCTTCATCGAGCCCACGGACCACATCCGCCATCTCGGCGTACGGCTCAAGCACAACGCCAACCGGGCCCACATCCGGGGCCGTCGGGTGATCCTGGTGGACGACAGCATCGTCCGCGGCACGACATCGAAGAAGATCGTCGAGATGGTGCGCAGCGCCGGCGCGAAGGAGGTCCACATGCGTATCTCCAGCCCGCCGACAACGCATTCCTGCTTCTACGGCATCGACACGCCGGAGCGCGAGAAGCTCCTCGCCGCCCGGCACGACGTGGCGGAGATCGCCCAAATCATCGGCGTCGACAGCCTCGCCTTCATCTCGATCGACGGGCTTTATCGGGCGATGGGCAAGGAGCGCCGCGACCCTCGGCGCCCGCAGTTCTGCGATGCCTGCTTCACCGGTGAATACCCGACCGCGCTCACCGACCAGACCGGCGAGCGCCCGGCGCAGCTCTCCCTGCTCGCGGAAATGGCCTGACCTCCGATGGCGGAAACGACCGAACGGTCCGGCGGCGTCCTGAGCGGGCGGATCGCCCTCGTCACCGGGGCCTCGCGCGGCATCGGCGCGGCGGTCGCCAAGCGGTTCGCGGCCGAGGGCGCCCATGTCGTCCTCGTCGCCCGAACGACCGGCGGCCTGGAAGAGGTGGACGACGCGGTGCGTGCGGCCGGCGGCACCGCCACGCTGGTGCCGCTGGACCTCGCCGATTTCGACGCCATCGACCGCCTCGGCGCGGCGCTGCATGAGCGCTTCGGTCGGTTGGACGTGCTGGTGGGCAATGCCGGGCTTCTGGGCACCCTGACGCCGATCACCCATATCAAGCCGAAGGAGTGGCAGCAGGTCCTGGACATCAATCTGACGGCCAATTGGCGCCTGATCCGCAGCTTCGATCCGCTGTTGCGCGCATCCGATGCCGGCCGGGCGATCTTCGTCACCTCCGGAGCCGCGCGCGGCCCGCGGGCCTATTGGGGCAGCTATGCGGTGACCAAGGCTGCCCTCGAGATGCTGGTCGGAATCTATGCGGCCGAGACGGCCAGGGGCAGCGTGCGCGTGAACCTCGTCAACCCCGGCCGCGTGCGCACCGGCATGCGCGCCAAGGCCTATCCCGGCGAGAACCCGGAGACGCTGCCGCCGCCGGAGGCCGTCACCGACGCCTTCCTCGCCCTCGCCTCCCCCGCCTGCTCCCGCCACGGCGAAATCGTCGAGGCGCAGGACCACCGATAGCGGCCATCTGGATCACCGAGCCGGAAGCGACTATGCTGCCGCCCCTTTCGTACGGCGCAAGCAGCGTGGAGGCATAGACGATGGCCGGAAGGATCGACCAGCGATTGGCGGAGCTCAAGATCGAGCTCCCGCAGGCGGCGGCGCCCGTCGCCAACTACGTGCCGGCGGTGATGGCCGGCAATCTCGTCTTCATCTCGGGCCAGGTGACGGTCTGGAACGGCGAGTTCAAATATGTCGGCAAGCTCGGCCGCGACTTCTCGGTCGAGGAAGGCCAGGCGGCCGCGCGGCTTTGCGGCCTCAACATCCTGGCGCAGCTCAAGGCGGCGCTGAATGGCGACCTCGATCGGGTGACGCGCTGTGTCAAGCTTGGCGTCTTTGTCAACTCCACCGATGATTTCACCGACCAGCCGAAGGTCGCGAACGGTGTCTCCGACCTGATGGTCGAAGTCCTCGGCGACGCCGGCAAACACGCCCGTTTCGCCGTCGGCACCAACGCGCTGCCGCTCAACGTCGCGGTCGAAGTCGACGCGGTCTTCGAGGTTCGCTGAGATCACCGCCGCCGATCCCATGGGCATCGGCGGCGGCCGTCGACGGCCCGAACGGATCTTTCGCGGCCCTCCCCTTGCCTCGACCGGACGGAGACCCAATCTGGCTGGCATGACGAGAGCGCCAGAGATGGGATCCGCCCATGCCTGATGGGCAGGAACCGACGACGATTCGCATCGTCGACAGCATCGGTGCGGTCGAGGCCGCCCGGTGGGATGCCTGCGCCGGCGACGGCAACCCCTTCGTCGCCCATGCCTTCCTCGCGGCGCTGGAGGACAGCGGCTCCGTTCGGGCCGAGACCGGCTGGCTGCCCCAGCACCTGCTGGCAGAGAGCGGCACGGGCGAGCTCCTCGGCGTCGCGCCGATGTATCTGAAGGGTCACTCCTACGGCGAATACGTCTTCGACCATGGCTGGGCGGCCGCCTATGAGCGGGCCGGCGGCCGCTATTACCCGAAGCTGCAGGTGGCGGTCCCGTTCACGCCGGTTCCCGGCCCGCGCCTCCTGGTCAAGCCCGGACCGCTGGCCGAATCCGTCCGCAAGATCCTGATCCAGGGCATGATCGAGGTGGCGCGGCGCAGCGGCGTCTCGTCGCTCCACGTCACCTTCGCCGACGAGACGGACGCCCGCGCCCTGGCGGAGGCCGGCTTGATGATACGGACCGGCTATCAGTTCCACTGGGCAAACCGGGGCTACGACAGCTTCGACGACTTCCTGGCGGCCCTGTCGTCGCGCAAGCGCAAGGCGATCCGCAAGGAACGGCGCGAGGTCGCCGAATCGGGCATCCAAATCCGCGTCCTCACCGGTGATGCCATCGAGCCGCGCCACTGGGACGCCTTCTTCCGCTTCTACATGGACACCAGCGACCGCAAATGGGGTTCGCCTTACCTGACCCGCGATTTCTTCACGCGGCTCGGCGCGACGATGGCGGACCGCGTCGTCCTGGTGATGGCCGAGGATCGCGGCCGCCTGGTGGCCGGCGCGCTCAATCTGCGAGGGACCGATACGCTTTACGGACGCAACTGGGGCTGCATCGGCGACTACCGCTTCCTGCATTTCGAGGCCTGCTACTACCAGGCGATCGAGTACGCCATTGCCCATCGCCTCGCCCGCGTCGAGGCGGGGGCGCAGGGGGAGCACAAGATTCAGCGAGGCTATCTGCCCGTCGCGACCCGCAGCGCCCACTGGATCCGCGACCCGGGGTTCGCCGCCGCCGTCCGGGATTTCCTGCGCCGCGAGCGGCGCGCCGTGGAGCGGGACATGGAGGCCCTGGCGGAGCTTTCGCCGTTCCGACGCTGCGGGGGGACAAACGAATAGGGGCGGGTTGAAACCCGCCCCTACCGAAAGACGACCGTCTCGACGTCGCCGAGCCTATTCCGCCAGCACCGGCAGCTTGTCGGAGCTGTTGCTTTCGGGCGGCGTGTCGCTGCCCGGCGACGCGCCACCGGAGCCACCGCCCGGCTTGCCGCTCTCGAAGGAGAAGGTGAGCGCGTCGTCCTTGACGTCGACGCGGACGGTCCCGCCCTTCTCCAGCTTGCCGAACAGCAGCTCTTCGGCGAGCGGCTTCTTGATGTGGTCCTGGATGACGCGGGCCAGCGGCCGTGCGCCGTAGAGCGGATCGAAGCCCGTCTTCGCGAGCCAGGCACGCGCCGCCTCGCTGAGCTCGATCGTGACGTGGCGATCCGCCAGCTGCACCTCGAGCTGCATGACGAACTTGTCGACGACGCGGGCCACCACCTCCGGAGACAGGTTGGCGAACGGGATGACCGCGTCCAGCCGGTTGCGGAACTCCGGCGAGAACATCCGGTTGATCGCCTCCGTATCCTCGCCGATGCGCGCCTCGCGGCCGAAGCCGATGGCGGGCTTCGCCATGTCGGCGGCGCCGGCATTGGTGGTCATGATCAGGATGACGTTGCGGAAGTCGACCGACTTGCCGTTGTGGTCGGTCAGCTTGCCGTGGTCCATCACCTGCAGCAGCACGTTGAACAGGTCCGGATGCGCCTTCTCGATCTCGTCGAGCAGCAGAACCGCGTGCGGGTGCTGGTCGATGGCGTCGGTGAGCAGGCCGCCCTGGTCGAACCCGACATAACCCGGCGGCGCGCCCAGCAGGCGCGAGACCGTGTGCCGCTCCATGTACTCCGACATGTCGAACCGGATCAGCTCGATCGCAAGGCTCCGGGCCAGCTGCCGGGCCACCTCGGTCTTGCCGACGCCGGTGGGGCCCGAAAACAGGTAGCAGCCGATCGGCTTCTCGGGTTCGCGCAAGCCGGCGCGAGCGAGCTTGATGGCGCTCGCCAGCGCCTCGATCGCCTTGTCCTGGCCGAACACCATGGTCTTGAGGTCACGCTCCAGGTTCTGCAGCGTCGACTTGTCGTCACGCGACACGCTCTTGGGCGGAATCCGCGCGATCTTGGCGACCACCGCCTCGACCTCCTTGACCGTGATCGTCTTGCGCCGCTTGCTTTCCGGCAGGAGCATCTGGGCCGCGCCGACCTCGTCGATCACATCGATCGCCTTGTCCGGCAGCTTGCGGTCGCTGATGTAGCGGGCCGCCAGCTCGACCGCGGAGCGGATCGCGTCCGCGGTATAGCGAACCCCGTGATGCTGCTCGTAATAGGGCTTGAGGCCCCGCAGGATCTTCACGGAATCCTCGATCGACGGCTCGTTGACGTCGATCTTCTGGAACCGCCGGACCAGCGCCCGGTCCTTCTCGAAATAGTTGCGATACTCCTTGTAGGTGGTCGAACCGATGCAGCGCAGTGTGCCGCTGGCAAGCGCCGGCTTCAGCAGGTTCGAGGCATCCATCGCACCGCCGCTGGTGGCACCGGCGCCGATGACGGTATGGATCTCGTCGATGAAAAGGATCGCCCCCTCCATCGCCTCGAGCTCGCCCAGCACCGCCTTGAGCCGCTCCTCGAAGTCGCCGCGGTAGCGGGTGCCGGCCAGAAG
>CAZKCM010000126.1:0-8544 GCA_964551315.1 uncultured Rhodospirillaceae bacterium | reverse complement strand
CGGCAACTTCCGGATTTGCTTGCACTCCGCCGCCCTTGCTATGATGCCGCGTGTCGCGCGGCCGCGGCGGACAGTGGCGGGGCCACACCCCCCAGGCATGGATCCCATAGCGCAAGCACGCAATCGGACCATCACCCGCGAGAAGCGGTTTCAGCTCCTGGTTGAGGCCGTCGTCGACTATGCCATCTACATGATCGATCCGGACGGCCGGATCGCCAGCTGGAACGCGGGGGCCGAGCGCATCAACGGCTACGCGACGGACGAGGCGGTCGGCCGCCACTTCTCGATGTTCTTCACCGAGGAGGACCGGCACAAGGGACTGCCGCAGCAGGCACTCGAACTCGCGGGCAGCGCCGGCCGATTCGAATCCGAAGGCTGGCGGCTCCGCAAGGACGGCAGCCGATTCTGGGCGCTCGCGGTGCTCGACGCGGTGCGCGATGAAACCGGCACGCTCATCGGCTTCGCCAAGATCACCCGAGACATGACCGAGCGCAGGCGGGCCGAGGAGGCGCTTTTCGAAAGCGAGCGGCGCTTCCGCCTGCTCGTCGACAGCATCACCGACTACGCCATCTTCATGCTCGATCCGGCCGGTTGCGTCATCAACTGGAACGGCGGGGCGCGGCGTGTCATGGGCTATACGGCCGGTGAGATCATCGGCCGTCATGTCGGTTGCTTCTACACCGAGGAGGATCTCCGGCAGGGCGTGCCCGAGCACGCCCTGAAGGTCGCCGGGACAGAGGGCAAGTACGAATCCGAGGGCTGGCGGGTCCGCAAGGACGGCAGCCGATTCTTCGCCGCCGTCGTCATCGACGCGATCCGTGACAGCAACGGCGAGCTCGTCGGTTTCGCGAAGATCACGCGTGACGTTACGGAGCGGCAGCAGGCGCAGATCGCCATCGAGCAGGCGCGCGAGCAGCTGTTCCAGGCGCAGAAGCTGGAAGCGCTGGGCCAGTTGTCCGGCGGCGTGGCGCACGACTTCAACAACCTGCTGACCGTCATCGTCGGCGCCGCCGCCATGGCCGAACGTCACGCCGACGACAACGGGAAGCTGCGGTCGCTGCTGGGCCACATCCGGCAGGCGGCGCAGCGCGGCGAAGACCTGACGCGCCAGCTGCTCGCCTTCTCCCGGCGCCAGCCGCTGCGTCCCGAGGTGCTCGATCTCCGCGATCGCTTGGCGGCGCTCGCCCGTCTCCTGGACCGCTCGCTCCGCGGCGACATCCGGATCGTCCTTGAGCTGCCTCCCGATCTGCGGCCGGTCGATGCCGACCCGACGCAGCTCGAGCTGGCCCTGCTGAACGTCGGCCTGAATGCGCGCGACGCCATGCCGGACGGCGGCACGTTGACGATCGCGGGCGAGAACGTTGCCCTTCGCAACGAGATCGACGGTTTGGCCGGCGACTACGTTGCCATCCGCCTCACCGATACCGGGTTCGGGATCCCGGAAGACATCAGAGCAAAGGTCTTTGAACCGTTCTTCACGACCAAGGAAATCGGCAAGGGAAGCGGCCTGGGCTTGAGCCAGGCCTACGGCTTCGCAAAGCAGTCCGGCGGCTCGGCCAGGATCGAGAGCGAGGTCGGCAAGGGCACGACCGTCACGTTCTACCTGCCGGCAAGCGACGCGGTCCCGGCCGCGCCCCGCCAGGCACGGGCGGCACCGGCGAAGCCGATGAAGCCGGCCTGCGGAACGATCCTCGTCGTCGAAGACGATCCGGACGTGGCGGAGCTCGCGGTGGCCGCTCTGGAGCAGTCCGGCTATTCCGTGAAGCTGGCGCACGAAGCCCGGTCCGCGCTGACCCTGCTGGAGGGTGGCGAACCGATCGACTTCGTCTTTTCGGACATTGTCATGCCGAGCGGCATGAACGGCGTCGAGCTGGCGCAACGGATCCGGGCGCGCTTTCCGAAGCTGCCGATCCTTCTTGCCACCGGCTACAGCGAAGCGGCCGCCAGCGCAGAGGCAAGAGCGTTTCCTCTCATCACGAAGCCGTACGACCCGGACAAGCTCGTCGCCGAGATCGGTGACCTCATCGACGCGTCGCGGAACGAGACGCCCTGATGTCCTCAGGCCGGCGTGAGCTCGCTTTCTCTGACCACGCGCTCGTGGCCATCCGAGACAGACTTTATGCGGTACTGATTGACGGCCCCGTCGGAGGGAAGCAAACGCACGATCTTGTATCGGCCTTGCGGAATGGCGGAAAGCGGCGTCTTGACGGAGTTGACCGTTTGTCCGGCCTTGAATTTGGGTTCAGCCACCATCGGTGCGTTCCTTCTGATTCAACGACTTTCTGCAGCAATATTTCGAGAATACTTCAAGCGTTTCGCCGGCGGCTTGGCCCGCGTCATGCCGGATTTTGGACGGCAAACTACTTATGGACCGTATCCTTCCCGTAGGTCCAGACAACGGTCGCGTCGTGCGGCGATTCCTTCACCAGGACGACGGCGTGGGCGCGCTTTTTCCCGGCGTCATCGGCCGCATCGATGGCATCGGCCAGGGCATCCGTCCGGCTCAGGTACGGGCCGTGGGTGTCCTGTCCGACATCGACGTACCAGCTTCGCCCCTGCCGCCTGACGGTGAATTCGATCCGGGTCATGACATTCGCTCCGATGGTGATCGTCGAGACCGAACGATGCGGATTTGCGGTCGTCCGAAATCGAGTCAGCCGGATGCCCCTATGCGCGGGCGTCGATGCGGTGTCTCCGGCCACTCCGCCCTTCTTATGTGGGGATCGCAGGAGCAAATGCGCGGCATTATTTTCGGCGCTGGTCAGGGATCCTGGGAATCGGCCGACGACACCCGTCTCCGCGTACCAGAAGGGGGCTTGCGGTTTGGCGGGGCGTGACCCATATAAGTGCCCGTAGATTTTTGCTTCATCTCTTGCCAACCCGCCCGTCCGGGCGTTTCCGCAGGATATCCATGAGGCCGAAAACTGCATGATGCCGCGCGAATGGTCGCGCGGCGGTTCTTACTCATGTCGGAGGCCATCATGGCTATCGGTACCGTTAAATTCTTCAACACCCAGCGCGGCTATGGGTTCATCCAGCCGGACGACGGCTCGAAGGACGTCTTCGTCCACATCAGCGCCGTCGAGCGCGCCGGAATGCAGACCCTGAGCGAGGGACAGAAGGTGAAATTCGAGGTCGTGAGCGAGCGCGGCAGGCCGGCGGCCGGAAATCTCGAATCGGTGTAACCGACCGAAGGGCGCTGTCGCGTCCATCGGCGAGGTACAAGGAGCGGCGGCCCTAAGGGCCGCCGCTTTTCTTTCGACGCGCCGAAGCCGCGACGGAAGCGGCCGGGCAGGCGGCCCGAGACCGGAACGCGCCGGCGCTTGCGAAACGGCCATCGGGTCTCTAGGTTGCGATTGTCGGCTCGTTTCGAATTCTTCTGCCGCCCGCGATCGAGCGCCGGGTGCAGCTTCGGTGCCTTCGCGTCGAAGCTTGAGCCGCAGCCGCGCGAACCAGCGCCGGCGATCTCCGTCGCTACGCCACCCCGTCAGGAAAGGTCGATAACCGGCATGCAAGTCTTCGTACGCGACAACGACGTCAACGCGGCCCTTCGCGTTCTCAAGAGAAAAATGCAGCGCGAAGGCACGTTCCGAGAACTGAAACGCCGGCGGGCTTACGAGAAGCCGTCGGAGCGCAAGGTGCGTGAGAAGGCGGAGGCGATTCGCCGCCGCCGCAGGGCCCTGCGGAAGCGATTGCAGCGCGAGGGGTATTGAGCGCGCGCTGAACGAAAGGCCCGCCCGGACTCTCGGCCACCGGAAGGAGAATCGATGGCATTCAAGCCCAATTACAACCAGCAGCGCGCGGAGCGCGATCGCGTCAGGCGGGCCAGGAAGGAAGAGAAGCTGAAACAGCGGCAGGACCGCACCGCCCAGCGCAAGGCACAGAACGCAACGCCGCCCGCCGTCGACCCGTCCAAAGACAAGCGATAGGCTCGCGCCGTCGAAGGCGGCACGGCCTCAACGCGACGGTATGGGCCGGTTGGGCCCCGGCGTCGGCACGTCCTCGTTCGGCCTCGGCGGCGGGGTTGCGGGCAGGTCGCGCCCCGGCACCGGTGCCTCACCGGGTCCCTGCGGGGGAAGGTCCTCGTTCGGGAAGGGGGGCTGGTTGGGCGGAAGCGGTTGCGGCTTGTCCTGCGGCATCGGCTGGGTTCTCGCCTGGGGCATCTCGCGCATCTGACGGTGCGGTCGCATCGACCGTTCCAACACCGGCAGCGCAGCGGGGTTCCGCCCCACATGGTGAAAGTCTTAACAAGTCGGATCTGAATATCTGATCGTGCCCCGAAATAATCGGGGAGGTGCTTAACCAGTCCTTCACCATCCTTCGTTAATCTTAACATCGCGGCAACCATGGCCGGTGCCGATCGGTGACACCGGTTTCATTCGACCGCTGGCGGCAGGATGCCGCAGGGCGCAGGATGGACGGACTCTTTCGACTTCTGATCGATTTCGGCGACAATCTGGCGCTGCTGCTGGCGCTGGCGATGCTCTACAACCTCGCCGGCGTGCCGCTTTTGCAGAGGGCCGGACGCCTGGGCGCCGCCGGGATGGGCGTCCTGTTCGGCCTGATCGCCGTCGCCGGCATGCAGTTGCCGATCCAGCTCGCGCCGGCGTCGGCGCTCGGCGGGATCGAGATCGACGGGCGGAACCTGATCCTACTCGCCGCCAGTGCCTTCGGCGGTCACTGGGCCGGCGCGGCCGCAGCCGGAATCGTCGCAGCCTACGCCCTTGGTTCCGGCGAGACCGGTGGCGTCCTCGCCGGTACGATCGGTGCCGCCTTGACCTCCGTGGCCCTGGGAACGGGACTGTATCTGCGGTGGTGGCGGCGCGGCGCCCTTGCGACCTTCCGCGAGTTCCTGGGCAGCGGTCTGATCCTGGCGGTGGCGAGCCTGCCTTGGCAGCTCGTCGCGCTGGCGGCAGATCCCGCGGCCGGCATGGCATCGGCGCGCAACCTGACGCTCACGGTCCTGTGCCTCTACCCGCTGGGCTTCCTGCTGCTCGGGACCCTGCTGTCGAACGAGCAGCGGCAGCGGGCGGCGATCGCCGCGCTCCGCCGCAGCGAGGAGCGGTTCCGCGATGTCGCCGAGGCGGCGTCGGATTGGTTCTGGGAGATCGGACCGGACCTGCGCTTCACCTATCTCTCCGATCGGTTCCAGCACATGACCGGGGCCGATCCCCGGCTGGTGCTCGGGCGGCGTTACGACGAGGTCGGCGCATGGGCGGAGGATCGGGAATCCTGGCGTCGACACATCGAAGACCTCCGGGCGCGGCGGCCGTTCCGCGACTTCTGCTGCCAGATTCCGACGACGGCGGGCGGCAGCCGGAGGATCCGGCTGAGCGGCCATCCGGTCTTCGGCCCGCGTGGCCGCTTCCTGGGATATCGCGGCACGGCGACCGATGTTTCCGCCGAGTTCGAGGCCGATCGGCGGCTGCAGCGGACCGAGATCCGCTTCCTCGATGCGATCGAGAGCATGTCGGAGGCCTTCGCGCTGTTCGACGCCGAGGATCGTCTCGTGCTGTGCAACAGCCGGTACCGGCAGGCCAACGCGGTGATCGCCGACCTCATCCGGCCCGGCGCCCGCTACGGAGACCTGCTGCGCGAGAGCGTGCATCGGCGGACGGGCACCGGCGTGTTCGACGGCGATCCGGAAGCGCTGATCGAAGCGCGGCTGTCGGCGCATCGGAACCCGCCTGCGCTGTACGAAGAACCGAGCCATGACGGCCGCTGGCTGCGCGTCGCGGAGCGCCCCACCGAAGAGGGCGGAACGCTCGTGGTGATGACCGACATCACCGAGATGAAGCAGCGGGAAGGAGCCCTCGAGGCCAACTCGCTGCTGCTCCAGGCGACGCTGGACAGCATCAGCCAGGGCTTGAGCGTCGTCGATGCCGACGGACGGTTGATCGCCTGGAACCAGCGCTTTCTCGACCTGTTCGAGCTGCCGGTGGAGGCAGTCTGGAAGGGCATGCCCTGGACGGCCATCACCGCCGTGATGGCGGAGCGCGGCGAAGGCGACCCGAACGCGCCGGATTGGCGGACGGCCGATCCGCGAAGCGGCGCCCCCCGGGGCCCGGACGCGATGCCGCAACGCTTCGAGAAGCGGCGCGGCGGAGTCGTGATCGAGACGCGGCGCAGCCCGATCCCAGGGGGCGGGTTCGTCACCACCTACACCGACATCACCGAGACCAAGATCCGCGAGGCGCGTCTGGCGGAGTTCGCCCAGCGCAACGCCTCGCTGGCCGCGGCCGTATCCGCGGCCTCGAACGGCGTCGTCATCACCGACCCGAACCTGCCGGGCAACCCGATCATCTTCGTCAACCCGGCCTTCACCCGGATCACCGGCTACACCGCAGAGGAGGCCATCGGCCGGAGCTCCCGCTTCCTGCAGGGCCGCGACACCGACCCGGAGACGATCGCGCGGATGCGCCGGGCGATCGCGGCGCGCCGCCCGGTTCACGTCACGATCCGCAACTACCGGAAGGACGGGCGCACCTTCTGGAACGAGCTGACCGTCAGCCCGGTGTTCGACGATCGCGGGCAGCTGGTTCACTTCATCGGCATCCAGACCGACGTCACCGATCGGGTGCGGGCGGAAGAGGCGCTGCGCCGCAGCGAGCGGAGCCTGCGCGAGCAGGTCGAGATCACTGCGGCGACGCTCGATTCCCTGCCGGCCCATGTCGCCCTCCTCGATGCGGAGGGCCGCGTGCTGCGGGTGAACCGGGAATGGGCCGACTCGGCCCAGCCCGAGGGCGGCAGCCCCGCGCCGACCGGAATACCGGCAGTCGCCGTCGGAGAGGACTATGCGGCGGTGCTCGGGGACCGCGACGGCGATTACCGCGCCGAGGACGGGGAGGGCGCGCCGACGCTCGCCGAGGGCTTGCGCACCGTCCTGGCCGGCGAGAAGCCGATGTTCGCCTGCGAGTACCGGTCCGAGGCCGCGGCCGGAGAGCCGCGCTGGTTCAAGTTCGTCGCCACGCCCGTCTCGACCGAGGAGCGTCGCGGCGCGGTGGTCATGCATTTCGACATCACCGACCGCATCCTGGCCGAGGAAGCCCTCAGGGCCGCGAAGGAGCAGGCGGAGTTCGCGAACCGCTCGAAATCCGATTTCCTCGCCAATGTCAGCCACGAGCTGCGCACGCCCTTGAACGCCATCATCGGCTTCTCGGAAATCATGAAGAGCGAGATGTTCGGGCCGATCGGCAAGCCGCAATACCGGGAATACGCCCAGGACATCCACGACAGCGGCGTGCATCTCCTGTCGATCATCAACGACATCCTCGACCTCTCCAAGATCGAAGCGGGCAAGTTCGACCTGCACGAGACGAACGTCCGGCTGCCGGAGCTCATCCGCTCCTGCCTGCGGTTGGTGAAGGACCGGGCCGCCGCCGGCCGGCTCGACCTGCAGACGCGGGTGGCGGAGGGATTGCCGGTGCTCTATGCCGACGAGCGCGCGGTGAAGCAGATCGTGATCAACCTGCTGTCGAACGCCGTCAAGTTCACGCCCGCCGGCGGCACCGTCGCCGTCGAGGCGCGCGTCGACGAGCGGGGCGACTTCCTGCTGACCGTTTCCGACACCGGGATCGGCATCGCCGAGAGCGATATCGAGAAGGCCATGGCGGCCTTCAGTCAGGTGGAAAGCCCGCTCAGCCGGAAATACGCCGGCACCGGCCTCGGCTTGCCGCTGGTTCGCCTGCTCGCGCAGCTGCACGGCGGCGACATCCACATCGACAGCAAGGTGGGCGAGGGCACCGCCGTCACCGTCCGCTTCCCGCAGGACCGCATCGCCATCGCAGCGTAACGCGGTCGTTGAGAGCCGCATGAGACACGGCGAGAACGTTTCGGCGCAGGACAAGCCGCGGCCGGCATTCTCGTACCAGAACGGGGCCTGTACGAGCGACTGGCGTTCCGTCGGCGAGAGGCCGGCCGGTTATCACCCTCATGGTTGTATGGCCGTCGGGCCGATCGACCGGAACGACCGGCGCAATTGGCACCGTGACGGTCGCGATGCGGTCCGATTATTGCGTCAGGCCGCGGCCTCCGCATCTGCGGGTACGGACCGGATCAGATAATCGAAGGCGGACAGCGCGGCCTTCGAGCCCTCCCCCATGGCGATGACAATCTGCTTGTAAGGTACCGTGGTCGCGTCGCCGGCGGCGAAGACGCCGGGCACCGAAGTCTGGCCCCGAGCGTCCACTTCGATTTCGCCGCGAGGAGACAGGGCCACCGTTCCCTTGAGCCACTCGGTGTTGGGCAGGAGGCCGATCTGCACGAAGATGCCGTCCACGTCCAGGTGGCGCAGTTCGCCGCTCGTACGGTCCTTGTAGGTCAGGCCCGTCACCTTGCTGCCGTCGCCGAGGACCTCCGTCGTCTGGCCTGAGGTGATCACGGTCACGTTGGGGAGCGTGCCGAGCTTCCTCAGAAGCACGGCATCGGCCCGCAGCTGCGACTCGAACTCGATCACGGTCACGTGTGCGACGATGCCGGCGAGATCGATCGCCGCCTCGACGCCGGAGTTGCCGCCGCCGATCACCGCCACGCGCTTGCCCTTGA
>CAZKCM010000125.1:0-8701 GCA_964551315.1 uncultured Rhodospirillaceae bacterium | reverse complement strand
CATCATCGGGGAAGGGCCGGCGGCCCGCTCCGTGCGCATCGACCTGCCGCCCTTCACCCTGGTCGGTGCGACGACCCGGTCCGGCTTGATCACCACGCCCCTGCGCGAGCGCTTCGGTATCCCGTTGCGCCTGCAGTTCTATGCGGCGGAGGAGCTCGAGCAGATCGTCCGGCGCGGCGCGCGCCTGCTCGGCATGGACCTCGCGGCCAGCGGCGCGATGGAGATCGCGCGCCGCTCGCGCGGGACGCCGCGCGTGGCCGGGCGCCTTCTGCGTCGGGTACGCGACTTTGCCGCCGTCGCCAAGATCGCGACGGTCGACGCCGCCGCGGCCGACGCGGCGCTGACGCGCCTCGACGTCGATCGTCTGGGGCTCGACGCCATGGATCGCCGCTACCTGCGCTGCATCGCCGACAACTACGGCGGCGGGCCTGTGGGCGTGGAGACGCTGAGCGCCGCCCTGTCCGAGCAGCGCGACGTGCTCGAGGAGGTCATCGAACCCTACCTCATCCAGCAGGGGCTGCTGCAGCGCTCGCCGCGCGGCCGCCTGCTGACGTCCAACGGCTTCCGCTACCTCGGCCTGACGCCGCCGCGGACGGCGGCGCAGCTCGACATGCTGCAGGAAGAAGAGGTGGTGGATGACTGATGCGGTCGCGCCGGTCCGCGCGGTCCACCGCTTCCCCGTCCGCGTCTATTACGAGGACACGGATTCCGGCGGCATCGTCTACTACGCCAACTATCTGAAGTTCGCCGAGCGGGCTCGGACCGAGCTGATGCGCGCAGCCGGCTGCGCGAATTCAGACATGGTTAATGAAATGGGACGAAGCTTCGCGGTTCGGCGCTGCGAGGTGGACTATCTGCGGCCCGCCCGCCTCGACGATCTCCTGGTGGTGGAGACGCGCATCCTCGATCTCGGGGGCGCGACGGTCGACGCCGAGCAGGTGGTGACGCGCGACGGAACCGAACTGGTGCGGATCCGTGTCCGCCTCGCCTGCATCACCGAAGCGGGGCGCCCCGCCCGGCTGCCGGCCGCGGTCCGAACGGCCTTCGAACGATACAATCAATCGCAGGAGCAAGTTTGAAGCGATGCAAGACCAGCTTGATGCGGGCAACCCGATCGAGGCCGCGCCGTCCATACCGGTCGACGCGGCGGTCCTGGCCGGATCCGTGCCCGCCCATGACCTGACGATCTGGAGCCTGTTCCTGCAAGCCGATCTCATCGTCAAGGCGGTGATCGTGCTGCTGATCCTGGCTTCCTTCTGGACCTGGGCGATCATCTTCGAGAAGGTCATGCGGCTGCGTCGGCTGCGGGCCCAGGCGAAGCAGTTCGAGGAGTCGTTCTGGTCAGGGGGGTCGCTCGAGGATCTCTTCGACCGCATCGGCACGCGGCCGCCGGACCCGATGGCCTCGATCTTCGTTGCCGCCATGCGCGAGTGGCGGCGCTCCGCCGCCAAAGGCCTTCTCGCCACGGACCATCTGCGCGCCGGCCTGCAGGAGCGGATCGAGCGGGTCATGGACATCACGCTCGGCCGCGAAATGGAGCAGATCGAACGCCACATGACCTATCTCGCCTCGGTCGGGTCGGCGGCGCCCTTCATCGGTCTGTTCGGGACCGTCTGGGGCATCATGAACAGCTTCGCCTCGATCGCCGCATCGAAGAACACCAGCCTCGCCGTGGTGGCGCCGGGCATCGCCGAGGCGCTGTTCGCGACCGCGCTTGGCCTCGTGGCGGCCATTCCGGCGGTTCTCGCCTACAACAAGCTGAGCGGCGACATCGGCCGGTACGCGCATCGCCTGGAAGCTTTCGCCGGCGAGTTCGGGGCGATCCTCTCGCGCCAGCTCGAGGAGAAGCGGTAAGCCATGGCGGTCGGCCTCAACGGCGGCATCAGCGGCGGCGGGCGACGCTTCCGCCGCAACGGCCGTTATCGGCCGATGAGCGAGATCAACGTGACGCCGCTGGTCGACGTCATGCTGGTGCTCCTCATCGTCTTCATGGTGACGGCGCCGCTGCTCACCGTCGGGATCCCGGTCAACCTCCCGGAGACGAACGCCGATGTGCTGACCGATCCGGACGAGCCGCTCGTCATCTCTGTCAATGCCGCGGGCAAGATCTACCTCCAGGAAACCGAGGTGGAGCTGGAGAGCCTGGTGCCGCGCCTGACGGCGATCACGCAGAACAAGGCCAACACGCGGATCTTCCTGCGCGGCGATCGCGGGATCGCCTATGGCCGCATCATGCAGGTGATGGGGACGATCACCTCCGCCGGATTCACCGAGGTCGCCCTGATCGCCGAACGCCCCGCGGACAAGGCTGCCAACCTGGCCACTGACGATTGACGTGATGCGTAAGGGCGTCCTCTTCTCCGGCTTGTTGCATCTGGCGGTCGTCGTGATCGCCGTCTTCGGCCTTCCGTCGCTTTTTGAGCCGGCCGAGGTCCAGCGGCCGATCCCGGTGCGGATCGTCGATATCGGGGAGGTGACGACACCGCCCAAGCAGGAGAAGAAGCCCCAGCCCGCCACCGAGAAAACGCCGCCCGCAACGCGGCCGGAGCCGGCAAAGCCCGAACCGCAGGAGCGGCAGGCTCAGATGAGCCCGCCTCCGGCACCGCCGGCGCCCCCGACCCCGCCCGAACCGGCGCCAAAGCCGGAGCCCGTCGCCGTGCCGGCGCCGTCTGAACCCATCCCGGAACCGAAGCCGGCCCCCGAACCCAAGCCCGAACCGGCGAGGACCAAGCCATTGCCGGTGCCGACGACGAAGCCGAATCCGCCGGAGAAGAAGGTGGCCGAAAAGAAGCCGGAAGCACGGAAGCCTGCGGCGGATGCACCCGCCAAGGATGAGCCGGAAGTGACCGACTTCGCGTCCGTGTTGAAGAACGTCGAGAAGCTGAAGCAGCGGCCGGCGCCGGCGGAGTCCGATCCGGAGCCGACGGCCGAGCCGGTCGCCCAGGAGCGGAACCTCTCCGACGAGCCGCTGACGTTGAGTGAGATCGACGCCATCCGCGCCCAGATCGAGCAATGCTGGAACGTACCGGTCGGCGCGCGCAACGCCGAGGACCTGATCGTCGAGATCCGCGTTACGCTGAACCCGGACGGATCGGTTTTCGCCATGCCGGAAATCCTCAACACCACGCGGATGGCATCGGATCCGTTCTTTCGGGCGGCCGCCGAAAGTGCCCAGCGCGCCGTGCTGAAGTGCAGCCCGTTGCGGATGCCGTCGAAAAAATACAGCGTTTGGAAGGAAGTGACGCTCCGGTTCGATCCGAGCCAGATGCTTCAATAAAAAGGGGAGACGTTCGCCGCATGGCAAAGATCGAGTTCACCCGAAGGGCTTTGATCGGGACCGCCTGCCTTCTGCCGCTCGCGGGCGCACCCATGTCCGTGGCGGCACAGGACGGTCTGCGCATCGACATCACCCGCGGCCAGGTCGAGCCCATGCCGATCGCCATCACAGACTTCTACGGCGCCACGCCGTCGGATACGCAGACCGGCAGGGACGTCGCTCAGGTCATCTCCGCAAACCTCGAGCGTTCGGGCCTGTTTCAGCCGATCGATCCGCGGGCCTTCATCCAGACGCCCGAGGCATTGCGGGTGCAGCCGCGCTTCGGCGATTGGCGTGCGATCAATGCCGTCGCACTCGTGACCGGCGCCGCCAGTCTGCAACCGGACGGCCGGCTTCGGGTCGAGTTCCGGCTGTGGGACGTGTTCGGCGAGCAGCAGATGGTCGGTCTCGCCTACATGACTCCGGCCGAGAACTGGCGTCGCATCGCCCACACGATCTCGGATGCGATCTACAAGCGCATGACCGGAGAGGACGGATATTTCGACACGCGGATCGTGTACATCGCGGAATCCGGGCCGGCAGACCGCCGGATCAAGCGGCTGGCCATCATGGATCAGGACGGCGCCAACCACCGGTTCCTGACCGACGGCAGCAACCTGGTGCTGACGCCGCGATTCTCGCCGAGCACCCAGGAGATCACCTATCTCGCCTACGTCAACGACAAGCCGCGGGTCTATCTCTTCAACATCGAGACCGGGCAGCAGGAGGTTCTGGGCGACTTCCCCGGCATGACCTTCGCGCCGCGCTTCTCGCCCGACGGCAACCGGGTGATCCTGAGCCAGGCGACGGCGGGAAACTCCGAAGTCTACACGATGGACCTGCGGACCCGGCAGGTGTCACGGCTGACGGACCATCCGGCGATCGATACCTCGCCCTGTTATTCGCCGGACGGGACCCAGATCGTGTTCAATTCCGACCGAGGCGGCAGCCAGCAGATCTACATCATGAACGCGGACGGCAGCAACGTGCAGCGGATCAGCCACGGGCAGGGCCGCTACGCGACGCCGGTGTGGTCGCCGCGCGGCGACCTGATCGCGTTCACCCGGCTCGCCGAGGGCAAGTTCTATATCGGGGTGATGCGCCCCGACGGCAGCGGCGAGCGCCTGCTGACCGAGGG
The DNA here is from genome assembly GCA_964551315.1 of uncultured Rhodospirillaceae bacterium. Lineage (GTDB taxonomy): Bacteria > Pseudomonadota > Alphaproteobacteria > Dongiales > Dongiaceae > Virgifigura. Next base: position 4,247 of record CAZKCM010000125.1, on the reverse strand, counting down.
CTTTCTGGTCGAGGGGCCGACCTGGGCGCCGAACGGCCGTGTCCTTGCCTTCTTCCGACAGACTCCGGCCGGCCCGGATGGCCGCGGCGGGCGAATCCGGATTCACACGATCGACCTTACGGGGTACAATGAACGCGAGCTGGAAACGCCGCTCGATGCCTCGGATCCGGCCTGGTCACCCTTGATTCCATAAGGGGCTGTGACTATAGTGCGCGGCCGAAAAAGGTCAATGGGCCGCGCGGGGGATCAAGAAAGACTTGCCGGTGCCGCTGCCTTTTCTTGGACCCGGGCCTTCCGGGATTTTATTTATCAGGGGATAGGGGTGAGAGGTCACAAATGCGCCTAAAATTTGCGACAGTATTTGCGGCGGCATTGCTGCTGTCCGCTTGCGCGACTCAACCGAACACCACGGCTGACAGCTCCGGCGGCGGCACGACAAGCACCGGAACCACGCAGACGGCCACGACAACGACGAGTACTGAAACCGAGGCGGGGATTGTCCCCGGCTCGCAGGAAGATCTGGTCGTCAATGTCGGCGATCGCGTCTTCTTCGCCTTCGACCGCTACGATCTGTCGGCGGAGGCCCGCGAACAGCTTGAGAAGCAGGCCGCTTGGCTGAAGACCCATCGTCATGTGACGGTGACGATCGAGGGCCATGCCGACGAGCGCGGGACGCGCGAGTACAACCTGGCGCTGGGCGAGCGCCGCGCCGACGCCGTCCGGAACTATCTGATCGCCCTCGGCGTCGATCCGAACCGGATCCGGACCATCAGCTACGGCAAGGAGCGGCCGGCCGTTCTCGGCTCGAACGAGGCCGCCTGGGCGCAGAATCGTCGCGGCGTCACGGTCGTGAACTAAGCGACCGCGGCTCGATCCGACACGGGAGCAGCTTCGCTCCGCTCACGGGCACCCGCTCGGCCGCCGCGTCGGGCGGGTGTCCGTGTTTCCGGAGCCTTTCGGGCGAGACGGTGGCGGCCGGGTGACGGGCCGCTGCGATGTTCCGCTCCGTCACAATTTCGCCTAGAATTTGCATCAATCCTTCCCGTGGGGACGCAAACGTCGCGGACAGGAGCGCATGGTGATGCCTAGGATCAGCCGGGGGGGTCTTATGCCCGCCGTCGGCGGCCGGATTCTTCCCGTCTTCGGATTCCTCGCCGCTCTGCTGCCGCTTTCCTTGGCTGCTCAGGACAGCGACCTGCGCGCGCTGTCCGATCAGGTTCAGCGGCTCCAGCGCGAGCTGACGGACCTGCAGCGTCAGGTCTATGGCGACGCCGCAGGCGGGGCGGCGGTCGACCTTGGGGGCGCGGGCGGCTTCGCTTCCGTGGACGCGAACCAGGAGGTTCGTCTCCAGCAACTCGAGACCCAGCTGCGCGAGCTTACGGGGAAAGTCGAGGAGGCGCTGTTCGGCGTGCGCCGGATCTCCGAACGCTTGGACAAGCTCACGGCGGACGTGGACTTCCGGCTCCGTGCCATCGAGCAGGGCGGGGGAGCGCCGATCGCGCAGGCCCCCTCCGGCGCCGCCGTTTCGCCCGGGCAGCGCGCCCCGGATGCCACGGCGGACAGGGGTGGGGCCGCTGATCGCGGCCCGCAGACGCTTGGCGTCCTCTCCCCGGACGAGCTGGCGGCCTTTCAGACGGGCGAGACGAGACCGGGGCAGGCCCAGAATCAGGCCGCGGCCTTGCCGACGACGCCTCAAGGGCCCAGGGGCGACACGCCCGAGGACCAGTACGATTATGCTTTCGGGCTGCTTCGGCAGGCCAACTACGTCGAGGCGGAAAGCGCACTCAAGGGGTTCATCGAACGCTATCCCGAGCACCCACTGGCCGGCAATGCGCAGTACTGGCTCGGCGAGACCTATTACGTCCGCGGCGACTACACCAGCGCCGCGGTCGCCTTCGCCGAGGGCTATCAGAAATATCCGAAAGGCAGCAAGGCCGCGGACAATCTGCTGAAGCTCGGCATGTCGCTGGCGGAGATCGGGCAGAAGGAGGATGCCTGCCGCGCATTCCTCGAGCTTGAGCGGCAGTTTCCGGATGCCCCCACCAATCTGAGGGACCGGGCGAGCCGGGAGCGGCAGCGCCGCGGGTGCTCCTGAGCGCGCCCCATGCCTGCAAATGCCGGAGGATAGGGAGCCGGCGGCCGTCGCGGCGCCGCTGACGGCGCCCGAGTTCGACGTGTTGATGGCCGCCGTTGGGCCGTTCGAGGCCAGGCCGCGAATCGCCGTCGCGGTGTCCGGCGGGTCCGACAGCATGGCGCTGGCCCTGCTGCTTCGGAATTGGGCGGAGCCGCGGGGCGGCGAGATCATCGCGCTCACGGTCGACCACGGGCTGCGGCCAGAGTCCGCCGCGGAGGCCCGCAAGGTCGGTGGCTGGCTCGCCGCGCGGTCCATCCGCCACCGGGTCCTGCGGTGGTCGGGCCCGCGCCCGGAGAGCGGCGTGCAGGCGGCGGCCCGAAGCGCGCGCTACCGGCTTCTGGGGGCGTGGTGCCACCGGCATGGCGTGCTTCACCTCGCCGTCGCCCACCAGCTGGAGGATCAGGCCGAGACGCTCCTGCTTCGCCTGGCGCGCGGCAGCGGCCTCGAGGGGTTGGCGGCGATGGCGGCCGTCAGCGAGACCGAGGCGGTCCGGCTGATCCGACCGCTCCTGTCTGTTGACCGCGCCCGGCTCAGGGCGACCCTGACTGCCTGGGGCCAGCCCTGGATCGAAGATCCAACCAACCGCGATGAAACCTATCTAAGGACGCGCCTGCGGCAGCTCCTGCCGAGTTTGGCGCCCGCGGGGCTCAGCCCGGCCCGGCTCGCGGCCACCGCGCGGCAGCTCGGCCGTGCCCGCGCCGCGATCGACGACGCCGTAGCGGCCCTGCTGGCGCGGGCGGTGGCGTTGTTTCCGGCCGGCTATGCCCGCCTCGAACCCGACGCCTTTGCCGCTGCTTCGCGCGAGGTTTCGCTCCGGGCGCTGGCCCGCTGCCTGATGACCGTCGGCGGCGGCGTCTACACGCCGCGTCTCGATCGGCTCGAACGGCTGCACGCCGCCCTCTGCGGGCCCGCCGCCCCGGCCCGCACGCTGGCCGGCTGCCGGATGCTGCGCCACCGCGGCGCCGTGATCCTGTGCCGCGAAGCCGCACAGGTGACGGAGGAACGGGCGATCTCGGCCGGCGGCCGGCTGCGCTGGGACGGACGCTTTCTCATCTCCATTGGCCGCGACCGGGATATCCGGGCCCAGGCGCAGGGGGCGGAGACCGGGCTCCTGCTCCGGCGTTTGGGCCCGGACGGCTGGGCCCAGATCGTGGCGGCCGCCCGGTGGCTCCGCGGCAATCCGGTTCCGCCGCCCGTCCGGCCGACCCTTCCGGCCCTGTGGCGCGATGGAAGGGTGCTGGCCGTGCCGCATCTTGGTTACCGCGATCCGGAGGCCTCGGCCGGCCTGCCGCCCGTGCGAATCGACCACGCGCCGGCCCATCCCCTGGCCAACGCTCGCTTTACAGTTGCTTAAAGCGCGGCACACATTATTTAAGTATCAACGGCAGTGTCTCCCCCAACGATATCCGGGCAGCGCCGCCGGCTCCGGCTGTGCGGTTCGGCTCTAAGAGGCAGATTTCGTGAACTTTACCAAGAACTTCGCTCTCTGGATCATCATCGCTCTGCTGTTGATTGCCCTGTTTAACCTTTTCGAGGGGGCACCGGGGCAGGGACCGCAGTCTCAGATGGCGTATTCGGAGTTCATCGGCGAGGTCGAGCAGGGCAACGTTTCCGACGTCCGCATTCAGGGCAACAACATCACCGGCCATCTCCAGGACGGTCGGGCCTTCACGACCTATGCCCCCGCCGACCCCAACCTGGTCCAACGCCTGACCGATCGCGGAGTCAGCATCTCCGCGGCGCCGGAGGAGGAGCCGGTTCACCCGCTGGTCAGCATCCTGATTTCCTGGTTCCCGATGCTGCTGCTGATCGGCGTCTGGATCTTCTTCATGCGCCAGATGCAGTCCGGCGGCGGCAAGGCGATGGGCTTCGGCAAGTCCCGGGCCCGGCTTCTGACCGAGAAGCTCGGCCGCGTGACCTTCGAGGACGTCGCCGGCATCGACGAGGCCAAGCAGGAACTGCAGGAAATCGTCGAGTTCCTGCGCGATCCGCAGAAGTTCCAGCGGCTCGGCGGCAAGATTCCGAAGGGGTGCCTGCTGGTCGGCCCGCCGGGCACCGGTAAGACGCTGCTCGCCCGCGCCATCGCGGGTGAAGCGAACGTGCCGTTCTTTAC
>CAZKCM010000124.1:0-8804 GCA_964551315.1 uncultured Rhodospirillaceae bacterium | reverse complement strand
CAACGGAAGCGACACCGACAATGCTGACACTGCCGACACCGCCGCCGAAGGGCGGAGCGAACCGGCATAGGAGAACGCCATGAGCAGCACCGAGAACCTGGAATTCAACGAGCTGGGCGACGAGGCAGAAGGCGAAACGCCGCCGGCCGAAAAGGCGCCGGCGGACCCGCCGCGCCCGCCGACCAACGCCAAGGAGCTCGAGGCCGTCTACGACATCCCGGTGCAGGTGTCCGCCGTGCTCGGCAAGTCCACGATGCAGGTGAGCCAGCTCCTCAAGCTCGGCCGGGGCGCCGTGGTCGAACTGGACCGCAAGGTCGGCGAGGCGATCGACATCTACGTCAACAACCGGCTGGTCGCGCGCGGCGAAGTCGTGGTCGTGGACGACCGGCTCGGCGTCACCATGACCGAGATCATCAAGATGGACCGTTCGGGGTGACGGCGGCGAACCGGGCAGAAGACCGCTGAGAGCGAGCGAGGACGCCATGGCCGATTTCACGAGCAACCAGGCCCGCCGCTATCAGGCAGCGGCCGGACGGGCGGCGGCGCGCCGCGACGCGCGCGCCTTCGACGCGATGACGCTGTTCGGCCTCGCCGGCGCGGCCTGCCTGATCGCGCTCGCGATCTGGCTGGGCGGTTCGCCCGGCGCCTTCCTCAACCTGCCGGCGGTCCTGATCGTGGTCGGCGGCACGCTCGCCGTGACGATGATCTCCGTCTCGGTCGAGGACATGGTGCGCGCGCAGCCGATGATCGCGCGGGCCCTCGTCTCCCGCATCGAGGACCCGGCGGCGGCGGCCCGGCGCATGGTCGCGCTTGCCGAGACGGCACGACAGAGGAACCTGCTGCAGCTTCAGGAGTTCCTGCCGCGCCTGGCGCGGGAGCCGTTCCTCCACCGCGCCGTGTCGCTGATCGTGGACGGCGCGCCGGTCGAGGAGATCGAGCGGGTGATGACCTGCGAGATGCAGGCGACCGCGGCGCGCCAGGCGAAGAGCGCCGGCGTCCTGTATCGGGCGGCGGAGGTGGCCCCGGCGATGGGGCTGATCGGCACCCTGGTCGGCCTCGTGCAGATGCTCGGCGCCCTCGACGACCCGGCGACCATCGGACCCAGCATGTCGGTCGCGCTGCTCACGACGCTCTACGGCGCGCTGCTCGCCAACATGGTGTTCGCGCCGCTCGCCGCGAAGCTGGAGCGGAACGCGGAAGCGGAGGCGCTCGTCAACCGGATCTATCTCCTCAGCGCCTTGTCGATCGGGCGGCAGGAGAACCCCCGGCGGCTGCAGATGCTGCTCAACACCATCCTGCCGCCGGACAAACAGGTCACCCATTTCGACTAGTCGCGCGGCCGGCGGTCGATCGTCACCAGGAGAAGAAGCACCATGCGACTGCTCATCGTGGGCTCCCTCAACGGACACATTGCCACCGCCGGCAAGCTCGCGCTCGCGCGCGGCGCCAAGGTGGCCCATGTGGACGACATCGAGGCGGCGCTCGTGGCGCTTCGCGCGGGCCAGGGCGCCGACCTCCTGCTGCTCGACATCAACCTCGACGTCGAGCGCATGATCCGGAGCCTGGAGTCGGAGCGCATCAGCCTGCCGGTCGTCGCCTGCGGGATCGGCAACAACACCGAGGGCGCGGTGCGCGCCATCAAGGCCGGGGCCAAGGAGTACCTTCCGCTGCCGCCGGACGCGGAGCTGATCGCCGCCGTCCTCGCCGCCGTGGCCGAGGAGAGCGCGTCGCTGATCTGCCGCGACCCGGTGATGAAGGAACTCATAGCGCTCGCGGACCAGGTGGCCCCCTCCTCCGCCAGCGTGCTCATCACCGGCGAATCCGGCACCGGCAAGGAGGTTATGGCGCGCTACCTGCACGCGCGCTCCAAACGGTCGCGGAAGAGCTTCATCTCGGTGAACTGCGCGGCGATCCCGGAGAACCTGCTGGAATCCGAGCTGTTCGGCCACGAAAAGGGCGCCTTCACCGGGGCCGTGGCGCGCCGCATCGGCAAGTTCGAGGAGGCGAACGGCGGCACGCTGCTGCTCGACGAGATCAGCGAAATGCATCCGCGCCTCCAGGCCAAGCTGCTGCGCGCCATCCAGGAGCGCGAAATCGACCGTGTCGGCGGCACCCAGCCGGTCAAGGTCGACTTCCGGCTGATCGCCACCTCCAACCGGGACCTCGAAGAGGAAGTCCGGCGCGGCAACTTCCGCGAGGACCTCTATTTCCGCCTGAACGTGGTGACGCTGCACCTGCCGCCGTTGCGGTCGCGGCCCGGCGACATCCCGGTACTGGCCGAGCATTTCGCGGCGAAATACGCGGAGGCGAACGGCCTGCCGAAGCCGCGCCTGTCGGAAGAGGCGCTGGAGATCCTGCGCGCCCACCACTGGCGCGGTAACGTCCGCGAGCTGGAGAACACGATGCATCGCGCGGTGCTGCTGCAGCAGGGCGCCGAGATCGGCCCGGAGGCCATCCAGCTCATCGGCGGGCGCACCGGCCCGGCCGGCACCGAGGCAGAAGCTCAGCACGGCCCCGTCCCGGGGACCGCCTCTGGATCAGCCCCTGGGTCAGCCCCCGGGGCGCGGGACGCCGAGTCGTCGGCCGGCGGCAGCACGGCCCATCTGGTCGGCCGCACCGTCGCCGAGGTCGAGCGCGAGCTGATCATCGACACCCTGAACCACTGCCTCGGCAACCGTACGCACGCGGCCAACATCCTGGGCATCTCGATCCGGACGCTGCGGAACAAGCTGAAGCAGTACAGCGAGGAGGGCCTCATCGTTCCCAACCGCGGCCCGGCCGACCACCACCAGCCGAGCCTGTGACGACGATCCGAGGCAAACGGCCCATGACCGCGGACGCGCCCTTCGCACCGGGCCCGAACAGGATCCGGGCATCGATCCGTCGCCGGTCCGCTCCGGTTACGGGTGAGCGAAGCGATGGCTGACACGACGCCGGACGCGCCGGCGGCAAGCGGCCTCCAGGTGGCAGCGCTGTTCGGCCGCCTCCGGGAGGTCCTGCGCCGCGGAGAGATCGCGCTCGCGCTCGGCGTGATCAGCATTCTGGTCGTGCTGATCCTGCCGATGCCGGCGTGGCTGCTCGACGTCTGCCTCGCCCTCTCGATCACCTTCTCCGTGCTGATCCTGATGACGGTGCTGTTCATCGAGCGGCCGCTCGACTTCAGCTCCTTCCCCACCGTCCTCCTGATCGCGACGATGCTGCGGCTGGCCCTCAACCTGGCCTCGACCCGCCTCATCCTCGCCAACGGCCACGAAGGACCCGCCGCCGCCGGCCGCGTCATCGAGGCGTTCGGCCAGTTCGTCATGAGCGGCAACTTCGTCATCGGCCTCATCGTCTTCGCCATCCTGGTGCTGGTGAACTTCGTCGTCATCACCAAGGGGTCGGGCCGCATCGCCGAGGTGTCGGCGCGGTTCAGCCTCGACGCCATGCCGGGCAAGCAGATGGCGATCGACGCCGACCTGTCGGCCGGCCTGATCGACGAGGCCGAGGCGCGGGCGCGGCGCAAGATGCTGGAGGACGAAAGCGCCTTCTTCGGCGCCATGGACGGCGCCGCGAAGTTCGTCCGCGGCGACGCGGTCGCCGGCCTGGTCATCACCTTCATCAACATCATCGGCGGCATCATCATCGGCGTGGCGCAGCAGGAGCTGTCGCTGGCCGAGGCGTCGCACACCTACACGGTCCTGACGGTGGGCGACGGTCTCGTCTCGCAGATCCCGGCGCTCATCGTCTCGACCGGCGCCGGCATCCTGGTCTCGAAGGCGGGCGCGACCGGTTCGGCCGACAAGGCGCTGTTCGGCCAGCTCGGCGGCTATCCCAGCGCGCTCGGCCTGTCCTCCTTCCTGATGGTCGCGCTGTCGCTGCTGCCCGGCATCCCGATGGTGCCGTTCCTGACGCTGGCCGGCCTTACCGGCGCCGCGGCCTGGATGCTGACCCGGCGGAGGGCGCAGGCCGAGTCGGCGGCGGCGACGGCCGAGGCCGAGCAGGCGGCCAAGGCCCCGGTCCTCGAAGAGCCGATCTCGACGGCGCTGCAGATCGACAACATCCGGCTCGAGCTCGGCTACGGCCTGCTGCCGCTCATCAACAGCGAGCGCGGTCAGCGCCTGACGGATCAGATCAAGTCGCTGCGCCGCCAGCTTGCGATGGAGCTCGGTTTCGTCCTGCCGTCGGTGCGCATCCAGGACAACCTGCAGCTCCCGGCGAACACCTACGTCGTGCGGATCAAGGAGATCGAGGCCGGGCGCGGAGAGCTCAGGCCGAACATGATCCTCGTCATGGACCCGCGCGGCGAGAAGATCGGCCTGCCGGGCGAGGAGACGGTGGAGCCGACCTTCGGCCTGCCCGCCATGTGGGTCGATCCCGGCGCGCGCGAAGAGGCGCTGTTCCGCGGCTACACGGTCGTCGATCCGGCGACCGTGATCACCACGCACCTGACCGAGGTGGTCAAGGACAACATGGCGGAGCTCCTGTCCCACGCCGAGACGCAGAAGCTGCTCGACGAGCTGCCGAAGGACCACCAGAAGCTCGTCGCCGACACCATCCCGAGCCTGATCTCGGTGGGCGGCGTGCAGCGGGTGCTGCAGAACCTGCTCTCCGAGCGCGTCTCGATCCGCGACCTGCCCAGCATCCTCGAAGGCATTTCGGAGGCCTGCGGCTACACCCGCAACATCAGCGCGATCACCGAGCATGTCCGCGCGCGGCTGGCGCGACAGATCAGCGACGCCGCCGCCGATGCCAACGGCGTCGTCCCGCTGATCACCCTGTCGCCCGAATGGGAGCAGGCCTTCGCCGACGCGATCCAGGGCGAGGGCGACGACCGGCAGCTCGCCATGCCACCCAGCCAGCTGCAGCAGTTCATCACCGCCGTGCGGCAGACCTTCGAGCGCCACGCGATGATGGGCGAGACGCCGGTGCTGCTGACCAGCCCCGCCATCCGACCCTTCGTCCGCTCCATCATCGAGCGCTTCCGCCCGGTGACGGTGGTGATGTCGCAGAACGAGATCCATGCACGGGCGCGGATCAAGACGCTGGGACAGATCTGATGCGGAATTCAGGCGGATTTGTCGTGCCTCTTCGGTGTCGTGCCCGGGCCCGACGCGGGCATCGAGGAGCCGGCATCACAACCTTCCGGATTGCCGGGCCAAGTGCGGCAACGACACCGACAAAGAGGGCCGCCAAAGCAATCCGGAACCGGCTCTGACGGCACGCCATGCGCCTCCGATCCTTCACCGCCGCCACCATCGCCGACGCCATGCAGCTCGTGCGCAACGAGCTGGGCGCCGAAGCGATCATCCTCTCGACGCAACGCACGGGACGCAACAGCGTCACCGTGACGGCCGGCGTCGAGCGGCAGACGGCGCTCCCCGGCGAGGTCGACACCGCGACGATCGAGACGATCGACGCCGTCGGCGCGGTGCTCGACTTCCACGGCCTGCCGCCGGTGATGGCCGACCGGCTTCTCGCCGCCGCGGCGGACCTCCTGATCGACGATCCGGTCATGGCGCTGGCCGGCGCGCTGGACGCGCACTTCACCTTCATGCCCCTGGTGGAGAGCGCCATGGCGCGGCCGATCATGCTGGTCGGTCCGCCCGGCGCCGGCAAGACGGTCACCGTCGCGAAGCTGGCGATGCGGGCGCGGCTCGCCGGCCGTGCGGTCACCGCGGTGACCTGCGACACGCTGCGGGCCGGCGCGGTCGAGCAGCTTGCGACCTATGCGCGGCTCCTGAAGATTCCCGCCTATCGGGCCAAAGAGCCGGAGGTGCTTGCCCGGGCCATCGCCAACGCGCCGAAGGACGGGCTGATGCTCGTGGATACGGTCGGCACCAACCCGCTCGACCGGCACGAGATGGACGCCCTCGGCGCCTTCATCGAGGCGGCCAGGCCGGAGCTGCTGCTGGTCCTTCCGGCCGGCGGCGACGTGGCGGAATCGGCCGATTACGCCGCCGCCTTCCGGGCGCTCGGCGCGACCCGGCTGATCGCCACCCGGGCCGACGCCGCCCGGCGTCTCGGCGGCATCGTCGCCGCCGCCGAAGCGGCCAAGCTCCACTTCGCCGAAATCGGCATGTCTCCCCAGATTGCGGACGGGCTGCAACCGGTCAATCCGGTGTCCCTCGCCCGCCTGATGATGCAGGCCGCGGGGCTTGCCGGCGACGGCGCGGCCGAGGCAACGAGGAACAACGAATGATCGAGACGGGATTGTCCTCCCCCATCGCGACGGGACGTGCCGGTGCGGCCAACGCCATTGCCGTGGCCTCGGGCAAGGGCGGCGTCGGCAAGACCTGGCTGTCGATCACCCTCGCCCATGCGTTGGCGAAGACCGGCCGGCGCGTGCTGCTGTTCGACGGCGATCTCGGCCTCGCCAACATCGACATCCAGCTCGGCCTGACGCCGCAGGTCGATCTCGGCGCCGTCCTCGAGCAGAACCTGGCGATCGAGAAGGCCGTCATGCCCTACGCCGAGGGCGGGTTCGACGTGATCGCCGGCCGATCGGGAACGGGCAGCCTTGCCTCGTTGACCGGCGGCCGGCTGAAGGCCCTGGCCGACGGGGTGTTCGCCCTGGCCGGGAGCTACGACCATCTGATCCTCGACCTCGGCGCCGGCATCGAACGGACGGTGCGCCATCTCGCGGCGCGGTGCGGCACCTGCCTCGTCGTGACGACGGACGAGCCGACGGCCCTGACCGACGCCTACGCCTTCATCAAGCTTTCGGCGGCGCAGCGGGAGACCGCGGACAACATTCGCATCGTCGTCAACCTCGCCGGGTCGCCGTCGGAGGGACGGCGCACCTACGGCACGCTGCTCAAGGCCTGCCAGTCCTTCCTCGAACTGGCGCCGCCGCTGGCCGGAATCGTCCGGCGCGACAGCCGCGTGAAGGACAGCATCCGCGCCCAGCGGCCGATCCTGATCCGCCACCCCACCGCCCCGGCGGCGGCCGACGTCACGGCCATCGCCCAGCGCCTGGCGGAGGAATCGTGACCGCCCGCGTTCCGCCGCCGGGGCCGGTTCCGCCGAGCGCGGGCGCATTTGGGCCGCCGACGGGCACGGTGCCGGAGGCGCCGCGGGCGATTCTGCGCCTCGCCGATGGCACGGTCATCGACGGCACCGTCATCGGCCGCGATGCCGCCGGCCGGACGACCGTCAAGACGGGGGTCGGCCTTCTGCCGCTTGCGGTCGATCCTCCCCTTCCCGTCGGCAGCCGCCTGTCGCTCGAGATCCGCCGCGACGGGGGCCGCCTGCTGGCCACCGTCCTCGCCGTCGAACCGCCGCCGACGGATACCGGCGCGATCAGGGCCGCCCCGCCGCCGGCGCCACCGCGCCCTCCCATCGCCCGCGGAAGCATCGTCACGGGGGTGGTCACCCAGGCGACGCCCATCCCGGGCGGCACGGGAGCCGGGGCCGGCATCCGCCAGGCGCCGGCGGGGGCGACGCCCCTGCCCGCCGGGGCCGAGATGACGCTGCGGATCGTCGAGATCGCGCCGCCGGGCACCGCCGGGGCGAGCGTCGCGCCGCCCCCGTCGGCGCTTGCCGGGACCGTCGCGGGCGCCACGCCGGCGGGGCATCTCGTGGTGGAAACGGCCCGGGGCCGGCTGGTGCTGACGACCAAGACGCCCGCCCTGCCGCCCGGGAGCCGCGTCGTGATGGAGATCGTTGCGGCGCCGCCGACGCCCTCCCCGGGCGAATCGGCACCGAGCCCCGGCCCCTCGCGGGACTGGGCGGCCCTCGCGGAGGCAGCCGCCCTGCTGGACCGGAGCGGGCCCGGCGGCCCGCCGGCACCGCCCCTGCCCCGGCTTGGTCCAGGGCTCGCCGCCGGGCTGCTCGCCCTTCTCGCGGCACTCCGCCGCGGCGATCTGCCGGGCTGGGTCGACGCGGCGCTCGGCAAGCCGCTGGAACGCGCCGGTCACGACGCGCTCGCGGCGAAGGTCCGCCAGGAGTTCGCGCCGCTCGCACGGGCCGCGGCGGAGGCGACGGGCGGGGAGGACTGGCGGCTCGTGACCCTGCCGCTGCTGGACGGGACGACGGCCGAAACGGCGCGGCTTTACCTGCGGGGGCGCCGGCGCGACGCGGAACCGGCGGGCGGGCCGGAGGACGCCGGCTCCCGCTTCGTTCTCGAGGTGGAGCTGAGCCGGCTCGGCCCGCTGCAGCTCGACGGGCTGGTGCGGGCGCGCCGGTTCGACCTGATGCTGCGGAGCCGCCGGCCGCTGACCCCGCACATGCGGCGCGACATCGCCGACATCTTCGACGAGGCCCGCGCCATCGGCGGCCTCGCCGGGCGGATCGAGTTCGCGACCGCCGATCCCTTTCCGGCGGTCCCGCTCGGCCGCGGCCGGCACGGCGACGGCATCGTGGTGTGACGCGCCGCCGTCGCGCGGCCGAACTCAGGCGCTCTTGACGGCCGCCAGGAACTCCGTCACCTGGCTCGACATCTTCTCGGCCTGGCGCGACAGATCCTCCGCCGCGTTGAGGACCTGCGCCGCGGCGGCGCCGGTGTCGGTCGCCGCCTGCTTGACGCCGACGATGTTGGTCGAGACCTCCTCGGTGCCCTTGGCGGCCTGCTGGACGTTGCGGGCGATCTCCTGCGTCGCGGCGCCCTGCTCTTCCACGGCCGAGGCGATCGTCGCCGCGATCTCGCTGATCTCCGCGATCGTCTCGCCGATGCCGCGGATGGCCTCGACCGCCTGCTTCGTCGCGTCCTGAATCTGGGCGATCTGGCCGGCGATCTCCTCGGTCGCCTTCGAGGTCTGGGTGGCCAGCGTCTTGACCTCGGAGGCGACGACGGCGAAGCCCTTGCCGGCCTCGCCGGCGCGCGC
>CAZKCM010000123.1:0-9130 GCA_964551315.1 uncultured Rhodospirillaceae bacterium | reverse complement strand
GTGCCGGCGGCGCGACTGCGGCTCAGACACCCCACGGCGCTGGCCGCGGATTCGGCAGCAGGCGGGCGCGCAGCCGGCCGCCGGCGCCCGTCCGGTTCGCCGGCCGCGATCGTCAAGCGCTCGTCGGCTTGAACTTCAGATACAAGGGATCGCCATCCGGCCTGAGCACTGCGTCGATCGTGGCCCTGTGAATGAAGGCGTCGCGCTCGTGCGTCAGGAAGACGTAGGCGCCGGATTCTTCCATGAGGTCCTGCATGCGGCGGTACATCGCCGCGCGCTTCGCCTCGTCCTTCTCGCGTTTCGCCGCGTCGTGCAGCCTGTCGAACTCCTCGTTGCAGAACCGTTCCCAGTTCCAAACGCCGACCTGGTTGCAGGTGAACCATTCGGTCGCGTAGGAGGGGTCCGGGCTCATGGTGAAGCGACCGATGATGAGCTGAATATCCTTCCACTGGTCGCCGGCCGATTCGTCGCCGAGCGTCCAGAATGTGCCGGAGTCGCGGGGCTGAATGACCACGTTGATGCCGGCCTCAGCGAGCGACGCCTGAACGACCTGCGCCATCGTCACGTATTCGGTGTTGGTCTGCGTATCCAGCGTCAGGGTAAGCCCTTCCGCTCCCGCCTCCCGGAGCAAGGCCTTGGCGGCCTCGACATCGCGGCTCACCAGGTTCTTTTCACGATGCCCGATCAGGCTTGGCGCGATGATGCCGGTGGCCCGCTCCGCGATGCCGAAATAGGCCGCCTCGACGGCTGTGTCCGCGTCGACCGCAAGCTGGATCGCCTTGCGTACCCGGATGTCCTGCAAGGCCGGATTCTCGATGTTCATGCCCATCCAGACATAGGCGATCGACGGAATGTCGATGATCTTCGAGTTCGGCGGGGGGCCTTCCTCGCGGTAACGGGCGAGCGTCGCGAGCGTCAGGCGCGAGAAGTCGAGATCGCCGGCCTCGTAGGCCAGTTCCTCGGCGGCCGGATCCTCGATCGGGATGATCACGATCTCGTCCCAATGTTGCGGCGCCCCGGTCCAGTTCGGGTTGCGCTCGAACACCACCCTTTGCTTGGGCACCCATTGCTTGATGCGATAGGGGCCGCAATAGCAGGGCGGGTTCGTGGTGAACTTCTTGCCCGGCAGCGCCTCCACCGCCTTCTTGCTGACGATCATGCCTGCGTTGTTCGGCAGGGCGATCGTCCAGAGGGTCGCCATATACTCCTTCAGAACGATGACACCCGAATACTTGTCGATCACCTCGACATGATCGAGCGTCCCCCAGTCGCCCGCATAGGGCGACTGCATCTCCGGATCGATGATCCGCTCGAAGGAGAACTTGACGTCCTCGGCGGTCACTTCGCCGAGGTCGTCGTTCCACATGATGCCCGGCTTCAAGGTGAACTTGATGTGCGTATCGTCGATCTGCTCGATCGATTCCGCCGCCTCGAGCTCCCAGTCGGTGTCCTGGCCGCCCTTGAACACGATCAGATGCTGATAGATCAGTTCGCTCATGGCGGTCTCCGGCGCGGAGAGATGGAACGCCGGGTCGAGGACCTGCAGATCGCCATAGGTCGACACCGTCAGAGTGCCGCCCGAGGCGGACCAGCCGAGGCGCGGCGCCGCCACGGTCGCCAGACCGGCGGCCGAGGCGCCCCGCAGGAATTTGCGTCGCGATAGATTGCCGTAAAGCATTGGAAAGGCCTCCCTTTAACGGTCCGTGCGAGTTAAGCGCTAATTCTGGGCATTTTCAACGATATCGCTGGCAACCGGCCGAGGTTGGCCACAATCCGTCGAATCCTGAGTTGGTCGCGTCACGCGCAACCGCTCCGGCGGCCGGCGGCGAAGATGGCGGGCGCCGATCGGTCAGACAAGATCGCGGGCGATCTCGCGTTCCCAGCTTCGGCAGAAGACGCGCCGCTCGGCGCCTTCGGCATCGCGCTCATAGGCGTCGAGGTCGAGGCGCATGCGGAAGCGGTCCGCGGTGCAGGTGAGGACCGTTCGCGTCTCGGTCCGAACCCGCCAAACGCCGCGCCCCATGGTCATCGTCCAGTCGAACGCGGCGCGGGCGCTCAGCGGATCGTCGGCGCGGATGCGATAACGCTCGACGTTCCAGGAACCGCCGGTGAGGTCGAGGGCATCGATGCGGCGCTCGCCGTCGTGGTTCAGGACGGTCATCCGGTGTTCTCCGGTCGCCAGACCGTAGCGAACTCGGCGTCCCCTTTCGGGCGGCTGGAGGACGGTGACGGCGAGGGGTGGCGCTCCCTCGGGCCCGGGGAAGGGCGGTAGCGCGGCGTCTTCTGTCCGTGGGGGGCGGACGGGCAGGTCGAGATGGCTTGCGCCGGCAAACAGGGTGAGAGTGACCGGTCGAGGCGCCGGCCAGACCAGAGGCCAATAGCTGGTCGAGACGGCGATCCGGATGCGGTGACCGCGCGGGAAGGCGTGGGCGATGTCGTTCAGCGGTACGCGGATCCGGTATCGCGTCCCGGGTTCGAGCGGTTGCGGCTCGGCATGGCCGTCGCGATGAGTCAGGTTAAGGACGCCGTAGGTTACCCGAAGCGACGAGCCGAGCGGATCCACGTCGCAGAGACGCACGGCAACCAAGGCGACCGGCTGATCGACGGACAGCTCCAGCTCGACGGCCGGTGCCCCCAGGATCTCGAGCCTCTCCTCCAGGGGGGCCGAGTCGAAGGTGAGGGACAACGCGTCGTCCTCGCGCTGCTCGTCGTCGAGGTCGGTGCCGGTCGCATAAGGGCACCAGGTGCCGGCGGCCTGACCGACGGATTGCGGGGAGCGGTGCGTGAGGACGACCTCCGCGCCGGGACGGTCGTCCAGCCGCCCCGGGTTGAGGACCAGCCGCTTTGTCTCGATGCTCGGCGAAGGCCACGCCGGCTCGGCGACCCAGCGGCCCGGCCGTTCGGCGTGGAACGCCCGCGGGGGCACCCATTCCTGCATCCAGACACGGTAGATGGGCTCGTCCATGATTCCGGTTTCGATGCCCTTCAGCCATCGGTCCCACCAGCGCAGGCATTCCTGCAGGAAGCCGATCGCCGGGCCGGGCTCGCCGCTGTGCGGCCAGGCATGGGACCAGGGGCCGATCAGCCCCTTCCGGGGAACCTGCAGATTGGCGAGGAGGCGCGGGACCGCGTTCGAGTAGCCGTCCGCCCATCCCCCGACGGCGTAGACCGGGCATTGGATGTCGGCATAGTTCTCGCAGACCGAGCCGTGCCGCCAATAGGCGTCCCGCCTCTGGTGGCTGAGCCAGTTTTCAAGCCAGAGCGGCATGTTCTCGAGCCGCTCCAGCCACATCGCCCGCCAACGATCCTCGCCGACGAGTACGGGGTCCGGCGGCGGCGAGGCGTAGCAGAACATCGCCGCGGCCCAGGCGGCGTTCTCGAGAAGCAGGCAGCCGCCCATGTAATGCACGTCGTCGGCATATCGGTCGTCCGTCGAGCAGGCGGTGATGACCGCTTTGAGTTCCGGCGGCCGCCGCGCCGCCACCTGCAGCGCGTTGAAGCCGCCCCAGGAGATGCCCATCATGCCGACGGCGCCGCTGCACCAGGGCTGCGCGGCAATCCAGCGAAGCGCCTCCAGGCAGTCGTCCTGTTCCTGCTTCAGGTATTCGTCGCGCAGGATCCCGTCGGATTCGCCTGAGCCGCGCAGGTCGATGCGCAGAACGGCGTAGCCGTGGCCGGCGAAGTAGGGATGCATGATCTGATCGCGCTCGACCGTGCCGTCGCGCTTGCGATAGGGGATGTATTCGACGATTGCCGGCACCGGGTCCCGCCCGGCGTCCTCCGGCAGCCAGACACGGGCCGCCAGCCGGCAACCGTCCGACAGCGGGATGAACAGGTTCTCGATTTCGCGGACGCGCCGCGGAAAGTCTTTGACGATCTTCATTCGTCCCTCGGGAGGCGTGAGATGCGCCTGCCGACGCGGTCGTGCGATCGCTTTCCACCTTTCCTACGGCCACGCGGGCTCCAGGTCAAAGCCGGACTTCGAGGCGCGGCGCCCGGATCGCCGTCCGCAAGGACGGCCGGATCGTCGAACCCGGAACACGCCGGTAGCCGGCACGGAATGCGGGATACGCTGCAGGTTTCGGCGAGCGGCAGACCGGTGGCCTCATCCGCAACGACGGAGACCGGGGCGGCTTCAGTGCAGGGTGTCGTTCGACGCAGCGGACGCGGCCCGGACCACCAGGCAGTCGATGCGCCGGGTCTGAAGGTCGCGGCAGAACGCCTGGGCCGTTTGCCGGTCGACGAAGCCGCCGGTCTGGAGACGGAAGAAAACGCCCTTATCCGGTCCGAGGTCGACCCGGTGCACGATCGGCGTGAATCGTCCAAGCAGACCGGGCTCCGCCGCTGTCAAGCTGCGCCAGCCCGCCTTCGCTTCCTCCGCGCTGCGATAGGCGGCGAGCTGCACGCGATAGAGCGGTGCGGCGTCGGGCGAGGGTGCCCGAACCGCGGACGGGGAAGCGCCCCGTGACGGCAAGCCCGCCGGCGAAACCGTCATCGCCTGCATCGCGGCGATGCCGTCTTGCGCCGACGCCTGATCGCGGTTCGAAGGAGCGGATGGCTCGGGATCGGCCGGAAGATCCGGGCGTCGGGCGATCTGAGCGTCACCGGGTTCACCGCCGCCGGGATGCTCCGGAAAGTAGGGCAGCAGGGAAATCGGGGCGCCGGTTGCGGCGGGTTCGGCGGCAAGGGACTTCGCCGTTGCCTGGTCCGGCAGTGGCTCGATCGCTTGCGGCGGGGTGGCCGGCGCAACGTCGGTTGCCGGTGGCTCGCTCGCGGCATACTGCACGCCGTTTCGCTGAACACCAAGCGACCGCGCGAGCGTCCCATCGCCCGCCGCCGTTGTCCGCTGTGCCGCATAGAACGCCAGATTGTGCTTGACGGCCGGGTCCCGCAGGTCGATTCGCGCGACGCGCTCGGCCGCCTGGAGCTGTCCGGACAAGCCGTAGGCCAGCGCGAGATTCTGGCGCGTCACGGCTGTGGCTGCCGGCGCCGCGTTCACGCGCTCGAGAAGCGCGACGGACTCCGCCGTCTTGCCGCTCAGCGCCAAGGAAAGGCCGAGATTGTTGAGGATCTTGGCATTATCGGGCGCGATCTCCAGGCCGGCCCGGTAGATCTCTTGAGCGGCCTCGTGGTTCCCCATCATGTCCAAGGCGACCCCCAGGCCGTTGTAGGCGCGGAAATCCGCGGCGTCGACGGCTCGTGCAGCCTCGAAAGGCTCGATGGCGAACTGCGGCTGCCCCAGGAGAACGCGCGCCACGCCGAGCCCGAGCAGTGCGTCGGAACTGTTCGGTTCGACGGCGAGGGCCCTTCCATAGGCCTCGGCCGCCTCGGCGTTGGCACCCAGCTCCATCAACGTGTCGCCAAGGCGAATCAACGGCGTCACCGATTGTGGGTTCGCCAGATGCGCCTGATGATACATCGCCACGGCGTTCCGTGCGTCGCCGCTTGCGCGAAGCCGGTCGGCGATCGCGAGGAGGTCGATGTCTTCGACCCGGGGCAGGCCGCCGACCGAAACCTCGGCCGCTGGTGTGATCGCCGGCGCCGTCGATGGCCCGCCGGCGCAGCCGGCGAGGTATGTGGAGAGGCCGAGCGCCGCGAATCGGATCCAGCGCCTGGGCCGGCGGTTGGGCATCGATCTCTCCGCCTCGTCTCAAGGAGGGCAGAGGTCAATGGTATTCCGCGCCCCATTAGCGGCACGTTAAATTAACCGTACCCACGCGCGACGCATCCTCGATACGGGAGGGACCCTGGCGTTCGGCCCGGGGCCCGATCAATAGCGGCGCTCGGCCGCCCGTTCGCGCTCGACCTCGGCGAAAGGAACGGCGCAAATAACGCCTTGCTCGCCCGCGTCGCCGCCGAGCGCCGCTGCCTCCTCGGGGCTGAGTTGTGTGACCCAGTAGAGCTTCTCGTCCTGGAAGGCGCTTTGGAAGGGCAGGCTCTCATTGCCGGAGGGCGGTTCGTCCGGGTCCCACTCCAGCCGAGCCGCGAGCTGGCGGGCAAGCGCCGCGTTGTCGGCGCGCACGATGACCTCTTTCCAGATGGCGTGGTCCTGCCACCGCGAATCGTCGGGATGCGCGACCGGCCAAAGTTTCCACAGGGGCATGATTGCGGGCCTCGTCTCAAGCGCTCGGCTGTTCCCAGCGCAGAATGGCTGCGGCAACGCCCTGGCGCGGCAGGTGGGCCTTGTTCGGCAGATGGACGGTGCCGCCCTGCAGCAAGGTGTGAACGGCGGCGTAATCGAGCAGGTCGACGTCTTCGGCCTCGGGGGCGTCGTGGACGGCAATCCGGTTGGAGGTTTCGTCGAACTGACCCCAGACCCGCTCGCCGGCGGCAAGGAGCAGGGTGTCCACCTGGCCGAAACGCGCCGCCTGGACAATCTCCGGGACCTCCGTGGTCGAGCGCGGATCGTTGCCGCCGCACATGCTCTGCAACCTGTCGATCGCCTCCTCGCGCGCGTTCGCGAAGAGGGGCTGGACGAGGGCGTAGGCGCGTCGGTGAAGCTCTTCCTCGTCGATGGCGTCCGGGTTGATGTCCACGCCCTCGGCGAGGAGGATCTTGGATCCGGAGAGCTTTCGGAACTGGCCCTCGATTTCGGGTGCTGCGGCGAGCACGAGCGGAGCCTGGTCGTCGCTGAGGGCGTCTTCAACGGCGCGCGCCACCCGGCTGAGGAATTCGATGAGCTGCGTCTTACGCAGGCCCTTGGCGGTTCCACCGAAATTATGCGCCTTCGGAACCGCGGCCACGCTTGTGGCGTGCGGTCGGGCGATCGGATGGGCGTGCACCGTCTCGACGAAGTCGGTCTCGCCATAGAGAGCCGCCAGGCTCTCGGGCAGGTCGGCATCTTGCAGTTCCGCCAAGCCGAACCGGGATCCCTCGAAGAGCCGGACCCGACCGGCGGTCACCGCAAGGACGAAGAACCGGCCGTCCGCCGCGAAGACCGGCAGCAGCGGCTTCACGTGGAACCGCTTCCCGACCACGACCAGCTCCGGCACGTCGATCGGCAGCTTGTGATACCGGAAGAACTTCGGCGCCAGGAACAGCGCAAGCCCGCTTTCCTGATGGCGCCAGAAGGCGTAGTCGTCGATGAGCGCACGCGCGGGGGCAAGAACCTCGTGCGCTTCCGGCGTTCGAAGGCCGGCTTCGATCAACCGCCTTTCGGCCTCTTCCACCTGATTCTTTAACCGTATCGGGCCCTGCCGGACCTCGCGGCCGGCGGCATGGGTCGGCAGAAAGACCGAGACGGCGTGGGAGGGGACCGCGGTCATCAGGGCGGCAAGATCTTCTTTGCTCAACATGCGGCGATCCAGGCTGAGGTTGACCTTCCTGGCTAACCCCGGCGTGCGCCGATGGTTCCGGAAGGGCCGGGGCGAGGCGGAAGCCGCTCTTTGATTAACGGATAAGAAAATATTGCTCGCCACTCTTCCATCTGTTTTCGCGTTATTACGTCAATTTTGGAGTCCGCAAGTGGTGCGAGAGAACCGGCTTTCCATCTTGTCTGGTGTCGGTATCAAGGCGCGGATCGTCGGGGCGATGATCGGTTTGGCGGCACTTGCCCTGACCGTCGTTGCCGGGTTGACCGCCATTCTCGCCGGCCGCATGGCGGAACAGGGCGCCATCGAAACCGCAGAAGAGATGGCGGCGCGGTACGGGAACCTGGTTGCCACGGAGCTGAACGTCGCTCTGGCGACGGCGCGGCACTTGGCCGTGTCCTTTCAGTCGCTCAAGGCCTCGGGTGTTGCCCATCGGGTCGCCTTCAGCTCCGTGCTCGAGGCGGAACTGAAGGCGAGCCCCGAACTTCTCGCCACCTGGACGGCCTGGGAACCCAACGCATTCGACAATCTGGACACCGTCTTCAAGAATGCCAACGGGCATGACGAGACCGGTCGGTTCGTCCCTTACTGGTACCGGGACGGCAACGAAGTCCGGCTCGAGCCCCTGATCGACTATGACAAGCCCGGCGCCGGCGACTACTATCTCCTGGCGCGAAACAGCGGAAAGAGTGTTGCTCTCGAACCGTATTTCTATTCCGTCGGCGGGACCGAGATCCTGATCACGTCCATGGCCGTCCCGGTCCGCGGAGACGGCGGCGTGCTGGGAGTCGCCGGCGTCGACATTGCTCTCGATGCTCTCCAGCAGGAGATCGGCCAGATCCGTCCCTATGAGGATGGCTACGTCACGCTGATCAGCCATGCCGGCCGCATCGTCGCGCATCCCGATCCGTCCCTGCTCAACAAGGACATGATCGAGGCGGGGTTCGGGCAGGACGCCAAGGACGCCGTGCGGCGGGGCAAGCTCTTGCAGCGGCTGGATGCGGTGACAGACACGGGCGAGGAGGCGTTGCAGGTTCTTGTCCCGATCCAGATCGGCGATACGGGCACGCCGTGGTCCTTCGCGGTGACGATCCCGCTGTCGCGCGTCTATGCCTCCGCCGACGAGCAGAAGCGCATATCCATAATTATTGCCGCCGTAAGCCTCGTGGTCATGGGTGGCGTCGGCTGGTGGCTGGGAAATGGAATCAGCGGTCCAATCCAGCGGATGACCCAGGCCATGGCGAAGGTGGCGGAGGGCGATCTGCAGGTCGATGTTCCGTATGGCGAGCGGCGCGACGAGATCGGCCGAATGGCGCGCGCGGTCCAGGTGTTCAAGGACAACGCGGTGGAGAAGGCGCGCCTGGAGGCCGAGCACGCCGATGCCGAGCGCCGCGCCGCGGAGGAGAAGCGCCGAGCCATGAACCAGCTCGCCGCTGATTTCGAGTCAACGGTGAAGTCGATCGTCGACAGCGTGTCTACGGCAGCCACGCAAATGCAGGCGACCTCTCGGGGCATGTCGGATGCCGCCGAAGAGACGAGCCGTCAGGCGACCGCCGTCGCTGCGGCGGCCGAGCAGGCCTCGTCGAGCGTGCAGACGGTGGCGACCGCGTCCGAAGAGCTCTCCTCATCGATCGCCGAGATCGGCCGGCAGGTGATGCAATCGACCGCGATCGCCGGAGAAGCGGTCGAGCAGGGCAAGCACACGAACGGTCGGGTGCAGAGCCTGGCCGCCGCGGCGCAGAAGATCGGCGAGGTGGTGAGCCTGATCAACGACATCGCCGAGCAGACGAACCTGCTGGCGCTCAACGCGACGATCGAGG
>CAZKCM010000122.1:0-9141 GCA_964551315.1 uncultured Rhodospirillaceae bacterium | reverse complement strand
GGATCGAGAGATCGGCGTAGAGGGAGAAGCGCTGCGTCATGTAGCCGACCCGGCGCTTGATCGCCTCCGACTCCGTCAGGATGTCGAAGCCGAGGCAGGTGCCGCGGCCCCTGTCCGGCCGCAGCAGGCCGCAGAGCATGCGGATCGTCGTCGTCTTGCCGCTGCCGTTGGGACCGAGGAATCCGTAGATGAGGCCGCGCCGCACCCGCATCGTGAGGTCGCGGACCACGACGCGCCCCCCGAACGACTTGGTGAGGCCCTCGACGTCGATGACGACGTCGCCGTCCGTCCCGCGCGGCGGAGGCGGTGCCACGGCGGTCTCGCTCATCGCTCCCCCGCCGGACCAGCCGGCGCCTCCTCGATCGGGATGACCTCGACCGGCAGGCCGGGCTTCAGCACGCCGTGGGGATCCAGCGGCCGCGCCTCGACGAGGAAGACGAGCTTCGCGCGCTCCTCGCGGCTGAAGATGACCGGTGGCGTGAACTCCGCCTCCGGCGAGATGAAGGAGATCTGCGCGGTGAGGCCAGGCGGGCAGCCGTCGCAGGCGACCGCCACCCGCTGGCCGAGGGCGATGCCCGCCAGGGCCGGCTGAGGCAGGTAGAAGCGGACGCGCAGGTTCTCCGGCGGCAGGATCTCGACGACGGGCTGCCCCGCCGCGACGACCTCCCCGACTCGATAGAAGACGTCGAGGACGCGCCCGTCGCAGGGCACCGTCACGCTCCGGTCGTCGAGGGTCTTCTGGGCCTGCCGAAGCACGGCCTCGGCGGCGGCGACCTCCGCCGCCGCGGCCTCGATCTGCGCGTCCCGCGCCGCAAGCCGCGCCGTTTCGATCTCCTGCGCGATTTCGGCGAGCGCCGCGCGATCGCGCTCGAAGGCCGTCCTCGCCTGGTCGAGGCGAGCCTCGGCGATGACCCCGCGCGCGAACAAGGCTTCCTGCCGTCGCAGCTCGCTCTGCGACCACGCCAGATCCGCCTCGGCCCGCCGGCGACTCGCCTCCAATACGTCGATCTGCTCCGGCCGCTGCTGCGAGGCCCGGAGGTCGGCGAGCTGCGCCTTCGCATGCGCGAGCCGGGCCTCCGCCTCCACGATCCGCGCCCGCTCGGTCCGGGCGTCGAGCGCAAAGAGCGGCGCGCCGGCGGCGACGACGTCGCCCCTGGCGACCGCAAGCTCGACGAGACGGCCGCCGGACTCGGCGCCGACGAGCAGCGACTCCGCCTCGACGTAGCCGAGATAGCTCGCGGGTGCGCCCGGATCGCCCGGCGACAGCACCACGAAGGCCCCGGTGGCCACGGCCCCCGAAACGGCGAGCGCGACAACAGCGACAAGGCGCCTCACGCCCCCTCCTTCCGCAAACCGCGGACCAGAAGGTTGACATGCGCCTCGAACAGGCCATCGACATCGAGCGGGGCCTGCCGTTCGAAGAGCGCCTCCCAGACGACCGCGAGGAGCAACGGCGCGATGACGAGATGCGGGAACCGGACGAGCGCGTCATGCGCGAACTCGCCGCTCGCCACGCCGCGCTCGACGAGCCTGCGCAGCAGGCCCATGATGCGCGACACGACCTCTTCGTAGTGAAAGGCGGCGATCTCCGGGAATCGGTGCGCCTCGGTGATGACCAGCCGGACAATCAGCTTCCGGTCGGTGCCGAGGATCTCGCGTTTGATGATGTCGATCGCGGCGCGCAGGAGGGCCTCGGCGGAGCCTTCATACCCATCCAGCAGCGCCTCGACCTTGCCGAGGGGTGGGGCGGCGGCGCTTTGGAGCAGCGCCTTGAACAAGGCGTCCTTGCTGTCGAAGTAGAGGTAGACCGTGCCTTTCGCGATGCCGGCGCGCGCCGCGACGTCTTCGATCCGCGCGGCCGCGAATCCCTTCTCGAGGAACACGCCGAGCGCGGCTCTGAGGATCTCCTCGGCCCGCTCCTCCTGGGGCACCAGACGCGCCCGGGCGCGCCGCTTCCGTCTTTCGATATTCATGAGATCATTATGACTGACCGGTCAGTCGTTGTCGAGAGGCACGAAGACGAGGCTGCCCGCCGGCCGGATGGCTGCCCAAATCCGATCGATACGCCGCCTTCCCGAGAGGGCGGCCCCTAGCTGAAGCTTCGCCAGGCGGTCAGGATCCGCGCGGCCGTGGTGATCCAGCAGAGCAGGCCGAATCCGTAGGCGATGGCCGCGAAGGCGTCCGGGAAGAGGCAGAGCGCGACGAAGGCCGCGATCGTCTCCGTGCCCTCGGTGAGGCCGCCGAGGTAATACAGGGATTTCCGGCCCCGCTTCGCGCTGGTCAGGCCCCGCTTCGCCGCGATGGCGGCGAAGGCCAGGAAGGACGCGCCGGTCCCGACGAAGGCGAAGATCAGGAAGGCGGCCGGCAGGGCGTTCTCCGGGCGGGCCAGGGCAAAGCCGAAGACGACCGCCGAGTAGAAGAGGAAGTCGCAGACGATGTCGAGGTAGCCGCCGAGGTCGGAGGGCCCCCGGTGGCGCGCCACCGCACCGTCGAGGCCGTCGGCCAGGCGGTTGGCGAGGATCGCCGCGAGGGCAGCTCCGTACGACTCGACCGCCAGGAGCGGGATCGCGAGCAGGCCGACGGCGAATCCGCCCAGGGTGATCGTATTGGCCCCGAGGCCGAGCGCAGCGACCCGCCGGCCCGCGGCGTCGAGGGGCGGATCGATAATGCGGCGCATCGCGGCGTCGAGCATGCCGGAGCGCCCTCCCCCATTAGAAGAGCGGCGTGTCGCTCGGCTCCTCGATCTCGACGAAATCTTCGGGACGCCGCTGCCGGTCCAGCTCTCGATAGGCGTAATAGCTCAGGGGAATGGAGGCGAGATAGATCACGCCGAGGCTCATCAGCGTAACCCACGGCATGGAGACGAGGAAGGCGGCGACGAGGCCCACACCCAGCAGCGTCGGCACAACATGGTGCTGCGGCACCTTCACCCGCTTGAGCGAGAAGGTCGGAACCCGGCTCACCATCAGCAAGGCCACCGCGAGGAGCATGACACCCGACACCACCGGCAGGTCGAAGAAGCCGGGTCCGAACTGGAAGGTGGCGATCATCGGCAGCAACGACAGGCCCGCGCCGGCCGGCGCGGGCACGCCGACGAAGAAACGGCTTGTCCAGGCCGGGAGGTCGGCGTTGTCGAGCTTGGTGTTGAAGCGGGCCAGCCGCAGCGCGCAGCATACGGCAAAAAGCAGCGAGATCGCCCAGCCGAGTCCGCCGGCCGCGTACATGGTCCAGTAGTAGAGCAGCAGGGCCGGCGCGACGCCGAAGCTGACGAAGTCGGCCAGGGAGTCGAGTTCGGCGCCGAACTTGCTGGCGCCGTCGAGCATCCGGGCGATTCGTCCGTCGAGGCCGTCGAGCACCCCGGCGATGACGATCGCGAGCACCGCCAGTTCCCATCGTTCCTGCAGGCCGAAACGGATGCTGGTCAACCCGGCGCACAGCGCCAGAACGGTCAGGATGTTGGGAATCAGCCGGTTGATCGACTGGTCACGCAGACGCGCGGCGGGTCTACGACGCATATCGGTGTGTCTCTCCAGCGCTTTTCTCGTTCCGGCGTGTTGGATCGGCGTTCCACCGGTCGCGCCGCCGCCCTTGCCGTGACAAGGGAACAAGACATGAAATACTTTTCCAAAACCTTTCGCAAACCGTTCCGCCGGATCTCGCGATCTAGCGGATCTCGCCCGGGCGCGCCCCCTCCTGTGAGCGAAGATCGGCCAGAACGGTTTCACCGGCCACCATTCTCTGCCCGACCGCGACCAGAGGTGCCACACCGGACGGCAGGTAGACGTCGACGCGGCTGCCGAACCGGATCAGGCCGAATCGCTCGCCGGCGCGCACCGCCTGCCCCTCGCGCAGGTCGCAACGGATCCGGCGTGCGATGAGGCCTGCGATCTGAACGAAAACGATGTCCCGCCCGTCGGCCGTCCGCATCCGGATCGCCTGGCGTTCGTTGAGTTCGCTCGCCTTGTCCAGCGCGGCGTTGACAAACTTCCCCGGACGATAGGCCAGCTTCACGATGGTGCCGTCCGCCGGGACGCGGTTCACGTGCACGGCGAAGATATCCAGGAAGATGCTGATCCGCGTCATCGGTTCCGGCCCCATGCCGAGCTCCGTCGGCGGAATCGAGGGCTGGATCATCTGGACGAGGCCATCGGCCGGGCTGACGACGAGGTCCCCCCGGGCCGGCGTCACGCGCTGCGGATCGCGAAAGAAGAAGGCGCACCAGGCCGTCAGCAGGAGACCGATCCAGCCCAGCGGCTCGGCGATCGCCCACAGGATCAGGTCGATCACGGCGAAGAGGCCGATGAAGGGCCAGCCGTCCCG
Source organism: uncultured Rhodospirillaceae bacterium (assembly GCA_964551315.1). Classification (GTDB taxonomy): domain Bacteria; phylum Pseudomonadota; class Alphaproteobacteria; order Dongiales; family Dongiaceae; genus Virgifigura. The sequence continues at coordinate 4,821 of CAZKCM010000122.1, read as the reverse complement.
GTGAATGGGAAACAAAAGATAATCGCGCAGGCTCATTCTCTTCATCGGACACCGTGAAACCAGGAAGACGACGGATGGGGCCGAAGCCGGCCGCGGCGCATTCTACCGGCCCCCCCGGGCCAGGTTAAGGGCATCGGCCGCGATCCGCCCGAGGCGCATCCCTGCCCTTCTGCGCCGGTCATAGATAATGCGCCGATCACCGCTCGACAGGGGGCCGGGCGCCGTTTTACCGGGCCTTAAAGCCATACCCGTTATGCTTTCGTCCCCGAAGCGCAGCCACGAGGGCCGCCCTTGAGCACGACGCATATAGCGTTCATCGCGAAGCAGACGATTCCGATCGAGTTCAACTCGATCGTCGTTCGCGAGGACGGCACCCTCGAGCGACAGAGTCCGGGACGGCCGGTCGAGTTCCGCTTCGTCTACGCCGGGATTCCCTTCGACGCACACGCCCAGTATGTCGGCAACCAGCCCGTCCTCCACCTCAGCGGCGAGGTCGGTCCCGTCCCCTATTCGGCCGAATCGATTCCGGTTCGCCGTGCCTCGCACGCCGTCCTGCGGGCAAGTTGGACCCTGCCGCACAGCCGGCTCGTCGCCTGGCCCGGCGGCCGCATCCGGGCGATCGGCAAGATGCCCCTGCCCGCACCGCTGACGCCCGTCGGCATCATCACCGCGGTTACGTCGATGATTCTGGACCTCAAGCCGTATCTCGATCTTATCGCCGAGCTCCTGCCGATGCGCTTTGCGGCCGACCCGAGCGATTGGGAAGACGCCTTGCCCATGGCCTCCCCCCAAACGGCGCCCGCAGGGGGAGGCGCTAATTGGCCGTCGGCTCACTGACAGGCGGAAGCACGAAGACCTGGCCGGGATAGATCAGGTCCGGGTCGTCGATCTGCGATCGGTTCGCCTCGAAGATCACCGTGTATTGAACCCCACGCCCGTAGGCCCGCCGCGCGATGCGCCACAAGCTGTTGCCGGGCTGAACCACCACCGATCCCTCGGCCAGCGGCTCCGCCAAGGTGGCCCGCTGGAACGGGGATTCCACCCGCGCCGTAACCGTGCCATCCGGTCCCATCTGGTCGACGCGAAGGCGGTGCCGTCCTTCCGCGACGGGCTCGTCCGCCGTCGCCTGCCAATGTCCGCTGGCGTCGGCAGTCGCGACACCGAGCGGCCGCTCGCCGAGGAAGACCCGCACGGTCGCGCCGGGCTCCGCCCGGCCGCCGACCGTCACCCCGCCCTCGGCCTCATAGGTAAGCGAATCGAGAACCAAGCTGCCATCGACGATGCCCTCTTCGTTCTCGCCGCTTTCCGTCAGCCCTGCACCAGCCGGCATGCCGTCGCCTCTCGGTTCCATCGTCGGCTTTTGGAAGACCGTCGCGCCGCCACGCCCGTCCCGCGGCAGCGCAAAGGCAAGCGGACGCCCCGTCTCCTCGCGCGGCTCTCCGGCAACGTCCTTCCGGGCCTCGGGGACGATCACGACGACGACCTCTACCGACTCGACGGGTTCGCCGCCAGGCTGGCGGGCCGTCAGGCCAAACTCATGGTTGCCGGGACCGATCGGTCGATCGGGAACCAGCACCCATTCGCCCCGGGCATCGGCCTTGACGGTTCCGACCGGTGTTCCGTTCTGAACGACGGTGACCTCGGCATACGGCGCGGCGCGGCCGGCCATGACGGCACCGCCACGCGGGTTCACCTGCACCACGTCGAACTCCGGCCGGGGCGTGTCGGTCGCATCGCCATCGGCTCTTGCAACACCGGCGCCGGCAGACGTGCCTTCGGTCGCTACCGATCCGTCGATTGGCGTCTCGGCCCGCTGCACGGCTCCCGAAAGAGCGGTCGCGTCCTCGACAGCCTCCTGCTGGGTGATGGCATAGTTGAGGACCAAGGCCGCGACGATAACCACGACCCCCACGGTCCCAAGCAAGATCACCCGTATCACTCGACCCGCCACACGTCTGTGGATAACACGTGTAACCTAGTACGCTGGCACGAAAGACGCAACGAAAGCCGTATCAGCCGTTCCGGTCAAAGCGGGCGTGTCGCTAACGAGCTCTTCAGGTTTTTCGGTACTCGCCATGCGAGAGAAAGGCGAGGACCCGGGGCAGCGCCAAATCGGTGCGCAACAGCGTCGTGAAGTGGTTGCAGCCGGGAACCTCGAATCGGGCACGGCTCTAGAAATCGAACCCGGCCTGGGTCGCCTTCGCCTCGGGGTTGTCGATTGGCGGCAGGCTTTCGAGGTACACCGCGATCGCCCGAAGGTCGTCCTCGCTCAGCCGTCCGGTGCTCTGCTCGACGACCTCTCCCATGAAGGAGCCGACAACGTCGAAGTTCGGCAGCATTCCGGTCTTCAGCAAGCGCACCAGCTCGGTCCGCGACCAGCTGCCGATGCCGGTTTCGGGATGCGGCGTGATGTTCGGCGCCGGCTCGCCTTCGGGCCCGTCGGGCGTGCCGGCAAGTGACCGGGATGGGTCTGTCGCACCAATCGCCGTGCGCGGCGTATGGCATTCGCCGCAATGGGTGAGCGCCTGGACAAGGTAGGCGCCGCGATTCCACTCGGCGCTTTGCGCCGGGTCGGGCTCGAACGGGCCGGGGGTGAAGTTGAGCGCTTTCCAGAAGCCGAGGAGAAAGCGCCAGCCAAAGGGAAACCTGAGGTCGTGCGGCTTGTTCGGCTTGGCAACGGGCGGAAGCGAGAAGATGTAGGCCTTGAGATCCAGCAGGTCGGCGTCGGTGATCCCGGTGAACGAGGTGTAGGGAAAGGCCGGATAGTAGTGGCTTCCGTCCGGCGCGATGCCATGCCGCAAGGCGCGGATGAAGTCGGCGTCCGACCAGCCTCCGATGCCGTACTCGGGATCGGGCGTGATGTTCGGGCCGTAGAAGGTGCCGAACGGCGTCTCGATCGCGCGCCCGCCGGCGAGGAGCGGGCCATCGTTCTTCACGTCGGTATGACAGCCGGCGCAGCCGGCCGCGGCGAAGAGGTAGGCGCCGCGTTCGACCGAAGGCGCCGGGTTCGCCGTCTCCGCGGCCGTCGGGTCGGGCATGCAAATCCCCAACAGGCCGACGACGGCGACGATCGCGCCGCAAATCGGGGCCGCTTGCATAGTCGTCGTCTACCTTTTTCCCCTTGACCGGCAGGCCGCGCCGCCTTCACAACGGCGGGCCTGTCGGTTAAGCACTAAACCATATCGCAACCCGCACCGAAAGCTCGGCGACCGAGAGAGCCCCTGACTCGCGGCGCGCGTCTTCGGTCCCGACGAAGGAGCTTGACCCCTGCGATGACGGCGTCCCGTTCCCTTTGCGTCTATTGCGGATCGTCGGTCGGTGCGAAGCCGCAGATCCAGGATGCCGCGCGGCAACTCGGCCGGTTGATGGCCGAGAGTCGCATCCGGCTGGTCTACGGCGGCGGGCGCGTCGGCCTCATGGGCGTGATCGCCGATGCGGTGCTCGACGGCGGCGGCGAGGTGGTCGGGATCATTCCCGAATTCCTCGACACCCGCGAGGTCGGCCACCGCGGCGTGACCGAGCTGCATATCGTCGACAGCATGCACGCCCGCAAGAGCCTGATGGTCGAGCTGTCGGACGCCTTTGCCGTCCTGCCGGGCGGCTTCGGCACGCTCGACGAGACGTTCGAGGTTCTGACCTGGCGGCAGCTTCGGCTGCACGACAAGCCGATCATGCTGGTTGACCTCGACGGTTACTGGAACCCGTTCTTGGACCTCGTCGATCACCTGATCGCGCAGGGCTTCGTCCATCCCAGCTGCCGTGACCTCTTCACCGTCGTCACCTCCGTCGAGGAGGTGGTCGCCGCCGTTGCCCAGGCGCCGCAGCCGGCCGTCGGCACGAAGGGCGAGCGATTGTAGACCGGCAGCCCCGCGCTTGCGCCCGCGTCGGGCGGTGCTATGTTCGGTGCCGTCGCGAACCCACCTTCGCCACCGACACCCAATCCTCGAACCTCAACCCACGGGAAGAGTCATGACGAAGATCAAAGTCGTAAACCCGATCGTCGAGCTGGACGGCGACGAGATGACGCGAATCATCTGGCGGCTCATCAAGGAAAAGCTGATCCTGCCCTATGTCGACGTCGAGCTCCTCTACTACGACCTCGGGATCGAGAACCGTGATGCCACCGAGGACCAGGTGACGGTCGATGCGGCGAACGCGATCAAGCAGCACCGGGTCGGCGTCAAATGCGCCACCATCACGCCGGACGAAGGCCGGGTGAAGGAATTCAACCTGAAGAAGATGTGGCGCTCGCCGAACGGGACGATCCGGAACATCCTCGACGGCACCGTCTTCCGGCAGCCGATCATCTGCCGCAACGTGCCCAGGCTGGTGCCGAACTGGACGCAGCCGATCGTCATTGGACGCCACGCCTTCGGCGACCAGTACCGGGCAACCGACTTCCGTGTCCCGGGTCCCGGCAAGCTGACGATCCGGTTCGAACCCGCGGGCGGGGGCGAGCCGGTCGAGTATCCCGTGTTCGATTTTCCGGGCAGTGGCGTCGCGCTCGGCATGTACAACCTCGACGAATCGATCCGCGGCTTCGCGCGCGCCTGCTTCAACTATGCGCTGACGCTGGGCTGGCCGGTCTACCTGTCGACCAAGGACACGATCCTCAAGGCCTATGACGGCCGGTTCCGCGAGATCTTCAGCGAGGTCTTCGAGGGTGAGTTCGCGGCGGCGTTCAAGGAGAAGGGGATCACCTACGAGCACCGGCTGATCGACGACATGGTGGCCTCCGCGCTGAAGTGGAGCGGCGGCTTCGTCTGGGCCTGCAAGAACTATGACGGCGACGTGCAGTCCGACACGGTCGCCCAGGGCTTC
>CAZKCM010000121.1:0-9184 GCA_964551315.1 uncultured Rhodospirillaceae bacterium | reverse complement strand
TGCAGCAGGTCGGCGACCCGCGGACCATCTACGAAGCGCCGGTCAACCGCTTCGTGGCCGATTTCATCGGCGAGACCAACGTGCTGCCGGTGACCGTCAGCGAGATTTCGGCCGGACGCGCCAATGTCGTGCTCGCCGGCTGCCGCGGCCTGATCGCCGAAGCGCCCGAAGGTTTGGCGCCAGGCGTCCACCACATCTCGATCAGGCCGGAGCGGCTTTCGCTGGCCGAAGGCGGCGAGGCCGATCTGACCGCACGCGTCGAACGGGTCGTCTATCTTGGCACCGACCTGCAATTGCTGGCGCGTCTGCCGGACGGTACCGGGCTGACGGTGCGACTGCAGAATTCGGCACGCACTTCGCTGCCATGCCAAGGAGAGGAGATCGGCCTTCTGATCGAGGAGGGCGCGGCGCGCCTTCTGGTGGACTGATGGCGACCGGCCCGGGGAGCAGCGGAGCGGGCTGGCGCGGACTCGTCTTGCCGCTGCTTCTACCCAGCTGGCTGGTGATTGGCATATTCCTGCTGGTGCCGGTCGCGCTGATGGCGGTCTATTCCTTCCTGACCAAGGATTTCCGCGGCGGCGTCATCTGGCAGTTCAGCCTCGATGCCTATGACCAGTTCTTTGTGGAACGGGGCCTGTTCGGCGACGAGCCGCCGCGGCCCAACTGGACCTACATCACCATCTTCTGGCGATCAATCTGGCAGGCGGGTCTGGCAACCTTGCTGTGCCTCGTCATCGGCTTTCCCACCGCATGGTTCATTGCCACGCGCAGCCCCCGGTACAGGACGCTGTGGGTCTGTCTGATCACAATCCCCTACTGGGTCAATCTGCTGATACGCACCGTATCGATGCGGTTTCTTTTGCGCGACCAGGGACCCCTCAACGAGGCGCTGATGGCCATTGGGCTGATCGACAGTCCGTTGCGCATCATCAACACCAATCTCGCGGTTCAGATCGGCCTCTTCTACAGCTACCTGCCCTTCATGGTCCTGCCGATTTATGCTGCGGTGGAGCGATACAACTTCGCCCTGTCAGAGGCCGCGCGCGATCTGTACGCGGGTCCCTGGACGGTGCTGCGCGAAATCGTTCTGCCCACGGTCAGGCCCGGCATCGTCGCGGGCTGCATCCTCGTCTTTGTTCCGTCGCTCGGTGCCTTCCTCGCCCCGGATCTGCTGGGCGGTGCGCGCACCTACATGATCGGCTCGCTGATCGACGAGCAGTTCCGCGGCAGCGCGGGCAACTGGCCCTTCGGCTCGGCGGTGGCGATGATCCTGCTGACCATGGTTCTGATTGTGCTGCTGTGGCAGGCGCGGGTCGCCATGCGGGAGAAGCGATGATGGCGGCGCGTACCGACATACGGCGCTATACGGGCTTCGGAGCGTTGACGGCGCTCTGCCTGACAGTTCTTTACGTGCCGCTGATCGTTGTCGCGGTTTATTCGTTCAACGCCAGCCGCTCGATCACCGCCTGGGCCGGATTCTCGATGCGCTGGTATGTCGATGTGTTCACCGGGCCCGAGGCACCGATCTTCCGCGCCGCGGCCTGGAACTCGATCAGCATTGCATTCCTTGCGTCGACCGTCGCGACGGTCATCGCGGTAGCGGCCGCGGTGGCGATAATTCGGGGCGGACGGTTCCGGGGCCGTCAGTCCAGCCTCGCCGTCATCACCTTGCCCCTGATGGTGCCCGAAATCGTCATCGCCGTCGCCACGCTGATCTTTTTCACGACCATCGGCGTGCGCACGGGATACGGGACCATCCTGATCGCGCACATCACCTTCTGCATCCCCTTTGCCTACCTGCCCATCTCGGCGCGGTTACAGGGCATCGAGGACAGCTACGAAATGGCCGCCCGCGATCTCTACGCCACGCGCTGGCAAGCGTTCCGGCTCGTCCTCCTGCCGTTGATGATGCCGGGTGTGATCTCGGGCTGGCTGCTCGCCTTCATCATCAGCCTGGACGACTTCCTCATCACCAATTTCGTCAAGGGGGCGGGCATGGAAACGCTGCCAACCGCGATCTTCAGCTCGGTCAAGCAGGGCATCAAGCCCAACATCATGGCGATCTCGACGCTGATGCTGGCCGTCTCCATCGTCTTCGTCACGTTGAGCTTCCTCATCAACCGCATCGGGCAGAAGACCCGTTTATCCAAAGGAGAAGGTCAATGAAAAGACTCGTGCTTGCCTTCACGCTCCTTTCCACTCCCGCTCTTGCCGCAGGGGAGCTGAAGGTCTACCACTGGTTCGAGTACATGCCGCCGGAGTTGGTGGACAAGTTCGAGGCAGAGACCGGCATCGATGTCACCATCGACACCTACGATTCCAACGAGGCGATGCTGGCGAATCTTAAAGCCGGCCGCCTCGGGCAGTATGACGTGGCGGTGCCCGGGGACTACATGGTCAAGATCATGGCAGACCAGGGACTGCTCGACAGCTTCACGCCAGACGAGTTACCGAACTTCGGCAACATTCAGGATGAGTGGCTAGACGTTCCCTTTGATCCGGGCCGAAAGCACTCGATCCCCTATCAGTGGGGCTCGACCGCCTTCTCGGTGAACCGCGATGTCTACAAGGGCGACATCAATACGCTTGCCATCATCTTCAACCCGCCAGAAGAGCTGAAAGGCCGGATCAACGTGCTGGACAGCCAAGGCGAGGTTCTCGCGCTCGCCTCCATGTATATGGGCATTCCACAATGCACGCAGGACCGCGATCAGCTGAAGGCGCTGATGGACATGCTGCTGAAGGCCAAGGCGAACTGGGCTTCGTTTGGTTCGGATATCGCCAAGGATGTGCTGGTCTCCGGCGATGTGGCGGCGGGTATGATCTACAACGGCTTCTCGGCCAAGGCGCGGGCGGAAGGCGCGAATGTCGAATACGCCTATCCCAAGGAAGGCGCCGTTGTCTGGATGGATAACGTCGTGCTGCTGAAGAACGCGCCCAACCGCGAGAACGCCCTGAAGTTCATGAACTTCCTGCTGGAGCCGGAGAATGCCGCGGCAGTGACCAACTACGCCGCCTACACCGCCGGCGTTAAGGGAACTGATCCCTTCCTCGCGGACGAGATCAAGAACAGTCCCGAGAACAATCCACCCGAAGGCGCGACCTTCGAATTCGTGATGGCGTGCGATGAGGAGACGCAGCGCCTGTACGATACGATCTGGACCAACCTGAAGAGATAGCGCCGCCCAAGGACCTAACCGACGAACTGCCCGAACCGTCGCCTCGGCTGGGGCGACGGCGAGGGAAGTGCGTCCCTATCCAATGCTTCCAGCCACTCAGACGATCGTGTTCTCGACGCCAACTTTTGTTTTCGTCCCCGTGGAGTGAGCCATGGATTCCAGTATCCGACCCAGCCGTTACGACATCCTGTTCGAGCCGGTGCGCATCGGCCCAAAGGTCGCGAAGAACCGGTTCTACCAGGTGCCCCACTGCAACGGTGGCGGTTATCGTGATCCCTCGGCCGTGGTCGAGATGCGCCGCACCAAGGCGGAAGGCGGGTGGGGCGTGATCTTCACCGAGCAGACCGAGATCCACCAAAGCTCGGAAATTACCCCCTACATCGAACAGCGCCTGTGGGACGACCGGGATATCCCCGCGCTGGCCCGCATGGCCGAGGCGATGAAGTCGCACGGCGCGCTTGCCGGCATCCAGCTTGCCTATTCCGGCATCAACGGACCAAACTTTTACAGCCGCGAAGTGCCTCTGGCCGTCACCGGTGGACCCATCCTTACCTTCACGCCCGATCCGGTTCAGGCACGAACCATCGATCGCGAGGACATCCGCAACATAAGGCGCTGGTTCCGCAACGCGGTCCGCCGCGCGCAAACGGCCGGGTTCGACCTCGTCTGCCTCTATGGCGCACACGGCTTCGGTATCTTCCAGCACTTCCTCTCCCGCGCCACCAACCAGCGCAGCGACGAATATGGCGGCAGCCTCGAGAACCGGTCACGCTTCGTGCGCGAAGTGATTGCCGAACTGCGCGAGGAGATGCGCGGCGAGATGGCGATCACGTTGCGGCTGTCGCTGCACGAGGCCGGTGCGCTCGGCTTCTCCAACGCCGAGGTCCGGGACTTCATCGCATTGAACAGCGATCTTCCGGACCTCTGGGATCTGGCGCATGGAACCTGGGAAAACTGCTCCGGCACCTCGCGCTTCGTGCCGGAGGCGGCGCAAGAGGACCTGGTGCGCGGCATCAAGGAGCTGACGTCCAAGCCCGTTGTTGGAGTCGGCCGCTTCACCTCGGCCGACGAGATGGTCAGGCAGGTGAGGGAGGGTCTGCTCGACTTCATTGGCGCCGCGCGGCCATCGATCGCCGATCCCTTCCTGCCGAAGAAAATCGAGGAAGGCCGGTTCGAGGACATCCGCGAATGCATCGGTTGCAACATCTGCGTCAGCGGCGACATGACCGGAGCCATCAGCCGCTGCACTCAGAACACCGCCTTCATGGAGGAATGGCGCAAGGGCTGGCACCCGGAGCGCGCCCGCCCCAAGGGACCGTCGGAGTCGATCCTGATCGTCGGCGCGGGCCCGGCCGGTCTCGAGGCCGCGCTGCAACTCGGCAAGCGCGGCTATCGCGTTGCGCTGGCCGAGGCGACCACCACGCTCGGCGGGCGGGTCGCGCGGGAACGGGGCCTGCCCGGCCTTTCCGCCTGGGGGCGGGTGGCCGACTATCGCACCGGCCAGATTGCGACGATGCCGAATGTCGAAACCTATCTCGACAGCCGGATAACGGCCGACGACGTCCTCGAGATGGGGTTCCAGCACGTCGCCATCGCGACCGGGGCGACCTGGCGCCGGGATGTGGTGGCACGCCTACATCTTGTCCCGATCCCGACCGATCCGGCGATGCCGTTGTTCACGCCCGATGACCTGATGGCCGGCGACGGCCCGGTCGGCGGACGGGTCATGCTCTACGACGACGACCACTTCTACATGGGCTCGGTCATCGCCGAGGCCCTCGTCGCGCGCGGCTGCCAGGTGGACTTCGTCACGCCCGCCACCAAGGTCGCGGAATGGACCGAGAACACGCTGGAGCAGGCCGTCATCATGCGCCGGCTTCTCTCGCTGGGTGTCAACGTGATTCCGTCCAAGGCGCCGGAATCGATCGGTGCGGGCGAGGTCACGCTGGGGTGCACATGGACGGGAACCCTAACGACCGTAGCGGCCGATGCGGTGGTCATGGTGACGAGCCGTATCCCGAATGACGCGCTGTATCGCGAACTCCGCGCTCGCGACTGGCAGGGCGCGGGCATCTTGTCGCTGAAGGTGATCGGAGATGCCGAGGCACCCGGCCCGATTGCATGGGCCACCTATGCCGGCCGACGCTACGCCGAAGAACTGGACGCTGACGATACAGGCGACGCGCTGCCGTTCCGACGCGAGATCGCCGAACTCCTGCCCTGATACGCGCAGGCGGCCATCGCCAAGACTCAAATTCGAGAAAGAGGCAAACCCATGTCGGTCGAGAAAGTTGAGGCGCTCGTTGTCGGTGGAGGACAGGCCGGGATCGCCATGAGCGAACATCTGAGCGGTCATGGCATCCAGCACCTGGTCGTCGAGCGTGACCGCATCGCCGAGCGGTGGCGCACCGCCCGCTGGGATTCGCTCGTCACCAACGGACCCGCCTGGCACGACCGCTTCCCCGGAATGGAGTTTTCAAGCGACCCGGACGGATTTCCGGGCAAGGACGAAGTGGCCGATTACTTCGTCGCCTACGCACAGAAGATTGCGGCGCCCATCCGCTGCGGCGTCGAGGTTACGGAAGTGACCCGCAACGCAGGCCGGCCCGGCTTCCGGGTCAAGACCTCGGCGGGCATGATCGAAGCCGACTATGTGATCGCCGCGACCGGCGCGTTCCAGAACCCGGTCATCCCCGACCTCGTCCCCAAGGGCGCGGGGATAGAGCAGATTCACTCCTCGGAGTACCGAAACCCCGCGCAACTGCGCGACGGGGCGGTGCTCGTCGTTGGGGCCGGCTCTTCGGGCGTGCAGATCGCCGATGAGCTTCAGGACTCGGGCCGGCGCGTCTTCCTTTCGGTCGGTCCGCACGGGCGCCCGCCGCGCCGTTATCGCGGGCAGGATTTCTGCTGGTGGTTAGGGGTGCTCAACAAGTGGGATGCCGAGGCCGTGCCCGGCGTCGAGCACACCACCATCGCCGTCAGCGGTGCCAAGGGCGGGGAGACGGTCGATCTCCGCCGCTTTGCGGCAAAGGGCATGATCCTGCTCGGGCGCACCGAAGCATTCCGGGACGGCAGGTTGATATTTGCCGACGATCTGGCGCGCAACCTCGCCAAGGGCGATGCCGACTATCTGGCGCTGCTTGACGAGGCCGACGCCTACGTCGCGCGGAACGGGCTCGACCTGCCCGAAGAGCCGGAAGCCCGCAACATCCTTCCCGACCCGAAATGCGTGAGCGAACCGATCCTCGAACTCGATCTTGCCGAGGCCGGCATCACGTCGATCATCTGGGCGACGGGCTACTCGACGGAGTACGGCTGGCTGAAGGTGAACGCTCTGGACGAAAATGGGCGGCCGCGACATCAGCGCGGGGTCTCGAGCGAGCCCGGCATCTACTTCCTCGGCCTGCCGTGGCAGACGCGGCGCGGCTCGTCCTTCATCTGGGGCGTCTGGCACGACGCACGATACCTAGCCGACCACATCGCCAAGCAGCGCGCCTATCTGGCCTACAGGCCGGCGGCCCTGCGCTCGACGTCCTGAACATCCAAGAGTCGTACAGTCAGAGCGAGAGACACCGATGGCACACAAACGCATCCGTAAGTTCAACACCAAGGACACCTATCCAGAACAGAAGCTCAACAACGACCTCTGTCAGGCGGTGGTGGCGAGAGGGACGATGATCTTCCTGCGCGGCCAGTGTCCGCAGGACCTCGACACTGCAAAGAACATCGATAGCCACGACCCGGTCGAGCAGACTCACCAAGTGATGCGGAACATCCGCCAGCTGATCGAGGAGGCCGGCGGCAAGATGGAGCACCTGTGCAAGATCGTCGTCTACCTGACCGACGTGCGCCACCGCGAGGCGGTCTACCGGACCATGGGCGAATACATCAAGGGGGTGCATCCGGTCTCGACCGGGGTCGTCGTCACCTGTCTCGCGCGGCCCGAATGGCTGGTCGAGATCGATGCGACGGCGGTGATCCCGGACTAGAAGGCCACGGTCGCAAACGCCGGTCGCCAAGCCGTCAGGAGGAGCCATGACCTTTTCCATTGTCGCCCGTTGCGCGGACACGGGTCAGTTCGGCGTCGCGATTGCGTCGTCCTCGCCGGCGGTCGCGGCGCGCTGTGCGTATGCCAGGGCGGGGATCGGTGCGGTTGCGACGCAGAACGTCACCAATCCTGCGCTGGGTCCGCTGATGCTAGACCGCCTTGCCGGCGGAGCCAGCGCCACCGAAGCCGTCGCAGCCGCGCGCGACAGCGATCGCTTTCCGGATTATCGCCAACTCCTTGCCGTCGACGGCTCCGGAAACACCGCCGTCCACACCGGCGCCAAGGCGCTCGGTCTCTGGACCTCGGTTGAACGTCGCGACTGCGCCGCCGCCGGCAACCTGCTCGCGAATGACGGCGTGCCTTCAGCGATGGTCGCGGCGTTTGAAACGAGCAACGGCACGCTCGGCGACCGGCTGGTCGCCGCGCTTGGCGCCGCAATCCGGGCCGGGGGCGAAGCAGGGCCCGTCCGTTCGGCAGGTCTGCTCGTCGTCCACCGCGAGAGCTGGCCCTACGCCGAGCTGCGCATCGACTGGATCGACGAGGGCTGCCCGGTCGCCGCCCTCGCCCGCGCCTGGGAAGTCTACCGGGCCCAGGCCGACGACTACGTAACCCGCGCGCTGAACCCGGCGGCCGCGCCCTCCTATGGTGTTCCCGGAGACGAATGATGGAAAGCCTGACCCACTACACGAACCGCGCCGCGTCTCTTTCCTTCCGCAACCAGTGCTGGATCGACGGACGCTTCGTGCCGGCGGCCAAGGGAGCCCGTTTCGAAAGCGTGAACCCGGCCACGGCCGAGGTGCTGACCGAGGTCGCTCGCGGCGACGCCGAAGACATCGACCGTGCGGTCGCGGCTGCGCGTCGGGCCTTCGAAGACGGGCGCTGGTCGCGCAAGACCCCGGGCGAGCGCAAGGAAGTTCTGCTGCGTCTCGCTGCCCTCATCCGCGAGAACCTGGAGGAGTTCGCGCTTCTCGACACGCTCGACATGGGCAAGCCGATCTCGGAGACGGTCAATGTCGACGTGCCCGGCGCGGCGCATTTCTTTCAGTGGCACGCCGAAGCGATCGACAAGCTCTATGACGAGGTGGCGCCGACCGGAGGGCGCGATCTGGCGATGGTGCGGCGCGTTCCGCTTGGCGTCGTCGGCGCGGTGGTGCCGTGGAACTTCCCGCTCGACATGGCGACGTGGAAACTCGCGCCGGCGCTCGCCACCGGCAATTCGGTCGTGCTCAAGCCGGCTGAACAGTCGCCGCTCTCGGCTCTGCGGCTGGCCGAGTTGGCGGCGGAGGCCGGGTTGCCGGACGGCGTGCTCAACGTGGTGCCGGGGTTCGGCGAGGAGGCCGGCGAGGCGCTCGGCCGCCATGCGGATGTCGATGTGCTGGTCTTCACCGGCTCGACGGCAGTCGGTAAGCTGTTCATGCGGTATGCCGGCGAAAGCAACATGAAACAGGTGTGGCTGGAGACCGGCGGCAAGAGCCCGAACCTGATCTTCCCCGATGCCGATCTTGACGCTGCCGCCGACATGGCTGCCTTCGGCATATTCTTCAACCAGGGTGAGGTCTGCTCGGCCAACTCACGCATGTTGGTGCATGCCTCGATCGCGGACGAAATGATCGAGAGAATGCGGGTTCGCGCCGAGGCGATCAGGCCCGGCAACCCGCTCGACCCGGCGACGAAGATGGGTGCGATGGTCGACGCCGGACATGCCGATCGGGTTGCGGAGTTCATCGCTTCCGGCCGCGCATCGAGCCGGCTCATCGCCGGCGGCGAGCGCCTGACCATCGACGGGTCGGACGCTTTCATCGAACCGACCGTCTTCGCCGACGTGCCGGCCGATGCCCTGATCGCCCGCGAGGAGATCTTCGGCCCGGTGCTTGCCATTCAGACCTTCCAAGACGAGGACGAGGCCGTCCGCATGGCGAACGACACGCTCTACGGGCTCGCCGCCTCGGTCTGGACG
>CAZKCM010000120.1:0-9297 GCA_964551315.1 uncultured Rhodospirillaceae bacterium | reverse complement strand
GAGATCTCGTCGCGGTACTCGGGGTTCATGACCAGCACGACGTCGGGCCGATATTGCCTGAGGTCCGCCGGGGCGATGATCCGCTGTCCCGTTCCGGTGACGTGGTGGCCCAGCTTGCGCGGGTTGATGTCGACGACATAGGGCAGATCGTCGGAGGCCTCCAGCCGCAGCAGGTTGAGAAACATCACGCCCTTCGAGCCGGCCCCCCAAAGCACCAGCCGGGCGCCGTCGCGTCGGTAGTGGGCGATCCTGTCCTGCCAATGGGTGAGCAGGCGATTGGCCCGCTCGGCGAGAGAGGCGGCCAATGCGCGCTGGGCGCGGCTCGGCGCGCGCCGGGTGGTCCTTGTGGCGTCAGCGCCGGAGACCGCCTCCACCCATAGGAACTGGCCGCCGAAGGCGGACCGGATGTCGCGAACCGAGAGGCCGGCGCGCGCGAACGCCGTCAGGAGCGAACTGCGCGAGAAGTAGGAGAGGTGTTCGTAGATGACATCCCAGACACTGAGCTGGTCGAGCAGAAGCGCCGCATCGGGAACCTCGAAGAAGGTCGCGCCGCCTGCGGGGCCGAGATCCTCGCGAACGGCGCGAAGGATTGCGACGGGGTCGAGAAGGTGCTCCAGGACGTGCCGGCAGCACACGAAATCGGCGCCCCGCGCCGCTCCCGCGCGGTAGATGTCGCCGATGATCGTCACGGCGCCGGATCCGGCGTTGTCGGTGGCGTCCGCGGGGGCGCTCGGGTCGTAACCGGTTCCCCGGTTGCCACCGCGTTCGCAGAGCATTCGCAGGAAGTCGCCTCGGCCGCACCCGATCTCGACGATGTGCCGGCCCTCCAGGCGATAACGCCGGACAAGCCGCCGGGCGGTCGCCGCCGCGTAGCGGCGGTAACGACCGGAGAAGTGCAGCGAGTTGTCGTAGCTGCCCTCGTAGCCGACGAGCGTCGGATCGAAGGCTCGGTTGAACAGATGGCCGCAGCCTCGGCAGGCCACAAGCTCGACGTCGCCGCGGGGAACCGAAAGCGCCGTCTCCCGATCGGCGGCCAGGCCGTGGCAGAGGACCGGTACGCCCGGCAGGGTGAGGACCGGAAGCAGGTCCGTTCCGGCGCATACGAGGCACGAGTCGCGGTTCGAAAGCGCAGGCATGACGATCAGACCGTCAGGATGGTGGGGGTGCAGCCCCGCTCGACCAGGGCCTGCTGGATCTCGCTCCGGTAGATCGGGTTCATGACCACGACCACGTCCGGGCAAAGGCGCGCCACCTCGTCCGGACCGACGATTCGATGTCCGGTCCCCGGCATGTACTTCCCGTGCTTGTAGGGGTTGACGTCGACGACGCAGCTGATCTCCTCACCCAGCGAAAGGGTGGTCAGGAACGAGACGGCCTTGGAGCCTGATCCCCAGATGGCGATCGTCCGCCCCTCTGCGGCAAGTTCCTCCACGGTCTGGCGCCACACGGCCTGCTTCTCGACCCAAAGCCGGGTGAACTCGGTGACCAGCCGGTCCATCTGCTCCACGGTCTCGACGATGGGGCTCGCCGACCGGCGCGCCGCTCCGTTGGCCGCAGGTCGGGCGTCGATCATGAGGTACTGGTCGTCGTAATCGGTCCAGACGTCGCCGATGTCGAAGCCGTTGTTGACCAGGAGCCGCTCGAGCGATCCGGGGCTGAAGTAGGAGCAATGTTCGTAATAGATATCCCAGAAGGCGCATTCCTTCAGGATCCGGAGAGCATCGGGAACCTGCAGGAACAGCGTGGCTCCGCCGCCGGCTGTCGCGCGCTTCAGCACGTCAACGAAGCGGGCGGTTTCCGGAATGTGCTCGAGCGTCATCTTGCTACAGACGAAGTCGCTCGGCTCCGGTTCCGTTTCCTCGGTGAAGAACTCACGCCGGAAGGTGATGTGGTCGAGCGCCCGCGACGCGTTCCGATCGGCCGCATAGCTGGGGTCGAAGCCGATGCCGGAGTTGTTCCCGAGCTCGCAGAGCAGGGTCAGGAATTCACCTTTGCCGCAGCCGATTTCCAGGATGCGCTTTCCGTGCAGGCCGTAGCGCGCGATAACCTGTTCGGCAAGGCGTCTGTGAAAGGCATTGAAGGTCGAGGAGAAGGCCTGCGTCTCTTCGTAGGCGCTGGAATATTCGGTTAGCCGGGGATCGAAGGCTGCGTTGAAGATGAAGCCGCAGTCGCGGCAGAACCGAAGCTCGATGTCGCCGCGCCGGAAGGCCACCGCGTCGTCCCGGTTCGAGATCAGGAGGCAGCTGTTGGTGGGAACCTGGCGAACCTGGTAAAAGGCGCGTGTGTCGATGGACGCACAGCTCGGGCATCGACGGTCGTTCATCATTGCACACTCCCGCCCCGAAGATTGCGCGAAGGGCGTTCCCTGGGGGTTTAGACAACGCGCGGCTCGGGGCTCGGAATGATGAAGCGGCCCCCTGCGCGCCGGTAACGGCTTTGCTGCGCCAGGATCTCGTCCGCGAAGTTCCAGGCCAGGAGCAGCACGAAGTCCGGGCGATCCTCGTCCAGACGTTCCGTGGGGAAGATCGGCAGATGCTGGCCCGGCATGAACTTGCCGTGCTTATGGAAGTTGCGGTCCACCACATAGTCCAGCAGCGGCGCGCCGGCCCCGAGATAGTTCAGCATCGTCGCCCCCTTGGCTGCGGCGCCATAGGCCGCGATCCGATACCCCTCGGTTCGCAGATGCTGGAGCTGCCGCAGGAGCGTCTCCTTGAGCGCCTCGACGCGGCTGGCGAAGTCGGTGAAATAGGCCGGCCTATCCAGGCCGACGGCGCGTTCGCTGGCCAGCAGCCCGGCGACGGCCGCGCTGCTCGTCGGCCGATGCCCGACACGGATGCGCAAGGACCCGCCGTGGATGCCAAGATGCTCCACGTCGTTCACCGTGAGGCCATGCCGGCCGAACAGCTTGGTCAGCGCGGTCAGCGAGAAGTAGCAGAGGTGCTCGTGATAAATGGTGTC
The DNA here is from genome assembly GCA_964551315.1 of uncultured Rhodospirillaceae bacterium. GTDB lineage: Bacteria > Pseudomonadota > Alphaproteobacteria > Dongiales > Dongiaceae > Virgifigura. Next base: position 6,339 of record CAZKCM010000120.1, on the reverse strand, counting down.
GAATTCGCAGCGGTCGACGAGGTCCCGCACATACGGGACCTCGATCGAGGCGACACCATCGTCGGCCAGGAGATGGCCGATCGCCCGCACGAGACCATTGGTGTCGGCGACGTGAGCAAGGACGTTGTTGCCGATGATCACGTCGGCGGGACCATGCTCGCGGCGGATCGACTCGGCGGTCGGAAGATCGAAGAAGGTGTTCAAGGTGGGGACGCCGTTTTCGTTGGCGACGCTGGCCGGCCCGTCCGCCGGATCGACGCCCAGCACGGGAATGCCATGCTCGACGAAGTTCTTCAGCAGGTAGCCGTCATTGCTCGCGATCTCGACGACGAAGCTGTCGGCGGTGAGACCGCGATTGGCGATCAGCCGCAGGGCGTTGTCCCGGGAATGGGCGAGGAGGGCAGGGGAAAACGAGGAGTAGTAGGGGTAGTCCCTGCAGAACAGCTCCTCCGGCGCCACCGTGTAGGTGATCTGGACCAGGCCGCAATGTGGGCAGAAGACGAGCTTCAGGGGATAGCGCGGCTCGGGCTCCGTCAACGCGGTTCGATCGAGAAGGCGATCGGCGAGCGGCATGTCGCCGAGATCGAGGATGTCGACGAGATCGGCCTCGCCGCAGGACCGGCATTCGATGATCTGCATGGTTCACACCTCCGGCAGGGCCGGTATCCGGTCGCGCTGCTCGGGCGCGCCGACCGGGGTCGCCTGCGCGCCGCTCCAGCGCATCGTCTCATCGAGCTGCCCGGTCGACAGCAGGGCCTTGAGATGCGCGAGCCGTTGGTAACGGGGACCTTCGAAATCTTCGACGCTCAGGCCGATGATGCGGTACCGGTGATACAGTTCCTCCACGCCGCGCAGTGCCGTCCATTGCGGCTTGAAGCCGGGAAGGGTCCGGCTGATCTTGGAGCAGTCCACGCGATAGGTCCGCTTGTCCGGCGACGCCCCGTCTGCGTACTCGATGCTTGATTTCGGGACGGTGCGCTCGACCAGGGTCGCCAGCTCGCGGATCTGGTAGTTCTCCGTCGTGATGCCGACGTTGAAGACCTCGCAGTGAACGAGGTCGCGCGGCGCTTCCAGGGCGGCGAGGAACGCGCGGCTGATATCCTCGATATGCACGATCGGGCGCCAGGGGGTCCCGTCGCTCTTGATCAGAACGCGATGCTTGCAGAAGGCGTAGGCGACGAGGTTGTTGAGCACGAGATCGAACCGAATGCGCGGCGAGAAGCCATAGGCCGTTGCGCTGCGCAGGAAGACGGGCGAGAAGTCGTTGGTCGCCAGGCGCGCCAGGTCCTGTTCCGCGCGAAGCTTGGAGACGCCGTAGGGCGTCACCGGATTCGGGCTGGACGATTCGTCGACCCAGTCCTCGCCGGCGGCCCCGTAGATGCTGCAGGACGAGGAGAAGATGAAGCGCGACACGCCGACGCTCCGCGCGACCTTGGCGACGTGGACCGTCGCCGCGTGATTGATGGCCATGGTGAGCCGCGGCATGAGGTCGCCCAGCGGGTCGTTGCACATGCCCGCCAAGTGCATCACCGCCTCGCACCCGTCGATGTCCGCCGGCCCGACGTCGCGGATATCCTTGTGAATGGTCGGGAAGCTGGGCCAATCCCAGCCGCCGTAGACGGACCTCTCGAAGAGATTCGAATCGAGGCCGACGACCTCGTGACCGGCGTCGATCAGCATCCGCACGAGGACCGAGCCGATATAGCCGCAGTGACCGGTAACAAGAACCCGCATATCTCTACTCCCAGACCTTCCAGGGTGGCCGCGGCCCTTCCCAGAGGGCCTGCAGCAGGGCTTTGTCGCGAATCGTATCCATGCACTGCCAGAACGAGCTGTGCCGGTACGCCATGAGCTCGCCGTCGGCCGCCAGCCGTTCAAGCGGCTCCTGTTCGAGCATCGTCTCGTCGCCTTCGATGTAGTCGAAGACGCCCGGCTCCAGGACGAAGAAGGCGCCGTTGATCCAGCCCTCGCCGCTCGTTGGCTTCTCCTTGAACTCGACGATCCTGGGGCCGTCGAGGACGACGCGTCCGAAGCGGGCCGGCGGCCGGACCACCGTCATGGTGGCCAACCTTCCGTGCGAGTTGTGGAACGCCAGCAGGGCGCGCAGATCGACGTCCGACACGCCGTCGCCCCAGGTCACCATGAAGGTGCCGTCGCCGAGGTGGGGCTTCAGGCGGCGGATCCGGCCGCCCGTGCCGCTCGATTCGCCCGTGTCGATCAGGTCGACGACCCAGTCGCTGCGCTCGACCTGGTGATGGCGGACGGTCCGCATGCCCAGATCGACCGTGAGGTCGGATTCGAGCGCCAGACAGTCGAGGAAATAGCGCTTGATGCACTCGCCCTTGTAGCCGAGCGCGATGACGAACTCGGTGAAGCCGAAATGGGCGTAGTGTTTCATGATGTGCCAGAGGATCGGCCGTCCGCCGATCTCCACCATCGGCTTGGGCCTGACGGCGGTTTCTTCCGCCAGCCTCGTCCCCTGTCCACCGGCAAGGATCGCTACCTTCATGACGCCCCGCTCGCTGCGGTTGCCTTCGGTGACGCCGTCGCTCGCGGCGTCGCGTTTTGCGGGTCATGATGCCATCGGGTATCGTAACCAGAGGCAGAGCAAACGGGGTGCGCGCGCGGACAAGAGTGACACTCCGAAGGGCTAGGCCGCAGGGCCGGATCGGACCGGCCCGTCCGGCCGCGTTCTCTCCCGGTCTCGCCTTGAAACCATGGGGGTGCTCGACCGTAACGGCCGGCCGGAGAGGAGCGGCGAACCGGATGCCGATTTATCCGTTATGAGTCCGTCTTTGTGGTAATCGTCCGATCCTGGTCGCAACAGGCGGGGCGCGTGTCGCCATGGGCTCGGATTCGGAAACGCCTCGAAAACGCACCGAGAGTGACCGACGGGGCGGGCAAGCGCGAAACTGGACCGTCCAGCAGAAGTTCTGGTTCCTGGTCTGCAGCGCGCTTGTTTGCTGGGGCGTCATCCTGGCGCTGATTCTTATGATTTAGAGCGCCGAAAGGGCTCGGCGAGGACGATTGGCGCCGACCCCTACCGCGCCTGCGGAATAAGCGCTCTCAGTAGGCGCCCTTGCGGGTGACGACGATGCCGACGGTCCTCAGGATGATGACGACATCCAGGAAAAGGGACCAATTCTTCACATACTGGGCGTCGAGCTTCACGCGGGACTCGTAGTCGATATCGTTGCGCCCACTGACCTGCCAGAGGCCGGTGATTCCGGGGCGGCAGCTGTAGTAGCAGCCGATATGCTCGCCATACCGCACTCTTTCGTCGGTGACGATCGGGCGCGGACCGACGAGACTCATGTCGCCCTTCAGCACGTTCCACAGCTGCGGAAGCTCGTCGAGGCTGGTTTTCCTCAGAACCTTGCCGACTGCGGTGATCCGCGGGTCGTTGGTCAGCTTGAAGTGCTGCTCCCATTCCTGCCGGGCCGCGGGGTCGCGCGCCAGATGCTCCGCCAACCGGCGATCCGCGTCGTTCACCATCGAACGGAACTTGTAGCATTTGAAAGGAGTTCCGTCGCGCCCCACACGGCTATGCGCAAAGATCGCAGGGCCGCCGTCCATTCGCACCAATAGATAAACGATGACGAACAAAGGCAGGAAGAAGAGGATCCCCCCAAGCGCCCCGACGATGTCGAGGGCGCGCTTCCACAGGTTTTCGTAGATCCGGTCCCCCGCCGCGGCGGTGGCCTTAGGCGATTGGCCTTCCGCCGATGACGGCCCGAGGCCGCGCGGCGCGGAAAGAAACCCACTGAAGAACTCCAGGAACATCCCGGTCGCTCTTTCTCTTCGCGCCCGATCATTCATCGCGGGGGACCTATCCTGTCGCCCCACGGCCCGTCCCCGCTGCGCCTCAAAGGTTAGAGCAGGCCGGGCGGCGCCCGAACGATGCGATTGGGGTACCGCCCATCGCAAAGGAGGAACGCCGAGTAGGCAAGCAGATGAACAGCCATCCGGCCGGCGGGATTTCGGAGCCGTCCTGAGCAGTTCAGCTTCGGCGTTCAAGGAAAGACGACTTGTCGGTGCCGGGATCAACCTTCCGTGCGCCCGTGCCCCCCGCGGCCGACGGCGAGAGCGACGGCACAGGCAGCAATGAGCATGAGGATCTCGCCGCCATCCTCCGCGATGGTGAGCAGCAGATGCGCACCGTCGAACCTGTGTTCGAGGGCGTCGTGCAGCGGATCGACCATCACCGCGAAGAAGCCGAGGCCGCAAAGGATGAAGATCAGAAGGGCGCCGACTCGCGCCGATTCGCCGCCGCTGTGACGGAAGCCATAGAAAAGGATCGCGAGCACGAACACGCCGAGGATGCCGAAAGCGGCGATCTGCCCGATATCGATGGTGGCGGGCTGGGGGATGGATGCCAGGGCCGTCATGCTCATCAGAAAGCGCCCGATCCTTTCATGGGCCTGCAGCGAATCGTCGATGAGGATCAGAGCGAAAACCGCGGCCAGCGCAACGTAGATGCGCTGCCTGGTCCTGGCATAGTGCCGGATCATCATGACCACGAAGACGAGGCAGAGGAGGTGAGCGTATATCTCCCCATATCCCCATTCCTCGTTCAGGGACATCATCCGGACGAGGGGTCGGCCGGTGTCCAGATCGAGCTTCGGGGCGAAGTAGTGGAGCGTGTGCAGGACGATCACGACAGAGAAGACGAGCATCATCGCGATCAACACCCGGCGAAGGGTCCTGTCCGTCGCGTAGCATCTGAACAGGCGGCGAGCCTCGCCCGCCACGGCACTGAGGCGGTGCGCCCCGCCGCGGAACAGGATGCCTGGGCGGTTGAAAGCCGATCGGCCGATGAGAAGGTGCATGATGTCACCCCGACTTCGGGTTGCGCATGAATCGGGCCCGATGTCAGATCGCCGCGATGTGCCTCGGGCTGCGTATTGTCTCCGGCAGAGGTGAGGTCTCGTGGACCGTCTCGTCGATCGCGCGGGCGGCACGTTCCCTGGCGAGCTGGTTCGAAATCCAGCGATAGGTCGGGATCAGGCCGAGTTCCAGCGGGACTCTCGGCTTCCAGCCGAGAACGTACCGCAGGAGCGTGTGGTCGCCGTTGCGCGCAGGGACGGCGGCCCGCAGCCTCGAACGACTGCGACGCAAGGTGACGCTCTTGCCGGCGATGGCCGAGACGATATCGACGATCTGCTCGATGGTTACCGCGGCGTCGGCGCCCAGGTTGAGGGGCGCGCGGCAGTCTGACTGCATGATCCGATAAAGCCCTTCCACGCAGTCGTGGATGTAAGTGAAGGCACGCGCCGGCTCGGCGTCGCATTCGATCTCGATCGCCTCATCCGCTGCGGCGCACGCGACCTTCCGGCAGATGGAAGCCGGCGCCGTCTCGTCGCCGGCATCAAGGGCGCATAGCGGTCCGTAGACGTCGTGAATCCGCGCGATGCGCGTCTCCAGGCCGTGACTCTCGGCGTAGGACTGGCACAGCGTTTCCATAAACAGCTTCTCGAGACCATCCGTACTCCCGGGGTCGGCCGGGAAGGCGTCGTCCTCACGAAGGGGCACGGTCTTGGCGCGGTCCGGCAGATACCGTGGATACACGGCGCCCGACGACGAGAACAGGAAGCGTCGGACGCCGTTCAAGCGTGCCGCTTCGAGCATATTCAGGTCGATCATGGCATTGGAGCGAGCGGCGCGCCCATCATCGCCTGCGGCACCGGTGCCGGTATCGGCCGCCAGGTGGTAGACGACGTCGACGCCGCAGACGGCGTCGAGGCAGTTGTCGGTGCTCCTGAGGTCGAGGCATGCGAACTCGTGCGCCGCGGATCGCTCGAACACCGGATGGCTGATGTCGACGCCGCGAACCCAGGCGCCCCTGGCGGCGAGGAACTTCACGAGGTGATGTCCGATGAAGCCTTCGGCACCGGTCACGAGCACGCGCTCTGCCATGATCACTCTCTCCTGGGGCCGGTTGAGGTGCCGCGACGACAAACGGAAATTATAGCGAGATGCCGCCGGCTGCTGGCGTTACAGGAGTGGGCGCGCCGAGAGAGAATGGGCTAGGCAATCGGCCGAAGGTGGCATCGCCGCTGGCCGTGTGAATCGATTGGTCGGCGTGGGGCCGCGGCGATCGGCTTGCGATCCCAGGCGTGTTACCTCCGCTGAGCAGCGCGAACTGATCGGGCCGGCTGATATGCTCGCTGCGACCGTCTGGATCGACGCGTGGCAATGAAGGCCGTCCGTTGACGCCGTCACGAGCGCCGGCTAACGCCGGTGCGGAATCCTGGAAGCAAGAGAATCGTACGGTGTTGAACAGAGTTGCGTTGATTACTGGTGTTACGGGTCAGGACGGTTCGTACCTGGCGGAGTATT
>CAZKCM010000119.1:0-9308 GCA_964551315.1 uncultured Rhodospirillaceae bacterium | reverse complement strand
GTCCATCTGTCCATCAGCTGTCTCCTGACTGTCTCCGTTTCTCTGTCCCCCGCGCCGGCTTTTCTATGGGCGCACGCCCATCGACCCACCCCTATCCAGCCGTGCAATCCTCGTGCCATCGAGATTTATCAATATAAAACAATGAATTAACGGGTATCGCACGGCCAACACCAGCGAGATCGAACGAGATCGTTAACTATTGTTAAGATTCTCGACGACGAAACGGCGGCCTAAAGGAGGGCTTGTCGCGTTCGGCGTCCAGTTCTCCGGCGACCCCCGCTAAAATAGCAAGGAATTTCAGACGCATAGGATTTCGCAGCAAGCTGTTAACAAATGTAAACTTCTTGGACTCTTCGGGATGGGTCTGCGCAGCAGGAGAGCGGGGGGCGGGCGCCACGCGCCGGGCGCACCTACCGATCGACCGGGGCCAGCAAAAAACGGCGGCCTTTATGGGCCGCCGTTCTCAAGGTTGGATGCAGAAGTGCGATCAGGTCGCGCGGCGACGCCGCCGGGCCATCCCGAGGATGACGAGGCCGGTCCCGACCAGCAGCAGAACCTCCGGCTCGGGCACCGGGACCACCGACGGGCCGACGATCCGGATGAATGTCCGGAAATCGGTCGAGGCGTTCTCGGGCGTCAAGAACCCGACGCAACCCGCGCCGATGCCGAGCTGCTGGCAGGCCGCCGGGTCGAGGGTCGAAAGCTGCTCGGACCCGAAGATGAGTGTGTAGGTCTGGCCCTGAAACGTGAACTGTTTCGAGAGACCGCCGTCGTCGACGAGAACGAAGATGTCGTCGCAGCTGCTTGCCGATTCGAAACCGCAACTGCCCGTGTTCTCTGTTTCCTTGAAGGCGAAATCGAAGAAGGTCTCGACGGAGACGATCTCGTCGGATCCCGTCTCCGGTGCGCTCAGATCCACTCGGACCCGAAGCCGTCCGCTCGAAAGGAATTGATCCTGGAGCCGTGTCGCGACCGGTGCGTTGTTATGCGTCAGCGTCCCGCCGCTGACCGTCGCCCCGTTGGTCTGCAGGTCGCTGCCCGTCAGGAAGCCATCAACCTCCAGCGCGCTGCGGCCGGAACCGCTGAGTGGCCATTCGAGCCGCGTCGGAAAGCCCAATTCGGCGTTAGGATCGAGACCAACCACGCCGGAGACGGGCTCGAACAATTCAAAGGCGTTGTTGATCTCGTACGTCCAGCTGCTGACAAGCGGTCCCGCAACCGCCTGCCCGCCCGCTGCAGCGCACAGGGCCGCGGCCAACGCGCCACCTAGGCTGACTTTCTGCCACTGCTTCATCGGCTACTCCAATGCCAACTCATCCGGTTAAAACCTGCAGGCCCCGCTCGTGCCGCGGCACGTCCCCGGTCTGGACCAAGCAAGCTTTGTGCCAATGGTGGATAATGCCGGCGTCTCAATGCGTTATCCGATCGCGTGGCGATCGCCCGAGTGCGCGCCGCATGCGCCATATCAATAAATGTTAAGATTTCTGACGCTCAGCAGCGGCACGCCCCGCTGATCCTGCGCCGAAAACCCGGTTCGGCAGGGGTAGTTTGGTAAATTTTTTAATATTAATTAATTAGATATGATCGCCGAGGCCCGGGTCGGGCCGTGTAAAGTCTCTTGACGAGCGACCGGCCGGTCACGGTTCCGATCCGGCCACCGGATGCAGACCGGCGTCCTTGAACGCCCTCCGGAGTCAGGATTCGATCAGCTCGGACAGAGGGCGCCGGACCGATCGGCTCGTCACCCGGCGCGATCTCGGCCATCCGAGGCGCCCCATGAAGACGAGGTTTTCATCCTCACCGTCGAGAATCTCGCTCATCCGGAGGGCAAGCGCCGCTGCCTTGCGCCGGCTTCCCTCGTCCCGGGTGAAGGGCGCGTCGGTGCGTCCGTAATGGGCGAGGCACAGGGGCGCGAAACTCGGCTGCAGGACAAGGCCGAGCTCCGTGGCCGTGAGCCAGAAGCGCTGCAGTTCCTGTCCGGCCCGAAGAAGCGCCGGAATCCGGTCCTCGCCCTCCGGCCGGGACTTCCAGGAGACCGTGAAGTGGGCGGCGCATTGCAGGCCCGGCACCAGATCCATCTCGATCCGGGGGAGGACGGTTCCGCCGGCATACCGGTTGAGGAAGTCGACTCGCGACCGGGTGCGCATGGCCCAGCGCATCAGCCGAAGGGTGAGGGCATCCAGTCCCACGGCACCGGCCGGAATCCCGTCCGGGCTGAGCGGACGGGTCCAATCGAGCATGGCCCTATGGACCTCATACGCCTCCGGCATTCGCAGCCGGATGTCGGTGGCCGCGGCGTTGAGACAGGCGATCCGCCAGCGCTCGGCAAGGCTTTCGTGCCACCGGATCCGGAGCCGGTCGCCGAGGCAGGCATCGAGGCTCTGCTTTGCGCCCGGCTGAAGCGGCGTGGTCCGGTACGGTCCCCGGTCCACGGATCGGATCCGGACGTAGGGAAGCAGCGGGTCCGGGAGAAGGTTCGGGGCCTCGGCGTAGCGGGCCTCGATGAAGTGGTCGGCGTCTGCCTTGCCGTGATAGCTCCACTCCAGCGACCGCCCCTCGCCCGACGCGGCGATCCGCATGGTTTCGAGCAGCATGCCGACGGACAGTAGCGTCGGCTCGCCGTCGGCGTATTCATACGGATTCGTTCCGGCCTCGACGCGGGCACGGATCATGACGCGATCAGGCCCCTCGATGCGAAAGCGCCAGGGCTGGACGTTGTCTCCGCTCGGCGCCCAGCGGGCCAGGTCGAGAATCCGCTCCGGCACCGACGCCTCGGGCCCAGGCCCGTTCTCGGTCCAGGTGGTCCCGCGCGAGAGGCGGCCGTAGAAGTAATAGCCCAGATGGCGTTTGATGACTTGCGCCGGGTGCCGGTTTCCCCCTGGAAGGCGCCTGACCGTCCACTTCCCGCGGTAGGGGTCGAAATGGTGATAGTAGGGGGCGGCGCGCACCGTCCCGCGTCCGAGCAGGATCTTCAGCGCCTCGACTCCCGTGACGCCGGCGCAGAGTTGGCAGGCCATGGCCGTGGAGGGGCCGCGCTTGCCGGCAAGGTCGACGCGCCACGGATCGACCAGGTAGGATCGGTGATAGCCCTTCGGGACGAGGCCGGTGAGGAAGTTGACGTACTGGCGTTCGCGTGGCAGGCCCTCGAGACGGAAGTACTCCTCGAAGCTCATCCCGCCCGGCATGAAGATCAGGTAGGCGGTCCCCATGCCGATCGGCGCGGCGGTCACCGCCGGAATGCCACGCTCGGCGCAGCGCGCAAAGACCTTCGCCCGCAGGTCGAGGACGAAGAAATCCAACCCGTCGATGAACAGGTCGACCCCGTCGAGGAAGTCGTCGAGATTGCTTGCACTGACGCCCGCGGGAAAGGTCGTGATCTCCAGTTCCGGATTGATCTGCCGCGCCATCTCGGCCATCACCTCGACCTTGGGCCGGCCGATGGTTTCCATCGTGGCGCCTGCCTGGCGGTTGAAGTTCGCCAGTTCGAAGCGATCGAAATCGGCGAGATGGAAGGCGCCGACACCGAGGCGCGCCAGGGTCAGCAGATGCGCGCCGCCGACGCCGCCCATGCCGGCCAGGGCGACCTTCTTTCCGCGGAGCGCCTGCTGCTCCCAAGCCGTCACCCAGCCCAGGTTACGGTCGAAAGCTTCGTCGTACTTGAAGGCGGGACCGTTGTGGACGGGCCGGCCGCGCGGCGCGTCTCCGGGCGCTGCATGGCCGACCCGCCGCACGCCGCTCCGCGGTGATTGGAGGCGTCGCTGGGTTTCCATCGTCGGCCCGATCTCCGCCCCGGGCCGTGCCCCCTCCTGGCGGGGGCGTCGGCTCGCCGTCGATGACGTCGTCATCGGATTCTTTACGCGCCCTTCAAGCCACCGCCGCGGCCGCGTCAAGGGGCCAGAACCGGCCCTCGTCGGTCATGACCTCCCACACCTCGGGCTGGAGCCGGTGGACGGTGGCGAGCATGGTCGCGAGGCTGGCCGAGACGGGATGGCGCTTGCCGTGATAGTCGACCGGCTCGCCGACCTTGTCGAAGTAGATCCCGAGGCGAGCGACCCGCTTGATGAAGATCGGCTCCATCAGGCCAAGCCAGTGTGTGATGCCGTTCTCCGCGCTCAACCGCATCGAGGCCTGTGCCAAGCCGACGAATGCATGCTGCATCACTGCAGGATCGGCCTGGCATTGGCGCCGACGGTCCCGTGAAATGCAGATGCGCGAGATCTCGCCGGTGGTGGTGCGGGGGAACCGCCGAGGGTCTTTGACGATCGGATCATCGCTGGCCTGCTGCACCGAGAAGCTCGTGTCCGGCGCATCGGGCAGCGGCAGGATCAGACGGACGGTTCCGATGAAAATGCCGCTCGGCTTGTGCATCAGGAGGCAGTGTGCCGAATGAGCGTCGAACCGGTCCCGTTCCCGACCGTCGGGATGCTCACTCGGGTTCTCGAATGCGTTCTCGACGCAATAGATCTGATAACGGAGCCGAAAGACCTCGTCCAACAGCTCGGGGCTGTCGGCCGGTACGACCGCAAAGGCTTCGCGGAACAGGTCTAGGAGGGTGGGGTCCGAGGCTCCTCGCCTGGCGGTGACGTGTGAGGCGACGGACCTGAACGAAACGGCGGTTTGCTTGAGGTCAAGCGAGGTCGGGGGGTTCATCAACACGCGAGCAACGTCCTTCGCAACAGAAGTGGCGATACGTGAGGACTGCGCTAACCGATCCAAGATTTTTGCTCATTATTTTATATTTACAAAAGAACTTCTGATAATTCTTAGTAATTCTTTTTTTGAACTAGGAAGTAATACGCTCCAGCCGAACCCGGTCCTCGGGTGTCGATTTGTCACTTCGTCTTTCGATTGGAGCGGCCGGAATGACGCCCCCACGGCCGCGTTACTGTTTTGACTCGACGACCCGATCTGCTCGCAGTTTGGCGCCTATTGCCTGATTTGCGAGTGTCAAAGTTGTGTTCGGGATTATTTGGTGCCGCCGCGGCGAGGCGGGGGGGGGCGCCGAGGGGGGCGCACGCGCCCCGGTGCTATTCGTTCCGGGCCTGCTGCGATCGAAGCATATTGGCGATTTCGAAATGGCCGCGCTCGATCGCGATGCTCGTGGCGGAGTCGCCGTCCTCGTTCACCACGGAAACATCCGCGCCGTGCTCCAGAAGCCGGGCCACCACCGCGTCGTGACGCCCCCAGACGGCGTACATGAGAGCGGTCCAACCATTTATCGTCCGGTCGTTCACGCTCGCCCCGTACCGCAGCAGCAGGTCCACCAGCGCCAGATGGCCGTTTGCCGCCGCCGCCATCAGCGCGGTCTTGCCGTCGATGTTCTTCAGATCGATGTCGGCTCCCCCTCGCAGAAGAGCCTCGACGCTCGCCAGATCGCCGTTCCAGACGGCATACATCAACGGAGTTCCGAGCGTTTCGGTCGCGGCGTTCGGCTCGGCACCGTGCGCCAGCAGCAGTTCGACCATGTCACTCTGCCTTTGTGATGCGGCAATGATCAGTGGGGTCTGGCCGTTGGCGAACCGCGTGTTGACGTCGGCGCCGGCCGCCAAGGCCGCTTCCAGGCGTTCCGGTGTCTGCAATGCGCCGGCCGGCATGGGGAAACGGGACGACGCCGGCTCCGCGCCGTCATTTCTCGTCGGCGGCGCGGCATCCGGCTTCGGCAAAGCGGCCGGGGCCGCCACCGAGGTCTCCGCCGCGGGGGGCGCGGCGCCGTCGCCGAAGACCCGCGCCAGCAATCGGTCCAGCGGGTCTTCCTGAGACGGCTCCGGCGTGCGGTCCGGCTCCGTCGCGGGTGCGGCGGTGGCGACAGTGCTTGGCGCGGTCGGTTGTTGTGCTGCAGGGGCGGCGGCTGGTGCGGCGGCAGTTTCGGCTTGCCGCTGCGACAGGGCGGCGACCGCGATCGGATGGTCCGGTACGACCGCAGCGGCCTTCTCGTAGTATCGTTGGGCCTGATCCGGCCGGCCCTGTCTCTCGGCCGATTCGGCGAGCAGGATATACTTGTCAGCTATATCCCTGAAGCCTTGAGAGACCGCCTCGTGGCCGGGCGCGAGCGCCAGGACCTGTTGGTAGGTCTCGAAGGCATTGTCGCCGGCCGGGGTCGTGAGCTTGAGATCGTTGATCTGTTCGCGGGCCCGCTCCAGAAGCGTCTGCACCGCGGCCGCGTTGGCCGGCGATTCGGCCGCGTTTGCCGACGGCTCGGCAGAGGCCCGTTGCTCGGCGGCGGGTGGCGCCGGAGCGGTTTCGGAGGCGTCGCCATCCGGGCCATCGGCGACGGCCGCCGCCTTGGCCGCCGTGTCAACCGCTGCCTGTTGCTGCTCGTCCGCTTCGCTTTGGACCGCTTCGCCAATGGTTGCTTCGCCCTGGGGCGTCTCGCGCGTCTCGCGGATGGCGGCTTCGCCGTCTTCGGCCATCGCCTCGGCCTGCGGCGTCTCGGCGCTGGCCGTGGTTTCGGTCGGCGCCGCCTCGGGGGCGTGGCTCGGCGCAACCGTCGATGCCGACTCCGAGCTTGCGGTCACATTCTGGGCGGCCGCCTCGCTGTCTGCCATTGCTTGCTCGCCCGCCGCTTGTCTCTCGGCCGGCGCGGACGCGGTGCGTCCGACAGACGGCTCGACGGCATCGGCAGTCGGTTCAGTCGCCGTTGCGTCCTTCGCAGCGGCCGCCGGTGCCCGTGCTCCGGCGGCGGCGTCCGCGGGCGCAGTCGCGATGGATTCGGCGTCGGCCGCCTCTCTTGTGTCGGGCTCCGCCGTCTCGACCGGTGCGGCGTCTTGCCGAGTCGCCGCGTCCCTCTCGGCGGCTTCCACTTTGGAAGCATTGTCGGGGGCCTCGCCGGAGGGCGCACCGAGTTCGGCGAGCGCGTTCGGATCGACGGGCGGTGCGGGCGGCAGCGCAAGAGGCTCCTCTTCGGCCGGCGACGTTGATGGCGTGCGACCGGTCGCTTCGGTGCTGGTTTCGTCCGTTGTCGGGGCGACGGGAGCTTCGGCCTCGGCGCCCACCTCTTCTTCGTCGATGACCGGGTCCGGCATCGCCGCCACGGACTCCTCCGCCGGGGTGATCGGCGGGGGCGAAGACGGGGCGGTCGTGCCGGTCAGAAATCCCGGTTTCTCCAGCAGCACGAAGACGGTGGCGAAGACCGCCGCCGTTGCCAACGCCCCGAACAGGAGACCGGGCCAGGTACGGGACCGCGCGAACCTGGAATGCGTCGTGCGGGAGCCGGGCACGAAATCCGGCTGTATGACGACATGGTCCACATCCACCGCATGTTGCGCCGACGAATCGATGCGGTCGAGGCGTGTCAGCAACGGTGGGCGGTTCGCCTTGGCCGAACGGCGGCCGAGCGTCGCCGGGCGCCGCTCGGGGGCCAGGATCACGGCCTTCGAGGACTCTGGCGGGGCGACGCCAATCTGTCGCGCCGCCTCGTCAACGAGATCGGCGGTTACCGTGTCGCTGGACTCGAACTCGGCCAGGAACAGAGCAGTCTGGCACAGGCTGTTCACCAGACGCGGGACGCCTTCGGCGTAATGCGCGATGCGGGCGATTGCGTCATCCGAGAAGATGTCGTCGCGTGGGGCGCCGGCCAGGCGGAGACGCTCCGCAATGAAGGCCGCCACCTCGCGTTCCGGCAACGGCTCAAGGCGCCGGCGAAGAATGATCTGCCGCCGGAAGTCGTTCGGGAGCGCCTGGTTCAGTCTGCTCTCGAGGTCCGGCGGGCCGGCGAGCGCAATCCGCAACCGGCCGCCGTGATGATCCACCTGATCGATCAACAGGAACAGACGCCCCAGCTCGTGATCGCTCAGGTTCTGGGCTTCGTCGATCAGAAGCACGCAGGCGCGGCCCTCGGCAACGCATTCCGCGACGAGTCTCTGAAGATGGTCTGCGGCTGGGGCCGGGCCGCTGTCCCCATCTTCGCTTGCGTCGGTCCCGCCCGATCTCGCGTCCAGGGACTCGAGGGCCTGATGGACCAGCTGATCCACGGTCGAGCCCGGGCTACAGACGAGCGAGAGAACGCGGTCCGTGGAGGCGGCGCCGAGATCCTGCGCCAGCAGGCGGAGAAGAATGGACTTGCCGATCCCGGCACGCGCGGTCAGCAGGACGGCCCCGTTGCGAGCGGCCAGTGCGCTCGCCGCCTCGCCGCGAACCTTTCGGAAGTTTTCGCCGAGATAGACGAAACGGAGGTTCGGCGTGATCTTGAACGGGTTCTCGGAAAGACCAAACGACGCGGCGAACATTGACCGGTTCCTAAGGACAGCCGACTGGGGTGTGCAAGCTTCTGTGACGGGTGTTCCCAAAAAGGGGGGCCCTCAGAGACGCCCGGGAGATACAAGTCGGCCCGTGCCGGATCGACGGCGCTGCGCTTGCGAAGGGGTACGGCCTCCGGCCAAGCCCCTTGCGACCACGCACCAGCGCCCGGCCGCGGGGGCCGGGGCGGACCACCAAGCCTTAATAATAGGGGAGGCGGCGCACAATGAACAGCCCCCCGCCTGGACCGGGTGGGGCGATCACGGATCCGATCGCTCGGACGTCGCTCAAAGATATCGTCCCCGGAATGCCCGCACCCGGGGCGTTGATCCCGGGGGGGGGTCCCCGCCGCGCGAGGAACTCATTCCGCTGAACCGGCGTTGACAGGGCTGCGGCCGAATCGGGCCGGCGGCCGGACACAGAGATTACACAACGGTGGCGGCCCCTCTTCATTACTCTCGCCGGCCGATCGGTGATCGTTGCGGGAACCCCATGAAAAGCTCTAACCTTTTGATTGCTGTCCGCAGTCCAATGGGCCGCTGGAACAGCCGGCGGCGGTATCTGAGCAGCACCTGCATCGGGCCGTTGACGGCCGTCCTCGCGGCCGGGCTCCTGGCCGGTTGCGCGGGCGAGTCGGAGACACAGGTCGTCGATTGCTGGCTGCTCGAGCCGGCGCAGCTCGTCGCGGCGGCGGAGGACGGGCAGTGCCTGGACGCCTTCGCGCGCTACGTCGAAGAGGTCGCACCGGCCGCGGGCGGCGCGGCGCCGGTGTCCGGTGGTGAGGGCGGGCCGGCGGGTCCCTCCGGCAGGGCCGTGGCCGGCGCAGGCGATACGGGGGGCGACGGGAGCGGTGCCGGTCCGACCGGCGGCGGAGCCAGCCCAGGCGACGCCGGTACGGGCAATTCCGGTACCGGCGGTGGCGGCACTGGTGGCACGAGCGACGGGAATGCCGGTGGCGGCACCGGTGCGGGCGGCGGAACGGGCGGCAGCAGCGGCGGCTCCAATGGTAGTGGCTCCGGCGGTGGGAGCGATTCCGGCGGTGGTGGCTCCAGCGGTGGCAGCGATGCCGGTGG
>CAZKCM010000118.1:0-9388 GCA_964551315.1 uncultured Rhodospirillaceae bacterium | reverse complement strand
CCTTCCGGATCGCCCCGAAACGCCGGACGGCCGCGCTGTCTGCGAACGGCCCTACGACACCGCCCGGTCGGTGCGGCGGCCGGTGCGGGCATCGCCGTCCTGCGACAGCGCCTCGGCCTGCTCGAACTGGAGGGCGGCGAGGCGGGCGTAGAGGCCGCCCTGGCGGATCAGCTCCGCGTGCGTGCCGGAGGCGACGATGCGCCCGCGGTCCATCACCAGGATACGGTCGCATTTCAGCACGGTGGCGAGGCGATGGGCGATGATCAGCGTCGTCCGCCCGGCCATCAGCTCGTCGAGCGCCTCCTGCACCGCGCGCTCGCTCTCGGCGTCGAGGGCGCTGGTCGCCTCGTCCAGCAACAGCACGGCCGGGTCGCGCAGGATCGCCCGGGCGATGGCGAGGCGCTGCCGCTGGCCGCCGGACAGGCGGACACCCCGCGTGCCGAGATGCGTCGAGAAGCCGTTCGGCAGGCGGTCGATGAACTCGAGCGCGTGCGCTGCCGCGGCCGCGGCACGGACCTCCTCGTCGGAGGCGTCGGGGCGGCCGTAGCGGATGTTCTCCCACACATCGGCCGAGAACATCACCGGTTCCTGCGGCACGAGGCCGATGCGCGCCCGCAGCGCGGCCGGATCGGCGGCGCGGAGCTCGACGCCGTCGAATGTGATGCTGCCGGCCTGCGGATCGTAGAACCGCAGCAGAAGCTGGAAGACGGTCGTCTTGCCGGCACCCGATGGCCCGACCAGCGCCACCGTCTCGCCCGGGGCCACCCGCAGGTCGAATCCGTCGAGCGCCGGCCCCTCCGGCCGCGAGGGGTAGTGGAAGCGCACCTGGCGGAATTCGATGGCGCCCTGCGGCGGCTCCGGCAGGGGGACCGGCTCGGCCGGCGCGGTGATGTCCGGCTCCGTGCCCAGGAGCTCGAGCAGCCGCTCCGTCGCGCCGGCCGCGCGCTGCAGGTCGCCGATGACCTCGCTGATCGAGCCGACCGAGCCGGCGACGACCACCGCATAGAAGACGAAGGCCGAGAGCTGGCCCGGGCTGATGCGGCCGGCCAGCACGTCGTGACCGCCGATCCACAGGATCGTGCTGACCGCGCCGAAGACGAGTAGGATCACCACGCCCGTCAGGGCGGCGCGCGCGCGGATCCGCGCGCGCGCCGTTTCGAACGCGATCTCGATCCGCCGGGCAAAGCGGGCACGAGCGATCGGCTCGTGGCCGAAGGCCTGCACCGTCTGCATCTGGTGAAGGGTCTCGTCGGCGTAGTCGCTGACGTCGGCGACTCGGTCCTGGCTTGCCCGGGACAAGCGTCGCACCCGCCGCCCGAACAGGATGATCGGCAGCAGGACCAGCGGCACCACGAGGAACACGAGACCGGTCAGCTTCGGGCTGGTGATGACCAGCATGACCGTTCCGCCGGCGAGCAGCAGCGCATTGCGCAGGGCCACCGACACCGAGGACCCGACGACCGTCTGCAGCAGCGTGGTGTCGGTGGTGAGGCGCGAGATGACCTCCCCCGGGCGGGTCACCTCGAAGAAGCGCGGACTCAGGCGGAGGACGTGGTCGAAGACGGCCTTGCGGATGTCGGCGACCACCCGCTCGCCGACCCAGGAGACCAGGTAGAAGCGCGCGTAGCTGGACGCGGCCATCAGGCTGGTGACGGCGAACAGGACGACGACCGCGCGGTTGAGGAGCGCGGCGTCGCCCGTGCCGAAGCCCTGATCGACGAGGAACCGGAGGCCGTGGCCCAGCGCCAGCACGGTGGCCGCTGCGACGGTGAGCGCGACGATGGCGCCGACGAGCTGAAGCCGGTAAGGCTGGAGGAACCGGGCCAGATGCAAAAGATGGGAGAGCCGCCGGCTCGCGGGCCGGTCGGCGGGATTGGCCGTCTCGGGCTTCGGCATGGTCAAGACTGCGCCGCGGCCGGCGTCCCTTCCGTTGAGGCGGCCCCCGCGCGGCCACCCCGATCGGGCGGTCCGATTTGGGCGAACCCGATTTGGAGCAAACCACCGGGCGCCTCCCGCGGGAAGCGCCCGTACGGGCCACGCCAAGGTTAAATCCGCCGCTATCCCTATCGCAGCCCCGCGGGCTTGGCAAGCGAGGGTAGGCCGCGGGAACCTTGGTGATTCGGTTGAATCGATCTCCTAAATATGATCGGACATACGACCAGGCAGATCGCGCCCACGGCGACGCGGCCCGTAACCCTTGCCTCGCGCGGGAGGCTTGGCTATAACCGCGCGTCCTGAAGGAGCGGCGCTATGAAAGAAGGCATTCATCCCGATTATCACGAGATCACCGTCGTCATGACCGACGGTCAGAGCTTCAAGACGCGGTCGACCTGGGGCAAGCCGGGCGACACGCTTCGGCTCGACATCGATCCCAAGTCGCACCCGGCCTGGACCGGCGTTCACCGGCTGGTGGACAGCGGCGGGCAGCTCGCGAAGTTCAACAAGCGCTTCCAGGGCCTGGGCCTGAAGAAGTAGCCGGCGGCCCGGCTTTCGCGTTCCGCAAGGGCGCCCGCGAAGCTCGCTTCCGGGCGCCTTATCGCGTGCGTCGGTCCGAACGGCGGCCCGCCGAAAGGGCGCCGCTACGAGTCCACCCGGTCGGGCTGCGATTCCAGCGGCGCGTGGTACTGCCCGGATGCAGCGGTGGCCTCGGCGGCGCGGGCGCTCGCCATCTCGTCGAGACGGGCGACGCGGGCGTAAAGGTTGTAGCTGCGGTCGAGCAGATCCTCGAGCGGCGCCGGGAGGGCGAGATCGCCCCAGGATTCCCTGGACGTGCAGACCTCCTGGCCGCCGAGGCGATGTTCCGGGCGGGCGGCCTCCTCCGCGGTCATTTCGCCGGCATGGACGGCTTTCTGCACCAGGAGCCACGCCATGACCTGGGTCAGCCGCGCGGTGAGGCGCATGGTCTCGCAGCTCACCACCAGCTGAAGAAGGGGCTGGCTCTCGCGCTTGTTTGCCCTCTCGCGCGCGGCGATGTAGTTGCGCGCCTCGACCAGCAGATCGAGCGCCTCGTCGAAGGTCCGGTCGAAGAACGATACGGAGGCCACCGTCCTCTCGCTGGTCACGCCGGAGCCTCCCCTCCCATTCGGCCGATCTCGACGGGTCCGTCGCGGACCCGTCGATGCTACCCGGCTGCCATTAACATTTCCTTGGCCTTGAGAGCAACCCCGCCGGGGGCGGTGCCGCCTAGCCGCGGCCGGTGCTTGAAATCCGGAGAGGCCTGCCTATCTGTGACGAGGGCCGGATGCCTCTTGAAGGGTCCGGGCCAACGCGCAAACGGGACTGGCGATATCGCACCCGTTTACCATGTTGCTCAATGGAGGATATGGCAATGCGTAACTTCGATCTCAGCCCGCTGTTCCGCTCCTCGATCGGCTTCGACCGGATGACGCGCCTGCTGGATGCGGCCACCCGGATGGACGACAGCGCCTTTTCCTATCCGCCCTACAATATCGAGAAGACCGGCGAGAACGCCTACCGCATCACCATGGCGGTGGCCGGTTTCGGCGAGGATGACCTGAACATCACCGTCCAGGAGAATTCGCTGGTCATCTCCGGCAAGCTCAACAAGTCCGAGGACGAGAAGAAGTATCTTTACCGCGGCATCGCCGGCCGCGCCTTCGAGCGCCGGTTCGAGCTCGCCGAGCACATCCGGGTCAGCGGCGCCAGCCTGGTCAACGGCCTGCTGCATGTCGACCTGGTCCGCGAGGTGCCCGAGGCGATGAAGCCGCGCACCATCAAGATCGAGGCCAAGGGCGCGCCCGTTCAGCATCAGACGATCGAGAGCGAGGCGGCCTAAGCGGTCTCCAACCACCCAAGCACCTCGACCGGGCGGAGTCCCCTCCGCCCGGTTTTTTTTTGGAAACGCCACAGAGGCACGGAGAAGGGCGGGTTGAAATGGCCTCGTCCGCGGCGGGAACGGACGGGATCCGCAATCGACCGCGGTCGGGGCGGATTTGAAACCCACCCCTGTGGCATCCGGGCGCCCTCCCCGCCAGGGGAGGGCTTCAGCCGGCGGACAGGAAGCGCTGCAGCGCGGCGGTGACCGCGTCCGGCCGCTCCGCCATCATCATATGGCCGGTCGCAGGCAGCGTGACGCATTCGGCCGCAGGGAGCCTTTCGGCAAGGGCGCGGCCGCCGGTCGGCGGAGTCATGCGATCCTCGGCGCCCAGAATCAGAAGCGTCGGGCAGGCGACGCGCGCGGCCGCTGCCTCCGCCTCGGCGTAGGCATGACAGGCGGCGAGATCGGCCGCCAGCACGCCCGGGGCCGCGCGCTCCAGGAGGCGCCGCCCGGCGGCGGCCGGCCGGGGCCCTGCGGCGCGCGCATAGGCCCAGGAGAGGATCATCTCAATGGCCGCGAGGCTGTCGGCCCGGGCCGCCGCCAGGAGGCCGGGATGCACGGGCATCCGGGCGGCGACCCCGAGGAGGGCGAGGCGCCCGACCCTGGCCGGGGACGCGGCGGCAACGGCGAGGGCGACCAGGGCACCCATGCTGTGGCCGACCAGAGCGGCCCGCCGGAGCCCGGCGGCATCAAGCAGACGCACGACCCAGTCGGCCATCGCCGCGATCGAGGTCAGCGGCGCCCCCTCGGACCGGCCATGGCCTGGCAGATCGACCGCCAGAACCGTGGCGCGACCGTCCGGCGCCGGGCTGCCCCGGGCAAAGGCGCGGATCTGCGCGGCCCAGACGGCGTGGTCCATCCCCGCGCCGTGCAGGAACAGGACCACCGGCCGGTCCGCCGCGAACCGACGCGCGCCGCCGGCCGCCGCGAACACCGCCCGTCCGTCGACGCACACACGCATCGCGCCGCCTCCGTCAGAGGACCTGGAAAGCGCCCGAGAAAGCGCGTTGGAAGACAGGGAAACCGGACCGCGGCGGACGGATCCGAAAACGGAGGGCCGCTCTGCCCGCAGCCCGGGCGGCGGCCCTCATTCTTGCCTCAACCTGTCCAACTTGCCGGAATTTCACGTTATGACCGTGTGGCGGAGGCGTCAAGACCCGAAATACCCGATCCGGGCCGGTGCTTCGCCGGAGGCAAGAATCAAAAATCGGGCAAAGAAAGTGCCGCCGGCCGAGGCCGGCGGCGTCGAGTTAGACAGGGAGGCGTCAACAAGGATCGGATGCGATCCAAGAGAAAGTCCAGTCACGGACCGTCTGTTCACTAAACTAGGAGACAATCCTTAAGGTATGGTTAATACAGGCCCGTCTACTTAAAAAAAGAAGGGGCCAGCCGTGCCTTCCCAGACAGAAAAATCCACGCCTCCGATTTCGATGCGATTTCCTACTGCGCGGTCCAGCCGCCGTCGAGGGTCAGCGCCGCGCCGTTCATCTGCGCCGCCGCCTCGGAACACAAGAAAACCGTCAGATCGCCGATCTGCTCCGGCGTGACGAACTGGCCGGAGGGCTGTTTCTCCACCAGGAGGTCGCGCTGCGCCGCCTCGAACGGAATCCCCTGCTCGCGCGCCCGCGCCTCGATCTGCCGCCGGACGAGCGGCGTCAGCACCCAGCCCGGACAGATGGCGTTGCAGGTGACCCCGCTGCCCGCCGTTTCCAGCCCGACCACACGGGTCAACCCGACGAGGCCGTGCTTCGC
Organism: uncultured Rhodospirillaceae bacterium; assembly: GCA_964551315.1. Classification (GTDB taxonomy): domain Bacteria; phylum Pseudomonadota; class Alphaproteobacteria; order Dongiales; family Dongiaceae; genus Virgifigura. The sequence goes on along the minus strand of CAZKCM010000118.1, from coordinate 3,798 downwards.
CGCCACATAGGCGACCTTGTTGGCCGAGGCGACGAGGCCATGCACCGAGGCGATGTTGACGATTCGGCCCCAGCCACGCGCGCGCATGGTCGGCAGCGCCGCCTGGATCGCGTGGAATGCGGCCGAGAGATTGATCGCGATGATCGCGTCCCACCGTTCGGCCGGGAACCGTTCGATCGGGTCGACGTGCTGGATGCCGGCGTTGTTGACGAGGATGTCGACCCCGCCGCCATGGGCCTCCGCGGCGGCCGCGATCAGCGCGGCGATCTCCGCCGGGCGGGTCATGTCGGCGCCGTGGTAGCCGACCGGGACGCCCCAGCGCGCCGCCATCTCGCTGCGGATCTTCTCGATCGCCTCGGGCTCGCCGAGGCCGTTCAGCATCACCGCCGCGCCCTGGCGGGCGAGCGCCTCGGCAATGCCGAGGCCGATGCCGCTGGTCGAGCCCGTGACCACGGCGGATTTTCCCTTCAAAGTCATTCTCTGCTCCCTTCCCCCGCGGGCCGCCGGCCCCGGCTGCGCCCGGGCATGCCGCCGCCCCGCGTCACGACTGCCGGCGTCACGACGGCTTGAACAGGGCGGCCGCGGCGGCCGCCCGGTGCGCCTGCTTCTGCTCGATCTTCGCGCGGGCTCGGGCGGCTTCCGCCTCGAGCTCGGCAACGTAATCCTGCAGCTCCTCGATCGACATCGCGTCGAGGTCCTTCGGCTTGGGCGTCGCGCGACGCGGTTCCAGATCCTCTGGGTCCATGGCCGGTTCCTGGTCCCTCGTTGGAGTTGTCCCGTTCCGCCAAGCATAGTAGACCTTGCCCCCTACCCGCCACAGTCAGCCGAGGATCTGCCCGCAATGCCCGACAGACTCCCCGACAGCATGACGGTCATCGAGATCTCCCGCTTCGGCGAGCCGGACGTGCTCGTGCCGGCGAGCCGCCCGGTGCCGCGGCCCGGCCCCGGCGAGGTGCTGATCGAGGTTGCCGCCGCCGGCGTCAACAGGCCCGACGTCCTCCAGCGCCAGGGCGGCTATCCGCCGCCGCCGGGCGCCTCGGATATTCCCGGGCTGGAGGTCGCGGGCCGGATCGCCGCGCTCGGCCCCGAGGTGCAGGAGTGGAAGGTCGGCGACGCGGTCTGTGCGCTCGTCACCGGCGGCGGCTACGCCGAGTTCTGCCCGGCCCCGGCAGCGCAATGCCTGCCCGTGCCGCGCGGCCTCGACATGGCCCGCGCCGCCGCCATTCCGGAAACCTTCTTTACCGTCTGGTCCAACGTCTTCGACCGGGCCCGGCTGGCGGCCGGCGAGAGCTTTCTCGTCCATGGCGGATCGAGCGGTATCGGCACCACGGCGATCCAGCTCGCCCATCACTTCGGCGCCAAGGTGTTCGCGACCGCGGGCGGACCGGAGAAATGCGCCGCCTGCGAGAAGCTCGGCGCCGACCGGGCGATCAACTACCGGACCGAGGACTTCGTCGAGGTCGTCAAGGAGATGACGGGGGGCAAGGGCGTCGACGTCATCCTCGACATGGTCGGCGGCGATTATGTCGCGCGGAACCTGAAGGCGCTTGCGGTCGAGGGGCGGCTGGTCCAGATCGCCTTCCTGCGGGGCAGCAAGGTCGAGCTCAATCTGATGCCGCTGATGCTGAAGCGCCAGACCCTCACCGGCTCCACGCTGCGGGCGCGGCCGGTGGCCGACAAGGCGGCGATCGCCCGGTCGCTGAAGGAGAAGGTCTGGCCGCTGATCGAAGAGGGCAAGGTGGCACCGGTCCTGCACGCGACCTTCCCCCTGCGCGAGGCGGCGGAAGCCCACCGCCTGATGGAATCGAGTGCCCATATCGGCAAGATCGTGCTGACGGTCGATCGGGCGTGAGCGGAGGCCGGGCGGGCGGGACGGCCGAGGCCCGGAGGCCGGGCGCCCGTCCAGGTTTTTCTTCTCTCGCGCCCCGCGCCCTCCTATATATGGGTTCAAAGATTTCGCGGCCGCCCGCCCTGTCGCGCGGGCCAATCGCCGACATGTCAGGGCGTCCGAAGAGGAGGAGTTATGGCACAGCTTCTGATGCCAAAGGCTACTGCCGTTTGGCTGATCGAAAACACAAGTCTGACCTTCGAGCAGATCGCGGCGTTCTGCAACCTGCACCCGCTCGAGGTCCAGGGAATCGCCGACGGCGAGGTCGCGATCGGCATCGTCGGGATGGACCCCACGGCCAACGGGCAGCTCACCAAGGAGGAGATCGCGCGCTGCGAGGCGGACCCCTCGGCCCGGCTGCAGATGGCGAAGCAGGACATTCCGATGCCTTCGCCGCGGACCAAGGGCCCGCGCTACACCCCGATCTCGAAGCGCCAGGACAAGCCTGACGCGGTGGCCTGGCTGCTGCGTCACCATCCGGAGTTGTCGGATGCGCAGATCTCGAAGCTGATCGGCACGACCAAGCAGACCATCGCAGCGGTGCGCGACCGCACACACTGGAACTCCCCGAACCTGCGGCCGCGCGACCCGGTCCTGCTCGGCCTGTGCAGCCAGAGCGATCTCAATGCCGCCGTCATCAAGGCGCGCAAGGCGGCCGAGAAGGCCGGCGCTACGCGGGGGCCCGAGAACGGCGGCGAGGAGACGCGGCCGCAGGCCAGCGGCCTCGAGTTCGGCGGCGCGCTGCAGGAGTAGCAGCCCCGCGATGTCTTGGAACCACGGAGGCACAGAGGATTCGATTCTCTCTGTGCCTCCGTGCCTCTGTGGTTGACGCCCCCCTCACCCGCCCCTCCCGACGGGGACGAGGATTCGTTCTCCCTCAGCCGACGTCGAAGACGATGCCCTGGGCGAGCGGCAGCTCGTTCGAGTAGTTGACCGTGTTGGTCGCGCGGCGCATGTAGCTCTTCCACGCGTCCGATCCCGACTCGCGCCCGCCGCCGGTCTCCTTCTCACCGCCGAAGGCGCCGCCGATCTCGGCTCCGCTCGGGCCGATATTGACGTTGGCGATGCCGCAGTCGCTGCCCCGGGCCGAGAGGAAGGTGTCTGCCTCCCGCAGATCGGTGGTGAAGATGCAGGAGGAAAGCCCCTGCGGAACGTCGTTGTGGATGGCGATCGCGTCGTCGAACGCCTTGTACCGCATCACGTAGAGGATCGGCGCGAAGGTCTCCTGCCGGACGATGTCGGTCTGCTCCGGCATCTCGACGATCGCCGGGCGCACGTAATAGGCCGCCGGGAACTCGTTCAGCATCACGCGCTCGCCGCCGAAGACCTTGCCGCCGTCCTCCTTGGCCCGGCGCAGCGCCTCGCGCATGGCCTCGAACGCCGCCTCGTCGATCAGCGGGCCGACCAAGGTGCCGGGCTCCAGCGGGTTGCCGATCCGGATGCTGCCATAGGCCTTCTTCAGCCGCGGCAGCAGCTTGTCGGCGACCGTCTCATGGACAATCAGGCGGCGCAGGGTCGTGCAGCGCTGCCCGGCCGTGCCGACGGCGCTGAACAGGATCGCGCGCAGCGCCAGGTCGAGGTCGGCCGAGGGACAGACGATCATGCCGTTGTTGCCGCCGAGCTCCAGCAGCACGCGCCCGAAGCGGGCGGCCACGCGCGGGCCGACCTCGCGGCCCATGCGGGTGCTGCCCGTGGCACTGACGAGCGCCACCCGTCTGTCGTCGACCAGCCGCTCGCCGATCTCGCGCCCGCCGATGACAACCTCGAGCAGGCCCTTGGGCACGCCGCCGAACCGCTTCGCCGCCCGAGCGAAGATCTTCTGGCAGGCAAGCGCGGTCAGCGGCGTCTTCTCCGACGGCTTCCAGACGACGGGGTCGCCACAGACGATGGCCAGCGCGAAGTTCCAGGAC
>CAZKCM010000117.1:0-9660 GCA_964551315.1 uncultured Rhodospirillaceae bacterium | reverse complement strand
CTCGACCACCGCGGCGTGGAGCTGGTTCTCGTCGCGCATCGGGGCGGTGCAGCCCTCGAGGTAGCTGACGTAGCTTCCCTTGTCGGCGATGATGAGCGTCCGCTCGAACTGCCCGGTCTGCGCCGCGTTGATGCGGAAATAGGTCGAGAGCTCCATCGGGCAGCGCACGCCCTCGGGCACGTAGACGAAGGAGCCGTCGGTGAATACGGCCGAGTTCAGCGTCGCAAAGAAGTTGTCGGAGTAGGGGACGACGCTGCCGAGATACTTGCGCACCAAATCGGGGTGGTTCTGCACGGCCTCGGAGATCGAGCAGAAGATGATGCCCTTCTCCTCGAGCTTTTTCTTGAAGGTGGTCGCGACCGAGACGCTGTCGAACACCGCGTCGACGGCGACGCCGGCCAGCATCTCCTGCTCCTTCAGGGGGATGCCGAGCTTCTCGTAGGTTCGCAGCAGCTCGGGATCGACCTCGTCCAGGCTCTTCGGCCGCTCCTTCATCTTCGGCGCGGAATAGTAGTAGGCATCCTGGTAGTCGATCGGCGGGTAGCCGAGCTTGGCCCAGGACGGCTCCTTCATGCCGGTCCAGACCCGAAAGGCCCTCAACCGCCATTCGAGCAGCCAATCCGGCTCGTTCTTCTTCGCCGAGATGAAGCGGATGATGTCCTCGTTGAGGCCGCGAGGCGCGGTCTCCGTCTCGATGTCCGTGACGAAGCCGTACTTGTACCTCTCTCCCGCGATGGACCGGACCGTTTCGGCGGTGTCGGTGGAAGCTGCCATGTCTCTACCTGTACAGCGGATCTCTTAAGGTTCTGATCGGGTTCGGAAGGCGGCCGAACGGTCGGTTCCGTGGCCCCGGTGGATCGTCAATTGATCGCCGGGGGGCCGTCGCGTTCCTTCGGCGGCTCGCCCGGCACCGACGAGGCGGACGGGAACGCCATATCGGCCAGGGATACCCCTTCCAGCGCCTGCCGGACCGCGTCGTTGATCCGGCGCCAACTCCGTCGCGAGGGGCAGAGCGATTCGACCTCGCACGCCCCGTCGCCATGCTCGATACACAAGGTGAGCGCCACGGGACCATCGAGGGCACGGACGATGTCGGCGGCGGAAATCTGCCCGGGGCTGCGCGCAAGCTGATAGCCACCTTTGGCGCCGCGGTGGGAGACCAGCAGCCCGGCCCGGGTCAGCGTCGCCAGAATCTTGCTGACGGTCGGGGCGGGCAGCCCCGTCGCGGCCGCCAGATCGAAGGCGTTGTGGCATCGCTCGGCGTCGGCGGCCATGTAGCTCGTCAGCACGACGCCGTAATCCGTCAGCCTGCTCAGCCGTATCATCGACCGCCTCTTGCTCTTTGCTCTTCGCCCGTAATCCTGACTGATTCGTTCGTGTTTAAAAGTGGGGGGAAGCGCCGGCTTGTCAAGCGATAAATCCGACGGATTTGGTCGGTTTTCGAGCATTCGAAGCCGGTCCGGGCGCCGTGGCGGCTCTCGGCGCCTAAGTGCCGTGGCGGACAGGGCGCGAGGCGGTCGAAACATCGGCGCGGGTATGCTAGGCGGACGATCTTTCGGCCTCGACCGACCGGTCCGGCAAGCCAGCGTCGATCTCCGCCGGAACGGCTGCCTGGGCCGTCCGTTGAATACCGTGGGAATCCGGGATGCTGTCCCCGCTGCGGAATCATACCTACCGCCATCTGTTCGCTGCCCAGGTCGTTGCGCTGGTCGGCACGGGCCTGCTCACGGTGGCACTCGGCCTGCTTGCCTACGATTTGGCGGGCTCCGAGGCGGGCGCGGTGCTCGGCACGGCGCTCGCCATCAAGATGGTTGCCTATGTCGGCGTCGCGCCGGTCGTCGGCGCCTTCGCCGATTGGTTGCCGCGCCGGGCCTTCCTCGTCGCCATGGATGTTCTGCGAGCGGCCGTGGCCCTGTGTCTGCCCTTCGTCACCGAGGTCTGGCAGATCTACGTTCTGATCTTCGTCCTTCAGGCGGCGTCGGCCGCGTTCACGCCGACCTTCCAGGCGACCATCCCCGACGTGCTGCCGGACGAGGGCGAATACACCAAGGCGCTCTCGCTGGCGCGCCTCGCCTATGACCTCGAGAGCCTCGCCAGCCCGGCGCTCGCCGCGGCCCTGCTCGCCGTGGTCGGCTATCACGACCTGTTCGCCGGGACCGTGCTCGGATTCGTCGCCTCGGCCCTGCTGGTCGGAACCGTCGCGCTCCCAAGCACGAAACCGGCCGAGCGGCGCGGCGGCGTCTACGACCGGATGACGCGTGGTGTTCGTCTGTACTTGAAGACGCCGCGGCTGCGCGGCCTGCTGGCTCTCAATGGCGCGGTCGCGGCCGCCGGGGCCATGGTCATCGTCAACTCCGTCGTTCTCGTCCGGGGCGTGCTGGGCGGCTCGGACGCGGACGTCGCCGTCGCGCTGGCCACCTACGGTGCCGGATCGATGGCGGTGGCATTGGCGCTGCCGCGCCTGCTGGAGCACGCCTCCGACCGTGCCGTCATGGTCTCCGGCGCATCCGGGCTGGCCGCCGGGTTGCTGATGGCCCCCGTTCTCCTCGGCGGGCCCGTCGCCACGCTTCCGCTGCTCCTGCCGGTCTGGTTCGTCCTGGGGATGGCAAATGCGGCCGTGCTGACGCCCTCTGGCCGCGCCTTGCGGCGCTCGGCCCACGCCGAGGATCGTCCGGCCGTGTTCGCGGCGCAGTTCGCCCTGAGCCACGCCTGCTGGCTGGTCGCCTACCCCTTGGCCGGGTGGTTGGGGGCCGAGGCCGGGCTCAGTGTGACATTTGCAGTGCTGGGCGTCCTGGCGGCGGCGTCGACGGCGGTGGCGGCGCGGCTCTGGCCACGCGGCGATCCGGTGGAGGTGGAGCACCTCCACGAGGCCCACGCCCACGAGCACCTGCACGTCCACGACGAACACCACCGGCATGATCATGCGGGCTGGGAGGGGCCGGAGCCGCATGCGCATCCGCACCGACACGGTCCGCTGCGCCACCGCCACGCTTTCGTGATCGACGACCACCACTGGACGTGGCCCGCCGAGCGCGGCTAGAAGCAGGCGTTCGGCCATCTCGCCGTCTCGTCTCGTCATCACAGGGGCACCGGCCGCCATCCGTCGGCGGCGTACCGGGGCCTTGCGGACCGTTTGCAACCTGACTAAGCTGGTTTCTACCGGGGATGGGCAGACTCCCCGTTAGACGGTTTCCCGTCCAAGCTCTGCGCAACTCTCGCTGAGCGAGGTGCGCACATGGACGGCCGAATCCCCGCTTCCATTTCCCCTCAATCCCTGTATTTCCGGCTCGGCGTCGCCTCGGCGCCCGTCGTTGTCGACGTGCGCCGGGCGGTGGCGTTCGACTCGGACGACGCCATGATCGTCGGCGCGATCCGGCGTGCGCCCGAGGACATCGAGCGCTGGGGCCGGGAGCTGCCGCCGGGACGCCCCGTGGTCGTCTATTGCGTCCACGGCCACGAGGTCAGCCAAGACGCCGCCGCGGCGCTGCAGGTCGCCGGTGTGGACGCCGCCTACCTCGAACACGGCATTGCCGGCTGGGCCGAGCTCGGTCTGCCGACGCGGCGTAAGATCGGGACGACGCCGGGCAAGTGGGCGACCCGCGAGCGGCCCAAGGTCGACCGCATCGCCTGTCCCTGGCTCGTCCGCCGGTTCATCGACCCGGAGGCCGCGTTCCTCTACGCGCCGACCGAGCGGGTCTTCGCCGTCGCCGAGAAAACCGGGGCCGTGGCCTACGACATCCCCGGCGCCGAGCCGTTCTCACACGACGGCGAGCTTTGCTCCTTCGACGGCTTCCTGAAGGTCTACGGCATCGCCGATCCGGCGCTCGACAGGCTCGCGCTCATCGTGCGCGGCGCCGACACCGGGCGGCCCGACCTCGCGCCGCAGTCGGGCGGGCTGCTTGCGGTCTCGCTCGGCTTGTCCGCCAACTTCGCGGATGACGACCACGCGATGCTGGAGGTCGGCATGCACGTCTACGACGCCCTTTACGCCTGGTGCCGAAGCCTGCAGGGCGAAACGCACACCTGGAACCCCGCCCTCTGACCGGAGGGCATGATGGCCGAGGAGTCGATGGCGACCGCCGATGCCGTCCGGACACCCGGTCACGGCGTCACCTTCCGCGAAGCGTTCTGGGTGTGGACGCGCGTGGCGCTCCTGAGCTTCGGCGGCCCCGCCGGGCAGATCGCGGTGATGCCTCGCATCCTGGTCGAGGAGAAGCGCTGGATCGGCGAGGCCCGGTTCCTGCACGCCCTCAACTACTGCATGCTGCTGCCCGGCCCGGAGGCGCAGCAGCTGGCAACCTACATCGGCTGGCTCATGCACAGGACGATCGGCGGCATCGTCGCGGGTGGCCTGTTCGTCCTGCCGGGCATCGTCGCCGTCATGGCCCTCAGCTACGTCTATGCCGCCTGGGGCGACGTGCCGCTGATGAGCGCCCTGTTCTTCGGGCTGAAGGCCGCGGTCCTCGCCGTCGTCCTCGAGGCCGTCGTCCGCATCGGCCGGCGCGCGCTCCGGAACCGGGTGATGCTCGGGCTGGCCGGGCTCGCCTTCGTCGGCATCTTCTTCCTCGCCGTGCCGTTTCCGGCCATCGTCTTCGGCGCCGGGTTGATCGGTTTTCTCGGCGGCAGGGCCGGCGTCGCCGCATTCCGGGTCGGCGGGCACGGGCACAGCGACGCGGGAGGCGGGGGCGTGGTGGACGGCTTGTTGGGCGAAGATCTACCCGAGCACGCCCGGCCCACCGTCAGCCGTGCGCTGCGCGTCTCGGCCGTCTGGTTGGTGCTCTGGCTGGTGCCGGTGTTCGCGTTGCTGGTCTTTATTGGCGCCGGCAGCACCTTCAGCCGGATTGCGGTCTTCTTCTCGAAGATGGCGCTGGTGACGTTCGGCGGCGCCTACGCCGTACTCGCCTACGTCGCCCAGCAGGCCGTGGAAACGTACGGCTGGCTCCGGCCCGGCGAGATGCTCGACGGGCTCGGCATGGCCGAGACCACGCCGGGACCGCTGATCATGGTGCTGCAGTTCGTCGGGTTCCTGGCGGCCTTCCGCGACCCCGGGGCCCTGCCGCCGATGCTGGCGGGGACGCTCGGCGGCCTACTGACGACCTGGGTCACGTTCGCGCCCTGCTTCCTCTGGATCTTCCTGGGCGCGCCCTTCATCGAGCTGCTGCGCGGCAACAAGGCCATAAGCGGCGCGCTTGCAGCGATCACCGCCGCCGTCGTGGGCGTGATCCTGAACCTTGCGATCTGGTTCGCCATCCACACGCTCTTCGACACCGTGCGGCCCGTCCGCGGATTCGGGTTCGACTTCGCCGCGCCGGTGCCGTCCAGCGTCGATCCCTGGGCGCTGGTCTTGTCTGTTGCCGCCCTGGTCGCGCTCTTCCGCTTCAAGGCGGGGATGCTTCCAACGCTCGTGGCGTGCTCGGCGACCGGGATCGCGCTCCATCTTGCGGGGGCGATCGCGTCGTGATCCGCTTGCGGGGCGGGCACGGCCGCTTTGTGTGCTCGATGAGTGTTGGCGCCGCCGGGAAAGCGCCTGAGGAATCGACGGTCGACAAACAACCGTCGTCGACCGTCAGCTTCCACATCGTAAGCGCATGGCATGCCGGCCCGGGCCGCCCCGACCGGGAAGACCGGGCTATTCGGGCTGATCGGGCCGTTTCGCCGCCGCGAATCGGCCCGCCGGTCTATTCGAGAATCCCGAGAACGTCGGTCTCCCTCAGGATCAGGAAGTCCTCGCCGTCGAGGCGCACTTCCGTGCCCGACCACTTTCCGATCAGGATCTGGTCGCCGGGCTTCACGTCGAGCGGACGGATCTGGCCGTTCTCGTCCCGGGCGCCGGGGCCGACGGCGATGACCTCGGCCTGCATTGGCTTCTCCTTGGCGGTATCGGGGATGATGACGCCGCCCGGCGTTCTCTCTTCGGGCTCAACGCGGCGGACGAGGATGCGGTCGTGCAGCGGTCTGAAGTTCATGCGGATTCTCCCACGGATGCTGGTCTGCCCATTCCATCTAACTAAGTCGCCCCGGCCCCCTCGCGCAAGAACACCAGCGGGCGGCAAGGTTCAAGCCTGGGGTCCCTGAGGTTCGCCCTGCCGGACGGATGCAGGTGCGGACGATTTGGCTTCCTGCCACAGCGCCGCTTCGACGCGGCTGACGAGGCGGTAATAGAGCGGCATGCTTTGCGGTGGGATGGCGTTTTCGATTATGCCGAGCCGGTCGCCGAAGACCTCGCGCACGGCCTGCTCGGCCCAGTAGAACCGCGTCGCGCGCGGCTGGGCCCGTTGGGCGCGATGCGCGGCCTCTAACGCCCGGGTGAAGTCCTCCGCCGTGATATCGTCCCTCTCCATCGCCATTCCTCTCCTTTGCGCCGCCGGTCTCGCCGGCGAGCGGCCCCTCGAATCGTGTCGCGGATGGTGATATCGCAGACGGTGGCCGAATGCCACGCGGCCGCGCCGCCCGGCGAGGGCGGGAGTTCGCTTGACCACGGTTCTGCCCGGAGACTTAAATACGCGGAGCTTCGATACCGGACTCGTCGCACCGCGACGGAGGCGATCAACGGCCCGTCATCCCGGCCGATCACGTCGGCGGACGCGACCAAGCGGCCGAAGAAAGAAAGGGAGGATTTCGACAATGATCGATCGGCGCAGGTTCATCCACGCGGCTGCGCTGTCAGGGACCGGGCTGGGCCTGACGGCCCTGGCCGCAAAAGCCGGACTCCTGCGCCGTGCCCGTGCGGCCGAGTCGCTGCAGGTCCTCAACTGGCAGGGCTATGGCACCGACGAGTCTTGGGCCGTCAAGGCGTTCGCCGACATGACCGGCGTCGAGGTGGTCCACGACTACTTCAACTCCGAGCAGGAGATGCTCACCAAGCTGCGGACCAGCCCCGGCACCTACGACGTGGTGCTGATCAACAGCGCCTTTACTGAGCCGGCGGCGCGAGAGGGGCTCATCCAGCCCGTCGATCCCGGCAAGATCGGGAACTTCGGCGATCTGGTACCGACCCTGCGCGATTCGCCCCGCTTCATGATCGACGGCAAGCTCTACGGGATCGCGTGGGTCTGGGGCATGACGGCGATCGCCTACAACACCGAGGAACTGACAACCGCGCCGAAGACCATCGAGGTCCTCTGGGACCCGGAGTTCGCAGGCCGGGTCGGCTGGCGCGACGATGCCGTGGAGGCGGTGAGCCTGGCCGCCATCGCCACGGGGCAGGACATGAACCACCCGGCCGATCTGGATGCGGTGCGCGAGAAGCTCCGTGCGCTCAAGCCCCAGATCAAGGCCTTCTGGTCGTCCGAGGACGAGTGGAACAAGTTCTTCTCCGCGGGACTGTTCGACCTTTCGCCCTATTGGAGCGGGTCGGCGGCACGCAGCGCGACCAATTTCGGCCTGCCGGTCGGCTATTTCGTGCCGCAGGAAGGCGCGATCGGCTGGTTCGACGGCTTGTCGGTCGCGACCGACGCGCCGAATCCGGACGCCGCGCACGCCTTCATCGACTTCATGGTCGATCCCGAGTTCTACGTCCGCTGGGCGACCGAGGTCGGCGCCCCGGCTTCGGCGAACGCCAAGGCGCTGTCCGCGCTTCCCGAAGACAACCGGGTCCGGCAGATCCACAGCGACGAGGAGGCGATGCAGCGGCTGCAATGGATGGCGCCGTTGAGCGACCAGGAGCGGCAGACCTACACGCAGATATGGAACGAGACGAAGGCCCATTTCGCGCGGTAGGTCGGGACCATCCATAGCATCCGTCCGACGTCGGACAATGCGGATCGGAACGCGGCGTCGGCTGGCGCTGATCGGGTTGACGGCGCCTGCTTATCTGTGGCTGGCGCTGACCATCTTGCTGCCGCTGTCGGCCATGCTCTATTTCAGCTTCCTCACCGTGGCGCCGATCGGCGAACGGGAGGCGTCGTTCACGCTGGCGCAATACGCGACCTTCTTCGAGCAGGAGTTCTACCGCTTCCTCACCTGGCGGTCGGTGATGATGGGCGTGCACGTGACGCTCGTCTGCGTGCTGCTCGGCTATCCGGCGGCGCTGATCCTCGCCCGCCATCTGCCCGGACGCTGGCGCGAGGCGCTGTTCCTGCTGATCGTGCTGCCGTTCTGGAGCAACGCGCTCGTCCGCATCTTTTCCTGGACCATGGTGCTGCGCGAGGGCGGCCTGATCGATCGCGGGCTGCAGTTCGTCTTTCCGGAGGCGCCGTCTGTCGGCATCCTGTTCAGCTATCCGGCGATCATCGTCGGGCTGGTGCATTCCTATCTGCCCTACATGATTCTGACCTGCTACATCTCGCTGCAGGCGATCGACCAGTCGCTGATCGAGGCGGCGCGGAGCCTGGGCGCGCCGGGCTTCACCGTCTTCCGCCGCGTGGTGCTGCCGCTGAGCCTGCCCGGCCTTCTTGCGGGGATGGTGCTCGTCTTCATCCCGGTGATCGGCTCGTTCATGGAGCCGCGCATCCTCGGCGGGCCGGCCGGCAGCATGATCGGTACGGTCATCGAGGACCAGTTCACCGCGGTCTTCAATTGGCCGCTCGGGGCGGCGCTGTCCTTCATCCTGCTGGCCATCGTGCTGGCGATCCTCGCGATCGCCTATCCGCTCCTGCGGCGCAACCTGCAGCCGGTGTAGGAGGGTGATGTGAAGGGACTGTCGTCCGCGCTGGCGAGGGGCTATCTGGGGCTCGTCCTGCTGTTCCTCTACGTGCCGATCATCGTGATGATGGTCATGGCGTTCAATCAATCGCCGCTCTATCGCCTGCCGATCGTCTGGGACACGATCTGGTTCGAGCAACTGGCACAGAACGACCGCCTGCTGGGCGCGAGCCTGAACAGCGTCCTGATCGCGCTGGTCAACGCCGTGATCGCCACGACGCTTGGCACCATGGCGGCGCTCGCCTTCGCGCGCTACCGGTTCCGCGGGCGGACGCTGCTGCAGATCCTCCTGTTCCCGCCGATCACGATCCCGTGGCTCATCATCGGAACGGCCATGCTCGTCCTGTTTTTCTGGATCGGCATCGGCCGCGGGTTGCACGCCATCCTGCTCGGCCACGTGGCGTTGTCGCTACCCTATGTGATCGTGGTCGTCGGCGCGCGCCTGCGAAGCGTCGGGGTGACCCTGGAAGAGGCGGCGGCGACCCTCGGCGCCACGCCCTGGCAGACCTTCTGGCGGGTCTCGGCGCCGCTGATGGCGCCCGGTGTGGTGGCGGCGGCGCTGTTCGCCTTCGCCGTGTCCTTCGACCAGTTCGTCATCTCCTACTTCCTGGCGGCGCCCGGCGTCTCGACCCTCCCGGTCGAGATCTACTCGGCCATCCGCAAGGGGTTCACGCCCGAGATCAACGCGATCTCGACCATCATCATCCTGGTCTCGATGGGGCTCATGCTGCTGTTCGCGCGGTTCTACCGGTTCGGGGGCGAGGGATGAGCGTCGTCGAGGTCGAGAAGGTCAGCAAGTTCTACGGCCCCACGACCGCCCCCGTGGCCGCTCTCGACAACGTGACGCTCACCTTCGGGGATGGCGAGTTCTTCGGCCTGCTCGGGCCGAGCGGCAGCGGCAAGACGACCCTGCTGCGGTCGATCGCCGGCTTCGTCGAGCCCGAGCGGGGCGACATCCGCATCGACGGCGAGCCGGTGCGCGACAAGCCGGTGCACCGCCGCGACATCGGCATGGTC
>CAZKCM010000116.1:0-9743 GCA_964551315.1 uncultured Rhodospirillaceae bacterium | reverse complement strand
ACGTCGGCCGGCTGGCCAACCGCAACGGCCTCGAGCTCGCGGTCGATGCGCCGCGCAAGACCGGTCAGGACCTTGCCGGCCCCCAGTTCCACCAGCGTATCGACTCCCTGCTCCTTCATGAAGAGCACGCTCTCGCGCCAGCGCACCATACCGGTCACCTGTTCGACCAGCAGGCGGCGGATGGTTTCCGGGTCTGAAACCGCCGCCGCGGTGACGTTGGCGACAAGCGGCACGGCCGGCATCGTCAGAGGAACCTCGGCGAGCGCTTCCGCCATGACGTCCGCCGCCGGCTGCATCAGCGCACAATGGAAGGGTGCGCTCACCGGCAGGAGGACGCTGCGCTTGGCGCCGCGCTCGGCGGCGATCGCCAAGGCCCGCTCGACCGCGGCGCGCGTGCCGCTGATGACGACCTGACCCGGCGCGTTGTCGTTCGCCGCAGCGCAGACCTCATCCGGCTCGCCCGCAGCGACCGCGGCCTCCGCGATCTCGGCTGCCGCCGGCAGATCGACGCCGAGCAAGGCCGCCATCGCGCCCTCGCCGACCGGCACCGCTTCCTGCATCGCCTGGCCACGCCGCTTCAGCAGGCGCGCGGCGTCGGCCAGCTGCAGCGCGCCGGCGGCGGCGAGCGCCGTGTACTCGCCAAGCGAGTGGCCGGCGACGAAGGCGGCCTTGTCGGCAAGCCGGATCCCGCCCTCGTCTTCAAGCACGCGCAGCACCGCCATGCTCACGGCCATGAGCGCCGGCTGCGCATTCTCGGTCAAGGTGAGATCGGCCTCGGGCCCTTCGAACATCAGGCGCGTCAGATGCTGCTTCAGCGCGTCGTCGACCTCCTCGAAGACGAGACGCGCCGCCGGGAACGCTTCGGCCAGGGCCTGCCCCATGCCGACGGCCTGGGATCCCTGCCCCGGAAAGACGAACGCGCGTGCCATGTCGTTACGCCCCCTTGGCGCATTTCCGGCGCGCCGTTTGGCGCGCCCGTTCCGCTGAAGGCCGGCATTCATACCGGCTCGTGAATCGCTGTCAAGCGCCCACACGCACCCGCCGCGGCGTGTCGCCGGCACCGTTTCCGGCCCGCCGCGCCGTTCGTTAAGATTTTCGGCCCACCGTTAAGATTTTGGTAACCAGCTCGGCGCCAGGCTTGGTGTCGACCCAATCGCAACCCACGACACTGATGTCGTCGGCCTGGCGGGATCGCGAATTCGACCTCCACGCAGCGGCCAAGCGAGTCCCGGGCAGGCCAACGGAAGCGCCGCTGCAAGGGACCGGAATGTCGTTCACGCCGCGCAGACTCGCCTCGTCGCTATCCTTCGCGATCCTGCTGTATTTGGTGCCGCCCTACGCCGCCGCCGAGCCTCCGGCCTCGAAGACGGCGGGCCTCGACACCTTCGCCGAGGCGCTGAGCCAAATCCGGGAGAAGTATGTCGACCAGGTCGACGAAAGCGAGTTGATCGAGGCGGCGATCGAAGGAATGGTCCGCTCCCTCGACCGGCACTCCCGATACTTCGAGCCGGATCGCCTCGAAGCCGAGCGGGAACGTCTGCGCGGAGAATATGGCGGAGTCGGTCTTCGGCTCACGGAGGAGGAAGGGTGGATCAAGGTCCTCGCCCCGCAGGAGGGGACGCCGGCATTCCGGGCCGGCATACGCGCGGGCGACGTCATCACGCATCTCGACGGCGCCTCTCTGCACGAGATCGGGCTGAGCGAGGCGATCCGGCGGATGCGCGGACCGAGCGGCAGCAAGGTCGCGATGACGATTCGCCGCGACGGCGTCGACGAGCCCTTTGAGGTCACGCTCACGCGGGAGACCATCAACTTCCGATCGGTCCGCTATCACACGGAAGGTCGAATCGGCTATATCCGGATCACCCGCTTCGACCGGCAGACGCAGCGCGGTCTGGAAGAAGCGATCGCCGCGATCAAAAGCGAGCTGGGCGACCGCCTCCTCGGCTACATCCTCGACCTGCGCGACAATCCCGGCGGTCTGGTCAGCCAGGCGGTGTCCGTAGCCGACTCCTTCCTCAATTCGGGCCGCATCCTCACGACCCGCGGGCGCCATTCATCGAAGAACAGGCAGTACGACGCGACTCCCGGCGACCTGGCCGACGGCCGACCGATGGTCGTGCTGATCAACGGCCGCTCGGCATCGGCGTCGGAGATCGTCGCCGGCGCCCTTCGCGACCATCATCGGGCGCTCCTTCTGGGCTCTCAGTCCTACGGCAAGGGCACCGTGCAGTCGACCATATCCCTCGACAACCAAGGCGCGATCCGGATCACCACCGCGCGCTACTACACGCCGTCCGGCCGCTCGATCCACGAGGTCGGGATCACGCCGGACGTCATCGTCGATCAGTCGGAGGCCGAGGCCTCCGCCCGGGACCACAGCGAAGAGATCGCGATCGACGCCCGATCCGGCGCAAGGAAGAGCGACGCGCAGCTGGCCCGGGCGCTCAAGCTGGTGTGCGGGATGGCGACCGTCGGCAAGGCCGCCCTCGGCGAAACCGAGGGCAGTTCCGGCGGCGGCGGCCGCGTCCAGCATGCCCTCCCCTCCCCGGCCACG
Source organism: uncultured Rhodospirillaceae bacterium (assembly GCA_964551315.1). Classification (GTDB taxonomy): domain Bacteria; phylum Pseudomonadota; class Alphaproteobacteria; order Dongiales; family Dongiaceae; genus Virgifigura. Next base: position 7,186 of record CAZKCM010000116.1, on the reverse strand, counting down.
GTCGGAGGTCAGCCCCTGGCCGCGGCCAGCCAGGCCGGACCGGCGGCGGGCGAGGAAGCCGGCATGGCCGCCTGTACGGGCGAAGCGCCGTTCGTCGCCGCGGCGCTTCCCAACGACATCTAAGGAACTCCGGGCCCACCGGCACGCCGAACCGGCCGGCACGGCGCGTCGCGACCGGGCGGAGACAGGCGTGTGCCGGCGCGCCTCTACCCTTGCGGCTCCGCCGGATTCCGGTATAGTGCGCCGCTTCGTGAAACTCCTTGCCGGCCCGCATGCGGCGGACCGGATAGGGCCGGAAGGCTGACGAGGAAGGTCGGGTTCGCCCCCCTTCCCCAGCGCCGGTCCGGGAAAAGCCAGAGGGAGCTGCAACTTATGCCGTTCTACGAGAGCGTGTTCATCGCACGCCAGGATATCTCGGCCGCCCAGGTCGATAGTTTGGCGGACAGCTTCGCCAACATCATCGCCGAGCGGGGCGGTCAGGTGAAAAAGAAGGAATACTGGGGTCTCAAGAACCTCGCCTACCGGATCAAGAAGAATCGCAAGGGCCACTATACCCTCTTCAACATCGACGCGCCGGCATCCGCGGTGCAGGAGATGGAACGTAACATGCGCCTGAACGAGGACGTGCTGCGCTATCTGACCGTCCGCGTCGAGGAACTCGAGGAAGGGCCGTCGGCCATGCTGCAGAGCCGCCACCGTGACCGCGAGGGCGGAGGCCGTTCCCGCGATCGCGATGACCGGCCGCGCCGTGATCGCGGTGCCCCCGCAGCCGGCAAGCTGGCGGAAGAAGAAGCAGGAGAGGACGAATGACCACCCGTATCGTGAGCGGCGGCCGCACGCCGCCCCGCCGCCCGTTCTTCCGGCGGCGCAAGACCTGCCCCTTCTCCGGACCGAACGCGCCGAAGATCGACTACAAGGACGTCAAGCTTCTGCAGCGGTTCATCTCCGAGCGCGGCAAGATCGTGCCGAGCCGCATCACCGCGGTCTCGGCGAAGAAGCAGCGCCTGCTCGCGCAGGCGATCAAGCGGGCGCGCTTCCTCGGCCTGCTGCCCTATGTGGTGAAGTGAGGCAGCCATGGAAGTCATCCTGCTTCAACGAATCGAGAAACTCGGTCAGATGGGCGATGTGGTGAACGTGAAGCCCGGCTTCGCCCGCAACTACCTCCTGCCCCAGAAGAAGGCGATCCGTGCGACGGAGAGCAACCGGGCCCGCTTTGAGCAGCAAAGGGCCCAGCTTGAGGCGATCAACCTCGAGCGGCGCCGGGACGCGGAGGCCATGGCCAGAAAGTTCGAGGGCCTGTCCGTCGTGCTGCTCCGCCAGGCCGCGGAGAACGGGCAGCTCTATGGCTCCGTCTCGGCGCGCGACATCGCCGATGCGGTGACCGAACAGGGCATCAAGATCACACGAAGCCAGGTCCTGATGGACAGGCCGATCAAGACGCTCGGCCTCCATTCGGTGCGGATCGAACTTCACCCCGAGGTGATCGTTTCGATTACCGCCAACGTCGCCAAGTCCGAGGAGGAGGCCGAAGCGCAGATGACGACGGAGGCGCCAGCGGAGGAGACCGCGGCCGAAGCCACGCCGGGGGCCGAGGGCGCTTCCGGCGAAGGCCCGTCCGCCGAAACCGCGTAGCGACCGGCCGATCGAACGCTTTTGTTTTCGCTGCGTTCAAACCGCCGCGCCCCATCTGGGCGCGGCGGTTTTTTTGTTGGCCGTTCGCGTACGGCCGCGATGCATGGACAACGGCGGCTTTTTTGGTACTGTTCGCTACTGTTTTTGGTTCTCCGCGGCCCGGTTTTGCCAACAAGAAGCGCCGACGGAGACGGGTCGGAAAAGCAGATCGTAAGGTGGCGTGAGCCATGCTGGCATCCCATTTGTTTCGCCGTCTGATAACGACCGGCACCCTCAGGGTCATCGACGCGAAGAATAAGACGCACGTCTTTCGCGGGACGGACGGACCCGAAGTAACCATTCGGCTGCACGACCGGGCGCTGCATCATCGCCTGCTCACCAATCCGAAGCTCTATCTCGGCGAAGCGTTCATGGACGGGACGCTGACGATCGAGAACGGCGGCACGCTTTACGATCTCCTGGACCTCGCCGGCCGCAACATCGCGGCGCTCGAACGCTATCCGCTGCTGGCCCTGCGCGACCGGCTGAACCGGCTCGCCCGGAGCTGGCAAACCTACAACCCGGCCAGCCGGGCCCGGCGGAACGTCGCCCATCACTACGACCTGTCGGGCACGCTCTACGACCTCTTCCTCGATGCCGATCGGCAGTATTCCTGTGCGTACTTCACCTCCGAGGAAGACAGCCTTGAGACGGCGCAGAACAACAAGAAGCTGCACATCGCCGCGAAGCTGCTGCTGAAACCCGGCCACAAGGTGCTCGACATCGGCAGCGGCTGGGGCGGGCTCGCCCTCTATCTCGCCAAGCTGGCGCGCGCCGACGTCACCGGCGTGACGCTTTCGACCGAGCAGCATCAGATAGCCGAACGGCGGGCGAAGGAAGCAGGCCTCTCGGATCGCGTGCGCTTTCATCTGCGCGACTACCGCAATGTCGAAGGCCGCTTCGACCGCATCGTCTCAGTCGGCATGTTCGAGCATGTGGGGACCGGCCACTACCGCCAGTTCTTCCAGAAGGTAAAAGAGCTGCTCACCGACGACGGCGTGGCGCTGCTGCATTCCATCGGTCGGATGGACCCGCCGGGCGGAACCAACCCGTGGCTGCGCAAGTACATCTTCCCCGGCGGCTACACGCCGGCGCTGTCGGAAGTGCTGCCGGCCGTGGAGGAAGCCGGCCTGTGGGTCACCGACATTGAGATCCTGCGCCTGCACTACGCGGCGACGCTGCGCGAATGGCGCCGCCGCTTCGAAGCCAACCGCGCGCGGATCCAGGAGATCTATGACGAGCGCTTCTGCCGGATGTGGGAGTTCTATCTTGTGGGCTGCGAAATCGCCTTCCGCTATCTGGGACAGATGGTCTTCCAGATGCAGATCGCGCGCCGGCAGGACGCGGTCCCGTTGACGCGGGATTACATCACGGAGTTTGAACGCGCCCACGCGGGGCGGACCGTATTGGCTGCGTAAAGGACGACTTTAAGAGAGCTTTAAGGAAGTTTTTAATCCCCGCGATTCATCCTAGTCACAGTTAATTCGGTGCTAACGAAAGGCGCCGATCTGCTAGGGTGGCGAACATGGTGGAACGCAACAGCTCCGGCCCGGCAACCGTAAGGGCCTTGCGCGGCGACGAGATGCCCTTGCGGGTCCCGCCGCACAATTACGAGGCGGAGCAGGCACTGCTCGGCGCCATCCTGGCCAACAACCTCGTGCTTGACCGGGTCAGCGAGTTTCTGCTGCCCGAGCACTTCGCGGATGCGGTCCACGGCCGCATCTACGAGGCGGCGACCAAGCTGATCCAGCGCGGCCAGATCGCCAACGTCCTCACCCTCAAGAACATGTTCGACCAGGACGCGGCGCTGGCGGAGGTCGGCGGCGCGCAATACCTGGCGCGGCTGGCGAACTCGGTGGTGACGATCATCAACGCCGAGGACTACGGGCGGGCGATCCACGACGCCTATCTGCGCCGGCAGCTCATCAACCTCGGCGAGGAGATCGTCAACGACGCTTATGCCTACGACGTGGACGTGACCGCGCTTGACCAGATCGAAAAGGCAGAGCAGCAGCTCTTCCAGCTCGCCGAAACCGGGCAGACCGAGCGGAGCCTGAAGTCGCTCGACGACGCCTTGGCGACCGCCATCACCATGGCCGAGGCAGCCTACAAACGGGCCAGCCACGTCACCGGCGTGACCACCGGCCTGATCGATCTCGACAAGAAGCTGGGCGGCCTGCACCCGTCGGACCTGATCATCCTCGCCGGCCGGCCGTCCATGGGCAAGACGGCGCTCGCCACCAACATCGCCTTCAACGCGGCCAAGGCCTATCACGACAGCAAGGATAAGGAGAACCCGGAGGGCGCGCAGGTCGCCTTCTTCTCCCTGGAAATGTCGGCCGAGCAGTTGGCGACGCGCATCCTCTCGGAACGGACCGAGATCTCCTCGGACCGAATCCGCCGGGGCGACCTGACCGACGAGGCCTTTCCGAAGTTCGTCGCTGCGGCGCAGGAGCTTCACCGCATTCCGTTCTTCATCGACGACACGCCGGCCCTGACGGTGTCGGCCTTGCGCACGCGGGCGCGCCGGCTGAAGCGTCAGCACGGGCTCGGCCTCATCGTCGTCGACTACCTGCAGCTGATGCGGCCGTCGCTTGGGTCACGCAGCGAGAACCGGGTGCAGGAGATCTCGGACATCACGCGCGGGCTGAAGGCGATCGCGAAGGAGCTGAACGTGCCGGTCCTCGCGCTGTCGCAGCTGTCCCGGGCGGTCGAGCAGCGAGAGGACAAGCGCCCGCAACTTGCCGACCTGCGCGAATCGGGTTCGATCGAACAGGACGCCGACGTCGTCATGTTCGTGTTCCGCGAACAGTACTATCACGAGCGGACGCCGCCGACCCAGCGCGACGGCGAAAGCGATGACAAGTTCGCCGAGCGGATGGCCCGGTACCAGGAGAAAGGCGCGAAGATACACAATGTGGCCGAGGCGATCATCGCCAAGCAGCGCCACGGGCCGGTCGGCACGGTCTATCTGTACTTCGACGGGATGGTGACGAGGTTCGGCAATCTCGACCGCGATCACTTCGCCGATGACCATTCCTGACCGCGCGGCCGCGGTTCTCACCGTCGATCTTGCGGCGGTCGTCGCGAACTACCGCCTCCTGAGGAAACGGCTCGGCCGGGCCGAATGCGCGGCGGTCCTCAAAGCCGACGCCTATGGCCTCGGCGCCGCCGCCGTGGCACCGGCCCTGTATCGCGCCGGCTGCCGGTCCTTCTTCGTGGCGACGCTCGACGAGGGAATCGCGCTCCGCGCCATTCTGCCGGACGTCGAGATCCATGTCTTCAGCGGGCTGTCCGCCGGCGCTGCTTCCGACTTCGTCGCACACGCCTTGCGGCCGGTGCTCAACAGCCTGGGCGAGGTGGAACGGTGGGCCGCCTACGGCCGCGCGCACGGCCGACGCCCGGCCGGTCTCCACGTCGACTCCGGCATGGCCCGGCTCGGCCTGCCACCCGGCGAGCTAGATCGCCTTTGCGACGACCGCCGGTGGCTCGAAGGCGTCGAACCGACCCTGGTGATGAGCCACCTTGCCTGCCCGGAAGACCCGGACCATCCACTCAACGAGCGGCAACTGGCTCGGTTCCGGGCCGCGCTCGCCCGCCTCATGGGACCGGACGGCGCCGCCTCGCCGGGCCAGGGCAGGCGCGGCATCCGCCGCAGCCTGGCCGCCTCCTCCGGCATCTTTCTCGGCCCCGACTACCACTTCGACATGGCCCGGCCCGGCGCCGCGCTCTACGGCCTCGCACCGCTCAAAAATGCCCTGAACCCGATGACCCAAGTGGTTTATCTGCAAGGAAAAATCCTGCAGGTGCGCGACGTTGACACCGGCATGACCGTTGGTTATGGTGCGACGCACCGTTTCACCCGGCCGGCACGGTTGGCGACGATCGGCGTCGGCTACGCCGACGGCTATCTGCGGTCGCTCAGCAACCGCGGCAGTGCCTATATCGGAGGGAAGCGGGTTCCTGTAGTGGGGCGCGTCTCCATGGATTTGATCACCCTCGACGTGACGGACGTGCCCGGCGACATCGCCCGCCCGGGGGCGCTGGTCGATCTGATCGGTCCGGAGAACCCGGCCGATGCGGTGGCCCGCGAAGCCGGGACGATCGGCTATGAAATCCTCACGAGTCTCGGCCGCCGGTATCACCGCCGCTATATCGGCGGGACAGGGCCGCAGACGCCGCCGTCCCCGGCGGAACCGGCGCCCGTCCAATGACGGAGGCTGTCCTTCAGCCGATCGGGCGCGCCTTCCTGTCGGCGCTGGAGGTGATCGGGCGCCTGAGCATTTTCGCGATCCTGGCCGTCATACACTGCGTCCGGCCGCCCTACTACCCGCGCCTCATCCTGCGGCAGATGATCGAGATCGGGTTCTACTCGCTGCCGGTGGTGGGGCTGACCGCGATCTTTACCGGCATGGTCCTGGCGCTTCAGAGCTTCACCGGCTTCACCCGATTCAGCGCCGAGTCGGCGATTCCGAACGTGGTCGTCATCTCGATCACCCGCGAACTCGGACCGGTGCTGGCCGGGTTGATGGTTGCCGGACGGGTCGGCGCCGCGATGGCGGCCGAGATCGGCACCATGCGGGTGACGGAACAGATCGACGCCCTCATTACCCTGTCGACGAACCCGATCAATTATCTGGTGGCGCCGCGGCTCATCGCCGGCCTGGTCATGCTGCCGCTGCTGGTGCTCGTCGCCGACGCCATCGGCGTCTTTGGCGGCTATCTCGTCAGCATCTACAAGCTGGGCTTCAATCCGGAGATCTACATCCGCAACACGGTCGAGTTCGTCGAGCCGCTCGACGTGATCTCGGGCCTCGTCAAGGCGGCGGCCTTCGGGTTCATCATCGCGCTCATGGGCTGCTATCACGGCTACCATTCGAAGGTCGGCGCCCAGGGCGTCGGCCAGGCGACCACGAACGCGGTGGTTTCCGCCTCGATCATGATCCTGACCTTCAACTACGTGATCACCGAACTATTTTTCGCACGATGAGCGGCTCCCGCCCGAAGATCGAGATTCGCGACCTCCACAAGTCGTTCGGCGCGAAGAAGGTGCTGGATGGCGTCAATCTCGACGTCGGCGTCGGCGAATCCGTGGTCGTGGTCGGCGGATCGGGCAGCGGCAAGTCGGTGATGCTGAAATGCATTCTCGGCCTGCTGCAGCCGGACAGCGGCAGCATCAAGGTGGACGGCGAGGAGATCATCGGCATGAGAGGGGCCGACCGCCGGCGCGTGATGCAGAAGTTCGGCATGCTGTTCCAGGGGGCGGCCCTGTTCGACAGCCTGCCGGTTTGGGAGAACGTCGCCTTCGGGCTGATCGAGGGTCGCGGCATGCCGCGCGAGGAAGCGAAGACGATCGCGCTCCACAAGCTTTCCGCGGTCGGGCTCGGGCCCGAAGTAGGGGACCTCTATCCGATCGAGCTGTCCGGCGGCATGCAGAAGCGCGTGGCGCTGGCCCGGGCGATCGCCACCGAGCCGGAGATCATCTTCTTCGACGAGCCGACCACCGGCCTCGACC
>CAZKCM010000115.1:0-9796 GCA_964551315.1 uncultured Rhodospirillaceae bacterium | reverse complement strand
CGCGATAGCGGCGCGAACCATGCCACAGCGCCCCCACGGGCGCAAGCGTTGGGACGCCCTTGTCGCCGCTTCCAAATGAGTGTGGGCGGCGACGATTCAATGGAGCTCTCGGCTTTCGCCCGCCTCTTTGTCCGGCCGACCGGCCCTGGCGATGAGGGGCACCGGGGCGCCTGACTCCCGCGGCGGTTCCGAATAGAATGAACGCATCCCCGGCAGCGGCGTAGGAGGACCATCCCATGTCCGAGCGCCTGGAATTCGGGTCGATCGAGTCGCTGGACGTCGAGGGCGGCATCTGGTTCAAGGTGACCTTGCGCTACGTAGCCCATCGGCTGAGCTTCAAGATGCGCGACGGCAGCCGGCGCGACGAGCAGCAGCGTGCGGTCCTGGACGTCTTCGTCAGCGCGAATGAGGTCGTGCCCGAGAACGAGGAGCCGCCCGGAGTCGAGGAGGAGATCCGGCGCATCGCCTTGCGGCGGGCCGAGGCGCTGCTGATGAATGCTCGCTTGGCCCTGGAGCGGGCGCTCGACTGAGGCATCGATCGGCCGGCAACGCGATCTGGCCGCCGATGCCGGCCCCGATTAGGCGATCGCCTCGAGCAGCGTCCCCCTCATCTCGTCCGCCGTCTCGATCAGGCGCAGATTGGCGTTGAAGGCGTGCTGCGCGAGCTTCTGCTCGACGAACTCTCCCTCCAGGGCGACGTTCGGCCGCTGGCTCACCCCGTCGGCCTCGCCCGAGGTTCCATCATAGTCGAAGACAGGCACGGAGGCCGGCTTGACGGAAACGGTAACCGCCCGGGTCCCGCCCTGCGCCTGCGCGATCGTCTGGACCCGGTGCGGAAGGTAGCCTTCCGACCGGCTGTTCACGACATTGGCCGCCGACACCTCGAATCGTCGTTCGGCGGCACGCAGACCCGACAGGGCGTTCAACATGGACAGATCCATGGCCGATAGTATCGGTATCAGCGTCGAGTGCGTCAATGAAACTTGTTTCCATGATAAGTTTATTTTGAGTAAAGCTTATGTACAATTTTAAAAATCTCTTGGCCCAGATTGCCCGGTGCTCAAGTGGCCGGATTGCCGGAGCGATCGGGCGGGCGGCTTGACCTCGCGATCGACGCGCCCCACCATATTCCGCGTCGGGCCGCGCGGCGGCCCTGGAACACGGACCCAACGCGGATGGCAAAGGAAACAAACCCTTCTCCCACCCGTTCGGAGGCTGGGCTTCGGCGGGATCGGGAGCGGAGGGCCCGCCTGTCGGAGGCGCTGCGGGACAATCTGCTGAAGCGCAAGGCTCAGCAGCGCGCCCGGGCCGGCGGCGATCCTGTCGGCGCCCAGGCCGGGGATGCCACCGGCGAGGGGGCGGCGCCGAAGCCCTGATCGGCCCAACGGCCGATTGCCGTGCTTGAGGCAACCGGCCGGTTACAGTACAAACCGTTGCACCGCAACAGAATGATCGGCGGCCGCTCCGGGGCATGGGTTGCGGGTGCGGCCGCGAAGGACGTTTCCGATGCCCATCCTGCCGGACACCTGGATCCGCGAAATGGCCGTGAACCACGGCATGGTCGAGCCGTTCGTCGAGAGGCAGACGCGAGACGGCGTCATCTCCTACGGACTATCCTCCTACGGCTACGACGCCCGTGTGGCCGACGAGTTCAAGATCTTCACCAATGTTGACAGCGCGATCGTCGATCCCAAGGCTTTTTCCACGGCGAGCTTCGTCGATCGGAAGACGGACGTCTGCATCATCCCGCCCAACAGCTTCGCGCTCGCCCGCACGGTCGAATATTTCCGCGTGCCGCGCGACGTACTTGTCATCTGCCTCGGCAAGTCCACCTACGCGCGCTGCGGCATCATCGTCAACGTGACGCCCCTGGAACCCGAGTGGGAAGGGCATGTCACGCTCGAGTTCTCCAACACGACGCCGCTTCCGGCCAAGGTTTATGCGAATGAAGGCGCCTGCCAGTTCCTGTTCCTGAAGGGGGAGGGGCCGTGCGAGGTGTCCTACGCGGACCGGGCCGGAAAGTACATGCGGCAAACGGGCGTTACCCTGCCGCGGCTGTAGGCCGCGTTCCCGGGAATGCGGAACCCGCCGACCGCCATGCGCCTGCCACTCACGCCCCGGTAGTTTCCGATGGACAAGATTCGCATCCGCGGAGGCACGTCGCTCCACGGCGAGATTCGGATCGGTGGCGCCAAGAACGCGGCTCTGCCGCTCATGGCCGCTTCGCTGCTGACGGATCAGACGGTCACGCTTGCCAACCTGCCGCATCTCGCCGACGTGGCGAGTATGGCGAATCTGCTGGCCCAGCTCGGCGTCGAGATGCATTTTGACGGGCGGGCGGCCAATGGCGGGCATGCCGGACGCGTGCTCGAGCTGACCGCCTCCGGCATCCGGCAGACCACTGCGCCTTACGACCTGGTGCGAAAGATGCGGGCGTCGATCCTGGTGCTCGGGCCGCTCGTGGCGCGTCACGGCCGCGCCCAGGTGTCGCTGCCGGGTGGCTGCGCGATCGGCACGCGGCCGGTCGACCTCCACCTCAAGGGCCTGGCCCAGCTCGGTGCCGAGATCGAGTTGAAGGAGGGCTATATCCACGCCACCGCGCCGCGGGGGCTGACCGGCGCGCGCATCGTCTTCCCGATGGTGTCGGTCGGCGCGACCGAGAACCTGCTCATGGCGGCCTGTCTGGCGGAGGGCGAGACCCAGCTCGTCAACGCGGCTCGTGAGCCGGAGATCGGCGACCTCGCCAAATGTCTGGTCGCGATGGGTGCGGAGATCGACGGCATCGGGACCGATACGCTGCGGATCATAGGACGCCGGGAGCTGCACGGCGCGATGCATGCGGTGGTCCCCGACCGGATCGAGACCGGCACCTTTGCCATGGCGGCGGCGATCACCGACGGCGATCTGGAACTCGTCGGCGCCCGGTCCGACCTGATCGGCGCCGTGGTAGAGGTGTTGGAGCGGGCCGGGGTGAACATAACCGAGACCGGCCGGGGCCTCCGCGTGTCGCGCGCCGACGGGACGCTGATCGGCGTCGACGTGATGACCGAGCCCTATCCCGGCTTCCCGACCGACCTGCAGGCGCAGATGATGGCGCTGATGACGACCGCGAGCGGCGCGGCGATGATCACCGAGACCATATTCGAGAACAGGTTCATGCACGTGCCGGAGCTGTGCCGGATGGGTGCCAGCATCAATGTGCACGGGGCCTCGGCCTTGGTGCGCGGAGTGCCGCGGTTGACGGGCGCCCCGGTGATGGCAACCGACCTCCGCGCCTCGGTCTCGCTGGTCCTGGCGGGGCTGGCGGCGGAGGGCGATACAATTGTCAACCGCGTCTACCACCTGGATCGGGGCTACGAGCGACTGGTGGAAAAGCTCGCCGCCTGCGGCGCGGATATCGAGCGGTTGAAGGGGTGACATGCCGGATCGCCTGAAGCTGCGTGCCCTCGACGAGGAGGATTTCGGTGTCATCGCCGCGCTGGTCCAGGACGCCCTCGTGCCGATCTCCGAGATGGCCTATCTGCCGGAGGAGAAGCGCTTCGTCATGCTGCTGAACCGTTTCCGCTGGGAGACGGCGGACTCGGTGGATCTCGACCCACATTCCGGCGAGCTGCCGGACCAGGAACCCTCGACGCCGGAAGGCGCCCCAATCGAAGACGCGCCATTCGAGGAGGACGAGACGGCGCCGAGACGGCATTTCGAAAGGACCCATTGCGGCCTCTGCTTCGATCGCGTCGTCGCCGTCCGGACCAAGGGGATCGACATGCGCGCACGGGACCGGATCCTCGAATTACTGACGATCCAGGTCGAGGACGGCGCGGTGCTCCTGGTCTTCGCGGGTGACGCCATGATCCGGCTCGTCGTCGAGGCGCTGCGGTGCCGCATGGAGGACCTCGGCGAAGCCTGGCCGACCCGATGGCGGCCGCAGCATGGGTTCGAGGACGGCGAAGGCCCATGAGCGGACCGGGAAAGGGAGCCCCTCCGATGCCGCCGGAAAGCTCCGAGTCCTTGATTCTCGCCCTGCCGAAAGGCCGCATCCTCTCCGAGGTGATACCGCTGCTGCGGCGTGCCGGGATCGAGCCGGAGGACGCGTTCTTCGACGAGCGTTCGCGGGCGCTCTCATTCGCCACGAACCAGCCCGGGCTGCGGATTATCCGTGTCCGCAGCTTCGACGTCGCGACTTTTGTCGCCTTCGGCGCGGCGCAGCTTGGCGTCGTCGGCAACGACGTTCTGATGGAGTTCGACTATCCGGAGGTCTACGCGCCCGTCGACCTCCGGATCGGCCGTTGCCGGCTTGCCGTCGCCGAGCCGGCGGAGATGCTGGCATCCGATGATCCGACCCGCTGGAGCCACATCCGGGTCGCGACCAAATATCCCGAGATCACCCGCCGGCACTTTGCGGCCCGTGGCGTCCAGGCCGAGTGCATCCGGTTGAGCGGCGCGATGGAACTGGCACCGCGGCTCGGCCTGTGCCGGCGCATCGTGGACCTCGTGTCCACCGGTGCGACGCTGCGCGCCAACGATCTGGTCGAGGTCGAGCACATCGCCGATATTACGTCCCGGCTCGCGGTCAACCGGGCCGCGTTGAAGACCTCCCCCGACGAGGTCGGCTGGTGGGTCGAACGGATTCGGGAGGCCGCCGATGGCGCTTAGACTGGACAACCGAGACCCCGGCTTCGAGGCCGCCTTCGCCGCCTTCCTGGCGGCCGGCCGCCAGGCACAGGAGGACGTGGAGGCCGCCGTTTCCGCCATCCTGGCGGATGTACGCGCGCGCGGCGACCGGGCGGTCCTCGAATACACGGAGCGGTTCGACAGGGTGGCGGCGGCAAAGCTGGACGATCTGGCGGTGCCGCGGGCGGAGGTCGAGGCGGCGGTCAAGCGATGCAAGGAGACGGAACTCGCCGCGCTGCGGCTGGCGGCGGAGAGGATCGAAGATTACCACCGGCGCCAGCTTCCCGACGACCTCGACTACGTCGATGCGGCCGGCGTCCGGTTGGGCGCCCGCTGGCGGCCGATTGCGGCCGCCGGGCTCTATGTACCGGGCGGCACCGCGGCCTATCCGAGCTCCGTTCTCATGAACGCACTCCCGGCGCGGGTCGCCGGCGTCGAGCGGCTGGTGATGGTCGTGCCTGCGCCGGAGGGCGCACTCAATCCGCTGGTGCTGGCTGCCGCGGACATTGCCGGGGTGGACGAGATCTACCGCATCGGCGGAGCCCAGGCCGTCGGCGCACTGGCCTTCGGTACCGAGACCATCGCGCCCGTTGACAAGGTCGTCGGCCCCGGCAACGCCTATGTCGCGGCGGCCAAGCGGCAGGTGTTCGGGACGGTGGGGATCGACATGATCGCCGGTCCGTCGGAGATCCTGGTCGTCGCCGACCGCGACAACGATCCAGCCTGGATCGCGGCCGACCTCCTGTCCCAGGCGGAGCACGACACGGCCGCGCAGGCCGTGCTCATCACCGACGATGGCGGCTTTGCCGACGCCGTCGCCGCGGCGGTGGAGGCGCATCTCGACCGGCTGCCGCGCAGTACGATCGCGGCCAAGAGCTGGGCCGACCACGGCGCGATCATCCTGGTCGACCGTCTCGACGACGCGCCCGCCCTCATCGACCGGATCGCGCCCGAACATCTGGAGCTGGCGATCGAGGAGCCCGATGCGCTCGCGGCCAAGCTCCGCAACGCCGGGGCAATCTTTCTCGGCCGGTACACGCCCGAGGCGGTGGGCGATTATGTCGCAGGTCCGAACCACGTCCTGCCGACCGCGCGGAGCGCGCGGTTCTCGTCCGGCCTCGGGGTTCTCGACTTTATGAAGCGCAGCTCCCTGATCGCCTGCAGCGCCCAGGGCCTTGCCGCCATCGGTCCCGCCGCGGCCACTCTGGCCCACGCGGAGGGCCTCCACGCCCACGCGCTGTCGGTGGAGCTGCGGCTTCGGGGCCGGCGCAACGGTTGAGTGGATCCGTTGAAGCCGGCTTGCGACAAGCGGAAAGCGATCGTCAAAGTCACCCTGGACGAGCGCTCCGTCGTCCGCCGCAGCCCTGAAGTCGAGCACGAGCGGGCGGTCGCCATCTTCGACCTGATCGAGGAGAACTTCTTCGCGCCGGTCGGGCATTCCGGCGGACCCTATTGCCTCTATCTTTCGATCGAGGAGAACCGGCTCGTCGTTGACGTCCGCACCGAAAACGAGAAGCCGGTTCTCAAGGCCATTCTGTCCCTGACGCCGTTCCGCCGCATCATCAAGGACTATTTTACCGTCTGCGAGAGCTACTACGAGGCGATCAAGCGCGCGAGTCCGTCGCAGATCGAGGCCATCGACATGGGGCGCCGCAGCCTGCACAACGAGGGCTCGGAGCTCCTGCGGGAGCGCCTGGACGGCAAGATCGAGCTCGATGCCAACACGGCCCGCCGCCTTTTCACCCTGATCTGCGTCCTGCACATCCGCGGGTAGGGCCGCCGATGGCCGATCTTCCGGGAAGCGTCCTGTTCTGCTGCACGAGGAATGCCATACGGTCGCCGATGGCCGAGGGCATCCTCAAGCATTTCCATGGCCGACGGATTTATGTGGATTCGGTGGGCGTCCGGGAGAGCGAGGTCGATCCCTTCGCCGTCGTCGTCATGGACGAGATCGGCATCGACATCAGCCGGCACCGCTCCAAGACCTTCGACGACCTCGAGGACGGCTCATTCGACCTGATCATCACCCTGTCGCCGGAGGCGCAGCACCGTGCGGTGGAACTGACGCGGACGATGGCCTGCGAGATCGAGTTCTGGCATACCCTCGACCCAACCATCTTCGAAGGGAACCGCGAGACCCGGCTGAACGCCTACCGGCAGGTGCGGGATACGCTGATGGAGCGGATCATGGCCCGCTTTCCCGTGCCGCCGGCGCCCTCACTGTGACGACCTGGCCGCCGCCCGGGTGCCTTTCGGACCGGGCAGTGGGCACCTATCTATGGCACGGGGCGTTTGTTCGGGATGACGGATGGCGCTATGATCCGCGCCGAATCGCAAGTTCCGGAACGGTGGCGGGGCGGGATGACGCCCGCCGCGGCGCCCCCTTCCGACAACAGCCAATGGAGGGTAGATGGCCAAAGAGGATCTGATCGAGTTTTCTGGAACGGTGACGGAACTGCTGCCCAATGCGATGTTCCGGGTGAAGCTCGATAACAACCACGAGGTGCTCGCGCATACCTCGGGCAAGATGCGCAAGAACCGCATCCGCGTCCTGGCGGGGGACCGGGTGAATGTGGAGATGACCCCGTACGATCTGACGAAAGGTCGGATCACTTTCCGCTACAAGTAGCAATCGCTCCGCCGGGCACTCGAGAGGCATGATCGCGCGACGGCCGGAACGGCCGGCCTTGGTCCTGGCGTCGGCGTCGCCGCGACGGCTTGACCTTTTGAACCAGATCGGCATCCGGCCGGACGCCGTGGAGCCGCCGGCGATCGACGAGACGCCGCTGCGGCGCGAGCTGCCCGCCGCCTATGCGCGGCGAATCGCGTCCCGTAAATGCGAAGTCGTGGCGGGCAGGCACCCGCAATCCTTTGTTCTCGCCGCCGACACCGTCGTTGCCTGCGGCCGCCGCATTCTCCCCAAGCCGGAGGACGAGGCCGGCGCGCGCGCCTGCCTGGCTCTGCTGTCCGGACGTCGACATCGGGTTCTTGGCGGGCTTTGCGTGGCGGAGCCGGGAGGCAGGCGCGTGACCCGCCTGGTGACCACCAGCGTCGCCTTCAAGCGCCTGAGCCCGTGCGAGATCGAAGCCTACATCGCCAGCGGGGAATGGCGCGGCAAGGCCGGTGGCTACGCGATCCAGGGGCGCGCGGCCGCTTTCGTCTCCTGGATCAACGGCTCCTACTCGAACGTCGTAGGGCTGCCGCTCTTCGAGACGAACGCGCTCCTCAAGGGCCTGGGCTATGGCGGGCATCGGCAATGAGCCGCGCGCTGCTGCTTGTCTCCGTAGGGCCCGATGAAACGCGGATTGCCCTCTGGTCCGTCGAACGCGGCCGGTTGATCGAGTTCCGGATCGAGCGGGCGGGGCTGGAAAGCCGCATCGGCAATGTCTATCTCGGCCGCGTGGTGCGGGTCGAGAAGGGGCTCGGCGCGGCCTTCGTCGAGATCGGTGAGGCCCGGCCGGGCTTTCTGCCCCTGGGCGAGTTCGGCCCGGGTGAGCAGGGGGAGGTGCCAAGCGAGGGCGCGGCGCTGATCGTTCAGGTCGCGCGCGACGCGCGGGACGGGAAGGGGCCTAGGCTGACCGCACGGCCGCGGCTGTCGGGGCGCCTTCTTCTGTTCGATCCGTGGGCCTCCGCGGTCTCCCTGTCCGAGCGGATCCGAGACAGACCGGAGCGCGAGCGACTCGCGCAGGCCATGGCCCGGGCGGTCCCGGGCGGGGAGGGCGGGTTCGTGGTCCGGCGGGCGGCGACCGGCGCCGGGACGGATGCCCTGGCCGCCGAGGCGACCGGTCTTCGGGCGGTCTGGCGGCGGATCGTCGAGGAGCATCGCGGGGCGCGGCCGCCGCGATTGCTCTACCGCGACGATCCCGTCCTACAGGTGCTGCGGGACAGCGGCGAGGACGAGCCGGACGCGATCCTCGTTGACGGCCGGCGGGCCGCGGAGGAGCTGCGCCGGCGCTGCGCCGAGACGATGCCGGCCCTGGCCGACCGCTTCGTCTTTCGGCCGCAGCGTGACTGGGTGCCAGGTCCCGCGGAGATCGAGGAAGAGGTGGAGGCGGCGCTCGAACCGTCGGTGCCGCTTCCCTCGGGCGGCTCCCTGTTGTTCGAGACGGGGCGGACCCTGACGGCGATCGACGTCAACAGCGGCCGCGAGGTCGGCGACCCCTATGGAGGGACCGGCGGCGAGCGGGCGCTGCTGCGAACCAACCTGGAGGCGGCGGCGGAAATTGCGCGGCAGGTCCGCTTGCGCAATCTAGGCGGAATCCTCGTCGTGGATTTCATCGACCTCGCGTCGCGGGGCCAGCGGCGGCGGGTGGTCGAGGCACTCCGCGAGGCGGTGTCGGCGGATCCAGCGCCCTGCCGGGTGGGGGCGATGTCGTCCTTGGGCGCCCTGGTGGAAATGACCCGCCGCCGTCGGGGCGCCTCGCTCGAGGAGCAGTTGACGGTTGCGTGCCCGGTCTGCGACGGGAGGGGGCGAATTCGGCGGAACGGCGGTGCGACCGAAGGAGGTTTGAAGGATCGCAGCCATGGCGAAGATTGAGAATCTGGCGGCACGGCGACATGGGGCGGCCGCGGGCGGCAAGCGTCGGCTCTGTCCGATCTGCCGGGCACCGGCGGTGCAGGAGTTCCGGCCCTTCTGCTCCCGCCGCTGCGCCGACATCGACCTCGGCCGGTGGCTCAAGGGCGATTACCGCGTGCCGACGGAGGAGGGGCCGGAGACCGGAGCCGACAGCCCCGAACGGGAGGAGTAGGGTCTCGCCGTCGGACCGGTCGGACAGCGGTCACACCCGCTGGACAGGTCCGGCGATTTTCTCTATAAGCCGGGTCTCCCGATGCGTGGTCTGCACGGATCGGCGACGTGCCCAGGTAGCTCAGTTGGTAGAGCACGTGACTGAAAATCACGGTGTCGGTGGTTCGATTCCGCCCCTGGGCACCATCCTGATTTTTCGGCCTTGAATTTTCAGGGTTTTTCGTTGCTTTTTGTCCCACCGCCCAGGATGGCCGCCGGCAGGTGGGACACTTTCGGCCGGCATAAGGAGATGCATCGCCGCGCCGGCGAGGCGCTTCCGGTCGGCCTTCCGCGTGTAGAGCGCGGCCTGCTTCGGGCTTTCCCAGCCGTAGATCGCCA
>CAZKCM010000114.1:0-9865 GCA_964551315.1 uncultured Rhodospirillaceae bacterium | reverse complement strand
CGTTGGAATCGCAGGTCCAGCCGTGCAGGAGCATCAAATTCTTGCCGGTGCCGACATCGGTGTAAAAGAGCTTCGCCGCCACAGGAGGAGCTGCCGTTGCCGACGCACTCCCGAAAACTGTGGTCGCAACAGCCGTCGCGCCAGCAAACTTCAGCAGGCTGCGTCGGGAAAGATCATACTGTTTGGTTTTCATTTGAATCCTCTGTCCTTTGCAAAGCCCAGCGGTGTCGCCGACGCGCGGGCGTGAACCGACGCAGCACCCTCGCTCCCGTGCGGTTGCGGATTAAGTATCTATTGGATATCTAGGATCAAGAATGCACCGACAGGTGCGTAGGTATACGGAAGGATATCGGGATGTCGTGCCAGGGTGACGCAGTATTCTTTGCCGACTGCGCCGCACGCTCTTTCTTCGATCAGGTTGCCAATAAATGGTCGGTGATGATCTTCACCGTCCTTATCGAGAAGCCGACTCGCTTCAACGAGCTCAGGCGGAGGCTGGAAGGAGTCACGCACAAGGCGCTCTCGCAGGCTCTGCGGCGTCTGGAGCGCAATGGACTGATAGCAAGGAACGTACTCCCCACCTCGCCGGTCGCGGTCGAATACTCAATCACGGAACTTGGGCGTACCCTTCAGGTTCCGCTCGGCGCGGCGTTTGATTGGGCGATCAACCATTTGCATGAGATACAGCAGGCGCAAGACGCCTATGACAAGAAAAAGGGAGGTCGATGACCACTTAGGGGTTCGCCCAAAGTCCTCCAATGCCGGGAAAGCCCTCCGCACGGTGCGCTCCGCTGCCGGTGCCACGATTCTCTCCGCGGTCGAAATAGCCCGCCGCACCAAGCTCGCAACGGGTTCAGCGGCTATCCCGTTGAGAGCAGGAGACCCGACAGGCTGAGCCCTTGTGCACCCCGCCCGGGCTTGTCCATACTTTTGGCGAGCCCCTAGGATCGCCCCCGGTCCCGTCATCGGGGCGTTCTTGCCAAGAGCGTTCCATGGCCGCCGGTCATATCGACAGCTATTACGCCCGCACGGCAACCCCGGTGCCGCCGCGGCCGGTCCTGCGCGGCGATATCGAGACGGAAGTCTGCGTCGTCGGCGGCGGGCTGGCGGGGTTGTCCACGGCACTCGGGCTTGCCGAGCGGGGCCGTTCCGTGGTGCTGCTGGAGGCCCGACGCGTCGCCTGGGGCGCCTCCGGGCGCAACGGCGGCCTCGTCTCGCCGGGTTTCGCCTGCGGCCCGGAGTCGGTGGTGAAGCGCGTCGGCCGCGACCGGGCGCGGGAGCTGTATGAGCTGACGCGCGAGGCGGTCCGTCTCGTGCGACGCCGCATCGACCAATACGAGATCCCCTGCGCTCCGGTCGATTCGGGTGCCCTCAAGGCCTGGTGGACCAACGACCCGGCGGCGGTGCGGCGCGAGCGGGACTACATGGGCGAGACCTTTGGCGTCGAGCTGGAGATCTGGCCGCGCGAGCGCCTGCGGGAGGTCTTGATCACCCGCCGGTACCACGGTGCGCTCTACAACCCCGAAGCGTTCCACTTCCATCCGCTCAACTATGCGCTCGGCGTGGCCGCCGCCGTCGAGTCCCGAGGCGGCCGGCTCTTCGAGATGTCCGCAGTGACGGAGACCGAGCTCGACGGGCCGACGAAGATCGTCAGCACGGCCGAGGGGCGGGTCCGCACCCGCGCCGTCGTCTTCGCCTGCGGCGGCTACATCAACGGGCTGCACCGCCGGCTTTCCGCGGCGATCCAGCCGGTCGCCACCTATGTCATGGTGACGGAGCCGCTGGGCGAACGGCTGCAGACGGCGATCCGCGGCCCCTACAGCGCCATCGATTCCCGCTTCGACTTCGACTACTATCGCCCCCTTGCCGACACGCGGATTCTGTGGGGTGGCGGCATCACCGTTCGCCGCTCGGAGCCACGGCGGCTGGCCCGGCTGCTTCTCCGCCGGCTCCTCGAGGTCTACCCGCAGCTCGAAGGCATCCGGGCGGAGACCGCCTGGGCCGGGCTGATGGGCTATCCGACGCACGCCATGCCGCAGATCGGCGAGGTTTCGCCCGGCGCCTGGTACTGCATGGGCTTCGGCGGCCACGGCATGGCAACGACGACGATGGCGGGCGAGCGCGTCGCTGCCGCCATCGCCGAGGGGGACGACCGTTACCGGCTGTTCGCGCCTTTTGGCCTCTCCTGGACGGGCGGTCCCGCCGGACTCGCCGCCGTGCAGCTCGTCTACTGGTCCTACCGGTTCCGCGACTGGCTCAAGCGCTGATCGGCAGCTCCCGCTTGAAGGGTACGGCCGGCGCCGGCGGCTCGCCCAGCTCGCGCGCGTAGCGGTGGCCGGCATAAACGGCCGCGGCGATGGTGGCCGGCGCGAGGGCGTCGCCGATCGCGGTCACCGAGCGGATGCCCGCGGCCGCGAGCGCGTCCGGATCGGATTGCAGCTCCCGATACAGCCCCTCCTCCGGCAGGCGGGCGGTCACCGTCACCACCGACGCGCAGGGCCTCTCGCTCCGCCGGCCGGTGAAGACGCAGGCGAGCTCCACATGGTCGCCGCGGAAAGCGGTGACCGTCCGATTGGGA
Organism: uncultured Rhodospirillaceae bacterium; assembly: GCA_964551315.1. Classification (GTDB taxonomy): domain Bacteria; phylum Pseudomonadota; class Alphaproteobacteria; order Dongiales; family Dongiaceae; genus Virgifigura. The sequence goes on along the minus strand of CAZKCM010000114.1, from coordinate 7,287 downwards.
ATGATCTCGATGCCGAGCTCCAGGAGCCGTTTCTGGATCGGCTTCAGCTCGAGCGTGTTGGCCGTCCAGGCCGATGCCGCCTCGGCCGGAGTCACCAGTGCCACCTCGAACCCGTCGCGGCGGAGCTTCTCCGCCAATACGCCGCCCATGTAGTAGTGGTCGTCGTCGAAGACCACAACCGGCCCGGCCGGCGGGACGGCGCCGGCCATGAGGTCGTCGGGCGTGTAGACCGGATAACGGTCGAATCCCGGTACCGGCCGGATGCGGTCGCGCCCGACGCCGTCGCGGCGCCAGCGCGCGCCGGTCGCGATCACCACGTGCGGCACGCCGAACTCGCGCACATGCTCCGCCGTCAGGCGGCTGTCGCGATAGACCTCGACGTTCGGCATCTTGCCGATCTGCAGGACCCGGTGGTCGCGTACCCGCGCCCACTCGGCGAGGCCGGGCAGGCGCGATTCCAGCGTCACCCGCCCGCCCAGCTCGGTGGTCGCCTCGGCGAGATGGACGGCGTAGCCGCGCTGCCCGAGGGCCCGCGCGCATTCGAGGCCCGCCGGCCCCGCGCCGACGACGAGCACCGCGTCATCCGACGTCTTCGCCGGAATGATCTCTGGGTGCCAGCCCTTGCGCCACTCTTCCCCCATGGTCGGGTTCTGGGTACAGCGGATCGGCGTGATCGTGAAATCGCCGCTGACGCAGATGTTGCAGCCGATGCATTCGCGGATGTCCTCCAGCCGCCCCTCCTCGATCTTCTTCGGCAGGAAGGGATCCGCGATCGACGGGCGCGCCGCGCCGATCATGTCGAGGATGCCGCGGCGGATCATCGACACCATGGTGTCCGGAGAGGTGAAGCGGCCGACGCCGACGACCGGCTTCGTCGTAACCTGTTTGACGAAGGCGATGTACCGCTCTTGCGAGCCCTCGGGCTGGAAGCGCGAGGTGGTGGAATCGTTGAACCAGGAGCTGACGTTCACGTCCCAGAGGTCGGGCAGCTCCGCCAGCATCTCGATGACCTCGCGACCCTCCGCCTCGCTGGTGATGCCGTCCTCGCCGAGCAGTTCCTCGACCGCCATGCGCACCGCCACGGCGCAGGTATCGCCGACCGCCTCCTTCGTGTCCTCGATGACCTCGCGGAAGAGCCGCGCGCGGTTCTCCAGGCTGCCGCCATACTCGTCGATCCGGTCGTTGCGCCGGCGCTGCAGGAAATGCATCGGCAGGGACAGGTCATGGCCCGCGTAGACGTAGATGATGTCGAAGCCCGCCTTGCGCGCGCGGAGCGCCGCGTCCCTGTGCCACTGCCGATAGGCGCGGATGTCGGCCTTGTCCATCGCCCGCGCCTGGAACGGCGCGTAGCCGTTGACGGGCTGGTGGGACGGGCCGATGGGAACCTCGCGGCTGTAGAGATTGGCGCAAGACGGACCGTTGTGGACGAGCTCGATGCCGGCCAGCGCCCCGTGCTCGTGCACCGCCTCCGTCATGAGGGCGTATGTCGGAATGTCGTCGTCGCTCCACAGCCGCGCCTCGACGTAAGGGGAGACGTCGCCGCTCGGGTGGATCTCGCATTCCTCGGTACAGATCACGGCCCATCCGCCTTCCGCCTTCATGCCGCGCATGGCCGCCATCGCCCGCGGCATCGCGTGGCCCATCCCGTTGCAATGCGGTACCTGATAGAAGCGGTTCTTCGCCGTGACCGGGCCGATCTTCACCGGCTCGAACAGGATATCGTACCGCGGGTCACGCGCCATGGCTTCCCCCTCCGTCTTCTCGTTTCCCGGCCGTCGTTTCCGATCGGCGCGGGCCGCACTCTACGGCCGACCGGTCCGACTCCACAAGCATCGGCGATGTCGGATTTGCGACAGCGGGAATCCCTGAAGCCCTGCTAGATTGGGCAAGTTCCGTAAGTCAGACCTTATCCGTGGTGCCGCCATGTCGAACGCCGAGATCATCCGCCCTTTCCGGGAGAAGGAGCTGCACCCCGATCCCGCGCGCTCCTATACCCTGCCCGCACGGTATTACACCGACCCCACCATATTCGAGCAGGAGCGCGAGGCGGTGTTCTTCCGGTCTTGGCAGTATGCCGGACACGTCGAAGACCTGCCGGAGATCGGCAGCTACATCACCTGCAACGTCCTCGACCAGAACCTGTTCATCGCCCGCGGCAAGGACGGCCGGTTGCGTGCCTTCTACAACGTCTGCTCGCACCGGGCTCACGAACTGGTGCGCGGCGCCGGGCGTGCCCGGGTGATCACCTGCCCCTACCACGCCTGGTCCTACCACCTGGACGGTGCGCTGCGGACCGCGCGCGGCAGCGAGAAGGTCGATGGCTTCAACAAGGATGAGTTCTGTCTCAAGGAGGTCCGGCTCGAGGAGTTCGGGCCGCTCATCTTCGTCAATCTCGATCCCGACGCCACGCCGCTCGCCGAGCAGTCGGGCGGGCTGATGGCCGAGCTGCGCCGGTACATCCCCGACCTCGATCGTCTGACCAAGGTCTCGAGCGCGAGCTGGGTCGTCGAGGCGAACTGGAAGGTGATCGTCGATAACTTCCTCGAATGCTATCACTGCGAACCGGCGCACCCCGCCTTCGCGCAGCTTGTCGATATGGACAGCTATCGCTCGACCACCCACGGGATCTACTCGACCCATATCAGCCGGAGCGGCCGGCCGGACAACAAGGCCTTCAAGTTCGACCCGAACGCCGCCTCGCAGGTCGGCGCGTTCTGGTGGCTATGGCCGACGACGACGATCAACGTCTCCCCCGGCTCCAGCAACATGGCACTGTTCTACCTGAAGCCCCTCGGGCCGGAGCGGACCCTGGAGATCACCGATTACTATTTCCTCGACAAGAACCTCAGCGAGCAGGAGCAGGCACGTATCGACTATGCCAACAACATCCTGACGATCGAGGACAACAATCTGTGCGAATCGGTGCAGCGCGGCCTGCACTCACGCGGCTACTGCCAGGGCCGCTTCATCGTCGATCGCGACCGAACCCAGATCAGCGAGCACGCGGTGCATCATTTCCACCAACTCGTCGCCTCGGCGCTCGGAAATCCTCCCTCTTGAACCATAGAGGCACAGAGACACGGGAGGATTTGACTTTCTCTGTGCCTCTGTGTCTCTGCGGTAAACGCCCTACTCCGCCGCGGCGGTCGAGATGACCGGCTCGTAGCGCTCCAGCTCTTCGAGCGGGATGTGGCAAAGAATGCGGTGGCCGGTCTCGGTCCGGTGCTCCGGCGGCGGGGTCGTGTCGCAGATCTCTCCGACCTTCCGGGGGCAGCGCGTCGCGAACGGGCAGCCCTTCGGGATGTCGGTGACGCTCGGCAGCGTGCCCTCGAGGATGATGCGCTTCTGCTGCAGATCCGGATCGGGGATCGGCACTGCCGACAGGAGCGCTTCGGTGTAGGGATGATAGGGCGGGTTGAAGACCTCCTCGACCGAGCCGAACTCGACGACCTTGCCGAGATACATCACCGCGACCCGGTCGGCCAGGTAGCGGACGACCGAAAGGTCGTGCGAGATGAAGACGAGCGTCGCGTCGCGGCTGGCCTGGATTTCGATCAGCAGGTTGATAATCGCCGCCTGGACCGAAACGTCGAGCGCCGAAACCGGTTCGTCCGCGATGACGAGATCGGGATCGCCGGCGAGCGCCCGGGCGATTGCCACGCGCTGCTTCTGGCCGCCGGAGAGCTGGCGCGGCTTGCGCGTCATGAAGTCGGCGGGCAGCTTCACCGTCTCCAGAAGGGAGACGGCCTGCCGGCGGGCGTCGCGCGTGCTGATCCGTTTCAGCCGCTTCAACGCCCGGGTCACCACATAGCCGACCGTGTGGCTAGGGTTGAGCGTGCTGTCGGGATTCTGGAAGACCATCTGCAGCTTGCGCTTCAGCGCCGCCGCACGCTTCTCGACCGGCACGCCGCCGATCTCCTCCTTCTCCAGCAGGACCTTGCCGCTGGTTGCCTCTTCGAGCCCGGTCAGGACCTTGGCCAACGTCGATTTCCCGCAGCCCGATTCCCCGACGATCGCCAGCGTCGTGCCGCGTTTCGCCGAAAGGGAAATGTCGTTCAGCGCCTTGACGTCGTAGCCGCCGGTGCGGTCGAAGATGCCGGCCGATTGATGGTAGACCTTCCGCAGGTGCTCAATCTCCAGCACCGGCTCCGCCTCGCGGTTCGTGAACGCGGCCTCGACCTCCACCGTCGGGCGGCTGAACGGACCCAACTCGTCCGTCCGAACGCATTGCACGCGGTGCATCTCGCTGCCGCCGACATAATCCATCGGAATGCGATGCGCCGTACAGCGACCGGGCTCCACATAGGAGCAGCGCGAGGCAAAAATGCAACCCTTTGGCCGATGCAGCGCAGGCGGCACCTGTCCCGGGATAGGTACAAGCGGCGTCGACCGCTTGTCGGTGCCGAGTGCGGGGATGCAGCTCAGCAGGCCGCGCGTGTAGGGGTGACTCGGTCGCCGGAACACCTCCCCGATCGGTCCCTCTTCGACCAGCTCGCCGGCATACATGACGCCGATCCGGTCGCAGATCCGGACCACGGTGCCGAGGTTGTGGCTGATGAAGACGATGGCCGAGTTGTGAACCTGCCGGAGTCGGCGCACGAGGTCGAGCACCGCCGCCTCGACCGTGACGTCGAGCCCGGTTGTCGGCTCGTCCATGACCAGGAGCGACGGTTCCGCCATGAGCGCCATGGCGATGACGACGCGCTGCTGCTGGCCGCCCGAGAGCTGGTGCGGATATCGGTCGAACACGCTCTCCGGGTCCGGAAGGTTGACCTCCCGCAGCATGTGGAGAGCACGGGAACGCGCCTCGGCCCGGCTCGCGCCCTGGTGGATGATCGGCACCTCCATGAGCTGTTCGCCGATCCGCAGGACCGGATTGAGGCTGCTCATAGGGTCCTGGTAGACCATCGCCATCTTGCCGCCGCGGATCTTCCGAAGCTCCTCCTCCGACATGGCGCCCATGTCGCGGCCCTCGAACAGGATGCGGCCTCCGGTGAGCCGGCCCGCACCGCCGAGATAACGCATGATCGCGAAGGCAACCGTCGACTTGCCGCATCCGGACTCGCCGACCAGGCCGAGCGCTTCGCCCTGATCGAGCGAGAAGCTCAGGTCCGGCACGACATTGATCTCGCCGGCACGGGTGAAGTAGGAGATGCTGGCGTTCTGCAGCTCGAGAACGGGCGTTTTCTGGGTTACCACCGTTGCCACTGCCTCTCAGTCACGCAGGCTGATCTCGCGCAGGCCGTCCGCCAGGAGATTGAAGCCGACGACGAGCGAGGAAATCGCGGCGCAGGGGATCAACGCCATATGCGGCCAGGTCTGCATGTAGCCGTAGGTGTCCTTGACCATGCCGCCCCAGTCCGGATCCGGAGGCGGCAACCCGAGGCCGAGGAAGCCCAGGACGCCGATCGCGATCGTCGTGTATCCCATGCGCAGACAGGCATCGACGATCAGCGGCCCGCGGGCGTTCGGCAGGATCTCGACCAGCATGATGTACCAGGCTGGCTCGCCCCGCATCTTGGCGGCGGCGACATAGTCGCGCTCGCGGATCTCCAGTGTCAGGCCGCGGACGATACGGATGATCTGCGGCGCCGCCGTGAAGGTGACCGCAATGATGATGTTGAGGGCGGACGGACCGTAGATCGCGATGATCACGATGTAGAGGATGATGACCGGGAACGACAGGATGATGTCGGCGATCCGCATCATCACGATGTCGACCCAGCCCCGATAGTAGCCGGCGAGAAGCCCCAGGGTGCATCCCACCAAATAGCCGCAGATGACGGCGATTGGGCCGACCGTGAGAACCGTCCGCGACCCCCAGATGATCCGCGAAAGGATGTCGCGTCCCTGATTGTCCGTCCCGAGCCAGTGCTCGGCCGACGGCGTCGGATCGGCCAGCGCCATATAGTCGTTGGCGTTCGGATCGTAAGGTGCGAGCCACGGCGCGAACAGCGCGACGAACACCCAGAAGAGCACCAGGACGGCGCCGATCATGCCGACCGGCGATTCCCGGATCAGCGACAGCCGACGCAGCCATCCCGGCGCTGCTGCTCCGGTCGGCTTCGTCGCTACCTCGCGTGTCGTTTCGACGGCCATCCTCTCTGGCCTCCTAGGTGAATCGGATGCGCGGGTTGAGGTACATGTAGCCGAGATCGCCGATGATCTGCGCCATGACGTTGATGAATACGGCGACCAGCGTCGCCGCCTCGATTACGGCGATGTCCTGCGCCAGCCCGGCCTCCAGCACCATGCGGCCAAAGCCGGGATAGGCGAAGACGGCTTCCACCACGACGACGCCTGTCACGAGATAGTTGATCTGCAGCAGGATCACCGTGAAGGGGGCTATCATGGCATTACGCATCGCGTGCTTGATGATGACGTCGCGGAACGACAGCCCCTTGAGTACCGCGGTCCGGATATAGGGCCGCGTCATCACGTCGACCATGGACGCCCGCACCATGCGTACGACGTAGCCGAGGTCATAGAGCACCATGACGGCGACCGGCAGCACGAGCTGCGAAGCGATCGACCAGCCGCCGCCCGTGTCCAGAGTGGAGGTGCCCGGCAGAATGCCCAGTCCGATCACGAAGATCGTGGCCAGGAAAACGCCGGAGGCAAACTCCGGGATCGAGGTTGTGACGATGCTGGCAATCGATATCGTTCGGTCGAGCTTCGATGCCTCGCGCATGCCTGCCGCCACGCCGAGGACGATCGAGGCCGGAACGATGATGGCGAAGGCGATCGCCGCGAGGACCGCCGTGTTCCCCAGCCGGTTCCAGAGCACATTCGCTACCGGCTGCTTGTAAAGGGTCGAGCGGCCGAGATCGCCCTGCAGGACGTTGCCGGCCCACTCGGCATAGCGCACGATCAGCGGCCGGTTGAGCCCCATCTCCTCGGTCAGCAGATCGACCTGATGCTGGGTCGCGAAGGGACCGAGAATCTTGCGCGCCACCTGGCCCGGTGTGGCTTCCATGATCACGAAAATCGCAAAGGAAACCACGACCATCGTGAGCAGCAGATAGCCGAACCGCTTGGCGAAGAACGCGATCACGCCGGCCTCGCCTTATACGGATGCAGCGGGCGATATCCTGGTCGAGCGAGGGAGGCGCATCCGCCGCGCCTCCCTTCTCTCACCCAACTCACGCCTCGAGCGACCACTCTTCGCAGAACATGTAAGAGGTCGGATGAGCGCGATAGCCCTTGACCCGCTTGTCCATGGCCGTGAACCAGGCGCGCCACAGCGGGATGCAGGCGGGGCCGTCCTCGAGCATGATGCGCTCGAGC
>CAZKCM010000113.1:0-9914 GCA_964551315.1 uncultured Rhodospirillaceae bacterium | reverse complement strand
GCGGGCCGCGCTCCCCCGCGCGGGGGGCTCCGTTCGCCGCTCTAGGGCGCCCGGTTGAGGTGGTTCTCGACGAGGTCGACGACGACGCCGGGGTCGGCGAGGGCCAAGACGTCGCCGCAAAGGTGATTACTTGAGCCAGCAGGACATCGAGTGGATGCATCGCTATGCCGAAGACGTGATTTACCCGAACAAGCAATAACCTGGGGTGATTCGGCCGGCGTCCTCCCTTTCCATTCCTGAGGCGGAACATAATGAGCACGATTGTCAGCAACGAGTACTGGGTGAAAAAAGGCAATGCGGATCTCTTCGTCTATCGAAAGCGCCTCGAGGAGAATGTGAACGGCGGCCGCCCGATCCTGTTCCTGATACACGGATCGTCCCTTTCGGCGCTGCCGAGCTTCGATCTGCACATCCCCGGCCACGACGACTATTCGATGATGGACCACTTCGCGAAGCTTGGCTTCGACGTGTGGACCATGGACCACGATGGGTATGGCCGATCGTCGCGGACCGAAAGCAACTCCGATATCGCTTGCGCGATCGACGATCTCAACGCTGCCATGCTGCTGGTCGCGAAGGAGACCGGGCGATCGAGCGGTGCGTTCTTCGGCCAGTCCGGCGGTGCGTTGCGCGCCGCGGCTTTCGCGCAGGCCCGCCCGGACGTTGTCGACCGGCTGGTCCTCGATGGTTTCGTGTGGACGGGCAAGGGCTCGCCAACGCTGGAGAAGCGGCGAGAACGCTTGGCGGAATGGCGTGGCAGCAACCGCCGCAAGATTGATCGGGCTTTCTTTCAAACGATCTTCAACCGGGATCACCCGGCATTCGCCGAGCCTCTGGTCGCCGAGGCTTGGGCCGATTACGAGCTGGCTCTGGATGATACGTTCCCTACCGGAACGTATCTGGATATGTCGGCGAACTTGCCGATCGTGGATCCGGCCAAGATCCTTTGCCCGGTCCAAATCATTCGTGGCGAGTTCGACGGCATCGCGACCGACGACGATCTGATCGAGTTCTTTCGTCGCCTGCCAAACAAGGAGAAGCAGTTCTGCCTAATGGCTGGGCAGGCGCATGTCGGGCCGCAGGCAATGAACCGTCACCGCTTTCTGCACGTCATGGACAGCTTCCTGACGATGCCGGAGCGCCGCGACTCGCTTCGACCCAAGCACTGAAGGCGGAAACCGCCGGCCGGGGCGACGCCGAGATCAACGACGAACCGTAAACCAAAGACACATCCACACACGGACCGGGAAAGTCCATGCACTTGTATGGAGCCGATGAAGTGCGTCGGGCGCTTGGCTGGCAGGTTCTGCTGGACGGCATTCGGGAGATGTTCCGCTCGGGATGCGAAACGCCCGTTCGGCATCACCATGACGTGCCGATGGCCGGGGAGCCCGCCGCGGCGATGCTGCTGATGCCGGCTTGGATCAGCGGGCGTTATATCGGGGTCAAGATTGCCAACGTTGTTCCAGGAAACGCGAGCCGCTCGCTGCCCGCCGTCTCGAGCAGCTACATTCTTTCGGACGGCCGCACGGGCGAAATCGTCGCCGTCATCGAAGGCGGTGAGCTCACGGCGCGACGGACTGCGGCGGCCTCAGCGCTTGCTGCCACGTATCTTGCGCGCGCCGACGTGCGACGTCTGTTGATCGTTGGGACCGGGCGCGTGGCGCGCAACCTGGCGGAAGCGCATTCGGTCGTGCGCGCCTACGAAACCGTATCGATCTGGGGACGGAACTTGAGCAAGGCGGAGGCCATTGCCGCCGAGCTTGCGCAAGGCGGCATTCCGGCGGTGGCCGTAGGCGATCTTCGTCAGGCCGCGCAAGAGGCCGACGTGATTAGTTGTGCGACGATGTCGACCGATCCGATCCTGTCCGGACAGTGGGTTCGCCCGGGAACCCATGTCGATCTTGTGGGGGCCTTCCGGCCGTCCATGCGCGAGGCGGATGAAAGCCTTATGACAAGGGGCCGAGTATTCGTGGACACGCGCGCGGGAGCGTTGGCCGAAGCGGGAGAAGTAATCCATGCAATCAGCAGCGGGGCATTGGCACCGACCGATATAGTCGGGGATCTCTTCGATCTCGCGAACGATCGCCATCCCGGTCGGCAGTCCGATGCGGAGATCACGGTCTTCAAGTCCGTTGGCACCGCATTGGAGGACCTAGCGGCCGCGATTCTCGTTCATGAGGCCGGTGTTGCCCGATGCGCATGAACTGAAAATGCAGATCTCTTGATCAGTGGTAAGCGCACCGTCTAGTTGTTGAACCTCAACAGGTCGTCCGCGGTGAAGCGAGGCGGCTTGGGCGGCGGCCTATGGGCGGGCCGTCGTCCGCGCCCGCGAAGATAATTGATGCCAAAGCCGCTGCTTCCCAAGCCTGACAGCAGCGACGATCGAGAGTGAGGCCCGACCAACCCGCGTGGAGCGATCAAGGTTAAGCGCCGCATCGGCGGCGTGGTGCGACCTACCCGCTCGTTGCAGCCCCGGCAAGACTCTCGCCGAAGAGCGTACCGCTGCCGCTACAGTGCCGCCAGTTCCCCGAACCGCGAGAGGAGTTCACCGGACTTCTGCAGTTCCTTGACGACCGAAACCATCGCCTTGGCCATCGGCAGCATCGGTTCACCCTCCATCCAGACCAGGCCAACGTCGTGGGTCACGGCAGGCTCGACAAGCTCGAGAGCCCGGGTTCCCGGAAGCAAGCCCGGCAGTTCCACGAAATGGCTCGGCATCACGGTGACGATCTCGCCCGAACGGACGTGGAAGAGGAGATGCAGGATCGAGTTGCACTCGATCAGCGGCTTTGGCTCATAGCCGATCTGAGCGAAGACGTCGTCGACGATGTGCCATTCGTTGGCGTTCTTGCGCAGCAGCCCGAGCGGCAACTGAACCGCCTCGGCCCAGGTGATCGACGTTCGTTCCCTGAACTCGGGCATGTCCGGAACGAGCAGCGAGAGCTTCTCGACGTAGAGCCGATGCAGGCTGTAGCGTTCGAGCTCCTTGCGGTTGAGATAGGTGATCGCGATATCCAGCCAGTAATCGCTGAGACCGTGCTTGATCGCATCGATCCCGAGGAACTGGATATCGACCCGCACGCCGGGATGCTTGCGGACGAGGGCCGCCGTAAGCGCGGGCAGCATGGGAGAGCTCGTCGGCAAGGCACCGAGTCGGAGGCGCCCCTGCAGCTCCTTGCGCATTGCACCGATCTCGTCACGCATGGCATCGCGGTACGCCACTAGGCGCTTGGCCCATTCGGCGACACGCAAACCTTCGGGCGTGAACCCCTGAAACTTCTGTCCGCGCAGGACGATTGGGACCCCGAGCTCGAGCTCCATCTGCTTGATTGCGTTGGACAGACTTGGCTGCGAGACGTTGCACCGCTCCGCCGCTCGTCCGAAATGCTGTTCCTGGGCGAGCGCGACAAGATACTCGTACTGCCGAAAGAACATCGCCTCTCTATCGCTTCCTCTCAGCGGGTCACCCGGCGTTATGCTCGCCGATCATTTCCAACACCCGTGTAGGAGAGTATGCCGATAAATGGCGGCTATTGTCCATTTTGCGCTCTCGATTTCCCTCCCGGCGCTGGATCGGCCATGATGCTGATAGGCTGCCGACCCGGCACGGAAACGGTCTCGGGCGAAAGATCGGCTGCCGGGACTCTGTGGAGCGGGTGTGAGCGCAATCGGTTTCCTGGAACTCGGTCTCTTCGGCGCGCTCGTCGGGTTCCTCGTTGGGTGCGTCGGAATCGGCGGAGTCCTGCTGGTGCCCGCCCTCACCTATGCGGGCGGGATTGACGTTCACGTCGCGGTCGCCGCCGCCATGTTCAGCTACTTGGCGAGCGGCGTGATCGGCACGACCATTTACGCGCGCCAAGGCTCGATCGCGTGGAGCATGGCGCCGTGGCTCTTCCTCGGCGCCATACCGGCCGCGTTCTTTGGTGCCTGGGCCAGCTCGAAAGCGTCCGGTACCGTACTCGAGATCGCGATCGCCGCCCTTATCCTGTTCGCAGGGGCCAATGCCCTGCGGCCAAGGCCGCCCGGCCGCCAGCGACGAACCGAGCTCGGCAATGGCTGCCTCGCGACCTTGGGGGCCGTGTGTGGCTTCGGATCCGCCCTTACCGGCACGGGCGGGCCTCTGATCCTCGTGCCGCTGCTCGTCTGGCTCGATCTGCCAGTCCTGACGGCCATCGGACTGAGTCAGGCGATCCAGCTGCCGATTGCGGCGCTGGCCACCGCCGGAAACCTCCTGTACGGCCGGCTCGACGCGGCGCTCGGCATCGTCATCGCCGCAGCGATCGCGGCGGGAACGGTGTTGGGGGCGTGGCTCGCCCACGTCGTACCCCATTCGCTCCTCCATCGGAGCGTCGCTTGGCTTCTGGTCCTGGTCGGCGTCGGCATGATCGCGAAGAACGCCGCCCTTGTCCTATGAGCTCTTAGTGAGCGCACCGCAATGGCGGGCTTCGATCCCAAGGCGCTGGTCCGGGACTACGGTTCCATTGACGGGGAGGCGCGAGCCTGCCGCGAGGATTGCGCGCTCTTCGACTTCTCTTTCGTGGCGCGCGCCCGCATCCGAGGCGTGGGTGCCTTGGCAGCGCTCGGGCATGTGGTCCGGCGGCGCATGGACGATCTGGCGCCGGGACGCATCCGTTACGCTGTGCGAACCCGCGTCGACGGAACCCTGATCTCGGATCTCACCATCTGGAACCTGGGCGAATCGGCTTACGAGGTGATGAGCGGCCGGCACGAGGACATCCTGGACTTGATCGCTCTTGCCGGGCCGGGGGTCGAATGCCTGGACCTTACCGGCGAGAGCGCCATTCTGGCGGTCCAAGGCCCCCGTTCGCTTGAGTCACTCGCCGACCTGGTCGCCACCGACCTCTCCCTCCTCCCCTACTTCGCGCATTGCGAAACCGCGGTCGCCGGGCTGCCGTGTCGGGTTGGGCGGCTGGGCTATACGGGCGAGGCCGGTTTCGAAATCCTGCTCTCCCGGCAAGACGGGCACCGCCTCTGGCCGCTGCTTGCCGAGCGAGTGCGGCCGGCCGGGTTTGCGGCCGCCGACCTTCTGCGCATCGAAGCGGGACTCGTGCTCTTCGCCAACGAATTCCGCTTTCCGGTCAAGAGTGCCGAAGCGGGCCTCGCGCGGTTCGATCGCGCGGACCGGCAGAGTGCGCGGCGGCGCCTGGTTTGTTTCACCGCATCCGCGGTGGAGCCGCCGATCCTCTGGCACCCGCCCTCGGCCGCGGCCTGGCCACCGGCGCGCGGACAGATCACCGTGACCTCGGCCTGCTGGAGCCCGATCGCCGGCGGCCCGCTCGGGCTCGGCTATGTCCCGGCCGGCGAGGCGCGACTCGGCGCCGCCCCGAAGGACCCGCTCGGCTTCTTCGAGGACATCAAGCTCGTGCAGCATCCGTTCCACGATCCGGCGAAGCAGCGCGTGCGAGCTGGCTGGACATAAGAACCAGAGACAGATCACGGATCATCCAAAAGAAAAATACGAACTCTCAAGTCTCTATGTTGTTCATTCTAACAGACCCCAGTCGTCATAATCATCATCTATGCATCAATAGAAAGTTTGAATATTCAAGCGACTACTATGTCGACGCCGGACACGCTATCGTGTTCTTCATGCATCCGGAACTCGACTGTTCTGGCTGCGGAGTCAACCGAATCGGCGCATCGACGAACGACCGGAGCGCCGGTAATCCGCCAAGGGAGGAAGACGGATGGCCGAAACCGCGAAGCGAAAGAAAGTCACGATTCCCGCTCTGATGAAGAAGATGCGGGAGGGTGAGCCGATCACGCAGATGGCGGTCTACGACTATCGAACGGCTGTCATCGCCGACCGGCTCGGGATGGACATCCTGTGCGTGTCGGATACGGGCGGTATGGTTCTGTTCGGCCATCCGAGCACGGTATCCGTCACCTTCGATGAAGTGATGATGATGGCGAAGGCGGTCGATCGCGGCAGCACGTATGGGCTTCGCATGGTCGACATGCCCTACTGGAGTTTTCACGTCTCGCCGGAGCAGGCCGTCGAGAACGCTGGCCGGTTCGTTGCCGAGGCCAACGCCGAGGTCATGAAGTGCGAGGGCAACCGGCACCACGCGAAGCACATCGAGGCCATCGTCAAGGCCGGCATCCCGGTCCAGGGCCATATCGGCATCACGCCGATGCGCATGGCTCAGCTCGGCGGCTTCGTCGCGCAAGGGAAGACCGCCGATCGGGCGAAGGAGCTGATCGACGATGCCTGGGCGATGGTCGACGCCGGCTGCTTCTCGATCATGTGTGAGGTCACGACCGAAGAAGTCTGCCAGTATCTCGCCGAAACGCTTCCGGTGCCGGTGATCAGCCTTGGAGCCGGCAACAAGGCGCACGGCGTGCACATCATCAGCTCCGATCTGTTCCATCTCTATGAGGAGCACACCCCACGTCACTCGAAGATCTACACGGATCTCATCCCGATCATGGAGGACGTGATCCGCCGATACATGGAGGACGTGCGCAGCCGGGCCTATCCCGGGCCGGAGCACACGGTGTACATGAAGCCGGAGGAACTCCGGCGCTTTGCCGAAATTGTCGGGTGGAAGAGGAAGCTGGAAGAGGTAGAGGCTCACGCGGCTCAATGAGGATCCGCGCGGCGACGGCGATCCCTCGCCGCCGGCCACCTTTCCGAGAGGCCAGGTCCACGACAGAGGCGCCGCCGGCTACCGGCCGGCGGCACCTCTCATATGCTGGCGACCGGGCGATCAGGCCGGCCCGCGGCCGTAGAACAGCATGACCACATGCTGCGCCTCCGCGAAGAACAGCCAGCGCTCGAGCACGAGGCCAAACGCGGCCGAGAGGACGGCGCCGACGGCCAGCGCCGCCGCCAGCGGGCCTTCGAGGGCGGCGGTTGCGATCGTGACGGCGATCGGTATGGCGAACGCCAGGATGGTTGCGTAACGACGGAGCTTGTGCGCGTGCTTGCGGGCGATGCGGTACCCCATTTCCTTCATGAGGTAGTTCGCCTGCGTATGCGGAGCATCGAGCGGCCGCACCGGCCCGAAGCGATCCAGCCCGGTCGCCGTCCCGATGTCGCTGCCCGCGCCCGCACCCTCGATCACGCGCCAGTAAACGAGCTTGAGGGCAAGCGCAGCCGCTAGGCCGGCTACGGCCAGCCATGGGAACAGCGGCCGGTCGACCCCGAAGAGGTGGATTAACAGGTTGAGGAGCAGCGCGCCGCTGGCGAGAGCGAGCAGCAGATAGCCCGGAACGACCCACTCCGTATGCCACTGCGGGATCGTCCGCAAAGAGGCGTAGATCATTCCCGTGCAGTAGACCGTGACCGCGGCACCGGCCGCGGCAAGCACACCGAACGCCGCCCAGAGTCCGGCGGTCTGTTCGAAGGCGATCCAGCCGACGCCGTAAAGGACCGCCGGCAGATAGGTGAAGAGCGCGGCCATGCCCTCGCGCGAGAGCCAGGAGGACCGCCATTGCGAGAGGGCGCGCCAGGCCCGCTCCGGATGGCCGAGATGAAACGTGGATGCGAGCAGGCCGGACGTCACCAGGAACAACGCCAGCCCCAGGCCCGCGGCGCCGAGCCAGCGCTCGGCCGGCAGCGTGCCGGCCGCCCCGAGGATCCCGAGGAGGAAGAGCAGGCCGTAGCCGGCGCCCGACGCGGTCGTGAAGAGGATGATCGAATAGGCGGGATGCATGCCGTGCTCCTCAGCGAGACAGCGCGCGGTCGACCCACCGCCAGAACCCGCCGGCCTCGTCGGCGCCCTCACCTGCCCCGCCCTCGCGCGATGCCGGGGTGAGCGCCTCCGGCGCGCCGATGTCCGCGGCCCGGGTCTTGCGCGGGCGCGGGGGGAGGTACTTGTTGGTCGGGCGGTAGCCCATCTCGGGCATGAGGTCGTAGCCGCCGCGCTCGCGCACCAGTTCGGACACCGGCGAACCGGGGTCGCCGAGGTCGCCGAAGTGCCGGGCCCCGGCCGGGCAGGCCTTGACGCAGGCCGGGGCGCGGTCTTCCGGCTCCAGCGTCTCGTTGTAGATCCGGTCGATGCAGAGCGTGCACTTCTTCATCGTGCCGGTGTCGCCGTCGTACTCGCGCGCGCCGTAGGGGCAGGCCCAGGAGCACAGCTTGCAGCCGATGCAGAGATCCTCGTCGACGAGCACGATGCCGTCCTCCGCCCGCTTGTAGGAGGCGCCGGTCGGGCAGACCGTGACGCAGGCCGGCGCCTCGCAGTGCAGGCAGGACCGGGGGAAGTGCACCGTGCGGCCGGCCGCGCCCTCGCCGGCCTCGAAGCTGTGGACGCGGTTGAGCCAGACGCCGTCGACGCCCCGGCCGTACGGGTCGGTGTCGGTGAGCGGCGCCGGGTGGCCGCCGGTGTTCCATTCCTTGCAGCTGACCGCGCAGGCGTGGCAGCCGACGCAGACGTCGAGGTCGACGACGAGGCCGAGCCGCTTGTTCGACCGGTCGGTGGGCAGGCTGGTCATGTCGACGTCACTCCTCGCGGCGCCCGCGGAACGCGGCGCCGTAGCGCAGCACGGCCGGCCGCCGCGGGAGGCCGGGCGGCGGCGCCAGGGCAGGGAAGCGCGGCGCGGTCTCCCCCGCCTCCGCCGGCGCCGCCTTCTCCAGGCGCACCCGCAGGTCGTACCAGGCCGCCTGGCCGGTCACCGGGTCGGCGTTGGCGTAGCGGTGGCCGTCGTCCCGCTCCGGCAGAAGCTCCGCGATCAGGTGGTTGAGGAGGAAGCCCTGGGTCGCCTCCGGCGCGCCCGGGTCGAGGTTCCAGGCCCCGGCCCGCTTGCCGACGGCGTTCCAGGTCCACACCGTGTCCTCGTTCACCCCCTCCATCAGCCGGATCTGGACCTTGACGCGGCCGTGGGGGCTGACGACCCAGACCCAGTCGTCGTCGGCGAGGCCGAGCCGCGCCGCCGCGCGGCGGTGGACGTAGAGCCGGTTGCGCCCGTGGATCTGCCGCAGCCAGGCGTTCTGCGAGCCCCAGGAGTGGTACATCGCCATCGGCCGCTGGGTGACCGCGTGCAGCGGGTAGGCGGCCGCGTCGATCGCCGCCTGCTCGAACGGCGGGTACCAGATCGGCAGCGGGTCGAAGTGGGCCTCCACGCGCGCCCGGTGCGCGTCCGGCGGCTGCACCGGGCCGTGCCCGCGCGCCGCCAGGCGGAAGCGCTGCAGCGGCTCGCTGTAGAGCTGCAGCACGATCGGCTCCGGCCGGTCGAGGAACCCGATCGCCGCCGCCCAGTCGAGGTAGGCCTTGTTGGCGTAGCGGTGGAACCGCTGGTCCTCGGCCAGCTCGTGCCGCCAGAAGCAGCCGCTGGCGACGTAGCGCTCGAGCTGCTTCGGGTTGGGGGCGCCGCGGCCGTGCCGCGTCCCGTCCGGCCCGCGCCAGCCGGCGAGCGGGCCGACGCCGGGCCCGCGCTCGTGGTTGACCATGTAGTCGGCGTAGCCGCCGGGGTACTTCGGCGCCCCGTCCTCGTCGACCAGGCCCGGCAGGCCGAGCCGGGCGCCAAGGTCGAGCAGCACGTCCTGGAACGGGCGGACGTCGCGGTCGGGCGCCACCACGGGCTGGCGGATCGCGTCGGCGGCGCCGTCGGCGTCGCCGATCGGCCGGTCGAGCAGCGAGATGCAGTCCCAGCGCTCGAGGTAGGTGGTGTCGGGCAGCACCAAGTCGGCGTAGGCCACCATCTCGGAGAAGTAGGCGTCGGCGTAGATGATCCGCGGGATCCGGTAGCCGCCCGTCGCCGGATCGCGGTCGCTCAGCATGGCCATGGTGCCGGCGGTGTTCATGGCCGAGTTCCAGGCCATGTTCGCCATGTACAGGAACAGCGTGTCGATCGGGTAGGGATCGCCCTTCCAGGCGTTGGCGATCACCATGTGCATCATGTCGTGCACGGCCAGCGGCGCCTCCCAGGAGAACGCCTTGTCGATG
>CAZKCM010000112.1:0-10220 GCA_964551315.1 uncultured Rhodospirillaceae bacterium | reverse complement strand
ACCGGACGATCGACAGCCACATCAAGCGGCTGCGCAAGAAGTTCAAGGCGGTCGATCCCGACTTCGCGCAGATCGAAACCCTCTACGGCGTCGGATATCGCTATCGGGACCGGTGAGCCGGCCCGGCCGCCCAGGATGGGCGGGGCAATTCCGTTCGAGTGGCGGCCACGGCCGCGTTGCGGCGAGGGGAGCGAAATGCTAGAGCGCGTGACGCCGCAAAGAACGGACGCATCGCGCCGCGACCGCGGCGCCGCTTCGTCGCCGCGGATCGGCGGGGCGCGACCCCGGGTCGGGATCCGGCTTGCCGGCGACCGAAGCCCCGAGAGGATGCCGCGCCGCCCGTGCCGGATCCGTCGGGCAAGGCCTGAGACAACGGGATGAGCACGCAGATCGACATCGGATTCGCCGGGCCGAAAGGCCGCGCCGGCGCCGACGCCGCAAAGGGTCAGGCGGCCGCGGCTGACAAGCCGGCGCCCGGCGGCCGGAAGGACGCGGCCCGTCAGGACGCGGCGCGCCAGGACGCCGTCCGGCGGGATCGGCGCCGCGGCCGATTGTCGCCGCTGACGCGGCGCATCCTCGCCGTGAACGTGCTTGCCATCGCGATTCCCATCGCCGGCCTCCTCTATCTCGACGAATACCGTAACGACATGGTCGCCGCCGAGCTGGAGGCGCTGCGGACGGAGGGCGAGCTGATCGCCGGCGCGCTCGGCACCAGCGGCGTCGTGGTCGGGCCGTTCGGCGAGGAGCGCCTTCTGCCGGAGACCACGCGGGTGACGGTGCGGCGTCTGGTCCAGACCGCCGAGAAGCGCGCCCGGCTGTTCGACCGCGACGGCACCCTTCTCGCCGACAGCTTCCGGCTCGCCGGCCCCGGCGGCCAAGTGGAAATCGAGATCCTGCAGCCGCTCGCGCCCAAGGCCTCGCTGAGCGCCTTTCTGACCGATGTCTATGACTGGATCGTCGATCTGCTGCCTGACCGGCGGGCGCTGCCGGTCTATCACGAACCCCTGCAGCAGCATGGCACGGACTACCCGGTCGTGATGCGTGCCCTCGGCGGCGAGGTGGCCAAGGCCGTGTACGACGACGGCGCCGGCGGCATGATCCTCACCGTCGCCGTCCCGGTCCAGCGCTACAAGCAGGTGCTGGGCGCGCTGCTCCTCTCGACCACCGGCCAGGAGATCGCCGAGTCGGTCCGCACCATCCGGTTCGAGATCCTCAAGGTGTTCGGCGTCGCGCTGGCGGTGACCGTGCTGCTGTCGATCTACCTCGCCGGCACCATCGCCCGCCCGATCTACCGGCTGGCGGACGCGGCCGACCGGGTGCGCCGGGGCAAGGGGTGGCAGACGACGATCCCGGATTTCACGCGCCGCGGCGACGAGATCGGCGACCTCTCGGCGGCGCTGCGCGAGATGACCGAGGCGCTGTGGCAGCGGATCGACGCGATCGACCGCTTCGCCGCCGACGTCGCGCACGAGATCAAGAATCCCCTCACTTCGTTGCGCAGCGCCGTCGAAACGGCGGCGCGCATCGACGATCCGGCGCAACAACGCAAGCTGATGTCGATCATCCTCGACGACGTCCAGCGGTTGGACCGTTTGATCACGGACATCTCGGAGGCGTCCCGGCTCGACGCCGAGCTGTCGCGCGGCGAGGTCGGCCCGGTCGATCTGGGGCAGGTTCTGGCGACGCTCGTCGACGTCCATGCGGCGACATCCGGCGACCAGGGCCCACGCCTGGAGCTGGACGTCGCCACGCACCAGGATCTCGAGGTCAACGGCATCGAAGGCCGTCTCGTCCAGGTGCTGCGGAACCTGATCAGCAACGCCATCTCGTTCAGCCCGCCGGGCGGGGTGATCCGGCTGGGCGCGGTGCGCGAGGGCAACGTCGTCCGCGTCACCGTCACCGACGAGGGCCCGGGCATCCCGCCCGACAAGCTGGTGGCGATCTTTGACCGCTTCTACAGCGAACGACCGGCGGGCGAGAAGTTCGGCACCCATTCGGGCCTTGGGCTCAGCATCTCGAAGCAGATCGTCGAGGCCTATGGCGGCACCATCGCCGCGGAAAACCGGAAGGACGCAAGCGGCCGGATCATCGGCGCCCAGTTCACCGTTTCACTGCCGGCGCGGTGAGGCGGGCGGCGAGCCATGACCACGGTCCCCAATTTTCGCCTCCACGCCACCTGCATCGCGATCGACGGCGTCGGAGTGTTGCTGCGGGGCCCCTCCGGCAGCGGCAAGTCGGACCTCGCGCTGCGCCTCATCGACGGCGGCGCGCATCTCGTCGCCGACGACGTGACCGAGCTGGTGCGGCGCGGGAATGCGGTGTTCGCCTGCCTGCCCGAGGCCGCGCCCCCGGAAACCCGCGGTCGTCTGGAAGTCCGCGGTCTCGGGATTCTGCCGGTGCCGAGCCTCCCGGAGGCGCCGCTGCGCATCGTGTTCGACCTTGTCCCCGGGGCGGCGATCGAACGGTTGCCGTCCCTGCGGCCTCACGATTTCCTCGGCGTGCCGCTGCCGGTCATCCCTCTCGATCCCTTCGCCGCCTCGGCGGCGGCCAAGGTTCGCCTTGCCGTTCGTGCCTCGGGGGGCGATATAATGCGGTCCACATGAGCAAGATAGCGATGCCGATGCTGGCTGAATCCCCTGCGAGCCCGCGCGATCCGGCGCCGACCTCCAGACGCCGGCCACAGGTCCTGCTGGTGACCGGGCTGTCGGGGGCCGGCCACACCACGGCGCTGAAGATACTGGAAGACATCGGGTACGAGGCGGTCGACAACCTGCCGCTTTCGCTGCTCAGCGCGCTCACGCGCAGCGGCAACGGCTTCGATCGCCCGATTGCGATCGGCGTCGACAGCCGTACGCGGGATTTCAGCGCGGATGCGCTTGCCGATCAGCTCGATCGCCTTAAGGCCGACGCAGGATCGGAGGTTCGGCTGATCTTTCTGACCTGCAGCGACGAGACCCTGCAGCGCCGCTTTACCGAGACACGCCGGCGCCACCCGCTCGCACTCGACCGCCCGATTGCGGACGGCATCCGCAACGAGCGGCTGTTGATGGCGCCGCTGCGCGAACGCGCCGATCTGGTCGTGGACACGACGGATCTGGCGATCAACGACCTGCGACAGGTGCTGCGCGGGCATTTCACGCTCGACCGGAAGCCGGGTGCGGCGATCGCCGTGGTCTCCTTCTCCTACCGCCACGGCCTGCCGCGCGAGGCGGATCTCGTGTTCGATGTCCGGTTCCTGCGCAATCCGCATTACGAACCGTCGATGCGCGATCTCACCGGACAAGACGCCGAGGTCGGCCGCTTCGTTGAGGCCGATCCTGCCTTCGGCCCGTTTTTCGAGTCGATGACAGGCTTGCTCCTGCCGCTGCTTCCCTGCTTCGAGCGGGAGGGCAAGAGTTATCTTACCATCGCGATCGGCTGCACGGGCGGCCGGCACCGATCGGTGTTCACGGCCGAGCGGCTGGCGGAGTGGCTTCGAAACCAAGGCCAGGAGGTCAGCCTGCGCCACCGCGACGTGGCGCGGACCGCGGGCAAGGAACTCTGAGCGAAATCTGGGGACGACGGATGATCGGGATGGTTCTGGTTACGCACGGGCGCCTGGCGGCGGAGTTCATCGCCGCACTCGAGCATGTTGTCGGACCGCAGGAGCGTATCGCGGCCGTCTGCATCGGCCCGGATGACGATATGGAGCAGCGGCGGCGCGACATCCTGGACAGCGTCGCCGCCGTGGATGACGGGAGCGGGGTCGTCCTGCTCACCGATATGTTCGGCGGAACGCCGTCCAACCTCGCGATCTCCGTGCTCGACCGGGCGAATGTCGAGGTGATCGCCGGCGTCAACCTGCCGATGCTGATCAAGCTCGCGAGCGTGCGGGGCGAAGAGAAGCTGGCCAATGCGGTCTCTGCCGCCCAGGAAGCCGGCCGTAAATACATCAACGTGGCGTCCCAGCTTTTGGCGGACGTCAATCACTAAGGCCGAACCCCAGGGGTCCTGGCCGCCGAGGCCCTTCCGCCGGCGGACCGGGTTCGCGAGATTCGGAATCGGAGCACCGGGACGGACAGATTGAGCGGCGGCGACGAGAAGGCGGCGAAGGCGGCGGCGGGCATGACGGTCAACCGCTCCGTCACGATTCGGAACCAACGCGGTCTGCACGCCCGTGCCGCGGCGAAGCTCGTGAAGCTCGCGGATCAGTTCGACGCGGAGATCACGGTGGTCAAGGGCGACATGGCCGTGTCGGGCCGTTCGATCATGGGGTTGATGATGCTGGCGGCCGGACCGGGCTCTGAGATCAGCCTGCGGGCAACCGGGGCCGATGCCGAGGCGGCGCTGAAGGCCATCGCCGCATTGATCGCCGGTAAATTCGATGAAGATTGACGGGATGGCGACGGAAGAGACCAAGGCGGCGCGCATCGAAGATCGCCAGAGGCAGGCCGGGCCGAAGGGGCCGTTGCCCCTGGGGTCCTTCGGCGCGGGGCCGGGCGATGGGGCCGAACGGGTCATCAGCGGGCTGGGGGTGGCCCCGGGCATCGCCATCGGCTTGGCGCATCTTGTCGAATCGGGCTCGATTCACGTACCCGAATACCGGATCGAGGCCGATGCGGTCGAAGCCGAGCGGCTTCGTTTCGCCGAGGCGCTTGCCGCGGCGCAGCAACAGATCCGCAAGGTCAAGGCCAAGGCCACCACCCTGCCCGGCGCCGCGGCGGAGGAGATTGGCTTTCTCCTCGACGCCCATCTTCAGATGCTGACCGGCTCGCGCGTCGTGCGCGGCGTGGAGCGCCGGATCGTCGAGGAGCGGATCAATGCCGAGGCGGCGGTTCAGGCTGAGATCGCGCAGGTCGCGCAGGACTTCACGGCCCTCGGCGATGCCTATCTGGCCGCCCGCGCCGAAGACGTCCGGGAGGTCGGAAGCCGTCTGATCCGCAACCTCACGCAGACGCCCTACCAGGCCTTCTCGCGCTTGCCCGAAGGCAGCATCATCATCGCCGAGGAGCTGACGCCCGCCGACACCGCGCTGATGGACCCCAGGCGTATCGGCGGTTTCGCGACGGTGCTGGGCGGCGCCGAGAGCCATACGGCGATCATGGCCCGCTCGCTCGGCCTGCCGGCGGTCCTGGGGGTGGCCGGGCTGATCGGGGCGGTCAAGACCGGCGACATGGTCATCGTCGACGGCACGATGGGCCGGATCGTCATCCATCCGACGCCGGAGACGCTTGCCGATTACCGCCGCCGGCAGGAGGAGATCGCCAGGGTCGAGCGTCAGCTCGCCCAGATCAAGGGGCTGCCGGCGGTCACCCGCGACGGCACGTCGGTAACCCTTCAGGCGAACCTCGAGCTTCCGCGAGAGCTTGAGATGGCGCTCGCCGCCGGCGCGGAAGGCATCGGGTTGTTGCGCACCGAGTTCCTCTACATGAATCGCGAGGATCTGCCCGAGGAGGAGGAGCAATACGAGGTCTTCCGCCAGCTGGTCGAAGGGCTGGACGGCCGTCCGATCACGATCCGGACGCTCGACATCGGCGGCGACAAGCTCGCCCTGTCGCTCGGCGTCCATGCCGCGGTCGGCAGCAATCCGGCGCTGGGCCTGCGGGCGATCCGGCTGT
Organism: uncultured Rhodospirillaceae bacterium; assembly: GCA_964551315.1. Taxonomy (GTDB): domain Bacteria; phylum Pseudomonadota; class Alphaproteobacteria; order Dongiales; family Dongiaceae; genus Virgifigura. The sequence goes on along the minus strand of CAZKCM010000112.1, from coordinate 4,623 downwards.
CGCTCAAGGAGCGGTCGCTCCTCGAGACGCAGCTCGCGGCGATCCTGCGGGCCGGCGCGCACGGGCCGGTCCGCATCCTGTTGCCGATGATTTCCTCGGTCGGCGAGGTCCGGCAGGTGCGCGAGATCCTGAAGGCGGTCGCCCGGCGCCTGGTAAAGGAGGGGAAGCGGATCGCCGATCCGCTGCCGGCCCTGGGCGTGATGATCGAGGTCCCCGGCGCCGCCTTGGCCGCCGACGCGATCGCCCCGGCGGCCGACTTCTTCGCCATCGGCACCAACGACCTGACCATGTACACGCTGGCCATCGACCGCGGCGAGGAACAGGTGGCGCATCTCTACAATCCGCTCCACCCGGCCGTCCTGCGGCTGCTCCAGTTCACCACCGAAGCGGGCCTGCGCGCTCGGATCCCGGTCAGCGTCTGCGGCGAGATCGCCGGCGACCCCCGCTACACGCCGCTCTTGCTCGGGCTGGGCATCCGCGAGCTGTCGATGGCGGCGACAGCCTTGCCGCGGGTGAAGCAAAGAATCCGCAGCCTCGATTCCCAAGCGGCGGCGCGCTGCGCCCGGGTCATCATGGATCAGAGCGATTCGGGCCGCATCGCGGCATTGCTCGACGACTTCAACACGCTCGCCTGATCCGCCGCCCCTGTGGGTCCCTGCCTGAACCCGCGGACCCTTGCCGGCTTGCGGCCCGGCTGATATACGGCGCGGCGCATTCTGCGAAACCGCCCGTGAGGAGGAGCCATGAGTGAGTTCACCGACTACCAGGTTGCCGATCTGTCGCTTGCGGGCTGGGGCCGGCGGGAGATTGCAATTGCGGAGACGGAAATGCCCGGGCTGATGGCGGTTCGGGCGGAGTACGGGCCGAGCAAGCCGCTCCAGGGGGCGCGGATTGCGGGATCGCTTCACATGACGATCCAGACGGCGGTGCTGATCGAGACGCTGAAGGCGCTGGGCGCGGAGGTGCGGTGGGCATCGTGCAACGTGTTCTCGACGCAGGACCACGCGGCGGCGGCGATCGCTGCGGGGGGCACGCCGGTGTTTGCCTATAAGGGGGAGACGCTGGAGGAGTACTGGGAGTTCGCGCACCGGATCTTCGAGTGGGGCAACGGCGAGACGGCGAACATGATCCTCGACGACGGCGGCGACGCGACGCTGCTGGTGCATCTCGGCCTGCAGGCGGAGTCGGACCCGTCCGTCCTCGCCGACCCGCAGAACGAGGAGGAGGCGGCGCTGTTCGCGGCGATCCGGAAGCGGCTCGACGAGAAGCCGGGCTGGTACGCGGCGCTGGCGCGGAACATTCGCGGGGTGACGGAAGAGACGACGACGGGGGTGCACCGGCTCTATCAGATGGAGCGAGACGGGCGGCTGCTGTTCCCCGCGATCAACGTCAACGACTCGGTGACCAAGTCGAAGTTCGACAACCTGTATGGTTGCCGGGAGAGCCTGGTGGACGGGATCCGGCGGGCGACCGACGTGATGCTGGCCGGCAAGGTGGCGGTGGTCTGCGGGTTCGGCGACGTCGGCAAAGGCAGCGCCGCGAGCCTGCGCAGCGCCGGGGCGCGGGTGATGGTGACGGAGATCGACCCGATCTGCGCGCTGCAGGCGGCGATGGAGGGCTACCAGGTGGTGACGATGGAGGAGGCGGCGCCGGTGGGCGACATCTTCGTCACCGCGACGGGCAACGTCGACGTGATCACGGTGGACCACATGCGGGCGATGAAGGATCGCGCAATCGTGTGCAACATCGGCCACTTCGACAGCGAGATCCAGATCAGCGGGCTGAAGAACCTGCGCTGGGAGGAGGTCAAGCCACAGGTCGACGAGGTGGTGTTCCCGGACGGCAAGCGGCTGATCGTCTTGGCCAAGGGGCGGCTGGTGAATCTGGGCTGCGCGACCGGGCATCCGAGCTTCGTGATGAGCGCGTCGTTCACCAACCAGGTGCTGGCGCAGATCGAGCTGTGGACGCAGGGCGATCGCTACGAGAAGAAGGTCTACGTCCTGCCCAAGCGGCTCGACGAAAAGGTGGCGGCACTGCACCTGGCCAAGGTCGGCGCCAAGCTCACCGTCCTGACCGACAAACAGGCCGCCTATATCGGTGTCCCGAAAGACGGGCCCTTCAAGTCTGACGCCTACAGGTACTGACGAGGGCGGTCCGGTGCCCTCCGGCCGCAGTTCCTCGGCGGTATCTTGCCGTTATAGGTGTCAAGGAATAGACTTCGGATTGTGGGGGACCGGCGAATAGCGCGCTCTTGGATGGGGGGTATCGCTTCTGCCGCCGCGATGGCGGTCGCGGTACCGTGGTTTCGTGCCGCCGCCCAATCGGCCGACGTCTCGACGGCCGGGCAGAGTTCCCTGTTCCCGATTCTATTGGTCGGCGCCGTCGCCGCTCTCGTCGTGGCGGGCCTCCTGTTCTGGTTCCGGCATCGTCTTCGGGTGCTCGGCGAAGAACGCGCGCGTCTGAAAGCCGAACTCGCGACGCTTGCCACGGCGCTCGACAGCGCGCCGGACGGGTTCCTTCTCTGGCGCGGCCAGAGCGACCACGACGTTCGGGCATCCACCGGCCTCGCGGGCCTGCTCGGCCTTCCGCCGGGTCGGGTTGCAACCTATGCCGCCTTTGGCGGCTGTCTCTCGCCCACCGACCGCGAGCTGCTTGACACGGAGGTGCAGCGGCTGCGCGGCCAAGGGGCGGCATTCGACCTGACCTTGCGGCTGACGAGCGGGGAGCGGGTCCTGCAGGTGAGCGGCCGCCGCGCGCGCGGCGGCGATGGCAGCGCCCCGGTCGACCTTCTCTGGTTCCGCGACGTCACGGATTACATCGCCGCGATTGCGACCGCCACGCGCGCGCGCAACCGCCTGGAGGCGGTGCTCGACAACATGCCGATGCCGGTCTGGACGCGCGACGCCGACCTGCGCCTGACCTACTGCAACGAACCTTACGCGCGGATCGTCGACGGCACGCGCGAGTCGGTGATCGCCGAGGGGATCGAGATCGGCGGCGGGGTGATTGCCGACAACGGGAAGGCGGTGGCGCGGCGCGCACAGGCCCTCGGCACCGCCCAGTCGGAAAGCCAGCACCTCGTGGTCGGCGGTGATCGGCGGCTGTTCGATTTCGTGGAGCAGCCGCTGGGCAAGGACGCCCTGCTCGGCTACGCGCTGGACATGACCGGGCTGGAGAACACGCAGGCCGAGCTGGCGCGCCACATCGCGGCCCACGCCGAGGTGCTTGAGCATCTCGGCACCGGCATCGTCATCTACGGCCCGGACAGCCGGGTGAAGTTCTTCAACACGGCCTATCTTGAGCAGTTCGGCCTCGACGAAGATTTCCTCGGCAGTGAGCCGACCATGGGCGAGGTTCTGGAGGCGCTTCGCGAACGGCGGCGCCTGCCCGAGCACGCCGACTTCCCGAGCTACAAGCGCGAGCTGGTCCGCCACCTCACCGGCATCATCACGCCGCAGGAAGAGCTGCTCCACCTGCCCAACGGCTCGACCCTGCGCATGGTGGCGGCCCCGCACCCATTCGGGGGCGTGCTCATCACCTACGAGGACGTGACCGACACCCTGGCGCTCGAGCGCTCCTACAACACGCTCATCGAAGTCCAGCGCGAGACGCTCGACAATCTCTACGAGGGGATCGCGGTCTACGGCAGCGACGGGCGCCTGAAGCTCAGCAACCCTGCTTTCGCGCGCATGTGGGGCCTGGCGCCGGAGGAGCTGCAGAACGAACCCCACGTCTCGGCGATCGTGGACCGCGTGCGCGACTTCTTCGGTGACACCGCGGATTGGGAGACGCTGCGCGACACGATCATCAGCCGGGTCTCCGATCGCGAGTCGCGCGGCGGGCGGATCGAACGCTCCGACGGGTCGGTTCTCGACTACGCGACCGTGCCGCTGCCCGACGGCGGCTGCCTGCTGACCTATGTCGACGTCACCGACAGCATCCGCGCGGAGCGCGCGCTGCGGGAGCGCAACGCGGCGCTGGAGACCGCCGACCGGCTCAAGTCCGAATTCATCGCCAACGTCTCCTACGAGCTGCGCACGCCGCTCAACGCCATCATCGGCTTCGCAGAGATCCTCGATCACCAGTATTTCGGCTCGCTGAACGAACGCCAGGTGGAGTACAGCCGCGGCATCGTCGCCGCGTCGCAGCGGTTGCTGTCGCTCATCAACGACATCCTCGACATCGCCACGATCGAAGCCGGTTACATGCAGCTCGAGCTCACCACCGTCGATCTCGGGGCGCTCCTGTCCGGGCTGCAGATGCTGGTGGGCGAGCGGGCGCGCAACCGCGAACTGACGCTGGAGATGGACTGCCAGCCGGACATCGGCACCGTGGTGGCCGACGAGCGGCGGCTGAAGCAGGCGATCTACAACCTGATCAGCAACGCCATCAAGTTCACCCCCCAGGGGGGGCGAATCACCGTCTCTGCCCGGCGCGAGAACGGGGAGATCGTGATCACCGTCGCCGATACCGGCATCGGCATCGCGCCGGAACACCAGGCCCGGGTCTTCGAGAAATTCGCCCAGGTCGGGGCGCAGGGACGACAGGGGGGCGCCGGCCTCGGCCTCGCGCTGGTGAAAAGCCTGATCGAGCTGCATGGCGGCAGCGTGGCTCTGGAATCGG
>CAZKCM010000111.1:9076-10316 GCA_964551315.1 uncultured Rhodospirillaceae bacterium | reverse complement strand
CATAATACCGTTCTCGTTCACCAGGTCGTCGCCGACGGACTGGATGAAACAGGCATGCGGCTGCGGGTGCTCATAAGCACTGGCGGCGCGGGTCAACTTGCCGGTGACGAAGTCAACGTAGTGGTGCCCCTGGCTTGGGCCGTCGATGCCGTAGGCCCAGTGCAGGCCGGTGTTGAACCACTGCGGCGAGTTGGGGGCGCCCATCTGCCGGCAGATCATGAAGCGCATCTCGTCGAAGAAGGCGCGCGCGTCCTCCTCCGTGTCGAAATAGCCGCCCTTCCAGCCCCAATAGGTCCAGGTGCCGGCGAGTCGGTCGAACACCTGCTTGGCGCTGGTCTCGCCGGTCGTGCGCTGCTCGGGCGCGAGCCGGGCGAGGGCCTCCAAATCGGGCTCGTGCCGCCACAGCCATTCCGGCAGGTCGGCCTCGGGCACGGGGCGCAGCCGCGTCGGCACGCCCGCCTTGCGGAAGTACTTCTGCGCCAGCACGTCGCAGGCGACCTGCGACCAGTCGGCCGGCACCTCGATGTCGCGAAGCTGAAAGACCAGCGAGCCATCCGGGTTGCGGATCTCGCTGCTGGTGTGACGGAACTCGATGCCCTCATATGCATCGGTTCCGGCCTGGGTGAAACGACGTTCGATCCGCATGGTGCCCCCTCAATACTGAACAATGTCCTAACGTTTCCGGGTCAGGGTTAATTTTCTCCTAAGGATCGCCCCCAAATCGGCCGTTTTGCCGCAATCCCTGGTGCCGTTAACCCTGTTTCTGTCTAGATCTTGTTACAGGGCCGCGGCCGGCGCAAGCCCCCGACCCTAAATTCTGTGGAAAAATCTGTGGATCAACCACAATATGTTGTGGGTGCTTTTCGCCGGAGCGGCCGGGCGGCGCCGGCCGGCCGGCCCGGCGCAAGCATCGTGGAAGCATTGCCGATGGCCGGGCCGGCGCCCGCCAAGTCCTTCCCCGGCCGCGGCGCGCGCCGGCCGCATTGCGGGCGCGCCGGGCGCAAAAACTGCCTTTCCCGTACTTGAAATGTTCTTGCCTTGACCCCATCTCTAGGTCGTCACCGAAGGCCCCGAGGAAACCGGGTCCAGGCACGGGCCCGGTGATCCCCTGACAGAAGACCGAACAAGCAGTGTCCGTTGCGGCTCGCCCGGCTGGGTTCAGCGGCGCGGGCCGTACGCTTCTCCGCGCGCCGCTAGGACGGGCGCGAGGGCTTCGAGACGGAAGGTTCGAGGCGGACGG
>CAZKCM010000111.1:0-8976 GCA_964551315.1 uncultured Rhodospirillaceae bacterium | reverse complement strand
GCGCGCCGCTAGGACGGGCGCGAGGGCTTCGAGACGGAAGGTTCGAGGCGGACGGTTCGAAACGGGGGACTTCAGGACAGGGAGACGAAGAAGGAGGGCGAAGAACATGGCAAACGTGAGCGTGAATTTCGACACCGGCCTGGCGCGGTATCTGGAGGAGGCCAAGCGGTTTCCGATGCTGAGCCAGGAGGAGGAGCGGGACCTTGCGGTCGCTTGGCTTGAGCGGGGCGATCAGGAGGCGTTGCGGCAGCTGATCGGCAGCCATATGCGCCTCGTGGTGAAGGCCGCCCGGAGCTTCAGCGGCTACGGACTGCCGCTCAGCGAACTCATCGCCGAGGGCAATGTCGGCCTGATGCAGGCGGCCCAGAAGTACGATCCGGAGCGCGGCTTCCGCTTCGCGACCTACGCCATCTGGTGGATCCGCGCCCAGATCCAGGAGTACATCCTGCACAACTGGTCGCTGGTGAAGATGGGTACGACCGCGGCGCAGAAGAAGCTGTTCTTCAACCTGCGGCGGCTCAAGGCGCAGATGGAGGAGCTCGGGCAGGGCGACCTGTCGCCGGAGACGGTCTCGGCCATCGCCGAGGAGCTGAACGTACCGGAGACCGAGGTGGTTGAGATGAACCGCCGCCTGGCCGCCGGGGACGGCTCGCTGAACGCGACCATCGGCGTGGACGGCGACACCGACTGGATCGACATGCTGATGGACGATCGGCCGAATCAGGAGACCATCGTCGCCAACGCGGACGAGCTGGCGCGGCGCCGGGAGCTCCTGAACGAGGCGCTGGGGCAGCTCAACGACCGCGAGCGGGACATCCTGGTCGAACGTCGCCTCAAGGACGACCCGTCGACGCTGGAGACGCTGAGCCGGAAATACGCGGTCTCGCGCGAGCGCGTGCGCCAGATCGAGGTGCGGGCGTTCGAGAAGCTGCAGAAGAACATGCTGAAGGCGGCGCAGGCCCTGAACAACAACCGGCCGGAGATGCTCGAGGCGGCCTAAGGCCGGCGCCGGCATCCCTACACCGAATGGAAAGCCACCCGGCGGAGACGCCGGGTGGCTTTATTTTTGTCATTCTTGTCCGTGGTCCGGAACGCGCGAAGATCCGGCCGACCGGTCGCCGGGCGTGGAACATCCGCATCGCCGATCCGTTTCCTTCGAAAGGCGCCAGACAGGGAGAGAACGGATGGAAACACGGGCTTTGGGGCAGGGCGGGCTGCGGGTTTCGGCCATCGGTCTCGGCTGCATGGGCATGTCGGAGTTCTACGGCCGGGGCGACGAGGCCGAATCGATCGCCACCATCCACCGCGCGATCGAGCTCGGCGTGAACTTCCTGGACACCGCCGACATGTACGGCGTGGGCCACAACGAGGAACTGGTCGGCCGGGCGATCCGCGACCGCCGCGACAAGGTGGTGCTCGCCACTAAGTTCGGCAACGTCCGCGGCCCCGACGGCAGCTTTCGCGGCATCAACGGACGGCCGGACTATGTGCGACAGGCCTGCGAGGCCAGCCTGAAGCGGCTCGGCGTCGAGGTGATCGACCTCTACTACCAGCACCGGGTCGATCCGGACACGCCGATCGAGGATACCGTCGGCGCCATGGCCGACCTGGTGCGCGAGGGCAAGGTCCGCTTCCTCGGCCTGTCCGAGGCCGCGCCGCAGACCATCCGCCGGGCGCATGCGGTCCATCCCATCGCCGCCCTGCAGACCGAATACTCCCTGTGGAGCCGCGATCCGGAGGCGGAGATCCTGCCGACCCTGCGCGAGCTCGGCATCGGCTTCGTCGCCTACAGCCCGCTCGGCCGCGGGTTCCTGACCGGGCAGATCACGCGAATCGAGGACCTGCCGGAGGACGACTACCGGCGCAGTTCGCCGCGGTTCCAGGGCGAGAACTTCCAGAAGAACCTGGACCTGGTGGCGCGGATCCGGGAGATGGCGCAGGAGAAGGGCTGCACGCCGGCGCAGCTCGCCCTGGCCTGGGTGCTGGCCCGGGGGGACGACATCGTGCCGATTCCCGGGACCAAACGGCGGCGTTATCTGGAGGAGAACCTGGGCGCGCTGGAGATCCGGCTCACCGCAGACGACCTCGCGCGCATCGAATCGGCCTTCCCGATGGGGGCGGCGGCGGGAACGCGCTATGCGGAGGAGAGCATGCGGGCCGTCAATCGCTGAGCGGGCCGCGCCTCGGATCCGCATCGGCATTTCCGGCTGGATCTATCCGTCCTGGCGCGGGGTGTTCTATCCGCGCGGCCTGCCGCATCGCTGCGAGCTCGGCTATGCGAGCCGGTGCTTCGATTCGGTCGAGATCAACGGCACCTTCTACGCGCTGCAGCGGCCCGAGTCGTTCCGGCGCTGGTACGAGGAGACGCCGGACAGCTTCGTCTTCGCCGTCAAGGGCAGCCGGTTCATCACCCATATGAAGAAGCTGAACGCCGTCGAGGCGCCGCTGGCTAACTTCTTCGCCCAGGGCCTGCTGGCGCTGGGGGAGAAGCTCGGCCCCGTTCTCTGGCAGCTCGCCCCGCAGTTCCGCTTCGACGAGGCCCGGCTGGACCGGTTCCTCGGCCTGCTGCCGCGCGACTCCGAGGCGGCCGCGGCGCTGGCGCGCCGGCACGACCGCCGGCTGGCCGGCCGGGCCTGGACGACCGCGGACGCGAAACGGCCGATCCGCCATGCGCTCGAGGTGCGGAACGAAAGCTTCCGGACGCCGCGCTTCGTCCGGCTGCTGCGCCGGCACGGCGTCGCCCTGGTCTTTTCCGACGCCGTCGCCTGGCCCTCCATCGAGGACGTCACCGCGGATTTCGTCTACCTCCGGCTGCACGGCTCGACGGAGCTCTATGCCAGCGGCTATTCGGATGCGGAGCTCGACGCCTGGGCGGACCGCCTGCGCCGCTGGACGGCGGGCGCGGAGCCGGTGAACGCGCGCCGCGCGGCGCCGGACGAACCGCCGCCCGTGCGGCCCCGCGACGCCTATGTCTATTTCGACAACGACGCGAAGGTCCGGGCGCCGTTCGACGCGATGAACCTCGCGCGGCGCCTCGCCGCCTTGCCCGCGGAGGCCTAATCGGGCGCGGCGTCCCTCGTTCGGCGTCCGGGCCTGCCGGCGCCGAGGGTGTTGCCGACCAGGGCGGCGAGGACGATGGCGACGCCGACCAGTTGCAGTGCCGTGAGCCGTTCGCCGAGGAGCAGCGCCGCGGCGAGGATGCTGAGCGGCGGCTCGGCGTTCATCATCAGCGCCGACTGCACGGGCGCGACGAAGCGCAGCCCGGCAAGCAGCGCCGCGAAGCCGGTGATGTAGCAGAGCGTCGCCCCGGCGGCGGCGAGGTACCCGGTCCCCGTGGCCGGCCAGTCCACGCCGCCGGCAAGGAGGAGATAGAGCGCCGTCGCGGCGAGCATCCAGAGGTTGATGTAGACGTTCAGAACCAGCGGGTCGTACCGCTCCATCACCGGGCCCGCATAGGTGAAGACGGCCGCCGTCGCGGCGGCGGCCGTCAGGGCGAGCCCGATGCCGCGCAGGTCGAGGCCGGAGAAGGTCGGGCCGATGGCCAGCGCGAGGCCGGCGAAGGCGGCGACGAGGGCGATGGCCTTGACGGCCGTCATCGGCTCGCGCCCCGCCAGGCTGGAGAGGACGCCGACCATCAGCGGGAAGGTGTAGAGGATGATGGCCGCGAGGCCCACCGGGATGAAGGCGACCGAGGAGAGATAGGCGACCGACATCACCAGGGTCAGGAGCGCGATCCAGCCGGTCGAGGCCAGGGCCCGGGACGGCAGGCGCAGATTCCGGCGCCGCAGCAGGAGGGCCCCGCCGATGATGGCCACGAAACCCGAGAACCGCAGAAGAATGAGCGCCCCCGGGCTGGCCCCGTCATCGTAGGCGAGGCGGACGAAGGTGGTGACGAAAGCAAAGGTCACCGCCGTCAGCGCGATGAGCCCGGTGCCGAGCCAGAATCGCGAGCGATTGGCGGGACCGGCGGTCAGTTCTACGGTCAGAGCAAGCCTCCCATGCCGCGGTGCGCCGCCGCCCGGGCAAGGGTGCGGGGCCCCGGACGATCCAGCGCGACGCCACTCTTAGGGGGGGCCGCGCTTCCTGTCCAGCGGGGGCTATACGGCCGGGCCGCCAAACCGCCTGCTCACGGCTCTCGCAGCAGCGCCGGCGTCTTCAACGCCTGAAGAAGCGCATCGCGAAAGGCCGCGATCGGGCGGGCCAGCCGACCGGCCGGCGGTCGATGCAGCAGCCAGGATCGAACCCGAGGCCGGAATTCCGGCGCATCGATGACCTCGACCGCGTCGCGCCACGCGCTCCCGGAGAAGGCGGCCGGCGTGACGACTCCGATCCCGAGGCCGCGCGCGACCAGCGACATGCGCAGATCGACGCTGAGCGCCTCGACGCCGACCTGGAAGGGAAGCCGCGCGGCCTCCAGGCTGTGGCGGATGAAGGCGCGGAATCCGCAGCCGCTCTCGTTCATTACCCAGGGAAAGCGCGAGAGCTCGCGCAGGGTCGCCGGGTTGGGCACGCCGAGATCGCGCGCGGCGACCAGGAGGACGGGTTGGGTCCCGAGGTCGTCGCCCACCAGCCCCTCCGGCGGCCCGAGGCCATCGGCGAGGCAGACGGCCGCGGCATCCAGCTCGCTGCGGGCGACCTGCTCCACGAGCCGCGGCGACCAGCCGGAGGTGATGCGGAGCGTCAGGTCCGGAAACCCGCTGCGAAGCCGGTCGAGCGGGTCCGAGAGGGCGGTCTCGGACAGATAGGGCATGATGCCGAGCCGGAACTCGCCTCGCGGCTCTCCCTCCGGTGAGACGATCGCCCTCAGATCCTCGATCGCGCGCAGCGCCCGGCGTCCGTGCTCGTAGGCTTCGCGGCCGGCCAAGGTCGGCTTCAAGGGTTTCGACTGACGGTCGAGAAGCGCGGTCCCGAGCCTGTTCTCCAGATTCTGGATCCGCCGCGTGACGCCCGGCTGAGTCAGGTTCAGCCGGGCCGAGGCGGCGACGATCGACCCGGTCTCGACGACTGCGACAAAGGCTTCGAGGTCATGAATGTTCATGCGGATCTCGCATAATGAATATCAGAACAATTGAATTGTCGCATATTGCAGATCGCCAATAAAGTCTCCGCACGACATGCGCCTTTCTTCGAATGGAGCTTCCATGCCCGCGACGCACGAAGCCGCCGCCCGATCTCCGGTCGAGACACAGCCACAGGCCACGATCACCGGTCCGCTCATCCTTCTCTTCGCGACGGCGGTGGGGACCGTCGCCACCAATCTCTTCGCGCCGCAGATGCTCGTCGGTCTCATCGGACCGGCGCTTGGCTTCGACGGCGCCGCCGGCGGGCTCGTCGCGACGGCGACGCTCCTCGGCTATGCCGCCGGTCTCTTCCTGCTGGTTCCGCTGGCCGATCTCCTGGAGAACCGCCGGCTGGTCGTCCGGATGCTCGGCGGTGCGGTGCTGGCCGCGGCGGCGGCGGCGGCGGCCCCGACGGGCGCCTTGCTGCTGGTCGCTCTCCTTGGTCTCGGAGCGGCCTGCTCGGCGATTCAGATTCTGGTCCCGCTCGCCGCGTCCATGACACCGCCGGAGCGGCGCGGTCGCGTCATCGGCGACGTCATGAGCGGGTTGATAATCGGCATTCTCCTGTCCCGGCCGCTCGCAAGCCTCCTGGCCGACACCTTGGGCTGGCGTGCGTTCTACGGTGTCAGCGCGCTGGCCATGGGCACGCTCACCGTCGTTCTGGCCGCGAGACTACCCGAACGCCGGCCGGCGGCGCGGTCCGGCTATCCCGCCCTGATCGCCTCGCTCTGGCATCTTCTTCGGGCGGAGCCGGTGCTGCGCCGCCGGTCCCTGACGGCGGCGTTGGTAATGGCGGCCTTCAGCCTGTTCTGGACCGCCGTCGCCCTCCGGCTCGCGCAGGCGCCGTTCGACCTGGGGCAGCGCGACATGGCTCTCTTCGCCTTGGTCGGCGCCGGCGCGGCGGTGGTGACGCCGCTCGTCGGGCGGGCGGGAGACCGGGGCTGGGCGCGGACGACGACCGTTGCCTCCCATGGAGCCATCGTCGCGGCCCTCGGCCTCGCGGCCTGGGCGGGCGCGGCCGGGCCCGCGACGCCGCCGTTTGCGCTCCTTCTCATGGGCGTGAGCGCCGTCCTGCTCGACGCCGGCGTTACCGGCGATCAGACGATCGGCCGTCGCGCGATCAACCTCCTCCGGCCGGAGGCGCGCGGCCGCCTCAACGCCCTCTTCGTCGGCCTCTTCTTCCTCGGCGGCGCGGTCGGTTCGACCGCCGCGGGAATCGCCTGGGCGTCGGGCGGATGGCTCGCGGTCTGCGCCGCCGGCGCCGCGTTCGGCGTCGCCGCCCTGTTGGTCGACTGGCTCAGGCCATCCTCGTAGCGCTCTCGAAGACCCATCGAAGCGCAGGCCGACGCCGACCGGGCAAAGGGGGCCCGTGGGGCTGGACGGCACGGTCCGCCGATGCCATATTCCCGGCGGCGCGGGGTAGGGGGCCGTGCCGGGCGGCGAAGCTCGGGCGGAATCGAGAGCCCCCGAACGAAGCTCCGAAAGAGGTCGAGACATATGAGTTTGGGAACCCGGTTGTTCACTTGGCTGCACGGCGAGCTGGTCGGAACCGACTCGTTCGGCAACCGCTATTATCGCGACAAGCGAACGGCCGGGCAGGGGCGGGAGCGGCGCTGGGTTCTCTACAAAGGGGAGCCGGAGGCGTCCAAGGTTCCTCCGGAGTGGCACGCCTGGCTGCACAAGATCACCAAGGACCCGCCGCAGCCGGAGGCGCTGCCGCGACGGCCGTGGCAGAAAGAGCATCTCCCCAACCTGACCGGAACGGATCTGGCCTATCGGCCGCTCGGCAGCCAGTTGCGCGCCGGCAAGCGGGCCAAGGCCACGGGCGATTACGAGCCCTGGATCCCCTCCTAAACAGCCGATTGCGGAGGTCCGGCAGACGCGCCGTTTCCCGAGCTTCTTCGTGACTCGGGTGTTTGGGACCAAACCGATGGGCCGGCTGTCCACCAAGGTCGGTGCCAGGATACCGGTCATGGGCGACGGCGCCGCTCGGCCCCGGTTCGGCATCGGGGGCAACACGGGGGAGAGTGCATGAAGCGGAGCGTCATCGAAACGATCATGGGCGGCCTCGTCCTGCTGGTTGCCCTGACCTTTGTCGTGTTTGCCTACATCAGCAGCGACGTGCGGCGGGTCAGCGGCTATACCATCAGCGCCAAGTTCACCTCGGTGGGCGGCCTGACCGACGGCAGCGACGTGCGCATGAGCGGCATCAAGATCGGCACCGTAATCGACCAGGAGCTCGATCCGCAGACCTATCTCGCCATCGTCCGGATGAGCATCGATGAATCGATCGCGCTGCCGGCCGACACCACCGCCAAGATCCAGAGCGACGGGCTGCTCGGCAACAACTACGTGGCGCTCGAGCCCGGCGGGAGCGACGAGATCATCGAGGCCGGCGGAGAGATCCTTTACACCCAGGACGCGATCAACCTGACGGACCTCATCGGCCGATTCATGTTCGGCGGCGGCGCTCCCGGCGCGGGCGCTCCCGGCGCCGGCGGGTCGGGCGGCGGCCTGGAAGGCGGCGCGGACGCGTTCGAATAGCCATGGCGGACCGGTCGGCCAGGCCCGATCCGGCGACCGCCGCCCAGCGTTGGGATCCGGACCGGTATGCGCGCAATGCCGGCTTCGTCGCCGAACTCGGCGGCCCGGTGGTCGAACTGCTGGCGCCGCGTCCGGGCGAGCGGATCCTCGACCTCGGCTGCGGCGACGGCCGGCTGACGCAGCGCCTCGCCGAGCTGGGAGTCCGGGTCGTCGGGGTCGACAGCAGCGCCGAGCAGGTCGCGGCCGCCCGGGCACGCGGGCTTGACGCGCGCGTCGCGGACGGCGAGGCCTTGAGCTTCGACGGCGCGTTCGATGCCGTCTTCTCCAACGCCGCCCTGCATTGGATGCGGCGGCCCGCGGCCGTCCTCGACGGCGTCTGGCGGGCGCTGCGCCCGGGCGGCCGCTTCGTCGGCGAAATGGGCGGCCACGGCAACGTCGCCCGGATCGTCGGCGCCCTGGTCGCCGCGCTCGACCGCCGGAGCCTCGATGGGGCGGCGGCGGTTCCCTGGTATTTCCCCACGCCCGAGGCCTATCGCGCGCTGCTGGAGGCGCGGGGATTCCGGGTCGTGGAGATCGCCCTGATCCCGCGGCCGACGCCGCTGCCGGGCGACATGGCCGGCTGGCTCGAGACCTTCGGCGAGAGCTTTATCCTGAGGCTCCCGGAAGAGGAGCGCCCGCAATTCGTCGCCGAGGTGGTCGAGGCCCTGCGCCCCGAGTTGTGCGGCGCGGACGGGGTGTGGACGGCCGACTATGTCCGCTTGCGCTTTGCCGCCCGGAAGCCGGCCGAGGCACCGTGACGCGCGGCTGACGCGCCGGCGAACGGGCCCCAAGGGGTGACGCCGCCATCGCCTCCGGAGATGGCGTGACCGACGAAGAACGGCGGGCGACCGCGGCCGCGCCGGAGCGCGTCTCCATCGAGCGCGGTTTCAAGTCCGGGCTGCAAATCCATGATTCTTCTTGACTCGTACATATCCCGGCGGTTATTGGTTTGATCTATAGCCGGATGGTTATAGATTGCGATGCCGCAGCCCCACGACATCCTTTTCAGGACGCTCGCCGATCCGACCCGACGGGCCATTTTCGAGCGGCTGTGCCGCGAGGGAGAGCAGACGGTCGGGGCCCTGACGGCACGGGCCGGAATCTCGCAACCGGCCGTCTCAAAGCATCTCAGGGTCCTGAAGCAGGCCGGGCTGGTGCGCGACCGCCACGAAGGCCGCCAGACGCATTACAGCGCGCAGGTCGGCGCCCTGGCCCCGCTGCTCGACTGGACAAGCCAAATGGCCCGGTTCTGGGAAAGCCGGTTCGACGACCTCGAAGACCTGCTGAAAAGGATGGATCAATGAGCGAAACCTTGGCCGAAACGCGCTCCGTC
>CAZKCM010000110.1:0-10344 GCA_964551315.1 uncultured Rhodospirillaceae bacterium | reverse complement strand
CTTCCTGCGCGCGGGCCGGGGCGACCGCCGCCCCCCGGTCGGGCAGGCCCGCGAGAGCGTAGGCGGCGGTCGCCGAGAGCCCGAGCAGCGTCGATGTCCGCAGGAATTCGCGCCGGTCGACTCGGCCCGCCCGAAACTGATCCACCAGCTTCGGCAGGTAGGAATGAATGGTTTTCAGGTCCTCGGACATGCTTGTTCTGTCTCCCCGTCAGGTTGAACCCGCTCTGATCACGGTTTGCGTCAACACGTGAGCCTTGGTGCGGTTCTTCCGGGCGTCTACCTGCCGACCGGCAGTGCACCTCTATTCCCTGCTCATAGCAAACCATTGTTCACGGAGGATATTCAAGGATTTCCTCACCCGATCGCACTTGCCGGCGAGGAAGAAGCCCCGGCGCCGGGCATCGATCGGATGGCCCCCGTTGTTGTCGCCCGAAGCTGCGGTGCGGCGGCGCGGCGGTCTGTTTAAGCACCGACCTTTTGTTTCTCCAAAGCGACGTCAGTTCGGTTATTCGCGACATGATACCGGCCGTCACGGTCATGAGTCATGACCCGACGGCCTGCGCCGTTCTGCCGGGGATTCGCCGCTCCCATCCGGTCACGGATATGGGGTAACCTCCGGCGCTCCGTACTCTCCATCCCACCGCGGCAGGTCACAATGGACAGACGCGACGTCGAGATCACCGAAAAGCAGACGGTTTACCAGGGATACTTCAGGGTCGACGCCTACCGGCTTCGGCACCGGCTCCATGCCGGCGGGTGGAGCCGCGAGCTCCGGCGCGAAGTCTTCGAGCGCGGACACGCCGCAGCGGTCCTGCCCTATGACCCGGACCGCGATACCGTCCTGCTCCTCGAGCAGTTCCGAATCGGCGCCTATCTCGCCGATCTCCCGCCGTGGCAGACAGAGGTCGTCGCCGGCATCATCGACGAAGGCGAGACCGCCGAGACGGTAGCCGTGCGCGAAACGCGGGAAGAGACCGGCTGCGACATCCTCGACCTGGTGCCGATCTGCCGCTATCTGTCGAGCCCGGGCGGCATGACCGAATCGGTCGCCCTCTTCTGCGGCCGGGTCGATAGCCGCAACGCCGGCGGCATCCATGGCTTGGCCGACGAGCAGGAGGATATCCGCGTGGAGGTGGTCCCGGCCAACGCCGTGGCCGGCCTCCTCGAGCAGGGTAAGATCGGCAATGCGGTGACGATCATCGCCCTGCAGTGGCTTCTTCTCCATCGCGACGCGCTGCGCCGCCGCTGGGGACAGGTGGATTCCGCCGACCGATGAGACAGCTGGCCGTTGCGAGACTCTGGCATGAGGGCAATTCCTTTTCGCCCGTGCCGACGACCCTCGCCGATTTCCATCGCAGAGAATGGGTTGCCGGTACCGAGGCCCTGTCCTTTTACCGCGGTACCGCAACGGAAATGGGCGCCGTTGCCGCCTTCGCGGAGCGACGAACGGACTGGCGGGTGACGGTCCTGCGGTCGGCCGCGGCGGCGCCCGGCGGGCCGCTCGACGACGCGGCCTTTGCGGCCATACGGGACGAGCTTCTGTCCGGTCTGTCGGCGCGGTGCTGGGATGCCGTCTATCTATCCCTTCACGGCGCCCTCGTGACCGAGCGACGGCCGACGCCCGAGTTCGACCTCCTCAGGGAGATTCGTTCGCTCATCGGCGGCGGGACGCCCATCGGCATCAGCCTCGACCTCCACGCCAATGTCGGGCCGCAGTTCCTCGACCTCGTGGATATCGCCGTCGGCTACAAGACCTATCCCCACACCGACATGGAAGAGACCGCCGCCAGGGTCCTGCGCCTCCTCGTCGATCAGGTCGAGGGTCGGATCCGGCCGACGGGCGCGATGGTCAAGGTCGGTTCCGTCCTGCCAAGCTTCAACATGCGCACCGGCGACGGCCCGATGGCGGAGGTCGCCGACCGGGCGCGCGGCTGGGAGGCACGGCCCGGCGTGCTCGACGCGACACCGCTCGGCGGCTTCGCATACGGCGACAGCCCCTTTGCCGGGGCGGCGGCCATGGTTCACACGGACGGCGATCCCGCCCTCGCGCTCGCCGCGGCGGAGGACCTGGCCGCTGCGCTGCGCCGGCGCCGTGACCGCTTCTTCGTGACCCTGCCCGACGCCGAGGAAGGCCTTGCCCGCGCGCTCGCGGCCGGCGATGGGCCTGTTGCCGTGCTGGACCCCGCCGACAACCCGCTGTCCGGCGGCATCGGCGATACGCCCGGGCTCTTCCGAAGTCTGCTCAAGGCGAGGCCGCGCGTGCCGACCGTCTTCGCCTTCTTCTGGGACCCGGCGCTCGTCGCCGCCGCCCATGCTGCCGGCCCGGGCGGCGCCCTCTCCTGCCGTCTCGGGGGGCGCCTGACGCCGGATTACGGCCCGCCGGTGACGGTCGAGGCGACGGTGATCCGCCTGACCGATGGCCGCTTCCGCAACATCGGTCCGATGGAGACCAACCTTCCGGTCGCGCTTGGACGCACGGCGGTACTGGAGGTCGAGGGAATCCGGGTGATCGTCACGGAAAGCTGCCAGGCGCCGAACGACCCGGCCTATTTCGCCTTGCACGGGATCGATCCGGCGACGACGCGGCTGCTCTGCGTCAAGGCGAAGAACCACTTCCGCGCCGCCTTCGCGCCGATCTGCAGCACCATCATCGAGATCGACGCACCGGGACCGGCCTCCGCCGACCTCGGCCGCTACCGGTTTCGCCACCTGCCGCCGGAGCTGCTTCCGCCGGGCCCCGCTTCCGAGCGGTCTTGATCGCCACCACCGCGCGCGGATAGTCTGCCGCAAACGCGGTTCCCGCCCATGTCTCAATGAATAAGCGGCCACATACATGGACTTTCGCGACGGCTTCATCGACACGATCGGCAACACCCCGCTCATCCGCCTGCGGGCGGCTTCGGAGGCGACGGGCTGCACCATTCTCGGCAAGGCCGAGTTCCTCAACCCCGGCGGCTCGGTCAAGGATCGGGCGGCGCTGGCCATCATCCAGGACGCCGAGGCCAAGGGGTTGTTGAAGCCGGGCGGGCTGATCGTCGAGGGCACGGCCGGCAACACCGGGATCGGGCTGGCGCTCGTCGGCAACGCCCGCGGCTACCGCACGCTGATCGTAATCCCCGAGACTCAGTCGCAGGAAAAGAAGGACATGCTGCGGCTTTGCGGCGCCGAGCTGCGAGAGGTGCCGGCGGTGCCGTACAAGGACCCCAACAACTATGTCCACGTCTCGGGGCGGCTGGCGGAGGAACTGGCGGCGACCGAGCCCAACGGGGCGATCTGGGCCAACCAGTTCGACAACACGGCCAACCGCGACGGACACTATCGCACGACCGGCCCCGAGATCTGGAAGCAGACGGATGGGCGCGTAGACGGCTTCATCTGCGCGGTCGGCACCGGCGGTACGCTGGCCGGTACCGCGATGGCTCTGAAGGAGCGCAACCCCAAGGTTCAGATCGGCCTCGCCGACCCGATGGGCGCCGCGCTTTACAGCTACTACACCCGGGGCGAGCTGAAGGCCGAGGGCAGCTCGATCGCCGAAGGCATCGGCCAGGGGCGGATCACAAAGAATCTGGAGGGCTTGGCGGTTGACCATGCCTATCAGATCCCCGACGAGGAGGCGCTTCCCATCATCTTCGACCTGGTCCGCACGGAGGGCCTCGTCCTCGGCGGCTCGACTGGTATCAACGTCGCCGGTGCGATCCGTCTGGCGCGCGAGATGGGGCCGGGGCACACCATCGTGACCATCCTCGCCGACTCCGGCACCCGCTACCAGAGCAAGCTGTTCAACCCGGCCTTCCTGCGCTCGAAGGGACTGCCGGTGCCGGAATGGCTGGCATGAGCCCGGAGAGCAGACGATGACCACGGAGCTTGTCTTCCGCGCCGACGCCTATGCGCGAAGCTGCCAGGCGCGGATCGTCGCCGCGGATGAGCGGGGCATCCGCCTCGACCGTACGGTGTTCTACCCCATGGGCGGCGGCCAGCCGGGCGATATCGGGGTCTTGCGGCTTGCCGATGGCGGGGTCATATCCATCGTCGATACGGTGAAAGGGGACGAACCCGACGAGGTGATCCACCGCCCGGCGGAAGGCACCGTCCCGCCGCCGGCCGGGACGGCGGTCACCGCCGAGATCGACTGGGACCGGCGCTACCGGCTGATGCGCATGCACACCTGTCTGCACCTCCTCTGCGCTGTGGTGAGCGGCGACGTGACCGGCGGCCAGGTCGGCGACGGCAAGGGCCGGCTGGATTTCAACTTGCCGGACACCCGCCTCGACAAGGACGCGATTACGGCCGAGCTCAACCGCCTGATCCGCGAGGACCACCCGGTGCGGCCGCGCTGGATCAGCGACGAGGAACTGGCGGCCCAGCCGGAGCTCGTCCGCACCATGTCCGTGAAGCCGCCCACCGGCCACGGTCGCGTGCGGCTCCTCGACATCGAGGGCGTCGACCTGCAGCCCTGCGGCGGAACCCACGTTGCGCGGACCGGCGAGATCGGCCCCGTCGCAGTCACCAAGATCGAGAACAAGGGCAAGCAGAACCGGCGGATCAACATCGCGTTCTGCTGAGCCTCCA
The DNA here is from genome assembly GCA_964551315.1 of uncultured Rhodospirillaceae bacterium. Taxonomy (GTDB): domain Bacteria; phylum Pseudomonadota; class Alphaproteobacteria; order Dongiales; family Dongiaceae; genus Virgifigura. The sequence continues at coordinate 5,775 of CAZKCM010000110.1, read as the reverse complement.
AAACGTGGTGGTGGTCCAGTGAAGAGCTACGCCCATCCTGAAAGCCTCGTCAGCACCGAGTGGCTGGCCGCTCATCTGGACGCGCCCGACCTGCGCGTCGTCGATGGCACCTATTACCTGCCGATGCAGGGCAAGGACGCGCGCGCGGAGTATGCGGAACGCCACATACCGGGCGCCGTCTTCTTCGACATCGACGAGATCGCCGACACCGACAGCGACCTGCCGCACATGTTGCCGAGCCCGGAGAAGTTCGCGAGCCGGGTGCGCCGGCTCGGCCTCGGCGACGGCAACCGCATCGTCGTCTATGACGCCCACGGCATGATGAGCGCGGCGCGCGTCTGGTGGACCTTCCGGGTCTTCGGGCACAACGACGTGGCGGTCCTCGACGGCGGCCTGCCGAAATGGCTGCGCGAGGGCCGGCCGGTCGAGGAGACACCGCCCTTCCCGCGCGAGCGGCACTTCACCGCGCGCTTCAACCATCTCATGGTGCGCGACCGGGAGCAGATGAAGGCCAACCTCGCGAGCCGAAGGGAGCAGGTGCTCGACGCCCGCGACCCCGGTCGGTTCAACGGCACGGCGCCCGAGATCTGGCCCGGGCGCCGATCCGGGCACATTCCGGGCAGCCTCAACCTTCCCTACACTTCCCTGCTCGACCCCGAGGCGAAGACCTTCCTGCCGGCCGACCAGCTCGAGGAACGGTTCCGCGCGGCGGGCGTCGATCTGTCGAAGCCGGTCGTCACCACCTGCGGCTCCGGCGTGACCGCGGCGGTACTTGCCTTCGGCCTGCACCTCATCGGCCATAAGGACGTCGCCGTCTATGACGGCTCCTGGGCCGATTGGGGCCGGCCGGGCGACACCCCCGTCGAACCGTGAAGATCGTCCCCTATCGCGACCCGGACTTCGCCGACGTGGTCGCGCTGTGGGACGCTTGCGGCATCAGCGCGCCACAGAACGATCCGGCGCGCGACATTCCCTTCGCCCGCGACGCGGCGAACGCAATGCTCTTCGTGGGCCGTCACGAGGACGGTCGGCTGATCGGCAGCATCCTGGCGGGGCACGACGGACATCGCGGCTGGCTCTACAAGTTGGCCGTCGCGCCGGACCATCGGGGACGCGGCTTCGGGCGCGCGCTCGTCCGGCATGCGGAGGACTGGCTCGCCGCTTGCGGGGTCCCGAAGATCAACCTTATGATCCGCGACACGAATGCCGACGTCCGGGGCTTCTATGCCAGGCTCGGCTATGCGGAGGAGCCGCGAATCGTCATGGGCAAGCGGTTCGTCGCGGCCGACCAGAAGCCGCCGGCGCGGCGTACCATCGACGTCGTGGTCACCTATCTCGAGATGACGGAACCGCCGCACCGGCCGCCGGTGCCGGCGCCGTTGGAACGGTTGGCGCTTCTGCGCGCCGTAGAGCCGTCGGTCGCGTTCTACCGATTCCTCTACGACACCGTCGGCGAGCCCTGGTTCTGGATCGACCGCCGGCTGCTCGACGACGAAACGCTCGGCGCCATCATCCGCGACCCGCGGGTGGAGATCTACGTCCTCTACGACGCAGGCGTTCCCGCCGGGTTCGTCGAGCTCGACCGGCGTCCGGCGCCCGATGTGGCGATCGCCTATTTCGGCCTGATGCCGGATTTTGTCGGCCGCCGCCTTGGTCCCTATCTCCTCGACTGGGCCGTGCGCAAGGCGTGGACCTATCAGCCGCACCGGCTGACCGTCGATACCTGCACCCTTGATCACCCGAAGGCGCTCGCCCTCTATCAGCGCGCCGGCTTCGTGCCTTACCGGCAGGTCGCCAAGACCATCGACGATCCGCGGCTCACCGGACTCATTCCGCCGCATCGGGAGCCGCGACAGCCGTGACCGGCGGCACCGGGCCACAGGGCCATGGCCAGTTCCACCGCATCGCCGAGGCGCATCGGCGGCCCGTTGTCATCCGGATCGACGGCGAGCCGGTGACCGCCCTCGTCGGCGACACGCTGCTGACGGCGCTGCTCATCCATGGCCGGCGCGTCCGGTCCTCGGAGTTCGGTGACGGCGCGCGCGCCGGCTTTTGCGTCATGGGCGCCTGCCAGGATTGCTGGGTGACAACCGCGGAGGGCGAGCGCCTGCGCGCCTGCACCACCTTCGTTCGCGACGGTCTTGCCATCGTGACCGCGGGAGCGGCAGAGGCGCCGTGACCGGACCGCGGGTCGCCATCGTCGGTGCCGGTCCAGCGGGTACGCGCGCCGCCGAGGTTCTCGTCCGCCATAGCTTGCGTCCGGTGGTCATCGACGAGGCTCCGCGGAGCGGCGGACAGATCTATCGGCGCCCGCCGGAGGCCGCCGGATTCACCCGGCCGGCCGCGGCGCTTTACGGCTTCGAGGCCGCGAAGGCAAGGCGTCTCCACGCGACCTTCGACGGCCTCCTCTCGCAGATCGATTACCGGCCCGAGGCACTGGTCTGGAACATCGCCGATCGCACGGCTTACCTCTGGCGCGCGGGCCGGGCCGAGGCCGTCTCCTTCGACGCGCTCGTCCTCGCAACCGGTGCCATGGACCGCGTCATTCCCCTGCCCGGCTGGACCCGTCCAGGCGTCTTCACCCTCGGCGGCGCCCAGGTCGCGCTCAAGCATCAGGGCTGCGTCATCGGCCGGCGAGCGGCGTTTCTCGGTACCGGGCCCCTTCTCTATCTCGTTGCCGCCCAGTACGCCCGCGCCGGGGCGGAGGTGGCCGCCGTGCTCGACACCGCTCCGCCCGAAGCCGGAAGACGGGCCGTGCCGCAGCTTCTGAACGCGGCCGGGACATTCGGGAAGGGTCTCTTCTACCTGGCCGAGCTCTGGGCGCGGCGCATCCCGGTTGAAACCGGTGTCCGGCCGCTCGCCGTGCTCGGCGGCGAGGACATCGTTACCGGCCTCCGGTACCGGACCGCCATCGGCGCCGAGCGGGAGATCGCCTGCGACGCGGTTGGACTCGGCTACGGGCTGAAGCCGGAGAGCCAGCTCGCGGACCTTGTCGGATGCGCCTTCCGCTTCGACCGGGTGACCCGACAATGGCTTCCGGAAACCGACGCCGAGGGGCGCGCAGTGGGCGTTCCCGGCGTCTATCTGGCCGGCGACGGCGCCGCAATCGCAGGCGCCGACTCGGCGGAGCTGGCCGGAGAGCGGGCGGCCCTGGCTCTCCTCGCCGATTTCGGCCGGCCCTGGCCTGCCCTGCGCGGCCGGGAGATCGCGCGCCGAATGGAACGGCTGGCGCGCTTTCGGGCAGGGTTGGAAGCCGCCTTTCCCTTTCCCGCCGAAATCGCGCAGGCGATTCCCAATTCGACAATCCTGTGCCGCTGCGAGTCGGTGACCGCGGGTGAGCTGCGCCGCGCCGCGCGCGAGTTCGGAGCGACCGAGATCAATCGGGCCAAGGCGTTCAGCCGGGTGGGGATGGGCCGTTGCCAGGGCCGCATCTGCGGCCCCGCCGCGGCCGAAATCCTGGCCGCGACGCTCGGCGCCGATATCGAGAGCGTGGGGCGCCTCCGCGGCCAGCCGCCGGTCAAGCCACTGCCGGCCGGGGCTCTCGCCGCGGCCCCTGCCGCGGGCACCGAGCGGACATGAGCGGCGCGCCCCTCTCCACCGACGCGGTAGTGATCGGCGGCGGTATCGCGGGATGCTCGGCCGCGCTCCACCTCCGCCGCCGCGGGGTCGCCGTGGTCCTGCTAGAACGTGATACGGCCGGAACCCGCGCGAGCGCGGTCAATTTCGGCGGCGTCCGGCAGCAGGGGCGCGCCCTGGCTGAGCTGCCCCTTGCCCGCCGGGCGCGGCGGATCTGGGCGGAACTCCCGGCGCTGATCGGCACCGACGGAGAGTTCGCCGTGACCGGTCACCTGCGCCTCGCCCGCAGCGAAGCCGAGATGGCCGCCCTCGAGACCTATGCCAGGGATGCCGGCGCCCTCGGCCTGGCGTTGGAGCTCCTCGGCCGCGACGCCCTTCGCGTGCGGTTTCCCTGGCTGGGCCCGTCGGTGGTCGGCGGCTCCCTCTGTGCCGAGGACGGGCAGGCCAACCCCCGCCTCGTCGCGCCCGCCTTCGCCGCGGCGGCGCGCGCGGCCGGGGTCGATCTTCGGGAGGGTCTGGAGGTGGTCGCGGTCGAGACGACCGGCTCGGCCTTTCGCGTCGCCACGAAGGGCGGGCCGACGGTCGAGGCGCCGGTCCTGGTCAACGCCGCAGGCGCCTGGGCCGGCCGGATCGCCGGCTGGCTCGGCGAGCCGATCGAGGTCAAGCCCGAGGTCCCGCAGGTCCTCGTCACCGAGCCCGCGCCGCACCGCATCCTGCCGGTGCTGGGAATGGTCAGCGGCGGACTCTATCTGCGGCAGATCCCGCGCGGCAACGTCATCTTCGGCGGCGGCGAAGGCCGGGTGACCGAAGAGCCGTTCACGCGCAGCCGGCCGCTTGCCGCAACGGCCGTCGAGACGACGCGTCTCGCCGTCGAGATCGCGCCGCATCTTCGTCACCTGGCGATCATCCGGATGTGGACCGGGGTGGACGGCGACACGCCCGACGGCAGCCCGGTCGTCGGCCCCAGCGAACGCGTCCCGGGCCTCTATCACGCCTTCGGATTCTGCGGCCACGGCTTCCAGCTCGGTCCGGCCGCCGGGGCCGTCATCGCCGAACTGATCATCGACGGCCGCACCGAAACGGACATATCCGGCCTGCGCGTCGGCCGCTTCCTCGATCCGGCGCCGTAGCGGCGCGATGTGTATTCCGCGGAACGACCCGGCGGGATCGCTCAATGATGCAGGATCTGGCTGAGGAACAGCTTGGTCCGCTCCGAGCGCGGGTTGTGGAAGAACCCTTCGGGGTCGTTCTGCTCGATGATCTCGCCGCCATCCATGAAGATGACGCGGTTCGCCACCTCGCGGGCGAAGCCCATCTCGTGCGTGACGACGATCATGGTCATGCCGGTCTGGGCCAGTTCCACCATGACGTCGAGGACCTCCTTGATCATTTCCGGGTCGAGCGCCGAGGTCGGCTCGTCGAACAGCATGACCTTCGGACTCATGCAGAGCGAGCGGGCGATTGCGACCCGCTGCTGCTGCCCGCCGGAAAGCTGCCCGGGATACTTGTCAGCCTGCTCCGGGATCTTGACGCGCTCCAGGTACTGGCGGGCCAGCCTCTCCGCCTCGGCGCGCGGCATCTTGCGCACCCAGATCGGCGCCAGGGTCAGGTTCTCCAACACCGTCAGGTGCGGGAACAGATTGAAGTGCTGGAACACCATGCCGACCTCGCGCCGGACGTGCTCGATGTTCTTGAGGTCGTGGGTGAGCTCGACATTGTCGACGATGATGCGGCCGCGCTGATGCTCTTCGAGGCGGTTGATGCAGCGGATCAGCGTCGACTTCCCCGATCCCGACGGCCCGCACAGGACGATCCGCTCGCCTTTGTAGACGGTCAGGTTGATGTCCTTGAGGACGTGGAACTGACCGTACCACTTGTGCACGCCCTGCATCTGGATCATCACCTCGTCCGAGACCCCGAGGTTGACGGCGGGCGCGTTGACGGCGGCTGTGGTGCTCCCCATGGAATGCTCCTCTAGCGTCTGTAGCCGGTGTGCAACCGGCGCTCAAGATACTGGCTGTAGCGGGACATGCCGAAGCAGAAAATGAAGAAGACGACGGCGACAAAGGCGAACGCCTCCCGCGACAGGCCGATCCAGTTCGGGTCACGAGTCGCCGCCTGCGCGATGCCGAGCAATTCGAACAGGCCGATGATCAGCACCAGCGTCGTGTCCTTGAACAGGCCGATGAAGGTGTTGAC
>CAZKCM010000109.1:0-10358 GCA_964551315.1 uncultured Rhodospirillaceae bacterium | reverse complement strand
CTATGAGGAAGCCTTTGATGCGCTGTTCGACGCCCTCGACGAGATCGAGGCGCGATTGTCACGCCAGCGCTACCTGGTGGGCGATCGCCTGACGGAGGCCGACTGGCGGCTGTTCACGACGCTGGTGCGCTTCGACGCGGTCTATTTCGGCCACTTCAAGTGCAACCGGCAGCGGCTGGCCGACTTTCCGAACCTCTCGAACTACGTCCGCGAGCTCTACCAGATCCCCGGCGTGGCCGAGACCGTCGACATGCGGCACATCAAGGGCCACTACTACGAGAGCCACCGAACCATCAACCCGACCGGCATCGTCCCGAAGGGGCCGCAACTCGACTTCGACGCGCCGCACGACCGCGGCCGGTTTGCAGCGGCGCGCTGAACCGGAGTCGCGGGAAACCGCCCCGTCCCTCCCTGCGGAAACGCGAAAAGGGACGGGGGTTGCCGCGACCCAGGGCGTGTCCCTCTAGCTCAGCGCGGGCGCCAGATCGGACTCGAAGAGGGCGAGGAGCTCGCGGACGGGCTCGCCCTGGCATTGATTCTTGAAGACCGTGTCCCAGGCCTCGGCCTGGGCTTCCTCGATCACCGTCAGCGCTTCGCCGATGCTGAGGTTGACGGCCGTCCGCTCGTCGATCGCCCGCGTGAGCGCCTCATACTCGGACTGGCTGAACGTCGTGTCGTTGCACAGTTCATAGGCGCGGATCGCGCCGTAATACCTGGCGAAGGCCGCCGCGTCCTGCGCGCTCGCGGCGGATACGGCACCGACGGCGAGCGCGGCCGCCAGAGTCGCGGCCGGGATGACGCGGACCAAGTTCCTCCGAATGCCCATTGGTAGTGATCTCCTTGGTAAGGCTGAAATTCCGACGGAAATAACGCCCGGAGCCTCCGGAAGTTCCCCGTATTTCCACAGTAACATCCTGCCCTGGACCGGAGAGGACGGGACAAGGCAGCCACTTTTTAGTTGCGCCGCCGCAGCGCCTTTGCGCTGGATCTGTCCGCGCGGATCGAGGACGATGAACCTGCGACGACTTGTCCGACACGGTACGTCTCGGCCGGGGAATCGACGCAGCGAGCGACGGAGGGAGGGCCAGAGGGCATGAAACGGACGACGCGCTTTCGCCTTCTCATCGAGGCACCGGAGATCCTTCTGCTGCCGGGCGCCCACGACGCGCTATCCGTCCGGCTGGCCGAGCAGGCCGGGTTCGCCGCCGTCACCTGCGGCGGCTACAGCGCGGCCGCCAGCCTGCTGGGCGCACCCGATGTGGGGCAGCTCACCATGACCGAGATGGCGGAGATGTACGCGCGGCTCGCCGACTGCACCGACCTGCCGATCTTCGCCGACGGCGACACGGGCCACGGCAACGCGACCAACGTCGCCCGCACGGTACGCGCCTTCGAGCGCGCGGGCGTCGCCGGGTTGTTCATCGAGGACCAGGTGGCGCCGAAGCGCTGCGGGCACATGGCGGGCAAGCGCGTGGTGCCGGTGGAGGACATGGTGGCCAAGCTCAAGGCCGCGCTCGACGCCCGGGTGGACCCGGACCTCGTCATCATGGCGCGCACGGACGCGCGGGCGGCGCATGGACTCGACGAGGCGATCGAACGGGCGCAGATCTATCGCGAGGTCGGGGCCGACCTGCTGTTCGTGGAGGCGCCGGAATCGATCGAGGAGCTGCGCCGGATCTGCTCTGAAATTCCGGCGCCGTGCCTCGCCAACAACATCGAGGGCGGGCGCACCCCGGTCCTCCCCGCGCACAAGCTCGAGGAGATGGGCTTCGCCGTGGTGACCTTCCCGGTGGCGGCGACCTATGCCGTCGCGCATGCGCTGCAGGAGCTCTACGCCGCGCTGGCCCGCGACGGCACGACGGACGCCGTGGCCGATCGGCTGATGCGCTTCGACGAGTTCAACGCCCTGATCGGCCTGCCGGCCCTGCGCGAGGCCGAAGCCGGCTATGACGAGTTCGCCCGCGACCTCCTGGACGCCGCGCCGCTCGACGACGGCGACGACGAGGACGAGCCGATTTAGGGCGCCGCGGCCCGGGCGGAGGCTAACGCGGACCGCAGACGAGGGCCGTTCGGCGCCCTTAACCCGGCCTTAAGCAGCGGCGGCGCATCGTGGCGCATCGAATTCGGTTGGCGCGAGTGTAAGCGATGAAGCTCCGCGACACGATTCTCGGGCATACAGGTCCCGGGCAATCGGTCTACGGCGACGCGCGGATCCGGAGCGCCTGGACCGCGCCCTGTCCGGCCCGGGTGCCGACGGGTACGGGCCACCGCACCACCGGCAAGGCGAGCAAGGCGTAGGCCTCTGTGTGGTTCCGAAGGCGCCTCAAACTTTCCGGTCCGAACGGCGCGACGGCGGACGGCGCCGGCACGGACTTCGTCCGCTACCTTGAAGGCATCCTCCCGGCCACGGCGGCGACGGCGGCGATCCGGGCACGATTGCGGCGCCTCAAAGCCCTGCCCCCCGCCGAGCGGGACAAGGGGCTCCCGGCGCTCTACCTGCTGATCGAGCGCGCGGTCGCAGGCGCGGGAGACGACGCGGCGCAGGCGCGCGCCGCGCTGCGGCGAACCGTCGCGAAGCGCTTCGCACCGCTGCTGCGCCTTCCCGATTTCGCGCTGATCCTCGCCCCGGTCAGGCGCCAGGAGGTCCTGCTCTGCCGCCGGCTGATCGCCGGAGTCATCGAGCACGCCTTGGCCCTGCCGGAAACCGCCGACGATGACTTCCTGCGGGCCCTCGCCACTTGGATCGAGGCGGTCCCGGACGCGGCACCGCCCCCGCCGTTCGACTTCGGCTATGTGCCGCCGACCCGCGACAGCGAATGGGTCGCGCTGTTCTTCCGGCTGGCGCGGGAGTTGTACCAGGATCTGAAGACGAAGCTCGGCGAAGCCAGCGCGCGATCCTTCTTCGAACGGAGCTACAACGGCGTATCCGCCCAGTACGCCTCCCTGGAGACGTTCCCGGTCGTCGTCAACCTCTTGCCGGAGACGCTGCTCGACTCCGAAAAGATCGGGAAGCTGAGCCGAAGCCAGATCCAGAAGGTCCTGCTGCGAAAGGTCGCAGAGCTAAACGACTTCAACGGGCAGCTTCGGCTTCAGTACGATGAGATCGACCGGGTTCGACGTGAACTGGTGGCGGCGCGTGACGAGCTGGAACGACGGGTGGCCGAGCGGACGGCGGAGCTGCGCGCCGCCAACCGGCAGCTCTTGAACGAAATTGCGGAACGGCAGAAGGCGGAGGAGGAGCTGCGCGCAGCGAAGGACGCGGCGGATATCGCCAACCGCGCCAAGAGCGAGTTCCTGGCCAATATGAGCCACGAACTGCGCACGCCCCTTAACGCGATCATCGGGTTCGCCGACATCATGCGGAAGGGGATTCGCGGGCCGTTGTCGAACCCCGACTATCAGGCCTATGTCGAGGACATCCACGCAAGCGGCGAACACCTGCTGAGCATCATCAACGAGATCCTGGACATGGCGAAGGTCGAGGCGGGGAAGATCGAGCTGCATGAGACGGAAACCGACGTTTCCGCCGCCCTCGAGGCCGCAATCCGGCTGGTTCGGCCCCGCGCCGAAGAGTCCGGTATCGAGATCCGGGTCGCGGACACGCCCGACCTGCCGCTCCTCTACGCCGACGACCGGCTCCTGCGGCAGATTTTCCTGAACCTGCTGTCCAACGCCGTGAAGTTCACCTCGGCCGGCGGCACGGCGACCGTCGAAATCGAGGTCGAGGCGTCGGGGGGCCTCGCCGTTCGGATCCGTGACACCGGCATCGGCATCGCGCCCGAGGACCTGCCGAAGGCGCTCGCGCCGTTCGGGCAGGTCGACAGCGCGCTGAGCCGCAAGCAAGGCGGGACGGGCCTCGGCCTGCCGCTCGCCAAGTGCTTCACCGAGCTGCACGGAGGGGAACTCGCCCTTGAGAGCGAAATCGGCGTCGGAACAACGGCCACGGTCCGCTTCCCGGCGAGCCGCGTCCTCCGCCCGGGAGAGGTGGATCCGCGGCAGAATCAGGGACAGAACCGGGGCAACATCGTCGCCTTCGCCAAGACGGCGCCGCGCTGACGCCGTCCAAGGCGGCTTCGCGGAGCGCCCGGTACGGTCCCCTCACCCCGGCCCCCTTCGCCGAGCGGGGAGAAGAGAAACCCGCCTCGGCACCGAGGTGAGGGAAGACGGGGGCGATGCTTCCCGGCGGGCCTCCCCGGACCGGACACCCGATCCGCGGAACCCGTCCGGCATCAGCGCGCAAAGGCTGCGTTCGCCACCCGGGCAGACGGGCGCATGCTGGACACCTGCGAGCTCGGCAGCTCGATGTTCACCTCGAGCGTCGACACCTCGGCGCCCCGCTGCAACCGGACGTCGACGCTGTCGCTTTCGACCTGCACATACTTCTTGATGACCTCCAGGATCTCCTTCTGCAGGAGCGGAAGGTAATCCGGCCGCGAGCGATCGGCACGTTCGTGGGCGAGCAGGATCTGCAGCCGCTCCTTGGCGGTGTCCGCCGATCTCGCCGGCCGCGAGCGGCGGAGAAAGCCGAACAGCGTCATGCGGTCCTCCCCAGGAGCCTTTGGAACAGCCCGCGGCGCTCGGGCGCGAGAAAGCGCATCTGGATCTGCTCGCCCATGAGACGCGAAACCGCGTCGGCATAGGCCTTACCGGCATTCGACTTCTCGTCCATCACCACAGGCATACCGAGGTTAGAGGCCCTGAGCACGGTCGGGCTCTCGGGAATGATGCCGAGGAGCGGGATGGCGAGAATCTCGAGGATGTCGTCGACCTTCATCATGTCGCCCTTGTCCACCCGGGCGGGGTCGTAGCGCGTCAGCAGCAGGTGCGGCTTGACCGGGTCCTCACCCTTCTCCGCCCTGCGCGTCTTGCTGCTAAGCAGGCCGAGCACGCGATCGCTGTCGCGCACGGACGAGACCTCGGGGTTGGTGACGACCACCGCCTCGTCGGCGAAATACATCGCCAGATGCGCGCCGCGTTCGATTCCGGCCGGGCTGTCGCAGATGATGTAGTCGAACTCGTCGCGGAGCTCCTTGAGCACGCGCTCGACGCCGTCGCGCGTCAGCGCGTCCTTGTCGCGGGTCTGCGACGTCGGAAGGATCGACAGGTTCTCCAGCCGGCGGTCCTTGATGAGCGCCTGCTTGAGGTTCGCGTCGCCCTGGATGACGTTGATGAAGTCGAACACGACCCGCCGCTCGCAGCCCATGATCATATCGAGGTTGCGCAGGCCGACGTCGAAATCGATGACGACGGTCTTCTTGCCGCGCAATGCCAGACCGGCGCCGATGGCGGCGGTCGAAGTCGTCTTGCCGACGCCTCCCTTGCCCGAGGTGACAACGATGATTTTGGCCAATGGATGGTCTCCCGCTGCTCGATGACTAAGACGACGTCAGGGGCTCCAACCTACTTCAGCGGCTCGACGCAGAGAACATCCTGGTCGAGGAACGCCTGAACCCGCTGCTCGCGGACCGAAGCTCCGAGATCGTCGCTGGTCTTGTACAGGCCGGCAATCGCGATCAGCTCCGCCTCAAGGCTCTGGCAGAAGATCCGCGCCTTCCGGTCGCCGTTGACGCCGGCCAGCGCTCGCCCGCGCAGCCGGCCATAGACATGGATGTTGCCGTGGGCGATGAGCTCGGCACCGGAGCCCACGGAGGCGACGACCACGAGATCGCCGCGATCGGCGAAGATCCGCTGTCCGGAGCGCACCGGCTCGGACACCAGCAGGGTGCCGCCGCCCGCCGCCCCGGCCACCGGATCGACGGTCGCCCCGTTCGCCGCGCCGTCAGCCAGACGCGATTCCTCTGCCGCCGCCGCGGCGACGCGGTCGGCGGGATCGGGCGACGCCACGTCGCGGCCGCCCTGGAGCGTGATGAGACCCGCCGTAAGCGCCGCGGCGTTCTGCTCGATCGTGCCGTTCTGGACCCCGATCACCGCGAGCTTGCGCGCACGCAGCTCGCGCACGAGTCCGGTGAAGTCTCCGGACCGGACCAGACCGGTCGCCCGATCGAGGTCGATGACAAAGGGCGCGTTCGTAAAGAAATGCGGCGCCTGCGCCAGCTTCGCGTCGAGTGCCGCGTAGAACTCGCTATCGGCACCGCCGGTGATCTGCAGGACGACGGCCGTGAAGGACCGACCGCGGATCTGGAACGGCATAACGGCGGATGTCGCCCGTCCGTCGCTGTTCTTCAATTTGACTTGCTGCAAGACAGGATCTTCAAAAATAAAAAGATGATTAGAGAACCCCGCTGAAGTTATCCACAAGGATAGCCCCTACGGCGTCATTCTACGCATCGATTCCGTTCGTGCCTGTGGCATTTCCGTGGCATGAACGCGATGTTAAGCTATAGCGCATCGGGCGTGATTGTGAAAGCGGCCGGACGGTCCGGCGCCGCAGTAGCGGCGCGTTTTTTTTGCGGCACCGCGGTCTTGCAAGAGGACGCTCGCTCGGCGAAAGTTCGCCGGACAAGGATGCGCGTCCGCAAGAGGGAACGCCGTGCCGTTGGAAACGCCGCCGGGCTATGCGCCGCTTGACGAGCGTTCGCTGCCCCGGTTCCTCGCCGCGTTGCCGGCCGCCGCGGAACGGCTGGGCGGACGGCCGGAAAGCTGGTCGATCACCGAGGTCGGCGACGGCAACCTCAACCTCGTTTTCATCGTCGAGGGACCGGAGGGCTCGGTCTGCGTGAAGCAGTCCCTGCCCTATGTCCGACTGGTCGGCGAGGGCTGGCCCATGCCGCTCTCCCGAGCCTTCTTCGAGCAGCAATACATGCGCGAGCAGGCCCCTCTGGTCGGCCGGCTGCTGCCCGAGCTCTACCACTACGACGCGCGTCTCTTTGCGCTGGTGATGGAGCGTTTGTCGCCGCACATCATCATGCGGCGCGGCATGATAGAGGCCGTGCGCTACCCCAATTTCGCCCAGCACATCGCCCGGTTCATGGCGCGGAGCCTGTTCTTCACCTCCGACCTGGCGCTGCCGGCGGCGGAGAAGAAGAGGAAGGTCGCGGTGTTCTGCGACAACACCGCGCTGTGCAAGATCACCGAGGACCTGATCTTCACCGACCCCTATATGCCGCACGAACGCAACCGTTGGACCGCGCCGCAGCTGGACGGCATCGCGGCCGAGTTCCGCACGGACGCCGAGCTCAAGCTCGCGGTGTCGCGGCTGAAGCTCAAGTTCCTGTCCTCGGCAGAGGCGCTGATCCACGGCGACCTTCACACGGGCTCGGTCATGGTCACGGAGGACGACAGCCGGGTCATCGATTCGGAGTTTGCCTTCTTCGGCCCGATGGGCTTCGACGTCGGTGCCGTCCTCGGCAACCTGCTGCTGAACTATTTCAGCCAGGACGGCCACGCAACCCCGCAGAACCCGCGCGAGGCATATCAGGACTGGGTCCTTGCCACGGTGGAAGAGGTCTGGACCCGGTTCCGAGAGGATTTCCTGGCGCTGTGGCGGGAGCAAGGGGCCGGAGACGACGCAGCCGGCGGCGACGCCTATCCCCGCCCCCTGTTCGAGGACGAACCCTCGGCCGCGGCGCTCGAGGCCGAGCGCGAGGCCTATATGCAGCGGCTGTTCGCCGACAGCCTCGGCTTCGGCGCCGCCAAGATGATCCGCCGCATCCTGGGCTTGGCGCACAACATCGACCTCGAATGGATCGCCGACCCCGGCCGCCGCGCACTCTGCGAGACGCGCTGCCTGCGCTTCGCCCGCGATCTGATGGTGAACACACGGAGCTACGCCGACATTGGCGCGGTCACCGCCGCCGCCCGCGACCTGCGCCGCGAGGTGTCGCATCTGGGGCCCTAAGCACCGGGGGCCTTTCGGAGGAGAGACGCACAGAGAGGCACGGATCAGAGCCTCCCATTCCCCAAGGTCGGCTTCACCGTCACCAGGCCGAGCCGCGCTGCCGAAGGGGCCGTTACCTTCGACCATCGGCGGGGCACGATGGAACGGCAGGTCAAGGACGGCAAGAACGCCGTTCATGGTTCCGAGAAGGGACCCGTTCGGCTACCATCGGAGCCGGGTCCAGGGATCAGCCGGGGAATGTCGGTATAGAGGAGACGCAGCATGGAGCGGTTCACCGGCGGATGCCTGTGCGGCAACGTCCGATTTGTCGCGTCGGGATCTCCCTATCGGGTCGGCATTTGCCATTGCCTGGACTGCCGCAAACATCATGGCGCCCTTTTTTATGCCGCCGCGGTGTTTGCCGAGGATGCGGTGACGATCGAAGGCGAGACGCGCGACTACGCCGGACGGTTCTTCTGTCCGCGCTGCGGCTCGTCCGTTTTTGCGCGCAGCGGAGACGAAATCGAAGTGCACTTAGGGTCCCTGGATGCCCCCGACCAGCTGATGCCGACCTACGAAAACTGGATCGTCCGTCGCGAGTCCTGGTTGCCGCCGTTTCCGGTCACGAGACGATACGAACGCGATCGTGAGTCCACGAGTCGCTTCGAGGAGTAGGTTCGCGGGAACGGTGGGAAAAAGCGCGCCTGCGCGCTGATTCGGGAATCTCTCGAACGGACGCCAGCCACGGAGGCAAGAAGAAGAGATCAATTTCTCAGTGTCTCCGTGCCTCCGGCCGCCGAACGGCCAAGCCCTGCGATTATCGGTCTGCCGTGCCGGCACGGTCCGGAAAAAGGCGCGCCAGACCCTCGCGGGACGCGGGCGCGATGCCGCGTTCGGTAATCAGGCCGGTCACGAGCCGCGCCGGCGTCACGTCGAAGGCGTAGTTCGCGGCGCGGCTGCCCTCCGGGGTGACGACGACCGTGCGGATCGCGCCGTCCTCCCCTCGCCCGGAGACATGGGTGAGCTCGGTTGCGTCACGTTGCTCGATCGGGATCTCGGCGAGGCCGTCGCGAAGCGTCCAGTCTATGGTCGGCGACGGCAGGGCGACGTAGAAGGGCACGCCATTGTCCTTCGCCGCCAGGGCCTTCAGATAGGTGCCGATCTTGTTGGCCACGTCGCCATCGGCGGTGGTCCGGTCCGTGCCGACGATGCAGAGATCGACCATGCCGTGCTGCATCAGATGGCCGCCCACATTGTCGGCGACGACGGTGTGATCGACGCCGTGGTGGCCGAGCTCCCATGCCGTAAGCGAGGCGCCCTGGTTGCGCGGCCGGGTCTCGTCGACCCAGACATGGACCGGGATGCCGCGGTCGTGCGCCATGTAGATGGGCGCCGTCGCGGTGCCCCAATCGACCGTCGCCAGCCAGCCGGCGTTGCAGTGGGTGAGGACGTTGACCGGTTCGCCGGCCGGCTTGCGCGCCGCGATCCCCTCCAGCAGGGCGAGGCCGTGGCGGCCGATCGCCTGGTTGATGGCGACATCCTCCTCGCAGATCGCCGCGGCGCAGGCATAGGCGGCCTCCACCCGTTCGCCCCGGGGCCGGTTGCGCAGCGCCGCCCGAACGCGGTCGAGGGCCCAGCGCAGGTTGACGGCGGTCGGCCGCGTTCCGGCCAGAAGCGCGTGGGCGCGGTCGATCGCCTCGTCGGAAGCATCCTCGCGCAGGGCGAGACACAGGCCATAGGCGGCGGTCGCGCCGATCAGCGGCGCCCCGCGCACCAGCATGGCCTTGATCGCGTGCGCGGCCTCCTCCGGGCGGCGGAGGGTCACGGTCTCGAAGCGGTGCGGCAGCCTGGTCTGGTCGATGATCTCGACCGACCAGCCGTCGTCGTTCACCCGGATCGTCCGATAGGGACGGCCATCGACCATCATGGCGACACTCCAGCGCCGAGGAATCTCCGACCAGGAAACCTTCCTTGTAGTCCGAAGCCGGCGAAATCGGAACCCGAACCAGCTGACGCGCCGCGCGCTTCGACGGAGGCGCCAGGATCCTCGGGGAAGCGCAGCGCCCTCGCAGGAGAGCCGCGGACAATCGAGCGCCGGATCCGTCCTCCAGCGGACCAATATTTCCATGCAGTAAAATAAGTTTCTTCGCCAGGCGGTGCGATCGCTCCATTTGCCGTTGCGGATCAACATCTTCGGACGGTGATTGCGCGCACCGCGAAACCCGCGTTGACTTCCTCTGTTGCCGTCTTATAGTCGGAGCACCATGCGCAAAATCTGCATTCTCGGTCGCGAGACGCTTCGCGTCGGCCGCCGCTACTCGGCCCGGAGGCCAGACGCCAGTTGATGGGTTTGCGCACCGCCCCGGGCATCCGCCGGCGCAGGTCCATCGAGCGACGCCCCAGCAATCACCGGTCCGTGCGACCGGCGACCGCGTCCACCGCTCAATCGGGGAGTTCCATGTCCGTCGTTCACAACATCGGTCCGAAGCACGAGGTTCGCTCCGAGGTGTTCCGAAGCATTGCGTCGCTGATCACGCCTGCGAGCGTTATCGCGGGATTGCGGGTGAGCAGCAAGAAGCAG
>CAZKCM010000108.1:0-10439 GCA_964551315.1 uncultured Rhodospirillaceae bacterium | reverse complement strand
AAGGAGATGTTCTTCGCGGAGACCATTGCCTCTCACAGAGGGACGCTGCTGGACGACGCGCTCCCCTACGTTGCGACCGTGGCGGGGACGTTCAGCGTCGCCTATTCGCTGCGGTTCATATTCGGGGTGTTTTTTGGCCCCGATCCCGTCGATCTGCCGCGGGTACCGGACGAACCGCCCCGCTGGATGCGGTTTCCCGTCGAGCTTCTCGTGCTGGCCTGCCTGGTGGTGGGCATCGTTCCGGCCGTTACGATAGGACCGTTCCTGGACACGGCCGTGCGCGCCGTTCTCGGTTCGGCCACGCCCGAGTACAGCCTCGCCGTCTGGCATGGCTTCACCTTGCCCTTGCTGATGAGCGCCGTCGCCATCGCCGGCGGCGTGACACTTTACCTGCTGCTGCAAGGGTATCTGTCGCGCGGCGTGGACGGCCCTCCGGTGCTGCGCCATTTCGAAGGCAAACGCCTCTTCGAACGAGCCATCGTCACGGTGTCCTGGCGGTGGGCGAGGTCGCTCGAGCGCCTGCTCGGGACGCGCCGCCTTCAGCCGCAGCTGCGGATTCTCCTCTATGTCGCGATGATCGCCGCGCTGTGGCCGCTCTCGGTCCGCGGGCTGGAGCTTGGGGCCCGCGCCCCCTTGGCCATTGATCCGGCCTTCGCGCTGGTCTGGGTGGTCGGTGTCGTCTGCGCGATCGGGGCCGCGCAAAAGGCCAAGTACCACCGCCTGGCCGCACTCATCCTGATGGGGGGCGCAGGGCTGGCGACCTGCATCACTTTCGTGTGGCTGTCCGCGCCGGATCTCGCGCTGACCCAGCTCCTCGTAGAGATCGTGACCACGGTGCTTATCCTGCTTGGCCTGCGCTGGCTGCCGAAACGCCTTCAGGCGATCCCGGAACCGAATCCGAGGGCGGCTCGCCTGCGCCGGCTGCGCGACTTCGTCATCGCGCTCGCCGCCGGCACGGGTCTGTCGATCCTGGCCTACGCCGCAATGACGCGACCGATTTCCGACGGCATCTCCCGGTACTTCCTCGAACGGGCCTATTCAGAGGGGGGCGGGACCAATGTGGTCAACGTCATTCTCGTCGACTTCCGTGGCTTCGACACGTTCGGCGAGATCACGGTGCTCGGCATCGTGGCGCTCACGGTCTACGCTCTGCTGCGCCGGTTCCGTCCGGCGCCGGACAGCATCGACATTCCCGAGCAGCAGCAGGCCCAGAATGCCTACGATGCCGACCATCCGGACCGGGAGGTCGGCACGACCGTCGCGGACTATCTGATGATCCCCGCCGTGATCATGCGCCTTCTGTTCCCGGTGATCGGGGCCGTGGCCGTGTTCCTGTTCCTGCGCGGGCACAATCTGCCCGGGGGCGGTTTCGTGGCCGGCCTCACCCTGGCGGTGGCGATCATCCTGCAATACATGGCCGGCGGCGCCAGATGGGTCGAGGCGCGGCTCAGGATCCACCCCCTGCGCTGGATGGCGGTGGGCCTGCTGTCCGCGGCCGCCACGGGCGCCGGCGCCTGGCTGGTCGGCTATCCGTTCCTGACCTCGCATTCGTCTTACGCCGAACTTCCGGGAATCGGCGCCGTGCCTCTGGTCAGCGCGATCGCCTTTGATTTCGGCGTGCTCTCGCTCGTGCTCGGCGCTACGGTTCTGATCCTTATCGCCCTGGCCCACCAGTCCCTCCGTGGCCATCGAGTCGCGAAGGCCGCGCCGGTCACGGCAAGCGTGGAGGCGGAGTGATGGAAGCGATCCTCGCGCTCGGGATCGGTGCGCTGACCGGTTCGGGGGTGTGGCTGCTCCTCAGGCCGCGCACCTTCCAGGTCGTCATCGGCCTTTCGCTGCTGTCCTATGCCGTGAATCTCTTCATTCTCGCGATGGGGCGGTTGCGGACGGACGCGCCCCCCGTCCTGGAAGCGGGCACCGCAGGCGACCTCGCGCAGTACACCGATCCGCTGCCGCAAGCCCTGGTGCTGACGGCGATCGTCATCAGCTTCGCGACGACGGCCTTGTTCCTGGTGGTCCTTCTGGCCTCCCGCGGCCTGACCGGCACCGACCATGTCGATGGCCGGGAACCCGGCTCATGAGCTCCTGGTTCGATCACCTGATCATCGTCCCGGTGGTCCTCCCGCTGGTCACCGGAGCGTCGATGCTGCTGCTCGACGAACGGCGCCATGCGCTCAAAGCGGCCCTCAACCTCGTCTCGACCTTTGCCCTGTTCATCGCGGCGCTCGCCCTCCTGCGCTTCACCGACGGACCGACCGCCGGCGTGGGCGTCTATCTTCTCGGCGACTGGCCGGCGCCGTTCGGCATCGTTCTGGCGGTCGATCGCCTGTCGGCGCTCATGCTGGCGCTCACGGCCGTCCTCGCGTTGGCGGCGTTGTCCTTCTCGATCGCACGGTGGCATCGGGGGGGCGCGCATTTCCATTCGCTCTTCCAGTTCCTGCTCATGGGCCTGAACGGCGCCTTCCTGACCGGCGACCTGTTCAACCTTTTCGTGTTCTTCGAGGTGCTGCTGGCGGCCTCCTACGGGCTCGTTCTTCACGGTTCGGGAATGCTGCGGGTCAAGGCCGGCCTGCACTACATCGCGGTCAACCTGGCCACCTCGCTGCTGTTTCTGATCGGCGTCAGCCTGATCTACGCCGTCACCGGGACGCTCAACATGGCGGATCTCGCCACGCGCGTTCCCGCGACTTCGGACGGCGACCGGATGCTGCTCGAGGCAGGCGCGGCCATTCTCGGCATCGCGTTCCTGGTCAAGGCGGGGATGTGGCCGCTGTGTTTCTGGCTGCCGAATGCCTATTCCGTCGCCGCCCCCCCTGTGGCCGCCATCTTCGCCATCATGACCAAGGTGGGCGTCTACGTCGTGCTGCGGCTCTGGCTGCTCGTCTTCGGGCAGGAGGCCGGCGCCTCCGCGGGCTTCGGGGGCACCTGGCTGCTGATCGGCGGAATGATGACGGTCGCCTTCGGTTCCATCGGGGCTCTTGCCTCTCAGGATCTGGCGCGGCTGTCCAGTTTCAATGTGCTCGTGTCTTCCGGGACCCTGCTCGCGGTCATCGGCGTGGGCAATCTCCCGTTGACCGCCGGCGCGCTGTTCTACCTGGCGAGCTCGACATTGGCGATCGCCGCATTCTTTCTGCTGGTCGAGTTGATCGAACGCGGCCGCGATCCCGGCGCCGATGTCTTCGCCGTCACGATGGAGGCATTCGGCGAAACCGGGGAGGACGAGGCGGAGGCGGAGGAAGAAGTCGGCGTGGCCTTTCCGGCCACGATTGCGGTGCTCGGGGTGAGCTTCGCGTGTTGCGCCCTGCTGATTGCCGGCCTCCCGCCGCTTTCGGGCTTCATCGCCAAGTTTGCGATGCTGACGGCATTGTTTGAACCATCCGGCCCGGGTGCCGGGGACGGGGTGGGTCTCGTATCCTGGGCGCTGACGGCGCTGTTGCTCCTCTCCGGACTGGCCTCGGTCATCGCCATGACGCGTGCAGGCATCCGCACCTTGTGGTCGCCCCTGGAACGCGCGGTGCCGCGCGTGCGCGTCATCGAAATGATGCCGGTCCTGGTTCTGCTGTTTCTCTGCCTGACGCTGACGGTGCAGGCCGGACCGGTCATGCGCTTCATGCAGGCAACCGCCCACAGCCTGCATGCGCCGCAAGCCTATGTCCACGATGTCCTGTCGGCCCCGAAAGCGCAGCGTCCGTCAAAGGATGATGGCTCATGACCCGCTGGCTGCCTTTTCCACTCGCCTCGGCGTCCCTGCTGGTCCTGTGGCTTCTGCTCAATCAAAGCCTCTCGGCCGGCCATATCCTTGTCGGGGCCGTGCTTGCGTTGGTTGGACCGCGGATGTTGACGACCCTGGATCTCCCGAGGGCCAAAATTCGGAACCCGCGCGCAATCCTGCGATTGTCGCTTCTCGTGCTTGCCGACATCGCCCGGTCCAACGTCGCGGTCGCGCGGATCATTCTAAACTCGAATCGGCGCCAGACGGCGGGGTTCATGACGATCCCCCTCGAGCTGCGGAATTCCTACGCCCTGACCGCGCTCGCCTGCATCATCACGGCGACGCCGGGCACCATCTGGGTGAGTTTCGACCCCCGCACGGGCGTCCTCCTGATCCATGTTCTCGACCTGGTGGACGAGGACGCCTGGATCCGAACCATCAAGTACCGGTACGAGCGGCTGCTGCTGGAGATCTTCGAATGAGCGCCCAGATGATCCTGACCTGGTCGATCGCGATCGCCCAGATCTGTCTGGCTTTGGCAATGGCCTGCGCGGCGTTCCGGCTGGTCCGCGGACCGAGGGCGCAGGACAGGGTGCTGAGCCTGGACGCCCTCTACGTCAGCGCCATGCTGCTTTTGGTGACCTTCGGCATCCGTTCCGGCAGCACCCTGTATTTCGAGGCGGCGCTCGTCATCGCGCTGCTCGGCTTCGCGAGCACCGTGGCTCTGGCGAAGTTCCTCATGCGCGGCGAGGTGATCGAATGACGACGGCGGCGACGGTACCGGATTGGGCCGCGCTGATCACGGCGCTTCTGGTGCTGCTGGGTGCCGGCCTGACCCTGACCGGCACGCTTGGTCTGCTGCGGTTCAAGAGCTTCTACGAGCGCGTCCACGCGCCGACCCTCGGCACCACGTTCGGCGCCGGGTCGATCCTGATTGCTTCGATGCTCTACTTCTCGGTCTCGGAGGCGCGTCCGGTTCTGCACGAGGTTCTGATCGCCGTGTTCGTGACCCTGACGACCCCCGTCACGCTGGTCCTGCTGGTGCGTGCGGCGCTTTATCGCGATCGCAGCGAAGGGAATGACGGCGTCCCGAAGGAAGGAGAGCACATCCGCGCAAAAGCGCGCGCCAAACTCGGCGAGTAGTGTCCCCATGAGCCCGGTCGGCCGAGCGAGAATGATGGCGCCCCTCGGTCAAGAACCGGCGAACGGACCCCGCGCGGCGGTCAGGGGCCGGCGTAGGTCACGCGATAGATCACCCCCGCCTGGCCGTCGGAGATGAGAAGGGAACCGTCACCGAGTTCCGCGACGTCGACCGGACGCCCCCACGGTCCGCCCTCCTGGACCCAGCCTTCGGCAAAGATCCTCGTGGAGACCGGCCTGTCCTCGTCGAAACGGATCCGGAGAACGCGCGGGCCCGCGGTTCCGGCGCGATCCGGCGAGCCGTATTCGGCGACGAACAAATCGCCGCGGTAGGACCGCGGGAACATCTCGCCGCGGTAGAAGTGGATGCCCATCGGCGCCGAGTGGGGCGGGAACCGGATCACGGGCATCTGCGCATCGGCGGGCGGAGCCTCGTTCTCGTACTCGGCGGTCCGGACCCCCGCCCCGCCATACCAGGGAAAGCCGAAGTTCAGCCCGGCGCGCCAGGCGTGGTTGAGCTCGTCCGGGGGCGAATCGGCGCCCATGTTGTCCACGCCGTCGTCGGTGAAGTACCAGGCGGCCTGGCCGCTTTCCTCGATGCGGAAGTCCATGCCGGCCGAGGCGCGGACCCCGGAGGCAAAGACCTCCTCGCCCGTGCCGTCGGTGTTCATCCGCAGAATCGTGGCTTCGACGCCGCTGACGTCGCAGAGGTCGCAGGGCGCCCCCACGGACAGGTAGAGCTTGCCGTCGGGGCCGAGGGCGGCATCGCGCGCGCCGTATCCTTCGGAAGCGGGCAGGCCGTCCTTGAGCCGTTGCGCGGGATAGTTTCCGTCGGCACGCAGCTCCTCGATCACGTAGGACAGAACGCCGTCCCGGGTAGCGACGAAAAGGTGGCCGTCTTCGAACGCGACGCCGGCCGGCCCGTTCAGGCCGCGGGCGACCACCATGACCTCGTCCGCCCGGCGGTCCCGATCCCGATCGATCACGGCATAGACCTTGTCCTCGCCCGTACCGACGAAAACCGCCTGCAGCTCCTCCGCCACCGCCATCGAGCGGGGGCGCGGCACCGTCGCGAAGACCTCGATCCCGAAGCCGGGGGGCAGGCTGATCCGCGCCGTGTCGATCGCGGCCTCGCCCCCGGCGCCGCTTGGCGCCGCGCCGATCATGACAACCAGGGCACCGGCGAGCGCGAACCGGCTTCGTCCCGACTCGTTGATCTTCATCCTGGGCATACCGCGACCCCGCTCATTCCGACAGAGGGACGATCGCCACCCGTCCGCCGTCGAAGTCCGGCGCGACGAGCAGCTTTCCGTCCGGGCTGACGCCGATATCGGCGACGGATTTCACACCCTCGATCTTGATCGGCCTGCGGTCCTCGCTGTCGGGCCGGTCCAGAACGTATACGGTCGATTCGTAGTAGCTGGCGACGTAGAGCCGGCCCCCGGGGTCCCGGGCGAGACCGTCGCCCGGACCGAACTTGCCGTTGACCTTCTCGAAGGACTTCGTCTTCAGGTCCAGCCGATGGAGGTTGCCGGTCGTCCAATCGAGGACGAGTATCGCGGCCTCCCCGTCCATGAGCAGCCCGTTCGGGCTCACCAGCTGCCAGGCCTCCTCGTCCGTGAGCACGGTGGTCACTTTTCCGTCCTGCGTGACGCGGTAGATCGCCCCGCCGCGGCCTTCCCAGTCGCCGCTGTCCGAGACGTAGATGTTGCCTCTGCCATCGAGCTCAATGTCATTGAAGTTGGTGATCTTGCGCGGGAACATCGTCGCGTCGGCGACGAGCGATACGTTGCCGTTCATGTCGATCCGCCAGATCTGGCCCCGGTTGTCGGCCGCGAAGAGTTCGCCGTTCCAATAATCGAGCCCGTGGGGGTCGTTGAGGCCGGTCGCCAAGGGCACGACCTTGTCGCCGTCGACCACGCCGACATAGCCGTCGCCGTATTTCTCATAGTCGCCGACGACGGACACGAAGATCTTCCCGTCGGGGGCCACAACGGCCGATTCGACGATGGGGCCCACGTCGACCAGCCGGGCCTCCTCGGCGGCAGCCAGCGCACGGACGGCCAGCCCCAGGACGAAAAGCGGGGCGACAAGCGGGCCCGCCGACCGCGCGGCCAATGGTATCCTCGACATATTCCTACCTCCCGATTCCGGCCAGCCGCGCCTTGAGCCTAAAAGTCCTCGCCCGATTTGATGAAGGCGTGAATCTTCCAGACGTCGTCGATCGACAGGAGCGTGCCGAAGGAGGGCATCACTCCTCTTCGACCGCTGCGCCCGTTGATGACCGTTTCGAGAAACTGCTCGTCCGTCAGTTTCGACTCGTAGAGGTTCGGCCCACGGCCGCCTCGCCGGTAATGGCAGCCGAAGCAGCGCTGCCGATAGAGGACCTTGCCTTGCTCGATCGCCTCACGCTGCCCAAGGAACGGGTTCGTCAGCGCGTCCTGGGCGGTGGCGGTGTCCAGGGTTCCGGCCACCGCCGCGACGGCCAGCGGCACGAGCAGGGCGAAGAGCCCGACGGACAGACGGGCACCCCGCCCAGACCTCGCTCGTCTCATCGCCGGGCTCATCCGCGCGACCGGCCCCCGATCAGTCCTGCGGCTCCGGCTCCCGCGGCGGATATCCGTAACCGGGCATCACCCGGCCGCCCAAGGTCGCGCCCGGCTCGCCGACCATCGGCAGCGTGCCGGGAATCACGGTCAGGTTGGACCTTTGCCCAAACCGCGCGGGCCCGCCGCCGTCCAGCGCGAACACGAAGATGTTCCCGGCCTTCGGGGCCTCGTAGTAGAAGCCCATGTCTCCGCCGACGCCGCCCGAAGGCACCGCTATGTACTGGATGCCGTCGAGCTCGTAGGTGACCGGGCTTCCGATGATCCCCGAACCGGTCTGGAACTGCCAGAGCGGCGTGCCCGTGCGGGCGTCGAGGGCCATGAAGCGGCCGTCCATGTTGCCGGTGAAGACGAGGCCGCTCGAAGTGGCGACCACGCCGGCCCAGAACGGATCCTGGGCGGATATCTTCCAGGCGATCTTCCTGTTCGGCACGTCGAACGCCACAAACCCGCCGGTCGGGACGTCGGGCCGCAGATAGATCTGGTAGTCGGCGCCGAGATACCACTCGCCCTGAGTCGGGGGCGCGAACTTGTCCTCCGGCCAGAACTGGTAGCCCATGGCCCAGCTGTTGTCCAAGAAGTAGACGTAGCCGAGCTCCGGGTTGTAGGCGAGCGGCTGCCAGTCGATCGCGCCCTCGAGGCTGGGAATGATCGGCGCGACTTCGGGACCGCCGGACTGCGCGATCATCTCGGGATTCACATTCGGCCGGCCCGTCTTCGGGTCGAGACCGGAGGCCCAGTTGATCCCGGGCGTGATGGGTTCGCCGTAGATGAACTCGCCGTTGGTGCGGTCGAGCACATAGAAGAAGCCGTTCTTGTCGTGATGGAGCAGGACCTTCCTGGGCTCGCCATCGATCGTCACGTCCGCGAGCACCGGCGTGCTGACGGCGTCATAGTCCCAGCAGTCCCAAGGGGTATACTGGAAGCCCCATTCGATCTCGCCGCTGTCGGCGTTGAGCGCGATCGTCGAGGCCGCCCACTTGTTGTCACCCTTCCGGACCTGGCAGTTCCACGGCGATGCGTTGCCCGTGTTCCAATACACCAGATTGAGCTCGGGGTCGTAGGCGCCGGTCGTCCAGGTGGGCGCCCCGCCATATTTCCAGGTCTCGCCCGGCCAGGTCTCGTTGCCCGGCTCACCGGGGCCCGGGACCGTATAGGTGGTCCAGCGCAGCTTGCCGGTCGCGGCGTCGTAGGCCTTGATGAATCCGCGGACTCCGAACTCGCCGCCGGCTATGCCCGTGAGGACCATGTCCTTCACCACCAGCGGCGCGCCGGTGATGCTATAGCCCTTCTGCCAGTCGAAGACCGTTTCGTCCCAGACGACCTTGCCGGTGTCCTTGTCGAGCGCGATCAGGCGCGCGTCCATCGTGCCGACAAAGACGAGGTTGCCCCAGAGCGCGACGCCGCGGTTGTTCGATCCGCAGCAATAGACGCGCTCGGCCTCCTCGGCCACCATCGGGTCGTAGTGCCAGATCATCGTGCCGGTGCGGGCGTCGAGCGCGAAGACGCGGGACTCATCCGTCGAGACGTACATGACGCCGTCGTGGATCAGCGGGGTTGCCTCGAGCCCGCGATTCTCGCCGCCCGTCGGGAACACCCAAACGGGGCGCAGGCGGTGGACGTTCGCGGGCGTGATCTGGTTTAGCTTGACGTAGCGCTGGCCGTGATAGTCCCGGCTGTAGGTCAGCCAGTCGGACGTGTTCTCGGTCGCGCTCAGCAGATCCGCCGTGGTCACCTCCTCGGCGTCCACGGGCGTCGCGGCGACGAGCAGGGCCGCCGCGCTCGCAAGAAACACTGAAAATCCGAATGTCGATCTCATGGCTTCCTCCCCCACGCCCCCCCGGGTCTTGTGGTTGCTTCGCGGCTGGCCCGAAGGCCTGCCGTGAGGCTGGGAACGGCCGTGGCCCACAAAGAAGCCACGTCGAGCACGATGAGATTAGTTAACAAAATTAGTTAACAAATGATCCGCCCGATCTTCGGAAAGGTCAATCGATCGGAAGGGATATTGTAAATCCGAGGCGGTGGAGATGCGGCGCGAGGACGACAGGGCGGCGAACCGGGAGGCGTGGGACGAGGCGGCGCCGATCCACCGCGAGCGGACCTTCGCGGAGCTGCTCGCGCGGTGCCGCGAATCGGGCCATTCCTGCCTCGCCCCGATCGAGACGGAGGTCCTTCGGGCCAGCGGCATGGAGGGGAAGGCCGTGGCGCAGCTCTGCCGCAACAACGGCCGCGAAAGGCCGCCGAAAAACCCTAGAGGCATCGGGGACGAAATTTTCCTTCACGGGCCCTATCCTAGGCCCTACCTTAACAGGGCAAGGGGCCGGGAGCGCCCCGCCGCGAGGACGGACAGGAGTTGGGACCGGGACCGATGATCGATCCCTTCGGTCGAGCGATTACCTATTTGCGGGTCTCGGTGACGGACCGCTGCGACTTCCGCTGCGTGTACTGCATGGCCGAGGACATGACCTTCCTGCCGAAGGCCGAGATCCTGAGCCTGGAAGAGCTCGACCGGGTGTGCAGCGCCTTCGTGCGCCTGGGCGTCCGCAAGCTGCGGCTCACCGGCGGCGAGCCGCTGGTGCGGCGCGACATCATGCGCCTGTTCCGCAGCCTGTCGCGGCATCTCGACAGCGGCGCGCTGGAGGAGCTCACGGTCACCACCAACGGCAGCCAGCTTCGCAAATACGCCCGGGAACTCAAGGACTGCGGCGTGCGCCGGGTGAACGTCTCGCTCGACACGCTCGACCCGCACAAATTCGCCGCCATCACCCGCTGGGGCAAGCTGGAGAAGGTGCTGGACGGGCTGGAGGCGGCCAAGGAGGCCGGCCTCGCCGTCAAGATCAACACGGTGGCGCTCAAGGGCGTCAACGAGGACGAGTTCGACCGGCTGATCGCCTGGTGCGGCGACCAGGGCTTCGACCTCACCTTCATCGAGGTCATGCCGATGGGCGACATCGGCGGCGAGACACGCCTCGACCAGTACC
>CAZKCM010000107.1:0-10764 GCA_964551315.1 uncultured Rhodospirillaceae bacterium | reverse complement strand
TACTCCGCCTTCTCGTCCAGCGCTTCCACCAGCCGGGCCCCGGCCTCGGCCGCCGCGCGGTTCTCGGCCTGGATGCGCTCATAGATCTCGCGCCGCAGGACGCTGGCGTCCGGCGGGAAGGTGAAGCCGAGCTTGATGGACTTCCCCCGAACCTCGATCACCGTTACTTCGATCGAGTCGTTGATAATGATCGATTCGCCAACTTTCCGCGTCAGATAGAGCATCTCGAAGCCCCGCTTCGGCGTGCCAAGGACCGTGATGCCCGTTGGCTTCCCCCTTTATAGCCGCTTTTTAGCCGGTTTACGCTTATTTAACAAGGCGGACGGACAATCGGCACCGCTGAATCGGCCGTTTTTCAGCCGCGACGGGCCGCCAATACTCCGGAAGCGTTATGAATCTTGGTAAACTTCCGCTCTTCGAGCTGCTGACGCGGCGGATGTCCTGGCTCAACCAGCGCCAGGAGGTTCTGGCCCACAACGTCGCCAACGCCGACACGCCGGAGTTCGTGCCCCAGGACCTGAAGCCGATGGAGTTCCGGCGGGTCCTGAAGAAGGTCGCGCCGGTGACGCCGGCACGGACCGATCCGGTCCACCTCATCGGCACCCGCGGCCTGCCGAAACCGTTCCGCCAGGAGGAGCAGCGCAAGCGCTACGAGACGGCGCCGGCCGGCAACGCCGTCATCCTCGAGGAGCAGATGGTCAAGGTGGCCGAGACGCAGATGGAGTACCAGCTCGTCACCAACCTCTATCGCAAGCATGTCGGCATGATCAAGACGGCCATCGGCCAGGGAGGCCGGTGAGCGCGAACGCCAGGGAGGCTGTGGAATCGGGATTCGAACAGCGTAACGGAGACGGTCCATGGATCTGGTTGATGCGCTCCACATCTCCGCGGCGGGGATGAAGGTTCAGGGCGTCCGGCTGCGCATCATCGCGCAGAACCTCGCCAATGCGGACTCCGTGGCGCAGACGCCGGGGGGCGATCCCTACCGGCGCAAGGTCGTCACCTTCCGCAACGTCCTCGACCGGGAGCTCGGCGTCGAGACGGTGCGGATCGGCCGCTTCGACCGCGACTGGAGCGAGTTCCCGAAGCGCTACGACCCGAACCACCCGGCGGCGGACGCCGACGGCTACGTCGCGCTGCCGAACGTCAACAGCCTGATCGAGCTCACCGACATGCGCGAGGCGCAGCGCAGCTACGAGGCGAACCTGAAGGTGATCGAATCCTCGCGCGGCATGCTGCAGCGGACGATCGACATCCTGCGCTGACCGCCGTCGGCCGCGCTTCGCCACCTGACCTTCGCACACCGATCTTCGACGGGCCGCCACGACCGGCCGGGAGCAGACGATGAAGACCACCTTCGCCAACGCCATCGCCGCCTACAACGACGCCGCCAAGGCCATCGGGGGCCAGCCCCTCGACGCCGAGCCGCAGAAGAAGAGCTCCGGCTTTGCCGCCATGCTCCAGCGGGCGGTGGAGGGAGCCATCGAGATCAGCGAGACCGGCGAGCAGACGAGCCTCAAGGCCGTCGCCGGCAAGGCGGAGCTCAGCGACGTCGTGACCGCCGTCACCAACGCCGAGGTCACCCTGCAGACCGTGGTCGCGATCCGCGACCGGGTCATCCAGGCCTATCAGGACATCCTGCGGATGCCGATCTGATGCCGCGTCCGCCAGGGACGCATCGATAGGGGCGCGCCGATGACCGAGGCCGAGTTCCTCGACGTCGCCCGCGAGGGCATCATCGTCATGATCAAGATCAGCGTGCCCATCATGCTTCCGGCGCTGCTGGTCGGGCTCGTCATCTCCCTGATCCAGGCCTTGACCCAGATCCAGGAGATGACCCTGGCCTTCGTGCCGAAAATTCTCGTGATCTTCGTCTCGATCCTGTTCCTGATGCCGTTCATGCTGCACACGCTGACCGGCTTCACCAAGGAGCTGATGGAGCGGATCGCGGGCGCCGGCTAGGCCGTGCCGATGAGTACGCTGGACGAAGTCCTGACGGGGGAGCTGTTCGGCTACCTGCTCGTCTTCGCGCGGATCGGCAGCGCGGTGATGCTGCTCCCCGGCTTCGGCGAGGCCTATGTGGCGCCGCGGGTGCGGCTCGTGCTGGCGCTGCTGCTCAGCCTCGTCGTCCTGCCGCTCACCGGGCCCGACCTGCCGCCGCTGCCCGATTCGCCGCTGGCGCTCGCGCTGCTGCTCGGCCGCGAGATCGTCGTCGGCCTCTTCCTCGGCACGCTCGCGCGGCTGCTGCTGCTGGCGTTGCTCACCGCCGGCATGATCATCGCGCTTCAGTCCGGCGTGGCGAACGCACTGGCGAACGACCCGGCCTCGGCGCAGCAGGGCTCGATCATCGGCAACTTCCTCATGGCGCTGGGCGCCGTGCTGATCTTCGCGACCGACCTCCACCACCTGCTGCTGCGCGCGCTGGTGGACAGCTACGGCCTCTTCACCCCCGGCGCGCCGCTCGAGATCGGCGACATGGCGGACATGGTCGCGCGGATCGTCTCCGCCAGTTTCGCGCTGTCCATGCAGATCGCCGCGCCCTTCATCCTCGTCGGGCTGATCTTCTATCTCGGCCTCGGCCTGCTCGCCCGGCTGATGCCGCAGGTGCAGGTGTTCTTCGTCGCCATGCCGATGCAGATCATGCTCGGCATGGTCGTGCTGATGCTCACCGTGTCCTTCGGCATGCTGTGGTTCCTCGGCCGGTTCGAGGGCACGCTGACCGGCTTCCTCGCGCCCCGGTGAGAGAGGGCGGGAGAGAGGGCGAAGGCGGGTAGGGGGCGGCGATGGCCGAGGAACAGGACCAATCGCAAAAGACCGAAGAGCCGACGCAGAAGCGCCTCGACGAGGCGCGCTCGAAGGGCCAGGTCGCCAGCTCGCGCGAGGTCAACCACTGGTTCATGATCCTCGCCGCGGCGCTGGTCGTCATCCTGTTCGCGCCGGCGGCCGTCGCCGACATCGGGCGGGTCCTCCGGACCTTCCTCGAGGCGCCGGACGCCATCCCGACCGATCTCGGGCATCTGCGGTACCTTCTGCTGCGGACCTTCGGCGGGCTCCTCCTCGCCGGTCTTCTGCCGCTCGCGCTCCTGATCGCCGCGGCGCTGGGCGCGGGGCTGTTCCAGCACGGCTTCCTTCTGACGGCGGAGCAGATCAAGCCGAAGCTGGAGAAGATCTCGCCGCTGCAGGGGATGAAGCGCCTGTTCTCGCTCCGCTCCTTCGCGGAGTTCGTCAAGGGCATCCTCAAGCTCGCCGTCGTCGGCACGGTCGGCACGATGCTGCTGCTGCCGGAGCTGCGCAGCCTCACCAACCTGCCGACGCTGGAGACGGTGCAGCTCCTCTACCTCGTCCGCGAGCTGGCGATCCGCCTCCTGGTCGGCGTGGTCGCCGTCATGACGGTCATCGCCGGCCTCGACTATCTCTATCAGCGCTACGAGTACATGAAGCGCATGCGCATGTCGAAGCAGGAGCTGAAGGAGGAGTTCAAGCAGTCGGAAGGCGATCCGATCGTCAAGGCCCGCCTGCGCCAGATCCGCACCGAGCGGGCGCGGCGGCGCATGATGGCGGCGGTGCCGGAGGCCGACGTCGTGGTGACGAACCCGACCCACTTCGCCGTTGCCCTGAAATACGAGCCGGCGACCATGTCGGCGCCGCGCGTGACCGCGAAGGGCGCCGACCTCATGGCGCAGCGCATCCGCGAGGTGGCGGAGGCGAACGGCGTCCCGATCGTCGAGAATCCGCCGCTCGCGCGCGGCCTGTATGCCGCCGTGGACCTTGACGAAGAGATTCCGCCGGAACATTACAAGGCGGTGGCGGAGGTTATCGGCTACATCATGAAGCTGAAGCGCCGGCAGCTTCCGGCGGCGACCTGATCGCCGGTTCGGGATCGTGGCGCCGGCGCAACCGGGACGAAGCGGACATGGAACGAACGGGTCGTCGACACAGCCTCTCCCTTTCGGGTGGGCGGGCCTCGTCGCAGGGCGGCGGATGGGCGAGGGCGGCGCTCGGCCTGTCGCTCGGCCTGCTCCCCGCTCTCTGGGCCGGGCCGGCCGCGGCGGCGACCGTGAGTGCCGCGGCCGTGGCGCTGCCGGTCGGCATCGGGCTGGCCGGCGCGGCGATCGGCGCGTTCGTCTGCCTGCTCCTTCATACGCGCTGCCGGCGCGACCGCGACCTGTTCCGCCAGAGCCTTGACGCGGTGCCGGCGGCGCGCCAGCTCGTCGGGCCGGACGGCAAGGTCGTCATCGCCAATACGGCGTTCCGCCACATGGTGGGCGACGACGCGACGCCCACGGTCGCCGCGCTGGAGCGGCAGCTCGCCGGCGACGGCGACGGCTGGGAGCGGCTGGCGCGTCTCGCCTCGCACGCCGCCGCCGGCATCGCCGGCCATGCCGAGATCACGGTGAAGACGGCGGAGGGCGAGATCGAGTGGCGCGACGTCACCGCCTTCCCGCTGCCGCAGCGCCCCGGCTTCGTCCTCTGGGGCGTCGAGGACATCACGCCGCGCCGGCAGGTCGAGCAGATCATCCAGAAGGAGCAGGAGCGCTTCGCCGACCTCGTCGAGCACGCGCCGATCGGCTTCTACTCGGTGGACGAGGAGGGCCGCTTCCTGTTCGTCAACGAGACGCTGGCGGCCTGGCTCGGCCTCGCGCGCGACCAGATCAATGCCGGCGGGCTGCGCCTGCACGAGATGGTGGCGACGCCCTTGCCCCCGGGCACCGCGCCCTACAACCCCTTCGGCGGTGACGAATCGCCCTTGAGCGGCGAGGTCGTGCTGTGCGGCCCGTCGGGCCGCCGGTTCCTGGCCTATGTCCGCCAGGAGGTCGTGCCGAGCGAAAGCGGGGTGGGCCTGCGCACGCGCTCGATCGTCCACGACCTCAGCCGCGAGCGCGAGCTCGAGGCCGCGCTCCAGGTTTCCGAGCAGCGCTTCCGCCGCTTCTTCGAGGAGGCGCCGGTCGGCATTGCCCTCATCGACGGCGCCGGCCGCATCGAGGAGTGCAACGGCGCCTTCGCCGAGATGGTCGAGGGCACGCCCGCCCGGCTGCGCGGCGCCGCCCTCATCGACTTCATCGCCGAGGAGGACCGGCCCGCCGCGGCGGAGCGGCTTGACGCCGTCGCCGGCGGCGCGGTGCCGGGCCAGCCGCTCGAGATCCGGCTGAGCGGCGAGGCCGGGCGCACCGCCACCCTCTACGCCTCGCGCCGCGAGGTCGAGCCGGGGCACCCCCCGCGGCCGGACGCGGAGGGCGAAGGCGCGGACGGGCCTCGGGCGCAGGCCTCCGGCCTCATCGCCCATTTCATCGACACCACCGAGCAGAAGAAGCTGGAGGTCCAGTTCACCCAGTCGCAGAAGATGCAGGCGGTGGGGCAGCTCGCCGGCGGCATCGCCCACGACTTCAACAACCTGCTGACGGCGATGATCGGCTTCTGCGACCTTCTGCTGCTGCGCCACCGCGCCGGCGACCAGTCCTTCGCCGACATCATGCAGATCAAGCAGAACGCGAACCGCGCCGCGAACCTGGTGCGCCAGCTCCTCGCCTTCTCGCGGCAGCAGACGCTGCAGCCGCGCGTCCTCAACGTCACCGACGTGCTGGCCGAGCTGTCGCACCTCCTGCGCCGGCTGATCGGCGAGAACATCGAGCTGCAGATGGTGCACGGCCGCGACCTGTTCCCGGTGAAGGTCGATCACGGCCAGCTCGAGCAGGTGATCATCAACCTGGCGGTCAACGCGCGCGACGCGATGCCGGAGGGCGGCAAGCTCACGATCCGCACCCGCAACGTGACGGTGGCGACGCCGGTCAGCCGCGGCGCCGAGACGATGCCGCCCGGCGACTACGTGCTGATCGAGGTGGCGGACACCGGCACCGGCATCGCGCCGCAGATCATCGACCGGATCTTCGACCCGTTCTTCTCGACCAAGGAGGTCGGCTCCGGCACCGGCCTCGGCCTCTCCACCGTCTACGGCATCGTCAAGCAGACGGGCGGCTTCGTCTTCGTGGACAGCAAGCTCGGCGAGGGCTCGGCCTTCGGCATCTACCTGCCGCGGCACGCGGCGAGCGCGGCCGGCGACGTGGCGCGGGTGGCGACCGGCGCCGACGGGGCGGGCGGGCGCGACCTCACCGGCATCGGCACCGTGCTCCTCGTCGAGGACGAGGACGCGGTGCGCCTGTTCAGCGCCCGGGCCCTGCGCAACAAGGGCTACAACGTGCTGGAGGCGCGCAGCGGCGAGGCCGCGCTCGAGATCATCGAGCAGAACCTCGATTCGATCGACCTGCTGATCACCGACGTGGTCATGCCGCGCATGGACGGGCCGACCCTGATCCGCGAGGTGCGCGCCCGCCGGCCCGACATCAAGGTCATCTTCATCTCCGGCTACACCGAGGACGCCTTCCGCAAACGCCTCGACGAAGGCGACGACATCCACTTCCTGCCCAAGCCCTTCAGCCTCAAGCAGCTCGCCGGCAAGGTGAAGGAGGTGATGCGCGAGGGCACGGCCTGACGGGGCGCGCCGGGACCGGCCGCGCCCGTCTCGTCGCGCGGCCGTTCGACCCAACCAGACCGTTGCCGGTCCGATCGCCCTTGGCTTAGGCTTTCCCGAAACGGAAGGGAGGCCGAAGACATGGCGACCGACACCGCATCCACCGAAGCCGCGGGCGCGCCGCATGACGGCGAGTACACCGACGCCCTGATCGGATTGCTGGAGACCCTGTGGGGCGAGGGCTATCTGTCGCCCGGCGGGGCGGAGGAGGTGGCCCGCGTGCTCGCCGGCCTCGACCTCGCCGGCCGCACGGTGCTCGACATCGGCTGCGGCTCCGGCGGGATCACCCTGGCGCTGGCGGCGGACCACGGCGCCGCCCGGGTGGTCGGCATCGACGTCGAGGGCCCGGTGCTGGAGAAGGCGCGGGCGCGGGCCGCGGGGCGCGGGCTGGCGGACCGGGTCGCGTTCCGGCGGGTCTCCCCCGGCCCGCTCCCCTTCGCCGACGAAAGCTTCGACGTCGTGTTCAGCAAGGACGCGATGATCCACATCCCCGACAAGGAGGCCCTGTTCCGCGACGTCTTCCGCGTCCTCCGGCCGGGCGGCTGGCTCGCCGCCAGCGACTGGCTGATCCGCCACGACGGCGAGCCCTCGCCGGAGATGAAGCACTACGTCGCGATGGAGGGGTTGAGCTTCGGCATGGCCTCGCCCGCGCGCTACCGCCGCGCGCTGGAGGCGGCGGGCTTCGCCGACATCGCGCTCACCGACCGCAACCCCTGGTACCGCGAGGTCGCGCGCGCCGAGCTCGCCCAGCTCGAAGGCCCGCTCTACGAGCGCGCCGTCGCCGCCGCGGGGAAGAAGACGGTGGACCACAACATCGGCACCTGGCGCGCCATGCTCGCCGTGCTGGAGACGGGCGAGCACTGCCCCCACCACCTGCGCGCCCGCAAGCCGGGCTGAGGCGCCCGGCGCCGGGGCCCGCCGCGGCGAGCCGCGCCGCACCCAGGATGTGATCCGGCTCACAGCGCCGCGCGCCGCGCCGCGCTACGGTGACGATCGGGCGCCGTCGGCGCGGGCGGGGGCGGCGGGGCCGCCCCCGAAGACGACGACCGGAAGGTTGCTGCGTGAACGCGAACCCGATGGAGGGTGCCATGCAAAGGCTTCTGGTTCTGTCCGTGTCGGCGATCTGGGCGATGGCGGCGCTCGCCTTGCCGCAAGGCGCGCGCGCGGCCGACAACGGCAGCGGCGGCGCGCGGGTCGAGGACGTCGTCGCCGCCTGCGAGGCCATGATCGAGCGCGGCGAGTACTGCGTCTACGAATCCACCGCCGACGGCATCGCCGGATGCACCGGGCTCGTCTGCTTCGACTGCCCCGCGGACGGGTCGCGGACCTGCCATCAGACCACCCGCACCCATGGCGGCAACGGCCTCACGGGGCCCGCGGGCCGGGATCTGCTGGCGACCATGCGGCCCGCCGGCCGCGGCGCGGCCGGGTCGCCGCTCACGCGCGCCGTGCCGGGCGCGCGGATCGACCGCCCGGGCGCGCCGGACTGAGTTCGGCGGGCGGCGAGGGGCCGGCCCGCGCCGATGCGTCCGGCCCCTCTGCGCCTCCGCGCTCAGCGCGCCGGATCTTCCGAATGCCCGGCCCTCCGCACCCCCGGTCCTCCATTGCTTTTCTTGATGTCGCCCCGGCGATCGGGGTCTAGACTTCGTTCCATGACGCAGCGGCGATTCGCGCGGTTGGGGCGATGGCGCCCATCCGAAGGCGCGGCCGGCCTCCTGGCCCCGGCTTGGGTCCTGCTGGCCGGCCTCCTCCTCGGCCTGTCGATGGGCGCGCTGCCGGCGGCGCCGGCGCAGGCCGCCTGCACCGATCCGCGGGGCCCGAACGTGGACTGGTCGGGCTGCGACAAGGACAGGCTCTATCTGGTCGGCGCGGACCTGCGCGGGGCCAGGCTCGTCAACGCGACCTTGAGCCGCAGCAGCCTCGCCGAGGCGAATCTCAGCGGCGCGGATCTGAGCGGCGCCGATCTCGGCCGCTCGATGCTGCCGGGCGCCGACCTGTCCGGGGCGCGGCTCACCCGGGCCTATCTCGGGCGGGCGGATCTCCGCGGGGCCGACCTCAGCGGCGCCGATCTGACCTACGCCGATCTCGGCCGGGCGAAGCTGCAGGAGGCCCGGCTTACGGGCGCCGATCTCGAAAAGGCGGAGCTGATGCGCGCGCGGCTGCAGGGCGCGGATCTCGCCGACGCCCGGCTCGTGAAGGCAGAGCTGGCGCGCGCCTGGATGCAGGGGGCGCGGCTCGCCGGCGCCGACCTGACGGGCGCCGACCTCTACGGCGTCGCCCTGCACGGCGCCGACCTGTCGGGCGTCCGCGGCCTCACCCAGGCGCAGCTCGACCACGCCTGCGGCGACGACGGGACGACGCTGCCCCCGGGCCTCGCCCGCCCGGCCTCCTGGCCCTGCCCGGAGCCGGTCGAGGAGGAGTGAGCGCCGACCGCCGCCGCGCTCCGCCGCCGGGCGCGGCGGGAATGGATGTGGCCCGCGCCGCCGCGGCGTGGCAGTCTCCGCCGCCATGCGCATCCGCCCCCGCAGGCCCGGGGACGCGGCCGCCCTGGCCGCGCTCTACCGCCGCTCCGTCCGCGCCCTCGGCCCGCGGGACTACACGGCCGCGCAGGTCGAGGCCTGGGCCTCCCTCGCCCCGACGGCCGAGGGGATGCACGCCCGCGCCACCGATGGCCGCACCCTCCTGGTCGCGGTGGACGGCGCGGACCGGCCGGTCGCCTTCGGCGACCTCGAGGCCGACGGCCATATCGACCTGTTCTACTGCGCGCCCGAGGCCGCGGGCACCGGCGTCGCCCCGGCCCTCTACGACGCGCTGGAGGCGGCGGCGCGGGACCGCGGCCTCACCCGCCTTTATGTCGAGGCCAGCGAGGCCGCGCGCCGCCTGTTCCTGCGCAAGGGCTTCGCCGTGACGGCGCGGCGCGACCTCGTCGTCCGCGGCGTGGGCATCCACAACGTCGCGATGGAGAAGGCGCTGTAGCCGGCGCCGCCACCCGGCATGCGGGCCATGCCGGCCGGTTCGGCGGCGGGCGTCATTCGGGCTCGCCGCAGCCCTCATCGATCCGGCGCGCGGCGGCGCTGTCCGCGCGCGTCCAGATCTGGCTCCTGCCGAAGAACGGCAGGCCGACATAGGCGCGAACCTGCAAGGCCGTGTCCGACAGAACGGTGATGCGGCCGCTGTAGGTCTTGCCGTCCTGCGGATTGTAGACGGATCCCTCCCATGTATCGGTGCCGGAGCGCTCGAGGTCGGTTATGACGACGAGCCCGCAGATCTGTTCCGACCGCTTGGCGGGATCGGGGTTTTCTTCATCCCGTCGAAGCGTTCCGCTCGGGCCCCTCGTGTTCTCCAGCCAGACGATTCGGCCGCAAAGCCGATCGCCGCATTCGCTGATCGTGAGGGCGGCTCTCTCGTCCTCCGTCATCCAGACCCCTCGTGGATCCCCGGGGGACACCGGACGCGAAGCCGCGCTCGAAGCCGCGGCAAGCACCAGGAAGACCGCCAGGAGCCCGGACAGGCGCTCGGACAGGCGCTTGGACGGGCGCCGAGGGCGCGCATTCGACAGGCGTTTCGGCATCGGGACCGCCATGGCGCTGACTCCCAATGGCCGACGGCCGGCGCCGGGCGATGCCGTGGGGTGCGAACGTCGCCGTCGGGGCCATGGGCGCGTTCGCGGCGCGGACCTTGCGACGGCGGCATCGCCCTCCCGCAGACCGCGCATGTCGTCGGCCGATACCGGCAACCGGGCACCGCCAACCGGGCGTCGCACCGGGAATAAGCCAGACCGGCATGAAAGGTTCCGGGATGGGCGCCGGCGCAACGCCGCCAAACCGGCCCGGGCCCAGGCGCGCGGCCCCCGGCTGCCGCTCGGCCCTTCGCCGCGAAGGGGGGCGCGGAGGACCGTGCCGGCCTGCGGGCCGGCCGCGCGGCGTCATCATTT
This sequence comes from uncultured Rhodospirillaceae bacterium, assembly GCA_964551315.1. Taxonomy (GTDB): domain Bacteria; phylum Pseudomonadota; class Alphaproteobacteria; order Dongiales; family Dongiaceae; genus Virgifigura. The sequence goes on along the minus strand of CAZKCM010000107.1, from coordinate 304 downwards.
CCTTCATCCGATGCGCCTAGACTTCCAAGGGTGATCCGTCGTGACGGAGGGCGACCGGTGGGGGTGTCGTTCGATGGAAGTGTCCTGCTGATGGCGGCCGCGTGGCTCGCCTTGCAGGCGCTGGCGCTGCGGAAGCTGCGCGGCCCGTGGCGTCTGGCGGCCTGGGTGCCGCTTGCGGCGATGGGCCTCGCGCTCGCCGTCGCCGTCGTCGGCGTTCTCGCCGGCTCCAACCTCGCGCCGATCTGGGTCGTCTTCGCGCTGCCGCTCTGCCTGCTGTGGATCGCGACGCTGTGGCTCCTGCGCG
>CAZKCM010000106.1:9149-10991 GCA_964551315.1 uncultured Rhodospirillaceae bacterium | reverse complement strand
CGCGAGGCCGAAGAGTATTTCGCGCCGGGGCAGAAGGGCTCCTCGGCGATGCCGCACAAGCGCAACCCGATCCTGACCGAGAACCTGACGGGCCTCGCCCGCATCGTGCGGGCAGCCGTCACGCCGGCGCTGGAGAACGTCGCGCTGTGGCACGAGCGCGACATCTCCCATTCCTCGGTCGAGCGGGTGTTCGCGCCGGACGCGACGATCGCCCTCGATTTCGCGCTGGCGCGGCTCACCGGCCTCATGGACAAGCTGGTGGTCTATCCCGAGGCGATGCAACGCAACCTCGACCGGCTCGGCGGGCTCGTCCACTCGCAGCGCGTCCTGCTCGCGCTCACCCAGGCGGGGATGAGCCGCGAGGACGCCTACCGGGCGGTGCAGCGCAACGCCATGCGGGTGTGGCAGGAGGGCGCCGACTTCCTCGACCTGCTGAAGAAGGACCCCGATGTCGCCCGGCATCTGTCCGACGCCGAGCTCACCGCCCTCTTCGACCTCGGCTACCACACCAAGCACGTCGATACGATCTTCCGGCGGGTGTTCGGAGAGAAAGCCGCTTCAGCCGCGTAAACCAAGAGGGCCGGTCCGGTGATTGCCGTCGTTGTTCGCGCTTGAGAACAAGGTCGTACCGATCACCGGATCGGCCTGTGGCCTCGGCTGGGCCACGGCGCGAGAGGTCGCCCGCGCGAATGCCGTCAGGCGGCGAGCATGGCGACCTCGGCCGTGGCGGCTTCGAGCGCGGCGTTGCGCTGGTCCGGGCCGACGTTCACGCCTTCGGCACGGATGAAGGTCACGTCGGTGATCCCGAAGAAACCGAACACGTCGCGCAGATAGGTTTCCTGGTGGTCGAGGAACGCGGCCGGCGTCTGCGACCCGTAGAAGCCGCCGCGCACCGACGCGATGATCACCCGCTTGCCGCCGGCCAGGCCCTCGGGCCCCTTCTCCGTGTAGCGGAACGTCTTGCCGGCCACGGCCAGGCGGTCAATCCAGGCCTTGAGCTGCGAGGGGATCGAGAAGTTGTACATCGGCGCGCCGATGACGACGGTGTCGGCGGCGAGAAAGTCCTCGAGCGCCTTCTGCCCCAGAGCCAGGTCTTGCTGCAACGACGGCGCTTCCGGCGACGCGCCCTGGGCGGCCGCAAGATGCGCCCCCGTCAGGTGGCCGAGCGGCTCCGCGTCGAGATCGTAATAGGTCACCTCGATGGCCGGGTTGGCATCGCGCAGGCGTTTGACGATCGCCGCGCTGAGCTGGCGGCTCAGGGAGCTCGCACCGAGAATGCTGGCATCGACATGCAGGAGTTTCATAGCCCACGTCCTTTGGTATATAAATGTGACTGACGCTAGCTATGTAACTCTGCCCAGATGGGAGAACAAGAAGGCACATTCATGAAACAGAGTAAAATAGATGTAACCGTCCCCAGTCACGACATACTTAGCGCAGAATGCCGGAAAGTAAGTCAGGTATTGGCGAGGGTTGGAGAGAAATGGAGCGTCCTGATCATTATAATGCTTTCGGACGGTCCGCGTCGATTTTCAGACTTAAAGCGCGCGATTGACGGTATATCGCAAAGAATGCTGACCCTATGCTTGCGCGGGCTTGAACGCGACGGGCTGGTGAAGCGCACCGTCTTTCCGGTCGTACCGCCGCGTGTCGAATACGAGCTCACGCCGCTTGGGCGCTCGCTTTGCGAACCGGTCATCGCGCTCGGGACCTGGGCCCGCAATCACATAGCCGAGATCGATGCCGCCAGGGCGGCCTTCGATCAGCGCGAGGCCTCCGAGGGCGCCACGCCGAATCACGGCTGAATCGCCCGCCGTCGGGCCGGCGCAGTTCCCTCCCGGG
>CAZKCM010000106.1:5031-9049 GCA_964551315.1 uncultured Rhodospirillaceae bacterium | reverse complement strand
GCGCTTCGGCGGTCACTCCTTGACCGCGCCGGTCATGCTGGAGACGTAGTGCTCCACGAAGAAGGAATAGAGGATGGCGACCGGCAGCGAGCCGAGGAGCGCGCCCGCCATGAGGGACCCCCAGTGGTAGACGTCTCCCTCGACCAGCTCCGTCACCACCCCGACCGGCACCGTCTTATTCTCCGATGAGGAGATGAAGGTGAGCGCGTAGATGAACTCGTTCCAGCTGAGCGTGAAGGCGAAGATGCCGGCCGAGATCAGCCCCGGCACCGCCAGCGGCAGCAGGATCTTGACCAGGATCTGAAGGCGCGAGGCGCCGTCGATGAGCGCGCATTCCTCCAGCTCGTAAGGGATCGAGCGGAAATAGCCCATCAGCAGCCAGGTGCAGAACGGAATCAGGAAGGTCGGATAGGTCAGTATCAGCGCCCACTGGGTGTCGAACAGACCGTATTTGAACACCATCGTCGCCAGCGGAATGAACAGGATCGAGGGCGGCACCAGATAGGCGAGGAAGATCGCCATGCCGACGAAACGCGAGCCCCTGTAGCGGAGCCGCTCAATGGCGTAGGCGGCGCAGACGGCGCAGAAGAGCGAGATGAAGGTCGCGGCCACGGAGATCACCATGGTGTTCCACAGCCAGGCCGGATAGGAGGTCTGAAACAGCAGCCGGTTGATGTTGGCGAGCGTCGGCTCGACGACCCAGAACGGGCTGAAGTTCTCGTAGTCGTAGAGCTCCTCGTTCGATTTGACCGCCGTGATCGCCATCCAATAGAACGGGAACAGCAGGACGAAGACGAAGACGGCGAGCGGAAGATAGACGGTCACGACCTTGCGCGGCAGGGAGACCAGATAGTCCATGCCGCCGTCGTCGCGCCCGGTCTCGGTTTCGGCTCTGGCCATGAGTCCTCCCTCCCCCTCGCCTCAGTCGCCGCCGCCCTGCTGCCAGCGCCGGCGCTGCAGGCCGAAATAGCTGAACAGGATGGCGGCGAGCAGGAAGGGGATCATGGACACCGCGATCGCCGCCCCCTCGCCGAGCTGCCCGCCGGGGATCGCCCGCTGGAAGGACAGCGTCGCCATCAGATGCGTCGCGTTGAGCGGGCCGCCGCGGGTCAGCACGTAGATCAGCTGGAAATCGGTGAAGGTGAACAGCACCGAGAAGGTCATCACCACCGCGATGATCGGCGTGAGCATCGGGAAGGTGATGTAGCGGAAGCGTTGCCACGGGCCGGCGCCGTCGATCGTCGCCGCCTCGTACAGCGATTGCGGGATGGTCTGCAGGCCCGCCAGCAGCGTGATCGCGACGAAGGGAATGCCGCGCCAGATGTTGGCGACGATCACGCTTGCGCGCGCCAGATTCGGATCGCCGAGGAAGTTGATGTAGCGGTCGATCAGGCCAAGCTTCGTCAGCGACCAGGAGATGATCGAGAACTGGGCGTCGTAGATCCACCAGAACGCGATCGCGGACAGCACCGTCGGCACGATCCAGGGCAGCAGCACGATGGCGCGGAGGAACGCCTTGAACGGCAGATGGTTGTTCAGCAGCAGCGCCAGCCAGAGCCCGAGCGCGAACTTGAAGACGCTGGCGACCACCGTATAGAGAAAGGTGTTGAAGACCGAGAGCCAGAAGACGAAGTCTTCGAACAGGAAGCGGTAGTTCTCGAAGCCGATGAAGATCCCGGGCCGGCCGATCGTCGTGTCGGTCATGCCGAGCCAGACCCCGAGGCCGAGCGGATAGGCCAGGAACAGCAGCAGCAGCGCCGCGGCCGGCAGCATGAAGAGGAAGCCGAGAAAGCCCCGGCTGCGGAAGAGCCCGGCTGCGCGGCCGACCGCGTAGGGCGGCGCCTGGGTCCGCCCGAGTCGCCTGGTCTCCACCGTCATCGAATGCTCCTCGTGGACAGGCCGAGGCGAAGCGCCGCCGGGACCGGATTCCCGAACGCGCCCCGCCTCGGCCCCGGCCTCAGACGTTGTAGTACCGGGCCGCCCGCTCGGCCGCCCGTGCCGCCGCTTCCTTCGGCGAACGCTGGCCGGAGGCGGCGTCGGCGAACATGTTGACGACGATGTAATCCGCCATCGCCGCCGCGGAGGCGTAGCCGAGATCGCCGGCATAGCCGTTCCACAGCATGTTCTTCACCGTGTCGCGGTAGGGCGTGTGCTTCGGATCCTCCGTCCAGATCGGATTCTCCTCATAGGCGGCGAGCGCCTGGGTGACGTACCCGATCGCCGCCTGCTGCCACGGCTCGAACTGCTCCCGCTCGTACATGAAGCGGAGATATTCCTTCGCCGCGTTCGGATATCGCGAATGCTGGAACACCATCGCCTGGGTGAACAGGTGCAGTTCGCTCGGCCGGCCGAGGGGACCGATGGGCATGTTCGCGTGCTCGATGTCCTCGGCCATCTGCTGCATCGCCGGATCCTCGGACGTCTTGGCCGCGTAGTAGACCGAGATGCCGTTGGCGGTCAGGCCGATCTCGCCGGCGAGGAAGGCCTTGTTGTTGTTCGCGTCGAGCCAGGACAAGGTGCCGGGAACGAAGGTCTGGTAGAGCTCCGCCACATATTCCAGCGCCTGGACGGTTTCCGGGCTGTTGAGAACGACGTTGTTGTCCTCGTCGACCATCCGGGCGCCGAAGGCCCAGAGGATGCTGTGAGTCCAGGTGTTGCCGTCGCCGACGGCGTTCCCCAGCGCGAAGCCGGGCCTGTGCCCCTTGGCCGCCATCGCCTTGCAGGCCTGGAGGAAGCCGTCGGTGTCCCGGGGCAGGGTCTCGAAACCGGCCTCCTGCAGCCACGACCGGCGATAGACGATGCAGTTGCCGGCGGCGCCGAGCGGCAGGCCGATCCACCGGCCGTCCTTCTGACCGTACTTCTCCGCGACCGGGTACCAGCCGCCGTACTTCTCGCCGAGATAGGTGGCGAGATCGGTGAGATCGACCAGCTTGTCCGGATACTGATGCGGGTCGTCGAACCAGCCGAAGATGATGTCCGGGCCGCTGCCCACATTGGCCGCGACCGCCGCCTTCGGCCGGATGTCCTCCCAGGACTCGGCGTCGATCCGGACGTTGATGCCGGTCTGCTCGGTGAACTTGCGGGTATTCTCCATCCAGAGGTCCTCGTCGCCCTGGACGAACTTGCTCCAGCGCAGGACGCGCAGCTCGGCGTCCGGCTCGGGCTCGAAGGACATCGTCTCCGCGGCAGCGGCGGGGCCGGGGCCAACCAGGGACGTGCCGGCCAGCCCGGCGGCGACCGCCGCCCCCGTCTTCAACACATCGCGTCTTGTGAACTCCACGGCTATTTCCTCCCTTTGTTATGTGTCCGGCGACAGACCGGTGTTGCCGGTCCGCAAGAGGGACCGGCGAGTCCGACGACCGTCCGAGCCGACGACCGGCCTTGGTTAGAGTCGCCTGCCCGACGCGGCGTCGAAGACGTGGACCTGGCCGGGTCTGGGCTCCAGGCGGACCCGTTCGCCAGGCTTGAACAGATGCCGTTCGTCGAACATCGCGCAGACATCGACACCCGCGAAGCGGCAGAAGACCAGCGTGTCCGCGCCCGTCGGCTCGACCACGGAGACGACCGCCTCGGCGCCGCCGCCGTCCGCCGCGATCTCCAGGTGCTCGGGCCGGATGCCGAGGGTGACCGGCGTCCCGTCGGGCGCATCGATCGCGGGGTCGACGGCGAACCGGTCGCCCGTGACCGCCGTTTCGACCCAGGCGGTGCCCGGCCCGTCGCGGCGCAGGGCGCCGTCGATGAAGTTCATGGCCGGCGAGCCGATGAAACCGGCAACGAAGGTGTTCACGGGGTTGTCGTAGAGCTCGAGCGGGGCGCCGATCTGCTCGACATGGCCGTCATGCATCACCACGATCTTGTCGGCCATGGTCATCGCCTCGACCTGATCGTGGGTGACGTAGATCGAGGTCGTGCGCAGGCGCTGGTGCAGCGCCTTGATCTCGGTCCGCATCTGGACGCGCAGCTTGGCGTCCAGGTTGGACAGCGGCTCGTCGAACAGGAAGACCTGCGGATCGCGGAC
>CAZKCM010000106.1:0-5021 GCA_964551315.1 uncultured Rhodospirillaceae bacterium | reverse complement strand
GCGTTGGCGCTGCCCGCCCGACAGCTGGCGCGGATAGCGATGCAGCAGCCCTTCGAGGCCCAGAATCTCCGCCGCCTGCTTCACCCGCTCCTGCACCACCGCCGCCTCGGCCCTGCGCAGCTTGAGGCTGAACGCCATGTTGTCGAAGACGGTCATATGCGGATAGAGGGCGTAGTTCTGGAACACCATGGCGATGTCGCGCTCCTTCGGCGGCACCCGGTTGACCACGGTGCCACCGATAGAGATCTCGCCGCTGGTGATCTGCTCGAGCCCGGCGATCATCCGCAGCAGGGTGGATTTGCCGCAGCCGGACGGCCCGACCAGGACGACGAACTCTTCGTCGCCGATTTCGATATCGATGCCGTGAATGACTTCGACGTGACCGAAGGACTTGCGTACCCGGGTAATGCCGACCGAAGCCATTCCTGCCGCCCACCCCTATCGCGTTATGGGAGCATCTTTTCGACGTGACCCGCCCCGCGGCGGCGGCCAACGCGATCCGCAACGGTCGGGCGAAGACTCTCGATTCAGGAAAAGTCGAACGGATGCGTCGATCGACCCGGCCGCCATCCAGATCGGTCCCGTCGGGAAAGGATGCATCTGACCCGGGGTGCGCATCAGCCCCGTATGGCGCGGCAGACGCCGCGCCCACGCAAAAGGCCTGCGCCCCACCTTGCGGGGGTCCCGCCCATCGTCCTCCCTCGTTTCTCGTCTTTCCGGCGATGCCGCCGGCTTATCGTTGTTTACCCAAAATGATAACCGGCTATGCGCATCTCAACAAGCCGCGACCGGAAGCGGCCCTCGGGCGCTGCGCAGATCACGGTTGCTGGCCGTCGCAGGCGACCAGCCCCACGGGGTTGAACGGCCCGCCCTCCACCAGCATGGCGCGCGCCGACTGGGCATAGGACAGCTTGATGCGCTCGGTTTCGGGCGGGCCCTCGGCCCAGCAGACGGCGGTGATGTCGTAGCCTTCCGGCGTCTTCGTCACCAGGTCGAAGTCGCAGACGACTTCGCCCGGCGTGCTGAGGCCATCCTCGGTGAAGGACCAGGCCGCGTGGCCGCAGGCGGTCTCGGCCGCCGCCCAGCGGCCGACGAAAAACGGGGGCGCCTCGGGCTCCGGCGCGACCGGACCTTGTGCCACGGGGACGGGGGCGCTCTCGCACCCGGCGAGCAGGAGGCAGGCGACCGCGATCCCGCGCCGTCCCGCCGCGCCAAGTCCGCTCATGGACGCCGCTCTTTAGCAAACAGGTCGAGAAGAGGTCCGGCCGGCCCCGTGAGCGGGACCGGCGCAACCGGATGGAGATTCAGAAGGCCCGACAGGATCTCTTAGCCCGGCTTCTGCTCGCCAACGATCTGGGTCTTGGCGGTGGCGGCGGCTTCCGTCAGGTGCCGGCGCACGCGGTGCTCGGTCATGTCGAGGCCCTTGGCCTCGCAGTCCGCCAAAACCTTGCGCACCAGCCCGTCGCCGGCGGTCGAATAGTCGACCGTGACGAGCGAGGCGGCGTAGGCCTCCTTTTCCTCTCCGGAGAGGCCGAGCTGGTCGGCCACCCATTGCCCCAGGAGCTTGTTGCGGCGCGCGTTAATCTTAAATTCGAGTTCCTTGTCGTGGTGGTATTTTTCCTCAAGCCCCTTCTTGCGCTCCTCAAATGTCGTCATGCCGCATTCACTCCCGGTTTCCGGCTAGCGCCAACCATCCCTGCATAATGCAGGTAGCCGAAGAGGTTGGCACAATTGTCGGCCCGGTCAAGGGCGGGAAGAACCCCGGCGGGCCGTCCCGCCCGGCCGAACGGGGAAACGGATGGCTGGCCGACCGCGCGGGCGGTGGGCTATGGTCGGCAGCGCCATGTGCAGCCTCGTAATTCTCTATCGCCCGGGCCATCGCTGGCCGATCCTGCTGGCCGCCAACCGGGACGAGATGCTCGACCGGCCCTGGGCCCCGCCGGGACGCCACTGGCCGGACCGCCCCGGAGTCGTCGCCGGCCTCGACAAGCTCGCCGGCGGGAGCTGGCTCGGCCTCAACGACGAGGGCGTCGTGGCCGGCGTGCTCAACCGGGTCAACTCGCTGGGCCCTCAACCCGGCCGCCGGAGCCGCGGCGAACTCGTGCTCGAGGCCCTCGACCACGCGGACGCGGCGGAGGCTGCGGACGCCCTTGCCGACATCGCCCCCGGCGCCTACCGCCCCTTCAACCTGGTGGTTGCCGACAACACCCGGGCGTTCTGGCTGAGAAACCTGGGCCACGAGGCCGGCTGGATCGAGGTCCAAGAGCTGCCGCCGGGCCTGTCGATGATCACGGCGTATGACCGCAACGATCTGGCAAGCCGGCGCATCCGCACCTATTTACCCCTCTTCGAGAAGGCAGAGGTTCCGGACCCCGACAGAGACGCCGAAGGCGGCGCCTGGGCCAGCTGGGAAGCCCTCCTCGCCAGCCGCCACTACGAGGCCGGCGGCGGGCCGACCGACGCGATGGCGATCGTCACCGACTTCGGCTTCGGCACCAGTTCGAGTTCCCTGATCGCCCTGCCGGGGCCGGGATCGGACGCGCGGCGCCGGCCGATCTGGCGGTTCTGCGCAGGCCTTCCGGGGGAGCGGCCCTACGAGACCGTTCCGCTTTGACAACGCCGGCCGGCCGGGCCACGGTCCGGGGCGGGCCGAGCCCGGCCGGATGCGGCGTCATTGTTTTGGTGTTGCACACCTGCTATAGGATCAGCGGATTCCAAGCGCATCCGTTGCCAATTTGTTCCCATATGCCCGTTGAATTCGGGGGAGCTACCCATGTCCCGACGCCGCCGCATTTATGAAGGTAAGGCAAAGGTTCTGTTCGAGGGGCCGGAGCCGGGCACCCTGGTGCAGTACTTCAAGGACGACGCCACCGCATTCAATAACCAGAAGCGCGGCGTCATCACCGGCAAGGGGGTGCTGAACAACCGGATCTCGGAATACCTGATGACCCGGCTGAACGAGGCCGGGATTCCGACCCATTTCGTGCGCCGCCTCAACATGCGCGAGCAGCTCATCCGCGAGGTCGAGATCATCCCGCTGGAGGTCGTGGTGCGCAACGTCGCGGCCGGATCCCTCGCCAAGCGTTTCGGCCTGGCGGAGGGGACCGCCCTGCCCCGGTCGATCGTGGAATATTACTACAAGTCCGACGAACTCGGCGACCCGATGGTGTCCGAGGAGCACATCACCGCCTTCGGCTGGGCGTCGCCGCAGGACCTCGACGACATCATGGCGCTGGCGCTGCGCATCAACGACTTCCTGTCGGGTCTGTTCCTCGGCGTGGGCCTGCGCCTCGTCGACTTCAAGCTGGAGTTCGGCCGTCTCTATGAGGGCGACGAAATGCGCATCGTCCTCGCCGACGAGATCAGCCCGGACAGCTGCCGGCTGTGGGACATCAAGACCAACGAAAAGCTGGACAAGGACCGGTTCCGCCGGGACCTGGGGAACGTCGAGGAGGCCTATCAGGAAGTCGCCCGCCGGCTCGGTATCCTCCCGGAAGGCGGCCCGCGCGACATGAAGGGTCCCGCCACGATGCAGTAGCGGCGGGACGCGGCAACCGGCGAGACGGTCCCCCGCCCAGTCGAATTTTCGAAGGAGTGTCAGTCCGTTGAAGGCACGCGTTCACATCACCCTCAAGCCGGGTGTCCTCGACCCGCAGGGCCGGGCCATCGCGCACGCGCTGAAGACCCTGGGCTTCGAGGGTGTCGAAGACGTCCGTCAGGGAAAGTACATCGAGCTGGACATTGCCGAGACCGACGCGGACCGTGCCCGGGCGACCGTCGAGGCCATGTGCGACAAACTGCTGGCCAACACCGTCATCGAAAACTACGCCGTCGAGCTGAGCGAGTGAGGGGAGGCTCGGGCATCGTTGCCGTCATTGCCGGGCTTGACCCGGCAATCCAGAGATGGCATCGCCGCCTGGACGCCCGGATCGGGTCCGGGCATGACGGGAAAGAAGACACGATCTACGATCAATGAAAGCCGCCGTCATCGTCTTCCCCGGATCGAACCGCGAGCAGGACGTGAAGCTTGCGCTGGCCGATGCGCTCGGCCGCGATCCGATCATGGTCTGGCACCGCGACGCCAGCTTTCCCCAGGTTGACCTGATCGTCATTCCCGGCGGGTTTTCCTACGGCGACTACCTGCGCTGCGGCGCCATCGCCGCGCATTCGCCGGTGATGCGCGAGGTGGCGGAGCGGGCCCGCAAGGGTGTCGCCGTTCTCGGCATCTGCAACGGCTTCCAGATCCTGACCGAGGCGGGACTGCTGCCGGGCGCGCTGCTGCGCAACGCGAACCTGAAGTTCATCTGCCGCGATGTGACGCTCAGGGTCGAGACGAGCCAGAGCCTGTTCACCGCCGGCTACGCCGCGGGGCAGGTTCTGCGCATCCCCGTCGCCCATCACGACGGCAACTACTTCGCCGACGCCGAGACGCTCGACCGGATCGAGGCGCGCGGCCAGGTGGCCTTCCGCTATTGCGACTCGGAGGGCGCGCTCACGGACGCGGCGAACCCGAACGGGTCGGCGCGAAACATCGCCGGCGTGTTCAACGAGACGAAGACGGTGCTGGGGCTGATGCCGCATCCCGAGAATGCGATCGACCCGCTGCTCGGCTCGACCGACGGGCGGGCGCTGTTCACCGGCCTGGTCGAGGCGCTGTCATGAGCGCGGCCGCCTCGCCCGAACCCCGGATCACCCCGGCCGTCGTCGCCGAGCACGGCCTGACGCCGGAGGAGTACGAGCGACTGTGCGGGTTCCTCGGCCGCGAGCCGAACCTTACGGAACTCGGCATCGTCTCGGTGATGTGGAGCGAGCACTGCTCCTACAAGTCCTCGAAACGGTGGCTCAAGACCCTTCCGACCACCGGCCCGCAGGTCATCCAGGGCCCCGGCGAGAATGCCGGCGTCGTGGACATCGGCGACGGCCAGGCGGTCGTCTTCAAGATGGAGAGCCACAACCACCCCTCCTTCATCGAGCCCTACCAGGGCGCGGCGACGGGCGTGGGCGGCATCATGCGCGACGTC
>CAZKCM010000105.1:330-11144 GCA_964551315.1 uncultured Rhodospirillaceae bacterium | reverse complement strand
GCGTGTCCAGAAACAGCTACCTTTTCACCAGTGAGTCGGTGTCGGAAGGCCACCCGGACAAGGTCTGCGACCGCGTGTCCGATGCCGTCGTCGACACCTACCTCGCCGCCGATCCGCAGTCCCGCGTCGCGGTCGAAACGCTCGCGACCACCAACCGGATCGTCCTCGCCGGCGAGGTGCGCGGGCCGGACTCCATCACCCCGGCCCAGCTCGAAGAGGTGGCGCGTCACGCCGTCAAGGAGATCGGCTACGAGCAGGACGGATTCCACTGGGAGAAGGCAAAGGTCGATGTCCTGATCCACGCGCAGTCGCCGGACATTGCCCGTGGGGTCGATGCCGCCGGCAACAAGGACGAAGGAGCCGGCGACCAGGGCATCATGTTCGGCTACGCCTGCCGCGAAACCGAAGAGCTGATGCCGGCCCCGATCTTCTACGCGCATGCCATCCTGCGGTCGCTCGCCGAGGCCCGCCATTCCGGCGCCCAGCCGGGACTCGGCCCGGACGCGAAGAGCCAGGTCACGTTGCTCTACGAGAACGGCAAGCCGGTACGCGCGACCTCCATCGTCGTCTCGACCCAGCACAGCGCGGACCTCGACCAGGACGCCGTCCGCGAGATCGTTCGCCCGCATGTGGTGAACGTCCTTCCCGAGGGGTGGATGTGCTCGGACGACGAGTTCTACGTAAACCCGACCGGGCGGTTCGTCATCGGCGGGCCGGACGGCGACGCCGGTCTCACGGGGCGGAAGATCATCGTCGACACCTATGGCGGCGCTGCGCCGCATGGCGGCGGCGCCTTTTCGGGCAAGGACCCGACGAAGGTCGATCGGTCCGCCGCCTATGCGGCACGCTACCTGGCCAAGAACGTCGTCGCAGCCGGGATCGCCGAGCGCTGCACGATCCAGCTGTCCTATGCGATCGGCGTGGCGAAGCCGCTTTCGATCTACGTGAACACCCACGGCACCGGCCAAGTGAGCGAGGAGCGGCTCGTGTCGGTGCTCTGCGAGCTGATGGACCTGAGCCCGCGCGGAATCCGAGAGCATCTGGGCCTCAACAAGCCGATCTACGCGCGGACGGCGGCTTACGGCCATTTCGGCCGGCCGGCCGAGCCCGACGGCGGCTTCTCCTGGGAGCGTCTCGACCTCGTCGACAGCTTGCGTTCGGCCTTCGGCTGATCCGGAACGGGCGACGAATGCGCAATTCGCCGCACCCGTCGCGTTGCGCATTCGGGTGATGAGTGGGTCGGACGTCCCGCGCCAACCCCTGTTCTACGGGCGTCGTCATGGGCGGCGGCTCCGGCCTGGGCAACAGCGCCTCATGGCTGAGCTGCTGCCCCGGCTGGCCATCTCGCTGCCGCCGGATGACGAGGGGGTGATCGATCCGTTCCGGCTGTTTGAACGACCGCCGGACGAGGTCTGGCTGGAGATCGGATTTGGCGGCGGCGAGCATCTGGCCGAACAGGCGCGGGCCCATCCGCAGATCGGGATGATCGGCTGCGAGGTGTTCGTCAATGGCATCGCCAGCCTGCTGGGCCATGTCGATCGGCTGAAGCTCGAGAACGTCCGCATCTTCCCGGACGACGCGCGGCTCCTGCTCGATCGGCTGCCCGAAGGCAGCATCGGCCGCGCCTTTCTGCTTTTTCCCGATCCGTGGCCCAAGACGCGCCATCAGCGTCGGCGGTTCATTTCCCGCGACAATCTCGACCGGCTCGCCCGGCTGCTCGCGGACGGCGCCGAATTGCGGGTGGCAACCGACGACCCCGGATATGTCCGCTGGACGCTGGAGAAGGTTCTGCCCCATCCCGCCTTTCGCTGGCTGGCCCGCCGCCCCGGCGATTGGCGCGAGCGGCCGGCCGATTGGCCGCCGACGCGCTATGAGCAGAAAGCGCTCCGCGAGGGCCGTCGGCCGGTCTATTTCCGCTTCCTGCGGCTGCCGCGCGGCTGAGGCGGAAACCCGCGGCACCAACCGGTTTCGGCGGTCCGCCGCGGTGGAGAAAAACCCTTGCAGTCGCGCCGGAAAGGCCTATATTCCGCGGTAATCCCATAGTTTCGCCGAGGATGGCGGAACCAAGAATAAGGGTGGGCCAACGGCCCGCCTTTTTTGTTACCCGGCCCGCCCGTTTCCGATTTCGAACGGCGCCGGCCGGGCCAGCGAACAGCGACCGAAAGACATGGAGAAGGCGGCCCAGATCGAACGCATGATCGCACCCTCGCTCGCGGCGATGGGTTACGACATCGTCCGCGTACTGCTGACCGGCGGACAGCGCCCGACGCTCCAGGTGATGGCGGAGCGCACCGACGGGCAGGACATGTCCGTCGACGACTGCGCGGAGATCAGCCGCGCCGTGTCGGCGCTGCTCGACGTCGAAGATCCGATCGCCGGCGCCTACACGCTTGAGGTGAGTTCTCCCGGCATCGACCGGCCGCTCACCCGGCCCGCCGATTTCCAGCGCTTCGCCGGGTTCGAGGCGCGGGTCGAGACGCGGCAACCGGTCGAGGGCCGCAAGCGGTTCCGGGGGCGGCTCCTCGGGCTGGAGGGCGACAGCATCCGGATCGCCACGCCGGAGGGCGAGGCGGCGCTGCCGGTGGACGACATCCTGCGCGCGAAGCTGGTGCTGACGGACGAGCTGATCGCCGCAACCGACAAACGGAAGAAGCAGTAATCGAGGTACTAATCATGGACACGACCATTGCCGTCCCCCGGCTCGAACTGCTCCAGGTCGCCGACGCGGTGGCCCGTGAAAAGGGAATCGAGCGGGACGAGGTTCTGGAAGCGATGGAACAGGCGATCCAGAAGGCCGGTCGCTCCAAATACGGCCACGAGCACGACATCCGCGCGCAGATCGACCGCAAGAGCGGCGAGATCCGGCTGATGCGGTACCGCGAGGTGGCCGATCCCGTCGAGAACGAGTTCACTCAGATCTCGCTGGCCGATGCGCGGGTTCGTAAGCCCGACGCCGCCGTCGGCGACTTCATCATCGACGATCTGCCGCCGATTGATTTCGGCCGGATCGCGGCGCAGACGGCGAAACAGGTCATCGTCCAGAAGGTCCGCGAGGCCGAGCGCAAGCGGCAGTACGAGGAGTACAAGGACCGCAAGGGCGAAATCGTCAACGGCCTCGTCAAGCGGGTGGAGTTCGGCAACGTCACCGTCGACCTGGGTCGCGCCGAAGGCCTGTTGCGCCGCGACGAGCTGCTGCCGCGCGAGAGCTTCCGCAACGGCGATCGCGTGCGCGCCCTCATCTACGACGTGCGCGAAGAGCCGCGCGGCCCGCAGATCTTCCTGTCGCGGACGCATCCGCAGTTCATGGCCAAGCTGTTCGCGCAGGAAGTGCCGGAGATCTATGACGGAATCATCGAGATCAAGGCCGTCGCGCGCGACCCGGGCAGCCGCGCGAAGATCGCGGTGCTGTCGAACGACAGCAGCATTGACCCCGTCGGTGCCTGTGTCGGCATGCGCGGAAGCCGCGTCCAGGCGGTCGTCGGCGAACTGCAGGGCGAAAAGATCGACATCATCCCCTGGTCTCCGGACCCGGCGACCTTCGTCGTCAACGCGCTTGCCCCGGCCGAGGTGTCGAAGGTTGTGCTCGACGAGGATGCGCATCGCATCGAGGTCGTCGTCCCCGACGAGCAGCTGAGCCTCGCCATTGGCCGGCGTGGACAGAACGTTCGGCTCGCCTCGATGCTGACCGGCTGGGACATCGATATTCTGACCGAAGCCGAGGAGTCGGAGCGCCGTTCCGAGGAGTTCCGGACCCGGTCGAAGATGTTCATGGACGCCCTGGACATCGACGACGTCATTGCCCATTTGTTGGTGACCGAAGGCTTCACCGAAATCGAGGAAGTCGCTTTCGTGCCGCTTGAGGATCTCAGCGGCATCGAGGGCTTCGACGAGGAGGTGGCGCACGAGCTGCGCGAGCGCGCCCGCGCCTATCTCCAGCAGCGGGACGAGCAGCTGACGGCGCGGTGGCGCGAACTGGGCGTCTCCGAGGAGTTGGCGGCCATCGAGGGGCTGACCCCGGCGATGCTGGTGACCCTCGGCGAGAATGGCATCAAGACGCTGGACGATCTTGCCGACCTGTCCTCCGCGGAACTGGTTGATCCCAGCGACGGCATCCTGCGCGAGTACGGCATGAGCGAGGCCGATGCCAACGCGGTCATCATGGCCGCCCGGGCCCATTGGTTCGAGGGCGGCGACCAGGACGGCGGCGGTCATACGGGTGACTCGTCGCAGCCCACCGATGACAAGCAACCGGTGACGGGCGCGTAAGGTCCGACCGTTGGCGGCCGCGGCGATGAAGGAGGCGCTCGGAATGCAGGACCGGCGCGGCCGGGCGGATGCGATCGGTTCTACCGACGAAGGCTCCGCCGCCGTGCCGGTGGAGCCGCGCAGGCCTCTGCGCCGCTGTCTCGTCACCCGCGAGGTGCGGCCGAAGGAAACGCTGCTGCGCTTCGTCGTCGGGCCGGACGGCACCGTGGTTCCCGATTTGGAGAACCGGCTGCCCGGTCGCGGTTTGTGGTTGACGCCGAGGCGCGATATAGTGGCCACGGCCGCCCGGAAGAACCTGTTTGCGAAGGCGGCGCGGTTGCCGGCGAGCGTCCCGTCCGATCTGCCTGAGCGGGTCGAGCGAATGCTGACGCGTCGCTGCCTTGATCTCGTCGGTCTGGCGCGCCGCGCGGGTCAGGCGGTGGCCGGGTACGAAAAGGTGCGGGGCTGGATCAAATCCGGTCGCGCGGGTCTTTTGCTGGCGGCGAACGATGGCGCGGCCGAGGGGCGTCGAAAGCTGCGCGTCCTGGCGCCGGATCTACCGGTGATCGAATTGTTCAGCAGCGCTGAGCTTGCGACCGCCCTGGGGCGAGAGACCGCGGTCGTCCATGCGGCGGTGGCGACCGGCGGAATTGCCGAGCGCCTCGCGGCCGAAGCCCGGCGTCTGGCCGGGATGCGCGGACAGGATTGAGCGAAGTTTGGATCGGAGATGATGAACAACAACGAGCAGGAACCGAAGAAGCCCTTGACGCTGTCTCGGCCGGGCCGGTTGGAGCTGAAGAAGACAGTGGAAGCCGGGCAGGTTCGCCAGAGCTTTCCGCATGGCCGGTCCAAGACGGTTACGGTCGAGGTGAAGCGGAAGCGGACCTATGCGCCGGGCGCCGGTGGCCGAATGACCGAGGTCCAGGAAGGGGAGGCGAACGCGGCACAGGAGGACGTCTCGTCCGCCGCCGAAGCGCTCTTCGATGAGCGCGGCCATCCGCATCGCCATTTGACGGCGGGCGAGCGCGCCACCCGTCTGCGTGCGCTCGAGGACGCCAAGCGCGAGGAAGAGCTGCGCCGACAGGCCGAGGCGGAGGCCCGCCAGCGTGCCGCGGAGCAGGCACGCCGCGAGGCGGAGGAACGGGCGCGCCGCGAGGCAGAGGAAGCCGCCCGCCAGGCGGAGCAGGAAGCCGCTCAACCGGCCGCGGCCGAGCCCGAGCCGGCGGCGCCGGCCGAGCCTGAGCCGGCCCCGGCCGCGCAGGCTCCGGCTGCTCCAGCTGCTCCGGCTGCCAAGCCGCAGGCCAAGCCTGTCGAGATCGTGGAAGAGGAAGACGAGGAGCCGAGCCGCCCACGGCGGCCGGGTGGCCGTCCCGCCCCGGCCCGGCCGGCGCCGTCGGTGCGCCGGGGCGAGCCGCGCCGTCGCGCGGGCAAGCTGACGATCGTTCAGGCGCTCGACGACGGCAACGAGGAACGGATGCGCAGCTTGGCCTCGGTTCGGCGTGCCCGCGAGCGGGAGAAGCAGCGTATCCAGCAACTTCGCAGCGAGGGGCAGAAGGTCATTCGCGACGTCGTCATCCCGGAAACGATCACGGTACAGGAGCTGTCCAACCGCATGGCCGAGCGCGGCGCCGACGTGATCAAGGCGCTCATGAAGATGGGCATTATGGCGACCATCAATCAGTCGCTTGATGCCGACACGGCGGAGCTTGTCGCGACCGAGTTCGGGCACCGCGTCAAGCGCGTCTCCTCGGCGGACGTTGAGATCGGTCTCATGGGCGAGGAGGACAAAGAGGAACTGCTGCGGCCGCGCCCGCCGGTGGTGACCGTGATGGGTCATGTCGATCACGGCAAGACCTCGCTGCTGGACGCTCTGCGGCAGACCGATGTGGCCGCGCGCGAAGCCGGCGGCATCACGCAGCATATCGGCGCCTATCAGGTCACCCGGCCGTCGGGCCAGAAGATCACCTTCATCGACACGCCGGGTCACGCGGCGTTCACCGAGATGCGGGCGCGCGGCGCCAACGTGACCGATATCGTCGTTCTGGTCGTCGCCGCCGATGACGGCATCATGCAGCAGACGGTCGAGGCGATCACCCACGCCCGCGCCGCGAACGTGCCCATCATCGTGGCGATCAACAAGATCGATAAGCCCACCGCCAATCCGGACCGGGTCCGCCAGGAGCTGCTGCAGCACGGCGTGGTCGTCGAGCAGTTGGGCGGCGACGTGCTGTCGGTCGAAGTCTCGGCGAAGGAGAGGATCAATCTCGACAAACTCGAGGAGGCGATTCTCCTGCAGGCGGAGATTCTCGAGCTCAAGGCCAACCCCGACCGCAGCGCCAGCGGCACCGTCATCGAGGCGCGGCTGGAGCGTGGCCGCGGCGCCGTCGCCACCCTGTTGGTCCAGCGCGGCACGATCCATGTCGGCGAAATCTTCGTCGCCGGCACCGAGTGGGGCCGCGTCCGCGCGCTGATCAACGACCGCGGCGAGAACATGGTTGCGGCCGGCCCGGCGACGCCGGTCGAGGTGCTGGGCCTGCAGGGCACGCCGATGGCCGGCGACACCTTCGTCGTCGTCGAGAACGAAGCCCGCGCACGCGAGATCACCGAATTCCGTCGGCGCCGGCAGCGTGAAGCGCAGGCCGCGACCACGGGACGCGGTACGCTCGAGCAGATGTTCTCGAAGATCGCGGCCGGCGAGACGAAGGAGCTTCCGGTGGTCGTGAAGGCCGATGTTCAGGGCTCGCTCGAAGCGATTACGGCGAGCCTCAGCAAGCTCGGCACCGACGAGGTTTCGGTCCGGATCCTGCACGCGGCGGTCGGCGGCATCAACGAATCCGACGTGACCCTCGCGCGCGCTTCGGACGCGATGATCATCGGCTTCAACGTCCGCGCCAATCCGCAGGCCCGCGAGATGGCCCGGCGCGACAACGTCGATATCCGCTACTACTCGATCATCTACAACGTGGTCGATGACATCAAAGCGGCGCTGTCGGGGCTGCTGGCGCCCGCCGTGCGCGAGAAGTTCCTCGGCTACGCGGAGATCCGTCAGGTCTTCTCCATCAGCAAGGTCGGCAAGATCGCCGGCTGCATGGTGACCGAAGGCATCGTCAAGCGCGGCGCCAAGGTCCGCCTGCTGCGGGACAACGTCGTCATCCACGAGGGTGCCCTGAAGACCCTCAAGCGCTTCAAGGACGAGGTCCGCGAGGTGCGGGAGGGCTACGAGTGTGGCATGGCCTTCGAGAACTATCAGGACATCCAGGAGGGCGACGTGATCGAGTGCTACGAGATGGAAGAGGTCGCCCGCGACCTGAGTTAACCCCGACCGCGAGGTGCCGCGGGCCGGAGGCGGTCCGCGGACCCGCTGTCCGAATCGGGGGTATTCTGAAGAGATCCGGACCGGCCTTCGCGGCCAGCCGACAGGGGGGACGGCCGCCGAGGCCCAGGCCGCGGCGGCACCCGACCGCCGTGCCAGCCGCAACGGAGGTCGAACGAGGACAGGATGAGCAGAACCCGGAGTGGGCGACACCCGAGCCAAAGACAATTGCGGGTCGGGGAGGAGGTGCGGCATGCGCTGGTCCGGATCTTCGGCCGCGGTGAACTCCGCGATCCGGCGCTGAGCGGCGTTCAGATTACCGTGACCGAGGTTCGGATGAGTCCAGACCTGCGGAACGCCACCGCTTTTGTCCTGCCCTTCGGCGGCGGCGATCCGGAAGAGCTGGTGGCCGCCCTGCGCCGGGCCGCAGCATTCCTGCGCGGCCAGCTCGCCGACGAGGTTTCGCTGCGCGTGGTGCCGGCCCTCCGATTCGAGGTGGATCGCTCCTTCGACGAGGCGAGCCGGATCGAGGCGCTGCTGCATGATCCGCGGGTGGCGCGGGATATCGGCGCCCCCGAGAAGGCGCCGGAGGAAGAAACCGGAGAGGACGGGAAGAATGGCGCGTAGACGGCGCGGGTTGCCGGTGCATGGCTGGATCGTGCTCGACAAGCCGTCCGGCATGACCTCGACGCAAGCAGTTGCTGCGGTGCGGCGCATCACCGGCGCGGCCAAGGCCGGGCATGGCGGCACGCTGGATCCGCTGGCGACCGGCCTGCTGCCGGTGGCGCTCGGCGAGGCGACAAAGACGGTGCCCTACGTGATGGACGGGCCGAAGCGATACCGCTTCACCGTGCGCTGGGGCGAGGAGCGCGACACCGACGACGCCGAGGGCGCGGTGATCGCCACCAGCGAGAACCGGCCGACCGCCGACGAGATCCGCGCCGTCCTGCCCGAGTTCATCGGGCTGATCGAACAGGTGCCGCCGAAGTTCTCCGCTCTGAAGTTCGGGGGAGAGCGGGCCTACGATCTCGCGCGCGCCGGCGAGGCGGTCCCGGCCACCCCGCGGCCGATCCGGATCTACGACCTCGCCCTGGTCGACCAGCCCGACGCCGACCATGCGGTCTTCGAGGTGCGGTCGGGCAAGGGCGCCTATATGCGCAGCCTGGCCCGCGACCTCGCCCGCCGGCTTGGCACGGTCGGCCACATCGCGGCGCTGCGCCGGACCGCCGTGGGCCCGTTTACCGAGGCCCAGGCGATTTCGCTGGAATCGCTTGCCGCTCTGGGGCATAGTGCCGCCGCCTCCGGGCACCTGTTACCGGTCGAGACCGCGCTGGACGACATCCCGGCGCTGGCCCTGACCGACACCGAGGCGAACCGTCTGCGCAGCGGTCAGCCGGTCGGATTGCTCCGACGGGCCGATCGCGACCGCATCGGCCATCTCGAAAGCGGGGCTCTGGTTTGCGCCATGTCCGGCGGCAAGCCGGTGGCGGTGGCCCGCTTCGATGCCGGAGACCTTCGCCCGGTGCGCGTGTTGAACCTCTAGAAGAAGGGAACGCGATGTCGATTACCGCCGAGCGGAAGCAAGAACTCATTACGGAATACGCCACCAAAGCCGGCGATACCGGCTCACCGGAAGTGCAGGTCGCGATCTTGAGCGAACGCATCCGGAACCTGACGGAGCACCTCCAGACTCACAAGAAGGATTTCCACTCGCGCCGGGGCCTGCTGGTGATGGTGGGGCAGCGGCGACGCCTCCTCGACTATCTCAAGCGAAAGAACGAGGCGCGCTATCAACAACTGATCGAGCGCCTTGGCCTGCGCCGCTGAGGCGTTCGGCGCGGCGTGCCGGAACCCGGTCGGCCCTTGATCGGCCGGGTCCCGGATGCCTTATATGGAATTTTACGGAAGCGTACACGATCTGGCCGGCGTGGTGCGCCTGAATGCCGGGCCGACGCAAGGGGCGAGAACGGCAGCGGTGCGGCAGTCGCCGTACCCGGCCTCTCGCCACAGCGCATTCCAGATCGAATCGCCGCCCTTGATCTCGCGGCGCGATCGCCCTTTGCGCGGGTCCGGCCTCCGTCTATCCGGCCTAGACCGAAAGGATGACCATACATGTTCAAGACATTCCGAAAGGAGCTCGACTGGGGCGGGCGCAAGCTGGTCCTCGAATCCGGCCGAATCGCCCGCCAGGCGGACGGCGCCGTGCTGGCCAGCTACGGCGACACCGTGGTCCTGTGCACCGCCGTGGGACAGAAGGACGTGAAGCCGGGCGTCGATTTCTTTCCCCTGACGGTTCATTACCAGGAGAAGAGCTTTGCCGCCGGTAAGATTCCCGGCGGGTTCTTCAAGCGCGAGGGTCGACCCAGCGAGAAAGAGATCCTGACCTCGCGGCTGATCGACCGCCCGATTCGGCCGCTGTTCGCCGAAGGCTACCGCAGCGAGACGCAAATCATCTGCACGACGCTGAGCCACGACCTCGAGAACGACCCGGACATCCCGGCGATGATCGGCACCTCGGCGGCGCTGACCCTGTCAGGGATCCCCTTCCTGGGGCCGATCGGCGCGGCTCGCGTCGGCTATATCGACGGCCAGTACGTGCTCAATCCGCGCCTCGACCAGATGCCGCAGACGGCGCTCGACCTGGTCGTCGCCGGGACCCGCGAGGGCGTCCTCATGGTCGAGTCCGAGGCCAATGAGCTGTCGGAGGAGATCATGCTGGGCGCCGTGATGTTCGGCTTCGAGAGCTTCCAGCCGGTCATCAACGCCATCGTCGAGCTGGCGGAGCAGTGCGCCAAGGATCCGTGGGAGCTGCCGGAAGAGCCGGAAGACCGGGCCCCGGCGATGGAGCGGTTGCGCGCCCTGGCCGAGGCCGGTCTGCGCGACGCCTACAGCGAGACCGTCAAGCAGGCGCGGCAGGAGAAGATCGCCGCGGTCAAGGCGAACGTGCTCGAGGTCATGACGGCCGAGGAGTTCAGGCCCGAACTCGTCACAACGCTCTTCAAGGATCTCGAGAGCGAGATCGTCCGCGGCAACATCCTGAAGACCGGGCGCCGCATCGACGGACGCGACACCAAGTCGATTCGGCCGATCTCCTGCGAGGTCGGCGTCCTGCCGCGCACCCATGGCTCCGCCCTGTTCACCCGCGGCGAAACCCAGGCGCTCGTGGTGGCGACCTTGGGCACCGGCCAGGACGAGCAGATCGTCGACGCGCTCGAGGGCGAGTACCGGCAGAGGTTCATGCTGCACTACAACTTCC
>CAZKCM010000105.1:0-300 GCA_964551315.1 uncultured Rhodospirillaceae bacterium | reverse complement strand
TCGGTCGGCGAGGCCGGTCGGTTGGGAAGCCCCGGGCGGCGCGAGATCGGCCACGGCAAGCTGGCCTGGCGGGCGATCAGGCCGCTGCTGCCCTCGGCGGAGACCTTCCCCTATACGATCCGCGTGGTGTCCGAGATCACGGAATCGAACGGGTCCTCCTCGATGGCGACGGTCTGCGGCGCGTCGCTCGCGCTGATGGACGCGGGCGTCCCGATGCCGCGCGCCGTGGCGGGTATCGCCATGGGACTGATCAAGGAGCCCGACGGATTCGCCGTGCTGTCCGACATCCTCGGCGACGAG
>CAZKCM010000104.1:0-11433 GCA_964551315.1 uncultured Rhodospirillaceae bacterium | reverse complement strand
ATTGCTCGGTGACGCTGGTGCAATAGACCTTGAGGTCCGGCCACTCGCATTGCAGCCATTCCTCGAGCCAGGCCAGGATCCGCGCGGCGTTGCCGGTCGTGGTGCTCATCAGGTAGTGGTGCTCGCCGAGGCGGGTCGTCACGCCGTCGTCGATCACCATGCCGTCCTCGCCCAGCATCAGGCCGTAGCGGCAGCGACCGATCTCCAGCTTGTTCCAGGCGTTGGTGTAGACGCGGTTGAGCAGAGTCACCGCATCCGGCCCTTGGATGTCGATCTTGCCGAGGGTCGACGCGTCGATGATGCCGACGCCGGTGCGCACCGCCTTGACCTCGCGGTTGACCGCGTCCTGCATGGTTTCGCCGGGGCGCGGATAGTACCACGGGCGGCGCCACTGGCCGACATTCTCGAACTTCGCCCCCATGCTCTCGTGCCAGGAATGAATGGGCGTGCGCCGGATCGGGTCCAGCAGGTCGCCCCGGTCGTAGCCCGAGAAGGCGCCGATGGTGACCGGCGTGTAGGGCGGGCGGAAGGTCGTGGTGCCGACCGCCGGGATGTCCTGATTCAGGGTCGCGGCAAGGATCGCCAAGGCATTGACGTTGCTCGTCTTTCCCTGGTCCGTGCCCATGCCGGTGGTGGTGTAGCGCTTCAGGTGCTCGACCGAGCGATAGCCCTCGCGCGCCGCCAGCAGGACATCGGCTGCGGTGACGTCGTTCTGGAAATCGACGAACGGCTTGCCGCCGCGGCCGACCGGCTTCTCGGACGGGACCAGCCAGACCGGCTTCGCCGCCGTCTCCTCCGGCTCCGGGGCGGCTTCCGGCGCCCGGCCCGTGTCGCCGTCGAACCCGGCCGCGCGCGCCGCCTCGGCGCCCGCCGCGAAGCCTTCGGCGAGGCAGGCGGCGAGGGCGAAGGAACCCTTCGCTGCGCCGGCCGAGCGCTCCTGCTGGACCGAGCGGTCCGGGACGAAGGCGGCGAGGTCGGCGTCGTAGCGCAGCGTGCCGCGCGACTGCGAGAAGAGATGGACGGTCGGGTTCCAGCCGCCGGAATTCAGCACAAGGTCGCACGGGACCGGTTGCGCCGCGCCGGCGATCCGCTCTCCCGACGCATCGAGCGGCGCGACGCTGACGGACGTCACCCGGCGGGAGCCGGACACACCGACGATCGCATGGCCGCCCATCACCCGGATACCGCGGTCGCGGACCTCCGTCGCCAGCGGCCCGCGCGGGTCGGTGCGCAGGTCCACGACCGCCGCCATCTCGATCCCCGCCTTGGCGAGGTCGAGAGCGGCCCGATAGGCACTGTCGTTGTTGGTGAACAGCACCGCCCGCCGGCCGGGGGCGACCCCGTAGCGGTTGACGTAGGTCCGGGCCGCGGCGGCGAGCATGACGCCCGGCCGGTCGTTGTCGGCGAAGACCAGCGGCCGCTCGATGGCGCCGGTCGCCAGCACGACCTGCCGGGCGCGCAGCTTCCACAGCCGCTGCCGCGGCCCGCGGTCCCCGTTGGGCCGGTGGTCGGTGATGCGCTCCAGCATCATCAGGAAGTTGTGGTCGTAATAGCCGAAGACCGTCGTCCGCGGCAGCAGGCGCACCTCCGGCATCGCCGCCAGCTCCGCCACCGTCGCGGCGATCCAGTCGGGCGCCGGACGGCCGTCGATGGTCTGTCGCTCGCCAAGGAGGGAGCCGCCGAACTCCTGCTGCTCGTCCGCCAGGATTACCCGGGCGCCGGTGCGCCCCGCGGCCAGCGCGGCCGCAAGGCCGGCAGGCCCGCCGCCCACCACCAGCACGTCGCAATGGGCGTGGGTCTTGTCGTAGCGGTCGGGGTCGGCCTCCCGCGGCGCCCTGCCGAGGCCGGCGGCGCGGCGGATGACCGGCTCATAGACCTTCTTCCAGAAGCCGCGCGGCCACATGAAGGTCTTGTAGTAGAAACCGGCCGGAAACAGCCGTGAGAACAGGTGGTTTACCGTCCCGATGTCGTACTCGACGGACGGCCAGCAATTGACGCTGCTCGCCGTCAGGCCTTCGAACAGCTCGACCTGGGTCGCCCGCAGATTGGGCTCGGTGCGCCCGCCGACGCCAAGCTGCACCAGCGCGTTCGGCTCCTCGGGTCCGGCGGTCATGATGCCGCGCGGCCGGTGGTATTTGAAGCTGCGACCGACCAGATGCAGGCCGTTGGCGAGCAGCGCCGACGCCAGCGTGTCGCCTTGATAGCCCTGATAGGCGCGGCCGTTGAAGACGAAGCGCAGCGGCTTCGAGCGATCGATCCGCCCCCCTTCGGGCAGCCGGTGGGATTGTCCGTTCATCGCGCGATCCCCGTCATGGCTCGATCGTCACGGTTCCAACGCCGGCGCCGGCTCGCCCATCTTGTAGGTTGCGCGGATCTCGTGCGTGACGGTGTGGCGCATCGCATTGAACCAGCGCCGACAGCCGTGGGCGTGGTACCAGCGCTCGTAATGCCAGCCCTTGGGGTTCGTCCGCATGAACAGGTAATCGGCCCATTCGGCATCGCTGAGCGCGTCCGGATCGCTCGGCCGGGCGATGTGGGCCTCGCCGCCATAAGAGAACTCGCTCTCGTCGCGAGGGCCGCAGAAGGGACACGAAATCAACAGCATCGGATGACGGCCTAACGCGTTCTCATAATCAATGGGCGACGCCCGCGGCGCCGTGTTCGTCGACGAGATAGCCGGAGACGAAGCGCTCCAGCCCGAACGGCGCGTTCAGAGGATGCGGCCGGTCCTGCGCGATCGTGTAGGCGAACACCCAGCCCGAGCCGGGCGTGGCCTTGAAGCCGCCGGTTCCCCAGCCGCAGTTGAAGTAGAGTCCTTCCACCGGCGTCTTCCCGATGATCGGGCTGGCGTCCGGGCAGACATCGACGATGCCGCCCCACTGGCGGAGCATCCGGAGCCGGCCGAAGATCGGGAACAGCTCGGTGAGCGCGTTCAGCTGGTTCTCGATGATGATCGGGCTGCCGCGCTGGGCGTAGGAATTGTAGTGGTCGATACCGGCGCCCAGCACCAGCTCGCCCTTGTCGGACTGGCTGACATAGACGTGCACGGCGGGGGACATCACGACGCAGTCGAGGATCGGCTTGACCGGCTCGGAGACCAGGGCCTGCAGCGGATGGCTCTCGATCGGCAGGCGGAAGCCCGCGAGCGCCGCCATGACGCTCGAATGGCCGGCGGTAACGCAGGCGACCTTCTTGGCGCCGATGGCGCCCCGGGTCGTTTCCACGCCCTGGACGCGGCCGTTGGAGATCCGAAAGCCGGTCACCTCGCAGTTCTGGATGATGTCGACGCCGCGCGCATCCGCCGCCCGGGCATAGCCCCAGGCGACCGCGTCGTGGCGGGCCGTCCCGCCGCGCCGCTGCAGCGAAGCACCGAGCACGGGATAACGCGCCGTCGGCGAGGTGTTCAGGATCGGGCAATAGGCCTTCACCTGTTCGGCGTCGAGGACTTCGGAATCGATGCCGTTGAGCCGAATGGCGTTGACCCGGCGGTACAGCTCACGCAGCTCGTGCTGGTTGTGGGCGAGGTTCATGACCCCCCGCTGGCTGAACATCACGTTGAAGTTCAGTTCCTGGCTCAACCCTTCCCAGAGCTTCAGCGAATGCTCGTAGATCGCAGCGCTCTCGTCCCACAGGTAGTTGGAGCGGACGATCGTCGTGTTGCGGCCCGTGTTGCCGCCGCCGAGCCATCCTTTCTCGAGCACCGCAACATTGGTGATGCCGTGCTCCTTGGCGAGGTAGTAGGCCGTCGCGAGGCCGTGCCCGCCGCCGCCGACGATGACCACCTCATACTCCGGCTTGGGGTCGGGGCTGCGCCAGACCTGCTGCCAGTCCTCGTGGTAGTTCAGGGCGTTGCGGGCCAGACTGAAGATGGAATAGCGAGGCTTCATCGCTTTGTGCTTCTTTTGCGGCGCGCTCGGGGAACAGGCGCATCCTGACAGCCGGCTGGGCCCGTTTCAAGCCTGGGCGATCTCACTTCGGCGCCCCGTCGGCCCCGATGACGGCCATCCGAAGGGTCTCGATTCGGCTCCCCGGCGACGGCCCGCCTTTGCTGATACGCGATGCTCCGAGAGGCTCGCGGCGACGGTCTCGATCCGCGGGCGCTCGGGGAAGGGGTGGCTCATCCGTCCCGTCTTGCCAAGCCGTGTGGCGGCGGCCATGATGATGTCCGCCATGAACCTCATCGTCGCCGGTTTCCTGGAAAAGCGGAGCCGCCGCCGAGGCTGATGCCTCGGCGGGCGCGCGTTCGCCCGCTCCTCCGTCGCCCATTACGTCATCTCGGCCGTTCCGGCGCGCGGCTCCCTGACCGGCCCGCGCGGATGGCCCTTGCGGAGAGAGAGACACTCCATGGAATTTCCGGTTCTTCTGCCGGCCCTGAAGGGATTCGGCCTCGGCGCAAGTCTGATCATTGCCATCGGCGCCCAGAACGCCTTCGTGCTGCGCCAAGGTCTGCGCGGCGAGCGTGTGTTCGTCGTCGCCGCCGTCTGCTTCCTGTGCGACGCCGTTCTGATCCTCCTTGGGGCCGCCGGGTTCGGCACGGCGGTGGCCGCCGTGCCGTGGCTGACCGATGCCGTGGCCTGGGCCGGTGCCGCGTTCCTGCTCGTCTACGGTGTCCGCGCCCTTCGCTCCGCCCTGCGGCCGGGTGCGCTCGTGGTCGAGAACGGGAACGGCTCGGCATCGGCGCGGCTTTCCGTCGGGCGTGCGGTGGGGCTGACCCTGGCCATCAGCCTGCTCAACCCGCATGTCTACCTCGACACCGTCGTGCTCCTGGGCAGCGTCGCCGGCCAATATGGCGGGACGAAGCGCGCGCTCTTCGCCGCCGGCGCGACGGCCGCGTCCCTGGTCTGGTTCTTCGGGCTGGGATACGGCGCGCGCTGGCTCGCGCCTCTGTTCCGACGGCCGGCGGCGTGGCGCGTCCTGGACCTTCTGATCGCCTTTGTCATGGCGGCGATCGCCTGGTCGCTCGTCGGCCCGATGCTGCTGGACCGGGGGGCCTGACGGCCGGGCAGGGCGGCGCGACGTCGCGGCGGCAGCCGCCGCGCCGCCTTCGATCGCCCCGGCCCTTGCCGCCCGGCACCGGCGATCCCAATTTGTCTATCTGCGACATAGCGGGCCGGATTCGAGCGCGCCGCGGCATGTCGGCAACCATGTCGGCAACCCGGATAATCCCTTCGCTCGGGGCGTATACGGATTCTTTTTTCGATTCGCGACATACACTACATTCCGGCGCGAATATTTGAGACCCTTTGGGGCAGTCGGCCATGTTCGGCATCAAGGCGGCGGAGCTTCCGCAACGGATCGCGTTCCTCCTCATTCCCGATTTCTCGATGATCGCCTTCACCTCGGCGGTCGAACCGTTGCGTCTCGCCAACCGGGCGAGCGGCCAGCAGCTCTATAGCTGGCACCTGTTCTCGCAGGACGGCGGGCCGGTCCGGGCCAGCAACGGCATCGCCATCCATCCCGAGGGACCGATGGAGAAGGCGAGCGGCTTCGGCACGGTCGTGCTGTGCAGCGGCATCGACGTCCACCGCCAGGGCGACAAGACCCTCTTCGCCTGGTTGCGGCGCATGGACCGGCAAGGCGCGGACATCGGGGCGCTTTGCACCGCCACCCACATCCTCGCCCGCGCCGGCCTGCTCGACGGCTATCGCTGCACGATCCATTGGGAGAACATCGCCGCCCTGGTCGAGGACTTCCCGGAGCTCGACGTCACCTCGGAGCTGTTCGAGGTCGATCGCAACCGCTTCACCTGCGCCGGCGGCACCGCCGCCCTCGACATGATGTTGAACCTGATCGCCCTGCAGCACGGCCACGAGCT
The DNA here is from genome assembly GCA_964551315.1 of uncultured Rhodospirillaceae bacterium. Taxonomy (GTDB): domain Bacteria; phylum Pseudomonadota; class Alphaproteobacteria; order Dongiales; family Dongiaceae; genus Virgifigura. The sequence continues at coordinate 5,618 of CAZKCM010000104.1, read as the reverse complement.
GGCCGCCGCCGTCTCTGACCAATTCATGCACGAGCGCATTCGCGATCGCCACGACCAGCAGCGGATGGCGCTTCCCGCCCGCCTCGGCGTGCGCCATCCGAAGCTGATCGCCGTCATCAGGCTGATGGAGCAGAACCTCGAGGAGCCGCTGAGCCGCGCAGAGCTCGCCGCCGCGGCCGGGCTGTCGAGCCGTCAGCTCGAGCGGCTGTTCCGGAAGTATCTCAACCGCTCGCCGGCCCGCTACTACATCGAGCTGCGTCTCAACCGGGCGCGGCTGCTGCTGCTCCAGACCAACCTCTCCGTGATCGACGTGGCGCTCGCCTGCGGCTTCGTCTCGGCTTCGCACTTCTCCAAGTGCTACCGCGATTTCTTCGGCAAGACGCCGCGCCGGGAGCGCAGCCTGCCGGCCGTGACGGCGGCGGCGCCGATGGAGCTGCGCCCGACCGGAACCTGAGTCCTCGCGGCGGCGCAGGCGCGATGCAGCCGCGTCAGGCGAAGACGTGCAGTAAATCGTCCGCCAGGCGACGGCGCGTCGAAAGCTTTTACATTAACCATATTTTTCTCCACCGGCGGCGCAGTCGGTAGAGGCAACGCAACGCGTGTTTTCTTGAGTTTTTTACATGTCTTGAAGTCGGTGATTCCAAGATATTGAAACAAATTTGTTATTTTTTTGGCATAATAATTGCTTCTCCCATGTTCGGGGGCAAACGGGACAAGAGGTCCCAGTCGGACAGGTGAGGATCAATGATGCTCAAAAAAATCCTGATGGCGGCCGGCTTGGTGCTGCTGACGCTTAGCCCGTTCGGCGGCGCGAACGCCGTAACGGTCAATTTCCTGGGTGTATTCCCCGGCAACGATAACGAAACCAGTGTCCGCACGGCCAGCGGCAATCCGACGACCGCGTTCCTTGCGAAGATCGATTGCGACGACCCCTGCTCGAACCAGGTTCGCGAGGACGGGGAACTGGACGCGAGCCTCTTTACGCTCACCGTCGGTACGTTCAAGGACGGCGACGAGGCGATCGCCGGAACCTGGTCCTTCGACGGCTTCACCGATGGCGGCCTGACCTGGTTCGTCCAGTACTTCACGGTCAAGGCCGGTCCCAACTACGCCCTGTACGAGCTTGTCGATCCGATCAGCTCGGGCTCGGGCATCGCGTGGGACACGAGCGCGCTCGACAACAAGGGGCTCTCCCACATCAGCTGGTTCGGCTTTGCATCTCAGACGCCGCCGACCGAAGTGGTGGAGCCGGGAATGCTCGCGCTGCTTGGCGCGGGACTGCTGGCGCTCGGGGCCGTGGGGCGCCGGAAGGCCGGTTGATTCGGCGCGAAGGTCACGAATGAAGGGCGGCCGCGCGGCCGCCCTTCGCGATTCGGCCCGGCCCTCCGCGGGCGCGAAGCGGGGGTTACGTCGCGTATTCGAAGGGCGGCCGCGCAAAGATCCGGCGCACCATCGGCTCGAAGGCCTCGAGCGGCAGGGTGTCGTAGGCGGGATCGAAGGAGGTCTGGTCCCAGCGCTCGCAGAAGAGGGCGGTCCGCTCGAACATCGGATGGCCGCGATAGGCCTCGCGGGCGTTGCGGTCGCCGCCGATGTGGTGCCAGAAGTAATAGCCCTGGAAGATGGCGTGGTGCTGGACCAGCCAGTGATTGTCCCTGGAGACGTAAGGCTTCAGGATTCCGGCCGCGATGTCCGCGTGGTTCTCCGGCGCCAGGATGTCCCCGATGTCGTGGAGAAGGGCGACCACCACGGTTTCCTCGTCGGCGCCGTCTCGCAACGCCCGCGTCGCGGTTTGCAGCGAGTGCTGGTAGCGGGTGATCTTGTAGCCGAGCGGATCTCCGTCGAGGCGCTTCAGCATGCCGAGGACCTCGTCCGCCAGGTTGTCGACAAGCACCCGGTACTTGCGGTCGAGGAGCTGATAGTCCTCGTAGGTACCCTCATCCATACGGGTGAAGCCGACGGTCTCTTCCATGGCGGGATCTCCGGTCCGAATAATGGCGCAGCAAACTGTGCAGATGGCCGGCATGCTAAAGCAGCCGGCGCCGCCTGCAAATCATGAAATCCTGGACCCGCGGTCAGCGGTCGGCCCACTGCACCAGCGTGCCGTTGCGGATGCGCGCAAACAAGGCTGCGCCAAGGATCATGTCGACCGACCTGCCGTGCTTCGTTAGCGGCAGATGCACGGCTTCCAGCTCCAGAGGGTCTGTGCCGCGCCACAGCATGGTGCCGGTCACTCCGAGCGGTGCCCGCTCGGCAACGACCTTCTCGTAGACCGTGCGAAGCATGGTCTCATAGCGGCCGAAGCCGCATTCACCGAGGCGCCGTCCGGTGTTGTCCCGCCCCTCCACCGCGACGATCGCCGTGCCGATGACCCGATAGCGGAAATCGAGCGGGTCCTTCAACACGTCGAGCAGGAACAACTGCGGCAGCAGCCGAGGATCGCATTCCAGCATCGGATCGATGTCGCCACGGCGCGGAATCCTTCCGTTTCCCTTGGTGAGCCACAGATCATAGAGTGCCTGCAGCCAGGGAGAGGAGGGGCGCGCTTCCGGGCGTAACTCGATGCGGAGTTGGGTCCAGTTCGGCTCCACAGGTCCAAGGCCTTCGCGATGCCGGGCGCGACCGGAACCGCAACGGCCCGGCTCGCCATCCGGTCGTCTCGACCCGTCTAGGAGTACATCGAACACTTTCCCGGAATCAAAATATTTGTTTTTAAACAAAGACTAGGCCACAAATATTGTGATTTGTGATCATGTTGTGGCAAGTCGCAGCGAGAAGAGCGGGCATGAAGCCGAGCGACCTCGTTGAAGCACTCGCGCCGCACGGCCTCGTCCTTCGAGGCGGCTTTCACCCGGACCCGGAGGACGGCGTCCCGCCGCTCCGGGACGGCCGGCCGGCGGGAACGGTGCTTCTCATCGGCAATGTCGGGCCGGCCCTGTGGCGCGCCTTTGCGGCCGACGGGGCCGATGACGACGGGCCGCATCCCCTCGACCGCTGGACCCGGCGGGTGCTTACGTCGGTCGCACGCCGGTGCCTGGCGACGCCGCTGTTCCCGTTCGACGGCCCGCCGCACCTGCCGTTCCAGCGCTGGGCGAGACGAGCCGAACCCGCGGTCGCGCCATCGCCGCTCGGCATCCTGATACATCCCGACTACGGCCTGTGGCATGCGTATCGGGGCGCTCTCGCCTTTGCCGAGTGCCTGCCGCTGCCGCCACCCGACCGGCGCCCCAGCCCCTGCCAAAGCTGCGCCGCGCGCCCCTGCCTCGACGCTTGTCCGGTGGGCGCCTTCACCGGCGAGGCGTATCGCGTCGATGCCTGCCGCGCGCATATCGACGACCCGGCCGGCGCGGATTGTCTGTCGCTGGGCTGCCGGGCCCGTCGCGCCTGCCCGATCGGCCGAGACTACGCCTACACCGCGGAGCAGGCGGCCTTTCACATGCGAGCGTTTCGCGGCGCCGGCCGAAGCGCGGCGCGGCCCGTAGACGATCCGGACTCGAGGCGGTAAGAAAGCGAGCCGGATGCGGAAGAGGCAAGAGCGGACCGTGGCCGACACCGTTCTTCTGATCACCCATACCGAGAACCGCGAAGGCCGGGCGGCCCCGCTGCTGAACGCCAAGGGATTCGCGGTCGAATGGTGCTGCCCGGCGCAGGGCCAGCCTCTGCCGGCCGATCCCGGCGCCTATGCCGCGGCGATCGTCTTCGGCGGACCGCAGAGCGCGAACGACGCCCCGAACACGCCGTTCCTGCAGCAGGAGATCGACTGGATCGGCCGCTTCGTCGCCACGGGCCGGCCCTATCTCGGCATCTGTCTGGGGGGCCAGCTCCTTGCACGCGCGCTGGGCGCGCGCGTCGCCCCCCATCCGCAGGGGGTGAGCGAGATCGGCTATTTCCCTATCGTCCCGACCGAAGCCGGCCGGGATCTCTTCCCCGATCGGATGCACGTCTATCATTGGCATCGGGAGGGGTTCGAGCTGCCGGAAGGGGCCGAGCTGCTGGCCCGGGGGGAAACTTTCCCCCACCAGGCGTTCCGCCATGGGCGCTCGGCCTATGGCCTCCAGTTCCATCCCGAAGTGACGCCGGATGTCGCCCGGCGCTGGCTCGAGACGGCCGCCGAGCATCTGACACGGCCCGGCGCGCAGCCGCGCGAGCAGCAGATCGCCCATATGGAGCGGTTCGATCCGCCGCTGCACGACTGGTTCGACCGTTTCCTCGACCGTTGGCTCCGGCCGTGATCGGGCGCCACCCGGACGCACCTGTGCCGTCCGGCCGGCACCCGTTTGCATCGTTACGCTAACGTATTGATTTGCCGCGTAATTATACGGCAGTACTACGACTCTTTACAGCTTGTTAAGCATGTTCTCCCTAGGTTATTCGAAGGCCCGGGGTGCATTCACAGGAAGGGGGCACCATGCGCTTCCATCTCTCTTCCGTCCTGCTGTCCGCCGCATTTCTCGCCGGCTGTGCCGGTACCGGGGATGAGGCGTCGCTGGCCGGCTCCGACATTCGGTTCCAGGCGGTCATCGCCGAGGGCGCGGAGCCGCTTGAGGAGCCGGTGTCCTGGGTCGTAACGCGATTGTCCGAGGAAAGCGGCGCCCCGGGAGAGGTCGTCGCCACGCCGACCGCCGCCGCACCCGAGCTGTCGCTCGCGCCGGGACGGTACGTGGTCGCCGCCCGCTACGGCGATGCCGAGGCGCGCGAGGAGATCGTCGTCGGCGCAGAGGACGCAAGCCATGTCATCGACCTCAACGCCGGGCTCGTCCGGCTCGACATGATCCCCCACGCCGGCGCGCCCGTGATCACTGATGACGTCACCTGGGAGGTCTATCGCTACGAAAAGGGCCGCGGCGTCGACGAGCGGCTTCGGGTGGTGGCCGCGACCGCGCCGTCGCGCCTCTTCGTCCTGCCGGCAGGCTATTACACCGTTCGGGCCCGTCACGCCGATTCCGTGGCCGACATGGTGGTGCCGGTCAGCGCGGGGCATCACTTCAACTACACGCTGAACCTCTACGCCGGCAAGGTCAGCCTGTCGGCGGTTGCGGCGAACGGGACGGTGGCGGACGACGTGACCTGGCGGATCGTCCGCGCCACGCCCAACGCGAACGGCGAGCGGGAAACCGTGGCGCAGACTGTCGGGGGGACCCCGAAGCTCCTGCTCCGCGAAGGGCGCTACATCGCGCTCGCCCGGTCCGGTTCGCTTGCCGGCGAGGCGCCCTTCGAGATCAAGGCCGGCAACAGCCAGACCGTCGAGGTCGAATTGAACGCGGTGGGCAAGGCCGATAGCTGAAGCCGGGTGTTCGAGAAAGGCCGGGGCGGCGGAAACGACACCGCCGGCCAGCCTTCGTCGCGTTCACCGCCCTCTGTTTTCGCCGAATCGGCCGCCGAGGCCGCTCGCCGCGCTTTGCCCGCGACTCATCCTTCCAGCATCGGCAGTTTCAGCCCGTGCTGCTTGGCGCAGTCGATGGCGATCTCGTAGCCGGCGTCGGCGTGGCGCATGACGCCGCTCGCCGGGTCGTTGGTCAGCACCCGCTCAAGCCGGCGCGCCGCGGCGTCCGTGCCGTCGGCGACGATGACCATGCCGGCATGCTGCGAGAAGCCGATGCCGACGCCGCCGCCGTGGTGGA
>CAZKCM010000103.1:0-11797 GCA_964551315.1 uncultured Rhodospirillaceae bacterium | reverse complement strand
TCGAGGAGATCTTCGAGATCGTCAAGAAACTGAACGAGAACGAAGGCGTCTCGATCCTGCTGGCAGAGCAGAACACCAACATGGCCCTGCGCTACGCCCATCACGGTTACATCCTGGAGAACGGCCGCGTCGTCATGGACGGCGACGCCGACTCGCTTCGTCGTAACGAAGACGTCAAGGAATTCTATCTCGGCCTCAGCGGAACCGGCCGGAAGAGCTTTCGCGACGTGAAGCACTACCGCCGGCGGAAGCGGTGGCTGTGAGTCCGGAGCGCAGACTCCGGATCGCGGTCCCGGGCAAGCCCCCCGGTCCGCCGCCCCGCCGCGCCGGGGACAACATGCGGGTCTGAGGACCCGCGCTCCAGCAAGGAGCCGGCATCCATGTCCGACTATTACGACTCCCTCGAGATCCGTGACCCGGCCGAGCGTGAGGCGGCGCTGATGGCGGCGCTCCCGGCGCAGATCGCCCGTGCGCAGGAGAAGTCGCCCTACTACCGTCGGCTGCTTGCCGGACTCGACCCCTCCGAAATCGACGGCCGCGATGCGCTCGCCCGTCTCCCGATCACCCGCAAGTCGGCGCTGATCGCGCTGCAGGAGGAGGCGCCGCCCTTCGGCGGCCTGACCGCAACGCCGCGCGCGGGCCTTGCCCATGTCTATCTCTCGCCCGGTCCGATCGCCGACCCCGAGGGCCGCGGCGCGGACTGGTGGCGCACCGCCCGCGCCCTGCACGCCGCCGGGTTCCGGCCCGGCGACCTCGTTCACAACACCTTCTCCTACCACTTCACCCCGGCCGGCATGATGTTCGACCTCGGTGCCCGCGCGCTGGGCTGCGCGGTCTTTCCCGCCGGCGTCGGCCAGACCGAGGCGCAGCTTGACGCGATTGCCCGACTGAAGCCCGACGGCTATGTCGGGACCCCGGACTTCCTGAAGATCCTGCTCGACCGGGCGCGCGGGGCCGGCACCGACACGAGCTGCCTGAAGAAGGCCCTGGTCGGCGGTGGCGCCCTCTTCCCCCATCTGCGCGCCGCGATCGAGGACGCGGGCGTGCGGGTACTGCAATCCTACGGCACGGCGGATCTCGGCCTGATAGCCTACGAGTCGGAGGCGCGGGAGGGCATGATCTGCGACGAGGGCGTGATCGTCGAGATCGTCCGGCCGGGCACCGGCGACCCCGTGCCGGAGGGAGAAGTCGGCGAAGTGGTGGTGACGACCTTCAACCCGGACTACCCGCTGATCCGCTTCGCTACCGGCGACCTCTCGGCGATCCTGCCCGGCCTCAGCCCCTGCGGCCGCACCGGACCGCGGATCAAGGGCTGGATGGGCCGCGCCGACCAGACCACCAAGGTCCGCGGCATGTTCGTGCATCCGGAGCAGGTGGGCCGGGTGCTCAAGCGCCACCCCGAGGTGGTGAAGGCGCGGCTGGTCGTGTCCACCGGCGATGACGGGCTCGATCGCATGACGCTGCTGTGCGAGACCCGGGGTGGCGATGCGGCACTCGCGAGCGCCGTCGCCGCCTCGCTTCAGGCCGAATGCCGGGTGCGCGGCGAGGTCACGCTGCAGCCGCCGGGCTCGCTGCCGAACGACGGCAAGGTGATCGACGACGCCCGCGAGGCGGGCTGAAACCCGCGCGATCGGGGCGCGGCCGCCATCGGCCGCCGCCCGGCCCGGCGGCGGCGGCTCGCCGCCGACGGCGGGTGCCGGGACTATCCCGTCTTCTGTGCGACCACGATGAAGGTGCTGGCGAGAAACAGCCCGCGCCAGTCGCGTGCGTGCGCGATCTCCAGCGCGCGGCTCTCCCGCAGGAAGGTTTCGCGCAGCGCCGGCGAGGCGTCCTTCAGCAGCGGCGGGAAGGCGTGGAACTTGTAGAACAGCATGTCCCGCCGCTCCAGCCCGACCGCCCGCAGCGCGGCGTCGATCTCGAACGGGTTGTGGGCGCGCACATAGATCGCGTCCCGCGCCCCCTCGGGAATGCTGCGCGGCTCGTCCGGGCGGGTCAGCAGGCCGCGCAGTCCCGAGAGCAGCTCCTCCTTGACCGCCGCCGTCGCATCGAGACGCTCGACCACCTGCCGCCGGAAGAAGTCGATCGTGAACCGGTTGAAGGTGGCGAGGTCGAAAATCTCGTTGGAATAGGCGGAGACGTACCAGCCCCCCGGCCGCACCAGATCGGCCAGATTGCGGTGCGCCGTCGCGTCGTCCGCGATGTAGGGCATGACGCCGTTGGCGACCACGGCATCAAATGGCGCGGCCAGGTAGGGGATCAGGGTGGCGCGGTCGAGGATATCGGCCACCTGCGTCCGCTCCGGATCCCGACCGGCGGCGGCCAGATTCTTTCGCGCCTGCGCGATCATACCCGGCGACAGGTCGAATCCGACCACGTCGTAGCCGTCCTCCAGCAGCCGCAGCATCGGCACGCAGGTGCCGCAGCCCACGTCCAGCACGCGCTGCGGCTTCAGCCCGGCCAGCACCTCGCGGACCAGCGCGATCCGGTAGAGGTCGCCGCCGTAGTTCTCCTCGTCCTGCCGGAAATAGGTCGCGTCGTAGTCGGGCGCCCGCTCGTCATACCAGCGGACCAGCGCCTCGCGATCATAGTCTCTCACCGGCATCGCGCTCCCTCAGCGACCCACGATTCCGGCCAGCGTCAGCGAGGTGCCGGCCACCTCGCGCCGCCATGCCCTCCGCTCGACCGGCCGCAGTTCGACCAGCCCCTTCGCCGCGAACGCCTCGGCGTAGGCCAACACGAAGTCGAACGGCAGCCGCGCGGCAGCCGCGATCTCCAGCACCGTCGTCCCGTCGCGCGACAGCGCGTCGAGAAAAAACTCCATGAAGTTCCGCGGGTCGATCGCGTTGCCGTCCAGATCCGCCGTCGCCCGACCGGCGGCCAGATTGTTGACGTTGGTCGGGTCCAGATAGAGGCCGAGCGAGGGATTCGACAGGCAGGGATTGCCCCGGAAGCGCGGATGCAGCGCCCGGTCCCGCTCCAGATGCCGGAATGCCGCGGCGGCGACCGCCACGAACTCCCCGTGCCGCGCCACCCAGTCCGGCCGGAGGAAGGTCGGCAGGTCGTCCTTCGAGCTGTGATAGTGCGCGAACATCTCGCCCACGCGCGAGAGCGTCGTCGCCGGAATGTCGTAGCCGACCGCGTCGAAGCTGATCTCGTCGCCGCAATCGGGATATTTGTGGAACGCGCCGACACGGTGCTCATAGCCCGCCTCGGCGGCGGCGAGGACGAGCGCGGCGTCGAGGAAGCTTTCCTGTCGCTTGCTGAGGCAGATCGCCAGCGGCGCCGGGTGCGCCGTCATATTGGGGCAGAAGCAGGCCCAGGCGTCGGGCAGCAGGCTCTCCTCGTTCGCCTTGAGATGCACGGCGCTGCCGATGATCTCCGGCACCAGCCAGACCCGGTAGGAATATTCCGGAGTGCCGAATACGCGCTCCAGGTCCTCGACGATCTGCAGCGCCGCGACGCAGCCGGACAGCGAATCGTTGACCTGGCCGGGATGGTCGAGATGGGCGGCAATGTAGACGGTCCGGCTGCTGCGGCCCGGCAGATGATATTCGAAGACCGGCATCGGCGCATCGTCCCGCCGCGCGTCGATCCGCACCCGGTAGCGGCCCGGTGGCAGCCCGCGGACGACGGCGTGCGGCAGGGCGATCGCCCAGTCTGCCTCCCAGTGCCGGTACATCTGCCGGAACGCGAAGGAATACGCGTCCGGCAGATCTGGCCGCGAGACGACGTGGCGCAACAGCTCGTCCCGGTCCATCTCCGCGTCGACGGCTGCCGAGTAGGGACAGACCGTCAGCGGGTGGTCGGCCGCGGTCGCGATCACCCGCCCGTCCGGCCCGGTCAACTGGAAGTCGCGCACCGACCAGCGCGGCGGCACCACCCACCAGTTCCATACCGTGCCCGGCGCGTACCAATGCACCCGCGCCTCGCCGTGCAGGCGCGCGCGGCAGAAGGCGGCCAGCCGCTCCGCAGCCTCGGCCATCTCCGGTCCGTTGTGAACCCGGTTCAGCCGCCACAGCTCGCCGAGCAGCGCCCGATAGGCTGCGGGCAGCGGCCCGGCCTCGTCCCGGTCGCCGCCGGCACGGGTGCCCGGCGGCGCCATGCGCGGGGGCCGATCATGATCGCGCCGCAACGCTTGCAGCCCGCTCGGCACCGGCGCTACGGGCCGGCCGTCAGCGCCGCGATCCGGGCGCGCAGCGTGTCGATGCCGGCGCCGGTGGCGGCGCTGGTCGCGATCACCTCGGGATGGGCCGCCACATGCTTGGCGAGCTCCGCCGCGGTCGCGGCGATGACCGCCGCCAGCGCCGCCGGCTTCGGCTTGTCGCACTTGGTCAGCACGGCCTGATAATTGACCGCGGCGCCGTCCAGCATCTCCATGACCTCGCGGTCGTTCGGCTTGATGCCGTGACGCGAGTCGATCAGCAGGCAGACCCGGCGCAGCGTGGGTCGACCCCGCAGATAGTCATTGACCAGCGCCGTCCACTCCCGGACCCGGCTCTTGGGCGCCTGGGCGAAGCCGTAACCCGGCAGGTCCACCAGCAGCAGCCGGCCCTCGCCCAGGTCGAAGAAGTTGATCTGCTGCGTCCGCCCCGGCGTGTTGGAGGTCCGGGCGAGCTGACTGCGGTTGGTCAGGGCGTTGATGAGGCTGGACTTGCCGACGTTCGAGCGCCCGGCGAAGGCGACCTCGACCGGCCCGGCCGGCGGCAGCCGGTCGAGCGAGGCCGCTCCGGCAACGAAGCGGCAGTCCTGCGCGAACAGCCAGCGCCCGTATTCGAGCGCCGCCGCGTCCGCCTCCTCTCCGGTCGCCGCGCCCGTCACTTCCCGGCCGGCTTCGCCGCGGCCCGCCGCTCCTCGAAGGCGCCCGCGCGCTTCATGATCACCCACTGCTGCAGGATCGACAGCAGGTTGTTCCAGGCCCAGTAGATCACCAGCCCCGCCGGGAAGCCGGCCAGCAGCACGGTGAAGAAGATCGGCATCAGCATGAACATGCGCGCCTGGATCGGGTCGGCCGGCTGCGGGTTCAGCTTCTGCTGCAGGAACATGGTGACGCCCATGATCAGGGGCCAAGCGCCGAGATGCAGGAAGTCCGGCGGCGTCCAGGGAATCAGGCCGAACAGGTTGAAGAGATTGGTCGGGTCGGGCGCCGACAGGTCCTGGATCCAGCCGAAGAACGGCGCGTGGCGCATCTCGATGGTCACGAACAGGACCTTGTAGAGGGCGAAGAAGACCGGGATCTGGATCAGGATCGGCAGGCAGCCCGCGGCCGGATTGACCCGCTCGCGCTTGTAGAGCGCCATCATCTCCTGATTGAGCTTCATCTTGTCGTCCTGGTATCGCTCGCGCAGCTTCGTCATCTCGGGGGCGAGCTTCTTCATCTTGCTCATCGCCCGATAGGACTTATTCGCGAGCGGGAAGAACAGGAGCTTGATGGCCACGGTGAGCAGCAGGATGGCCACGCCGAAATTGCCAACCAGCCGGTACAGGTAGTCCAGCGCGTAGAAGATCGGCTTCGTCAGGAAGTAGAACCAGCCAAAATCGACCGCCCGGTCGAACAGCGGAATCCCGAGCTCCTCGCTGTACTGGTCGAGGAGCCGGACCTCCTTGGCGCCGGCAAAGAGACGCCCCTCCGCTTCGATCGTGGCCCCCGGCGTGACGACGATTCCCTCGCCGCGGTAGTCCGTCTGATAGACGTCCGCACCGTTCCGCTGGGTATGGGCGAAGCGCGCCTCGATCTGGGCCTCCTGATCGGGCACGAGGGACACCAGCCAGTACTTGTCGGTGATCCCGAGCCAGCCGCCGCGGCTGTCCTGCGCGATGATGTTCTCCTCGCGCACGGTGTCATAGTCGATCTCCTTGAGCGCACCGTCGAGCGCGCCGATCAGTCCTTCATGCAGAATGAAGAAGCCCGACACAGGCGGCGTCCCGGTGCGCGACACGAGGCCGTAGGGGAACAGCGTCACCGGCTCGCTGCCCGCGTTCTCCACGGCGCGCGTGACCGTGAACATATAGTTCCGATCGACTTGGAACGTGATGGTGAAGCGCAGGCCCTGGCCGTTCTCCCAGTGCAGCGTGACGGGGGTGTCCGGGGTCAAGACCCGGTCGTCGGTCTGCCAGAGCGTTGTCGAGGTCGGCAGCTCCACCGCGTTCCCGGCGGCGACCCAGCCGAAGTCGGCATAGTAGGCGTCGGGGCCGCCGGCGGGCGAGAGCAGCACGATGTTCTCGCTGCCGGGCTCGACATCGACCCGGTAGTTCTTCAGAACCAGATCGTCGATCCGTCCACCGAGAAGCGAGATCGAGCCGCTCAGCCTGGGCGTCTCGATGCGCACGCGCGGCGCCGCGGCGATCGCTTCCTCGCGGGTCTTCGGTTCGGCCGCGGGCGCCGGCCCGGTGGTCGGTGCCGTCGGCGCAAGCGCATCGGCCGGCGGCTGCGCCTCGGATCGCTCTTGCTGGACCGCCTCGATGGCCTGCCGCTGCTGCTGCCGCGGAATTTCGTAGAAGTACTGGAAACCCAGGAGGATGATCATGGAGGCGATCACCGCGATAAGAAGGTTGCGCTGGTCCATGAGGGGGTCTCGTTCGCCTCGGGGTTTCTCTTGGAAAATCGACGAAGGCCGCGGCCGCTCAATGCGCCCGCGGCGCGGCACAGCGGCAGTCGGCGCGCCGGTAAGATTCGGGGACTGGATCATAACCGGCGCCGCCCCAGGGATGGCACCGCAGGAGCCGCCGCCCTGTCAGCCAGATGCCGGCGAGGACGCCGTGGCGGGCGATCGCCTCGCTCGCATATTCGGAGCAGCTGGGCAGGAAGCGGCAAGATGGCGTCAGCAGCGGCGAGATCAGCCACTGATAGGCGCGGATGCAGCCGATGCAGGCGGCGCGCGCGAATCTCATTTCTCTCTTCTCTCCGTGGCCGTGTCCGATGACTGGTCCCGTGCTCCGTCGGCGTCGCGATACGCGCCGAGGCGCTGCAAACCGGTCACGAGATCGGCGACGAGATCGTCGAAGGACCGGGTCAGGGTGCCGGCGCGGGCGATGACGACATAGTCAAAACCCCGCTTGGCGTGCCGCGGCATGACCTCGGCGACGGCCGCCCGCAGCCGCCGCCGCGCGCGATTGCGGGCGACGGCGTTCCCGACCTTTCGGCTGGCCGTGAAACCGACCCGAAGACCCACTCGGTCGCCGGGACCTGTGCTATCGCGTTCGGCCTTCGGCTGGTTCCGATCCTCCTTCGCCTTCGCCGCCTGGAGGATCAGACCGGGGGCTGCCCATTTGCGCCGCGCTGCAGCAACCCGGAGGAAGTCCGGGCGGCGTTTCAGCCGTCCGACCGCGGCCATGGGCCGCTTAGACGCAGAGGCGCTTGCGACCTTTGGCACGCCGCCGGGCCAAGACCCTCTTGCCGCCGACGGTTGCCATGCGCGCCCGAAAGCCATGACGACGCTTGCGGACGAGCACGCTGGGTTGAAACGTGCGCTTCACGATGGGCTCCGTTGATCCGATCCTTCAGAATTGCGGGAGGTGTATAAGGTCTGGGAGGGACCGAGTCAACGTATGATGCCGTTCTATCCGGCGAAAAGGCCGTGGTTCCTCAAGGCTTTCTGCGGAGTCGGCCGGCCGGATGGGCGAATCGTGCCGAATCCCGCCGGTGGCCTCAAGCGCTCTTCACCGGAAGGTGAGTGGCGAAGCCCGGCGGGCGATGTTACATACCGGGGCGGCCGATGGCCCGGCGACGAAGGATTGGCTGCCCGAGGGGCTCGTGGCGAAGGACCAGTGGATGGAGTCGTCGCGACGGTCGGCCGGCCGAGGCAGGCAAGGATTCGATAATGCACGGCAGCGGCGCCAAGCCCTCGAACGGCGCGTTCTCGGCCAGGCGCCTCGTGCCTGTCTTCGTCTTGCTCGCGCTGCTGGCCCTGTGCCTCGCCCTTGGCCTGGACGACTACCTGTCCTTCGAGACCGTGCGCGAGAATCGGCAAGCGCTCCTGGCGCTGGTGGAGCGGCACGCGATCCTGTCCGTGATTGCGTTCATGGCGGTCTATATCGGCGTCGTTGCGCTGTCCCTGCCGGGCGGCGCCGCGCTGACGATCACCGGCGGGTTCCTGTTCGGGCAGTATGCGGCGACCGTCTATGTCGTGGTCGCGGCCACGCTCGGCGCGACGATCGTCTTCGTCGTCGCCAGGACCGCCCTGGGCGACGCGCTTCGGGCCAAGGCCGGCCCCTGGCTCAAGCGAACGGAGGCCGGCTTCGCCAAGAACGCGTTGAGCTACATGCTCTTCCTGAGGCTCGTCCCGGCGTTCCCGTTTTTCGTCGTCAATCTGGTGCCGGCCTTCCTGGGTGTCCCTCTGCGGACCTATGTCGTCGGCACCCTCATCGGGATCGTGCCCGCCACCTTCGTCTACGCCACGGTCGGCGCTGGCCTCGGCAGCGTCTTCGCCTCCGGGGCCGAATTTTCGCCGCGTGGCGTCCTCACGCCCCAAGTGGTCACGGCGCTGGTCGGGCTGGCAATCCTGTCGCTGCTGCCGGTCTTCTACAAGAGAGGCGCCGGCGGCATCGCGACCGTACGGCGGCTATGGAAACGCTGACCGTCGATCTCTGCGTCATCGGCGCCGGCGCGGGCGGCCTGACCGTCGCCGCCGGCGCGAGCCAGCTCGGGGCGAAGACCGTCCTGATCGAGGCCGGCGAGATGGGCGGCGACTGCCTCAACTACGGCTGCGTGCCGTCGAAGGCCCTGCTGGCTGCCGCGCATGCGGCCAAGGCAATGCGGGACGGTGCCCGCTTCGGCCTGGCGAACGGACCGGCCGAAGCGGTCGATTTCCGCCGCGTGCACGACCACGTCCGCGGCGTCATCGAGGCCATCGCGCCACAGGATTCGGCGGAGCGGTTCGAGGGGCTGGGCGTTCGCGTGATCCGGGCGGCCGCGCGGTTCACCGGGCCGCGCGAGCTCCAGGCCGGCGAGATCCGCCTGCGTGCCCGCCGCTTCGTCATCGCGACCGGCTCGCGGCCGGCGGTCCCGCCGATCCCCGGCCTCGACCGCGTGCCCTACCACACCAACGAAACGATCTTCGGCCTCACCGACCTGCCGGAGCATCTGCTGGTCATCGGCGGCGGGCCGATCGGGTGCGAGCTGGCGCAGGCGTATCGGCGTCTCGGCGCCCGCGTCACGATCCTCGAAGCCGCCAACCTTCTGCCCAAGGACGATCCGGAGCCGGTCGATCTGCTGCGCCGGCGGCTTCGGTCTGAAGGCGTGGATCTCTATGAGCAGGCCAGGGTGACGGCGGTCGAGAACGCCGCCGGCGGCGGGATCGTCGCGCATGTCGAGCAGGGCGGCGACCGCAAGGCGATCGCGGGAAGCACCTTGCTCGTCGCCGCCGGCCGCCGGCCGACCGTCAAGGGACTGAACCTCGAGGCCGCGGGCGTCGCCTACACCGAGCGTGACGGCATCGCCGTCGATCACCGGCTGCGGACCACGAATCGGCGGATCTACGCCGTCGGCGACGTGACCGGTCGCCACCGGTTCACGCACATGGCCGCCTACGAGGCGGGAATCGTGATCCGCAACGCGCTCTTCCGCCTGCCGGCCAAGATCGACGACCGCGCCGTGCCCTGGGTGACCTTCACCGATCCCGAACTCGCCCATGTCGGCCTGACGGAGGCGCAGGCGCGCACGCGCGCGGGGCGAGGCGGCATCCGGGTTCTGCGCTGGCCCTTCGCCGAGAACGACCGTGCCCAGGCGGAGCGGGCGACCGACGGGTTCGTCAAGGCGGTGACGACGCCGCGCGGCCGCATCCTCGGGGCCACGATCGTCGGCGCCCGGGCGGGGGAACTCATCCATCTCTGGGCGCTGGCCATCGGCCAGGATCTGAAGATCGGCGCGATCGCCAACATGATCGCGCCCTATCCGACGCTGGGCGAGGCGAGCAAGCGCGCGGCCGGCAGCTTCTACATGCCGGCGCTATTCAGCGAGCGGACCCGACGGCTGGTCCGTTTCCTGGGCCTGTTCGGCTGAGAGGCGAGGCGACCCCTTCGGTCCGGCTGGCGGCAATGGTCGAGGCGGCGCCGAATTGGCGCCGGATCCGGCGCGTCAGGCATCCGGTTCCGCCGGCTCCGGCAGATCCTTCGCGGCGGTCGAGGGGACAAGCGTCAGCGATCGCTGGTCCGTCTGGAAACGCGCCATCGCGGCCTCGTACTCTTCGGCCAGGATCCGCCGATCCCTGTCCCGGCCGATCCGCGCCTCACCGTCCTCGCGGAGCGTGCGTGCCAGATTCAGAAGCCACTTGCGATCGGCGGCCTGTCGGGCGTGCCGCGCCACCAGCAGGACCGCTTTGATGAGGTGGACGACGACCTGGACGTTGTCGCCCCCGGAGCGGGCAATCGGATCAAGGGCCCGCGCCGTCAATCCCACCAGCGTGATCGGGCGCACGACGACCCGCAGCCGCCCGCGGTCGTCGTAGCGGTATGGGGAGGGGAGCCTCCTCAGGGCGAGCCGACACAACGCGTGGCCAAGGCGATCCACGCAGGCAACCGCGGTGAATGGGTCGTTGAAGGCCCGCGAAAGCGCGCGCACGCCGACCTCAACCAGTTGCTGCACGGCAAAGCCGACGTCCTGGAGCGGTGTCCGCTGCGGGCCGAGCACCACGCTTTCGCAGAGGCGGGTCGCCGTGTCCTCGTCAACCCGATCGCGCGGCCAGGCCGAGATCAGCACGGTGCCTTCCATCACGAAATCGCCCGGATCGTGGTCGAGGCGCAGCAGAAGGTTCTTCTCCTCGGCGATCTCCATAAGGCTCGTTTCATCGACGTGGCGGATATAGCCCTCGCCTCGCGACGGGATGGGCCGGGCATCGCGAACGAAGTCTTTCGGCAGGTCGCGCCGTCCGGGCGATTGCTCGGGCAGGGGCTCGTGTCCGATCTCTTCCGGAAACAGGGTATCGATCGCCTCGCGGATCTCGTCCGCAAGCGCCTGAATGACGTTCTCGACGCGGATGGCGTTGGCGATGTGGTGAATGAAGTAGATGACGACGCCGATGTTGAGCAGGCCGAGCACGACCCCGCCGGTCGCCGCGTATTGGGGAACGAAGTTGTCCTCGCCGCCCAGCGCCCCCAGCACGACCAGGCAATAGAGGAAGGTCGCGACGAACGTGCCGAGCACGACCTGAGTGCCGGTGTCCACCATGAAGGTCCGCAGCAGGCGAGGGCCGAACTGGGTCGAGGCAAGCTGGAGGGCGACGATGGTGATGGAGAAGACGACGCCGGCGACGGTGATCATCGACGAAGCGATGGTCGACAGGATCGCCTGCGCCGCATCGGGCTGCAGATCGCCGAGCCAGAGCGGCGAGTCCGTGCCGAGGCGCATCAGATGGCGGTCGAGCCAAATGAGCCCGAATGCGGCCACCGCCGCGATGAAGACGATAACGGACGGGACGAGCCAATAGCCGCTCCGCGCCCGATCCCAGAAATCCAGAAAATTGCTGCGGGACAGAGACATGCCGGCCCTCGGAAGCGAGGCGTGGAGCTGGCTGCCGCCGCCCCGACTTCCGCCGTATCCACGGCGGCTCCCGGAACGCAGGCCCCGCAGCAACGAATAACCAGAGTGGTTGAAATCGGTTCCGTCGCGTAGGATTCGCTTCGCCTCGTCCGTGCCGTCGGGCGGGTCGAGACCGCGCGTCCGGTGTTGCCGGCCGACGGCCCGCGGCGCGGGATCATGCCGCCCTACGGGGTGGAGCCGGTGCCGACTTATGCTGGTAATGGAAGCGATATGGCGGGCTACAGACCGCACCTGCCGCCGCTGGCGCGGAGCCTGTCGGCGAAG
>CAZKCM010000102.1:0-13208 GCA_964551315.1 uncultured Rhodospirillaceae bacterium | reverse complement strand
CATCGAGCCCTACCAGGGCGCGGCGACGGGCGTGGGCGGCATCATGCGCGACGTCTTCACCATGGGCGCGCGGCCGATCGCCAACCTGAACGCGCTGCGCTTCGGCAGTCCGGACGACCCGAAGACGCGCCATCTGCTGGCCGGCGTCGTCGCCGGGATCGGCGGCTACGGCAACTGCATGGGCGTGCCGACGGTGGGCGGCGAGGTGAACTTTCACCCGTCCTACAACGGCAACATCCTGGTCAATGCGATGACCGTCGGCCTGGCGGACCGCGACCGGATCTTCTATTCGAAGGCGGCGGGCGTCGGGAACCCGGTGATCTATGTCGGCGCCAAGACCGGGCGCGACGGCATCCACGGCGCGACCATGGCCTCGGCCGAGTTCAGCGACGACGCCGAGGAGAAGCGGCCGACCGTGCAGGTCGGCGACCCGTTCATGGAGAAGCTCCTCCTCGAAGCCTGCCTGGAGCTGATGGCGACGGACGCGATCGTCGCCATTCAGGACATGGGCGCGGCCGGCCTCACCTCCTCCTCGGTGGAGATGAGCTCGAAGGGCGGGCTTGGGATCGAGCTCGACCTCGATCGCGTGCCGGTGCGCGAAGCGGGCATGACGCCCTATGAGATCATGCTGTCGGAGAGCCAGGAGCGCATGCTGATGGTCCTCAAGCCAGAGGCCGTAGAGCGGGCGCGCGCGATCTTCGACAAATGGGAGCTGGATTTCGCCGAGATCGGCCGGCTGACTGATACCGGGCGGCTGGTGCTTCGGATGAACGGCGAGACGGTCGCCGAGCTGCCGGTGCAGCCGCTTGTGGCGGAAGCGCCGAGCTACGACCGGCCGTGGCGGCCGACGCCGACACCGGCGCCGCTCGATCCCGCGGACCTGCCCGCCGGCCCGGCCGACCCGCTCGCCGCGCTGAAGCGGCTGATCGGCAGCCCCGACCTCGCCAGCCGGCGCTGGATCTGGGAGCAATACGACCACCTCGTCATGGCCGGTACGGTGCAGCGCCCCGGCGGAGACGCCGCCGTCGTCCGCGTCCCCGGGACGCGCAAGGGCCTGGCGCTGACAACAGACTGCACGCCCCGCTATTGCGCCGCCGACCCGAAGCGGGGCGGCGCGCAGGCCGTGGCCGAGGCCTGGCGCAATCTGACCGCGGTCGGCGCCCGCCCACTCGCCGTCACCGACAACATGAACTTCGGCAACCCGGAGCGGCCGGAGATCATGGGGCAGTTCGTCGGCTGCATCGAGGGCATGCGCGAGGCCTGCCTGGCGCTGGACTTCCCGGTCGTCTCGGGCAATGTCTCGCTCTACAACGAGACGAACGGCAAGGGCATCCTGCCGACGCCGGTGATCGGCGGGGTGGGCCTGCTGAGCGACGTATCGCGCACCGTGAGCCTGGCCTTCAAGGCGCCCGGCCAGGCGATCCTGCTGATCGGCGCGCCGGCCGAGCCCGCGTCGGGCCATCTCGGCTGCTCGCTGTTCCTGCGGGAGATCGGCGGGCGCGAGGAGGGGCCGCCGCCGCCCGTCGATCTGGCGGCGGAACGGCGGAACGGCGACTTCGTGCGGCGGCTGATCGAAGAAGGCAGGGTCACGGCCTGCCACGACCTGTCGGACGGCGGCCTTCTGGTGGCCGTGGCCGAAATGGCGATGGCGGGCGGTGTCGGGGCCGAGGTCGAGGTCCCGGCGGACGCCGCGGCCGCCCCGCAGGCCTGGCTGTTCGGCGAGGACCAGGCGCGCTACCTCGTGACGGTCGACGAGAGCGCCGCCGAGGACATCCTGCGGCTGTCCGGGTCGGCGGGCGTGCCCTGCGCCCGCATCGGCACCACCGGCGGAGCCGCGTTGACACTATCGACCGGCCACACCATATCCGTGGCTGAGTTGAGGCAAGCGCATGAAGGCTGGCTGCCGGCCTATATGAGCGGAAGCTGACGGCGGGACCGGGATCCTTCGGGCACGAACCATTCGGACATTCAGGGGGCGAGAGGGCAGAACCATGGCGATGGATGCAGCGGAAATCGAGCGTCTGATCAAGGAGAGCATCCCGGACGCCACCGTTGTGATCGAGGATCTGCGCGGCGACGGCGATCATTACGCCGCCTACGTCACCTCGCCCGCCTTCGCGGGCAAGACGCGCATCCAGCAGCACCAGATGGTCTATCAGGCGCTTCGCGGCAAAATGGGCGACGAGTTGCACGCCCTCGCGCTGCAGACGGCCGTGCCTTCGGACGCGCAATAAACGCCTTCCCCAGCCACGCCGCCCGGGCATTTCACGCGGCAATCACGGATCACGACCGCAGACACGAGTTCGCAGGAGGAGCAAGGCCGATGACGACCATCAGCAACCCGGTTTTCGAACGGATTCAGCAGGACATCTCCACCAACGACGTCGTGCTCTATATGAAGGGCACGCCGGTCTTTCCGCAGTGCGGGTTCTCCGCCGCAGTCGTGCAGGTCCTGAGCAACATGGGCGTGAAGTTCAAGGGCATCGACGTCCTGACCGATCCGAGCCTGCGCCAGGGCATCAAGGATTTCAGCAACTGGCCGACAATCCCGCAGCTTTACGTCAAGGGCGAGTTCATCGGCGGCTGTGACATCGTCCGCGAGATGTACGAGTCCGGCGAACTCAAAGAGCTTCTGCAGAGCCGCGGCATCCAGACCGAGGCCGCCTGACGGCCAAGAAACTTCAAGCTCACCATAGAGGCGCAGAGACGCGGAGAAAGATCATCTCTGCGCCTCTGTGTTTTCGCGTTTCCCGTTTTCGCAAGCCCGATCAGCCCCAGGCGTAGGCGGACATGCTGAGGCTGCCGTGGGCGAAGCTGCGGTGCAGCACCCGGCCGCGGGCCCCCTTCCCGCCCGCGCCCATCGCCACGAACAGCGGCAGGAAATGCTCGTCCGACGGCTGCGCCTGCGCGGCATCGGCGCGTGTGCGGTAGTTCAGCAGCGCGTCCGTGTCGCCGGCCGCGATCCGGTCGGCGAGCCAGGCGTCGAACGACACCGCCCAGGGCGCCGGCACCCGCCGGTCGACGCGAAACTGCGCCAGGTTGTGGACCGCCCCGCCGCTGCCCATCACCAGTATTCCCTCGGCGCGCAGCGGCGCGAGCGCGCGACCGAGCGCGAGATGCGCCTCCGGTCCGCGCCGCGGCTGGACGGAGAGCTGGGTGACGGGCACGTCGGCTTGCGGGAACATCAGCATCAACGGGTTCCAGGCGCCGTGGTCGAGCCCGCGCGTCGGGTCGATCAAGCCCTCGATGCCGGCGGCCGCGAGCAGGGCTATGGCCCGCTCCGCCAGCGCGGGCGCGCCGGGGGCGGGGTATTGCAGCTTGTAGAGCTCTTCCGGGAAGCCGAAGAAATCGTGGATGGTTTCCGGCTTGTCCACGCCGCTGACCTCCGGCACCGCCGTTTCCCAATGGGCGGAAATGCAGAGGATGGCCCGCGGGCGGCCGAGATCGCGACCGAGCCGGGTGAGAAAATCCCGCGCCGGGATGCTCTCGAAGACGAGCATCGGCGATCCGTGCGAAACGAAGATTGCCGGAAAGCTTTCCGCCGGAGCGCCCTCGCCGATCGCCATCTTCAGCCCCTCCGCCCCTTTGCGACGAGACCGGAAGCCAAGGAGATACGAAGACGAGACGCTTGCGTTCCTTCCGTCCCGCCCAGTGGTTCCCCGGACTTCCAGGGTCCGAACTTTAACAGGAACCGTCCGAAATACGAAGGCCGGCCCGTACGGGCCGGCCTTTTGTCTCGTCCAGGTCTCCGGAACCGTCAGCCCATCTTCGAATAGTACTCGACGACGAGGCTCGGCTCCATCTGGACCGGATAGGGCACGTCGGCGAGCGCTGGCGTACGCAGGAAGGTCGCCTTCATTACCTTGTGGTCGACCTCGATATAGTCGGGCACGTCGCGCTCCGGCGAGGCGCTGGCTTCCAGCACGAGCGCCATCTCGCGCGCTTTCTCCTTCAGCTCGATGACGTCCCCGTCCTTCACCAGGTAGGACGGGATGTTGACCCGGCGACCGTTGACCTTGACATGGCCGTGGTTGACGAGCTGGCGCGCGGCGAAGGGGGTCGGCGCGAACTTCGCACGGTAGACCACGGCGTCGAGCCGGCGCTCCAGGAGGCCGATCAGGTTCTCGCCGGTGTCGCCGCGGCGACGCACCGCCTCGTCATACAGACGGCGGAACTGCCGCTCGCCGATGTTGCCGTAATAGCCCTTCAGCTTCTGCTTGGCCTTGAGCTGGATGCCGAAATCCGACGGCTTCTTGCGGCGCTGGCCGTGCTGCCCGGGGCCGTATTCGCGGCGGTTGATGGGGCTCTTCGGCCGGCCCCAGAGATTCACGCCCAGGCGGCGGTTGATCTTGTACTTCGATTCGAGTCGCTTGGTCATTCCGATCTCTCGTTCGGCTGGTTCTTGTCCCGATAGGTCCAGGCCACCTTGCCGGGGCGTGGACGGGGCCGCAGCACCCATTTGCCGGCGACCCACGTTCTCGGAAGGAAGCGCGGTTTCTACCCTCGCCCGCCCGGTCTGTCAACGGAACGGCACGATTATGGTTAACATTCGCGATGCGGCGTCTGCAGCCGTCGCCAACGGCCCGGCGGCAGGCCGAAGGCCCGCAGGAAGTGGCGCGTCATGTGGCTCTGGTCCGCGAACCCGGCTTCCGCGGCGGCCTCGGCGAGGGAGAGCCCGTCCCGCATGAGCGTCCGCGCCCGGTCGAGCCGGCGCATCACGAGGTAGCGATAGGGGCTCGTGCCGAGAATGGCCCGGAAATGGCGTGCCAGCGCATAGCGGTCCAGCCCGGAGACGGCCTCGAGTTCCTGGGACGCCACCGCCCGGTCCAGATTGTCGTCCAGGAACTCCCGCGCCCGCATCACCGCACGGGCGCAGGCGACGAGGCGCGGCCGGCCGGGATCGCGCGGGTCGAGCGCCGCCAGCGCCTCGGCGACCGCGAGAACGGCGCCGTCGGCCTCCAGCTCCTCGGGCCGCCGATCCATGTCCCCGAGGGCGGTCCACAACGCCCGGAGCAGGCGCGCGTCGGTCGAGACCGCCGTGCGCACGAACGGAAGAGGCCGGCGATAGCCGAGCGCCTCCTGGACGAGGCGGGGCTCCAGGTAGAGCATCCGGTAGCGGAAGCCGCCCTCCGCCCCCGCGCGGCCATCATGGACCTCGTCGGGGTGGAGAACGATGGCATGGCCCGGGAGGCTGTCCACCCGCGCGCCGCGATAGTCGAAGGACTGGACGCCGCCGATCGTCACGCCGACGGCGTAGGTGTCGTGCCGATGGGGATCGTAGGCATGGCCCGAGAAGAACGCCTCGATCCGCATGAAGCCGGCGCGCGACGGGGCGGACCGCACCCAGTCGCGGCCGCACGATCGTTCAAGACCGGGCCCGGCGCCGTCGTGCAAGGTCCCGCCCATGCGCTACGAAACCAAGATCGCCGTCATCATTCGCGAAGACCTCGCCACCTGGCAGAAGCTCAACGTCGCCTGCTTCCTGGCCGGCGGGCTCGCCGGATCCAGCCCCGAAATCGTCGGAGAACCCTACCGGGATGCCTCCGGGACATGTTACGGCCCGCTGGTCCGGCAGCCCATCCTGGTGTTCGGGGCCGGGGCCGACGGGCTCGGCAAGGCGCTGCGGCGGGCCACCGAGCGGGGCCTTCGCGTCTCGATTTACACCCGAGACCTCTTCGCCACAAACAACGACCTGGACAACCGGGCCGCCGTCGCCGCGGTCCCGACCGATGCCCTCGACCTCGTCGGCCTGGCGGTTCTCGCCGACCGGAAGGACGTCGACAAGGTGACCAAGGGCCTGACTCTGCACCCCTGACCGCGCCGGCTGCACCTGCGCCGCGCGATCCGGCCCGCGCGGGCTACAGGCGCGACAGGTCGAGACGGCGGTCGTCCCCGGCCCAGGCCTCGTTCAGGAGCGCCTCGGTCTGTGTGGCCCCGGCGGTATCGCCCGTCGCCTTCTGCGCCTCCATCAGGCCGTAGAGGGACCAGGCGTTGTTGGGGACGTCCGCCAGACTCCGCTGGAACACGCGCACGGCCTCCTCGCCCCGGCCCGCCTGGAGCAGCGCCGCCCCAAGGGACTGGCGCACCGGGTAGTACCAGTAGGGCGGCTCCAGATAGGGCAACCCTTCCTGGATCGCGACCGCCTTTTCGAAGGCGGCCACCGCGGCGTCCCGGTCGCCCTCCGCCTGCGCGACCCGGCCGGCGATGATGTGCCGCGCCATCTCCAGAAGGTCGGGCGCCGGAACGCCGCCCTCGGTCATGTGGGTCCAGTCGGTCGCCTTGCCGATCGCGGCGATGGCATCGGCTTCGGCCCGCGCCGCCGCGGCGTCGCCGTTTGCGGCCTGCGCGACGCCGCGCGCGTAGTGCCACATCGCCAGCACATAGGGAAACTCGTCTCCGTTCGCCGGCGCCGGAAGCGCCAGCGTGACCGACGGATCGCTGAACTGCGCATGCGCAAAATAGGGCGAGGCCTTTATGATCTCGACCCAGGGCAGAGCGCGCGCCACCTCGTCCGACATCGCCCTGGGCAGTTTCTCGGCCGCTTCCAGCGCCGTCTCCCCGTCGCCCGCCATGCGCGCCGACTCGAGCAGGAAATGGATGTTGTGCGGGTAGTAGCTGTAGGCGTAAAGGCCGGCGTCCGTCACCTCCTCGATGAGGACCTCATCGACCCCGACCGCGGCGTAGTTGCTGTCCAGCGCGTCCCGATACCGGCCGATGCGGTAGTAGATATGCCCCGGCATGTGAACGATGTGCCCGGCACCGGGCATCGTCGCGGCCAGCCGGTCGGCGTAGGGTTCCGCCCGTTCCGGCGTCGCCGAGGCCTCGACGAGGTGGATGTAGAGATGGATGGCGAAGGGATGGCCCGGGTTCTCCGCGAGCACCGCCTCCACCGCCTCGATCGCGTCGCCGCTGCGGCCCTTGGGCGTGCGGTGGTCGGCTTCCCAGTAGTCCCAGGGCGCCAGGTTCATGAGCGAGTCGGCGTAGAGCGTCGCGACCTCGTGATCGCCCGGGAACCGCGCCGCGGCGTCGGCCATGGCGTCGGCATAGGCCGCGTCCAGCGCGCCGCGGTCCGCCTCCGGATCGGGCGAATAGCGCCTGGTCAGGGCATTGATGAGCGCCCGCTCCCGCTCGCTCGCCTTGTCGGCCAGGAGCTGCGCCTTGGCGACGGCGGCGAAGGCCGGCCCGACCGCCGCCGGGTCCATCGGCGCGTTGATGTTGGGGCCGAAGGCGAACGCCTCGCCCCAGTAGCACATGGCGCATTCGGGATCGATCCTCTGCGCCGCGCGGAAGGCGCGGATCGCCTCTGGGTGGTTGAAGGCGTAGCTCCACCGCAGCCCCTGGTCGAAATAGCGCTGCGCCATCGGAGAGTCGGTGGTGACCGGATAGGTCAGCTCGCCGAGGAAGTTCCAGAGCGGCGGGTCCGCCCCGCCCGCTTCGCCGGCCCGCGCGGCGACCTGAAGAAGTTTCGGCTTGAAGAAGGCCGTCCGGGCCTTGCCGCGCGCGCCGCACAGGCCGCGCGCCAGATAGGCCGGGTCGAACAGCTCCGCGGCCCGGGTCTCGTTCGCCGCGGGGGCGGGCGGATCGGCGACGCCCGCGACCGCGAAGGTGCCTCCGGTAACCGCGGCGGCCGCGAAGGCGGAGGTCAGCAACAATCCGTGGCGTTTCGATAAGGACATGGCGGGAACCTCCCTTGGCCCGGCATTTGGGAGCCCCGCTGCATCGAAGTATAGCCGGTCTGCTCCGAACCGTCACATCACAAGTGCCGCGCCCGCCCTTCTGGAGGAACCGGCCCGAGGGCGAAAAAGGCCGATCGACGGTCGGAGAAGGAACGGTCGCCCGGACCGTCTCCGAACCCTCAAAGGGCCTTGTACATGATCGTGGTCGATTCGAGGCGATCCTCGGCCGGGGCCCGGCAATATCCCGGGATGATGCCGGCCCTCTGGTAGCCGAGGGACGCATAGAGCGGCTCCGCCTTGTCGCCGGTGCGCGTGTCCAGCGTGATCAGGCTCCGGCCCAACCGGCTGGCGAGCCGCTCGAGCTCCGCCATCAAGGCCCGTGCGATACCCCGGCGACGGAAATCCGGATGCACCATCAGCTTCCGGGCCTCCGCGCGATGACGCTGGTTGGGCGGCGTGTCGTGGTCGAGCTGGACCGCCCCGACGATCCTGCCCCCGTGCTGCGCGATCAGCAGCGTCAGCCCGCCGTTCCGCACCGCCGGAAGTACC
Organism: uncultured Rhodospirillaceae bacterium; assembly: GCA_964551315.1. Lineage (GTDB taxonomy): Bacteria > Pseudomonadota > Alphaproteobacteria > Dongiales > Dongiaceae > Virgifigura. Next base: position 4,983 of record CAZKCM010000102.1, on the reverse strand, counting down.
TTGTCCCTCCAGAAGGCTTCGCCGTCGGCCTGCGTATAGGGCAGCACGAAGCCGATGCTGGCCCCGTCCTGCACGCAGGCGTGCAGGAGCGCGCCGAGCTCGCCGATGTGGTCGGCGATGTCGTCCGCCGAGGCCATCGAGACGGTGGTTTCTGCGTCTGCGTCCATGCCGCCTCACACGACGACAAGAATGTATCTGGCCGAGCACCCTTCGGGCGTCGCGAACCCGCTGGGACCGAAGAGCTGGTAGCGCAGACAGTCACCGGGCTGCAGGTCGTGGGTTTGTCCGCCGACGGTAACCGCAAGCCGCCCCTCGATCAGGAGCAGGTGATGTTCCAGACCCGGCCGCGGCGGCCGGTCGTAGGTGATGCGCGTACCGGGTTCGAGCGCGCATTCCAGGACCTCGGCGGCGAGGCTCCGGGCGGGTGGCGACACGGAGCGCCGCCGGAACCCGCATTCCGGATCGGTCCAGACCGGCTGGTCGTCCCGGCGAACAAGCGGCACGAAATCGTCCTCGACCATGCGCATCAGCCGCGACATGGTCAGGCCGTAGGCCGCGCACAGCTTGCCCAGGACGCTTGCCGTTGCGCTGACCTCGGCGTTCTCGAGCCGGGAGAGGGTGGCGCGGCTTACCTCGCTGCGCCTCGCGAGCTCGTCCAACGACCAGTTGCGCTCGCCGCGCAGCTCCCTGAGCCGCCGGGCGATCCGGCGATCGATGGAGGCATCATCCATCCGTGGATATCCCATATTTGGGATATAATCTCATATATGAGAAATTCGTCAAGTTGCCGGATGAGCCCGGGATGCGGGCCGGCACCCGAAGCGGCAGCCAAACGGCTACTCCGGCCGTCCGCGCCGCACCCGCATGGTCGAGAGCTCTTTGACGATGCCGTGGAGGGTCTGGATCTCCTGCTCCGTCAGCTCGGCCCTCTGGAACAGGTTGCGGATGTTGCGGACCATGCTCGGCCGCTTCTCCTCGTTGCGCAGGAAGCCGCATGCGTCGAGCTCGCGCTCGAGATGCGCGAAGAAATTCAGGAGCTCCGCCTTGCTGGCAGGCCGGGTCGCGTTGGTAACGAGCTGCCGGGGCGGCGCTTCGATCCCTGCCTGGAACCATTCATAGCCGACCACCAGAACCGCCTGGGCCAGATTGAGGGAGGAGAAGCCCGGGTTGAGCGGCACCGAGAGGATGGTGTCGGCGAGCGCGATGTCGTCGTTGACGAGGCCCGTCCGCTCCGGCCCGAACAGCACGCCAACCGCCTCCCCGCGGGCGACCGCCTCGCGCATCTCCTCGGCCGCCCGCCGGGGGGTGACGACCGGCTTGATCATGTCGCGCGGCCGCGCCGTCGTCGCGTAGACCCGGTTGAGGTCCGCGATCGCCGCGGCGGTGCTGTCGAAAAGGCGCGCCCGCTCGATCACCTCCACTGCGCCGGAGGCGGCGGCCCGCGCCTTCTCGTTCGGCCAGCCGTCGCGCGGCCGCACCAGGCGCAGATCGACGAGCCCGCAGTTCAGCATCGCCCGCGCCGCCGCGCCGATGTTCTCGCCGAGCTGCGGGTCGATCAGGATGACGGCGGGTCCCCCGCCCTCCGCGGCCGCCTTTCTGCGGTCGGTGCCGGCCATCAGCCCTCGGCGCCGCTGCGGAACAGCTTCCAGGTGATGCCGTCGTGCAGCGCGCTGTAGGAGGCGTCGATGATGTTCGCCGAGACGCCCACCGTGGTCCATCGCTCGCCCTGGCCGTCGGCGCTTTCGATCATGACCCGGGTGACGGCCCCGGTGCCGGCGTTCGGCGTCAGGATGCGGACCTTGTAGTCGACGAGGCGCATGTCCTCCAGCACCGGATAAACCGGCAGGAGCGCCTTGCGGAGCGCCGAATCGAGCGCGTTCACCGGGCCGTTGCCGGTTGCCACCGTCATGAGCTGCCGCCCTTTGACCTCGAGCGTGATCGTCGCCTCGGATTCGGTGACCAGCTCGCCGCGGGCGTTCCAGCGGCGGTCGTCCATCACCCGGAAGCGGTTGAGCCGGAAGTACTCCGGAACGCTTCCCAGAGCCCGGCGAGCGAGCAGCTCGAAGCTCGCCTCGGCGCCGTCATAGGCGTAGCCGTCGTACTCGCGTGCCTTCACGGTCTCGACCAGCGCGGCGATCTTCGGGTCGTCGGCATCGACCTCCAGGCCGATGTCGCGGAAACGGGCGAGGATGTTGGACCGGCCGGACTGGTCGGAAACGACGATGTGACGCCGGTTCCCGACCAGCGACGGCTCGATGTGCTCGTAGGTGCGCGGATCCTTCTCCACCGCCGAGACGTGCAGCCCGCCTTTATGGGCGAAGGCCGACTCCCCGACATAGGCGGCGCTGCGCAGGGGCGCCCGGTTCAGCCGCTCGTCGAGCAGGCGGGAGACCTGGGTGAGATGCGCGAGGCCCTCCGCGCCGATGCCGATCTCGAAGTCGGTCTTCAGCGCGAGCGTCGGGATCAGCGACACCAGATTGGCGTTGCCGCAGCGCTCGCCGAGGCCATTCAGCGTGCCCTGGATCTGCCGCGCCCCGGCCCGGACGGCGGCGAGGCTGTTGGCGACGGCATTTTCCGTGTCGTTGTGGCAGTGGATGCCGAGACGGTCCCCGGGGATGTGCTCCGTCACTTCCGCGACGATGCGCTCGACCTCGTGCGGGAGGGTGCCGCCGTTGGTATCGCACAGGACGATCCAGCGGGCGCCCGCCTCGTAGGCGGCGCGGATGCACTCGAGCGCATAGGCCGGATTGGACTTGTAGCCGTCAAAGAAATGCTCGGCGTCGAACATGACCTCGGGCACCCGGGTCGCGGCGAGTGCCACGCTCTCGCCGATCATGGCGACGTTCTCCGACCGCTCGATGCCGAGCGCCACGTCGACGTGGAAGTCCCAGCTCTTGCCGACCATGCAGACAGCGTCGGCCTTCGTCGAGAGGAGCGCGGCGAGGCCGGGGTCGTTGGCCGCGCTGCGGCCAGGCCGCCGGGTCATGCCGAAGGCGACCAGACGCGCGCCCTTCAGGCGGGGCGGCTCGGCGAAGAAGGCGTCATCGGTCGGGTTGGCGCCGGGCCAGCCGCCTTCGACGTAGTCGACGCCCAGCCGGTCGAGCGCCTGGGCGATCGCCGTCTTGTCGCCGACGCTGAAATCGACACCCTGCGTCTGCGCCCCGTCACGCAGCGTGCTGTCGAAGAGATAGATGCGCTTGTCGGTCATCGCCACGCCCCGATGCCCTGGCCGGGCATCATCGATCCTATTGTTTTCCCGCGCCTTTCTGCACCCCCAAGGGGTGGCCGTCAACCGGTGACCTGCCCTGAGCGGCCAATGGCGGTGTGATTGGGCCCGGACAGGATCTGTTGACAAGGCGCCGGCAACGGCCTGTCATCCTTAACGGGGAGACTCCGGGACATGCACGACTACAAGATGCTCGCCTATCAGGCGGACAATCCGAGCGATCGGCAGTCGATCATCGACCATCTGGACACGGTGCTGCCCAGCCTCTGGCACGACGAGTACCTGACGAAGACCCGATCCCCGGCGAACATCCTGACGGTCACCTTCGGCGACGAGAGCCGGCGCCAGCATTTCGTCCGCTATATGTTCGACCATACGTCAGGTCACCCGAAGCTCAAGGCCCTGTCCGCCGCGGCCCTCAAGCAGCATACCCACGACCGGGTCGTCGCGGTCTGGGGCCTTTCGCGGTCGGAACCCGGACGTACGCGCGACACGACGCGGATGAAGGGATTCCTTCAGGGAGTCTGGTCGGCCCAGTATGGCGGCGACGACCGCGGGCATTTCTTCGCGCACACGATGGGCGGCGGCCTCGATATCAACCTGTTCCCGCAGGTCCGGGCCGTGAACCGGTGGGGCCTGTGGCGGGAGATGGAGACCTACTGCGCCCAGAACCCGGGCACTTTCTGCTTCATCCGGCCGATCTATGCCGACCGGACCTGGCGCCCGGCGCGGCTGGAGTACGGCATCTTCAAGCTGCCACCGCAGCATGCGCTCGCGTTCTGGGGCGCGGAGTTCGGAAACTGACCTAATCTCCTTTCCGGCCGTTCCCGTCGAGGCCTGCAACGCCGATGCTGTCCAACCTGCTGCCCGACCTCGCCACCCTGGTGCCGTTTCTGCTCGCCAGCCTCGCCCTCAACTTCACGCCAGGGGCGGACATGGCCTATGTCGTCACCCGCAGCCTGGGCCAGGGGAGCGGCGCCGGCGTGGTGTCCGCGCTCGGCATCTCCACCGGCGGAATGATCCACACGGCCGCCGCGGCGGTCGGGCTCTCCGCCCTGCTGCTCCACTCCGAGCTCGCCTTCGCCGCGATCAAATATGTCGGCGCCGGATATCTGTTTTATCTGGGCTGGCGGATGTGGCGGAGCGGCAGTGCTGCGCATGGCGGACCGGCGCGGCCCCGCGCGAGCCTCATGCGGGTATATGTCGAAGGCGTGCTGACGAACCTCCTCAACCCGAAGGTGGCGCTCTTCGTCGTCGCCTTCCTGCCGCAGTTCGTCGATCCCGCCAGAGGCGCCGTGGCCGGGCAGATCCTCGTCCTGGGCTTCCTGTTCAACCTCGGCGGCACGGCGGTAAACGCCGCGGTGGCCCTGTCCAGCGGCGCGGCGAAGCGGCGGCTCGGGGCCTCCCGCCGCTTCGGGGACCTCATGCGCCGGCTATCGGCCCTGGTCTTCGTCGGCCTCGCCGTCCGGCTGGCGATGGGCGAGCGGGGATAGCGCATCGCCGGGGGCCCATGCCGGAGCGCCCCCAACGATCTTGAAGGGATTGGATCGGCCTTGGTTCAGCCGTCGACCGGCCGGTGCCGTGTCCCCTCGCCCGGCGTGATGAACAGCAGGTCGCCCGGCTCTCGGATGACGAAGCGGTGCCACACGCCCCGCGGGACGATGCAGAAGGTCGATCCGGCCCGCAGCGGCACGACCGTCTCACCACCGTCCTGCTCCAGGACGACGTCGAACGCGCTGGACAGGCAATAGAGGAGC
>CAZKCM010000101.1:0-13450 GCA_964551315.1 uncultured Rhodospirillaceae bacterium | reverse complement strand
GGCCTCATTTCGGCCCAAAACGGCGGGCATATTGGACCCTGTCGCCGCTGTCGCCAAACGGTGCCCGCCGGAAATTGGCGCGCGGCCGCCAGGAACGATAGGAGCAGCGATCGGGGGCTGCGATGAACGGGGTGATGAACAGGGTTAAGCGATCGATGGCCATTCTTCTCGGCTGGGGCCGCCGCCTTTACCACAAGCTCGCCAATCCCTACCGGCCCGAGCGCCACTACATGCGCGGCGGGCGCACGCAACGGGCGCAATCGGGCGTCTGAGGGTTCGCCGGCCGGGTCCCGGTCCACGGTCCGCGCCGCCCGAAGGCGGCGCGGATCACGAGCAGGGACCCTCGGGCACGCCCGGGCCCGCGGCTAGGCCGGCCGCGACAGGCGCTCCAAGGCTTCCTCGAGCCCGATGTGGCCTTTGAAGCCGCCGGCGCTCGTGGCTGCCTCCTCATGCTCGATGGCGTGGGCGAACCGGACCGCCGGGTCGGCCTGCATCCGCTCGTAAAGCTTTCGAAGCGCAGGGTAGTCGCGCCGGTCGACCGCCTTGTGGAAGTCCGCCCATCGGGCAACCCCCACGAAATAGGCGTCCGCGAGCGTCGGGCGGTCACCCACCAACCAGTCGCGGCCGTCGAGCAGCCGCTCGAGCTTGGCATGGGCCTCTTCGACCTGCCGGCGGCCATAGGCGTTGAGCGCGTCCTTCTCGGGGCCGTCGGTGAGATGCTCGAGGGCGTACCACAGCGGGCTGAACGCCCCGAAGAAGCTGGTGTTGAGGAAGCCCAGCATCTGGTTGAGACGGTCGAAACCCGCCGTCCCTTGTGCGTAGGCAAAGCCTTTGTCGATTCCCTGCGCGCCGATGTGGTTGAGGATCGCCACGCTCTCGCTGATGACCTGGCCCGTCGAGGTCATCAGGGCGGGCGTTTCCCCGACGGGGTTGATTCGCGCGTAGGCTTGGCCCGCCGCGACCTCGGGCATCTGGATGCGGCACAGGCGGTAGGGGCGGCCGAGCCATTCGAGGGCGACGATCGAGCCGAAGGAGCAGCCTTCCGGCACGCCGTAGAAGAGGATGGGGTCCATGTTCACCTCCGTTGGCAGCCGGACGTTCGCGGTCCGGGCCTACGAGGGTGCAGTCTTGTACGCCGCGCCTGTAGACGGTATTTCTGCACCATATCGTCCACATCTGTGGACTTTGGGCCGGTGCTCAACCTCAACGATCTTTCGCTTTTCGTGCATGCCGTCGAGCACGGCGGGTTTGCGGCGGCCTCGCGGCGTCTGGGCGTCCCGAAGTCCACCGTCAGCAAGCGCGTCGCGGAGCTCGAGGCCGCGTTGGGCGCCAGGCTGATCCATCGCACCTCGCGCAGCTTCGCCCTCACCGAGGTCGGACGGGGGTTCTACGACCACGCCCGGGCCGCGCTGATCGAGGTGGAGAGCGCCCAGGCCGCGGTGCTGGGCCGGCTCGCCGAACCGAGCGGCACGGTCCGGCTCACCGCGTCCGTGCCGGTGGCCCAGTTCTATCTGGCCGAGCATATGGCAAGCCTCGCCCGGCGCTATCCGAAGCTGCGGCTGCAGCTGCACGTGACGGATCGCTACGTGGACCTGGTGCAGGAAGGAATCGATATCGCGGTCCGCAGCCATTTCGCGCCGTTGCCCGATTCCGCGCTCGTGCAGAGGCAGGTTTCTACCGAGCCCGTGTTCCTGGTCGCCTCCGAAGCCTTTCTTCGCGAGCACGGGGCGCCGACCTCACCCGAGGACCTTGAGGGCCTGGATGCCCTGTTGACGGGGCCGTCGGACACGACTTGGCATTTGCGATCGGCGGATGGCGGCACGCGGAACGTGACGCCTCGGCCCCGGCTTGTCGCCGACGAGTCCCTGGTACTGCTGAAGTCGGCGGCGGCGGGCCTTGGGATCACGCGATTGCCGGAAGGCATCTGCCGCGCGGCGCTGGCGAGCGGGGAACTCGTCCGCGTCTTGCCGGAATACACCGCCGGTACGGTGACCACGACCATCCTTACGCCGCATCGGCGCGGTCAGCTTCCGGCCGTGCGCGCGGTCGTCGATTTTCTGGTGACCTGCCTCCGCGACGCCCGCGGCTGACGGTTGCCGTCGCGCGGCGAACGGGGCGGGTTCCCCTCCCCGAGATCACGCGTCGTCGGTGAGGCGATCGCCTTTCGGCTCCCCCGGCGGGCGCATCGGCTCGAACTCGGCGAACCATTGCCCGGCCTCGTCCGGCCCGGCCGGGTCGTAATGGAGCGAGCGCATGCGCAGGCGGCCGGCCGGTCCCAGCTCGGGGCCGGAGATCAAGCTGTAGAACGCTTCGCCGCCCAGGATGCGATGCACGATCGTGAGGTAGAGCCGCGACAGCGCACCGTCGCGCAGCATGGTTTCCAGCATGCGCGGGCCGGTCAGCATATAGAGGCTGCGGAAGCCGAGCCGGCCGAGCGCCCGCGTGAGCGGCCCGCCTTCCACGGACCGGCCGCGCCCCGCGAGGATCACCTCGTGGCCGCACGCCCGGAGCGCCTCGATCCGGTCGCGCGGCGCCGCTTCCCCGGTGGCGATGAGCACGCGCTGCCCGTGGCGCGCGAGCGACTCGGGGATCGGAAGGTCGAGGCTCGCGCTCGCGATCGCGACGGCCGGCTGCGGCGGGAGTCCGTTGTCCCGGCGCCACGCCGCGAGGTCGCGAGTCTCGTCCTGCAGCCCGACCTGGAGGATGTCGTCCAGCCGACCCGCCGCGACGGCTCGCACGTATCCGCCATGGGTGATCACGCAGTCGGCCTGCGCCAGCAGTTCGAGGAGCAGGCGGAAGTCGCTGCCGCTGATCAGCCCCGCCGGCATGCTGCCGGTGCCCGGGGTCTCGAAGGCGATGCGGCCGTCGAGGCTGCAGACGAAGCTCGCATAAACGAAGGGTGCGGCCGCGGAGCCCTGCCTGTGCAGGTCATGGGCGAGATAGGTCCCGGCAAGCGCCGTCTCCTGGGGCGGGCCCGGATACAGCCTGAGGATACGATCCACCATGGCGCGATCCTATCATCGCCCGCGCGGGCGCGAACAGCACTGCGCGCCGGGACGTCCCACCATCCTCAAGTCGGTGCCGCCCAGAACAGGCGCCCCGAACGGCAAGAGGAGCACTCGGCCCAGAACCTGTGGCTCTGTCCGCGGCGAGGCGGGCGGAGGCGCCGGTCAGGTGGCGATCTCCGCACGGGGCGACCTCCTTTCGAGCGCGAGAGGAGACCCGGCCGTTATGCCCGAGGGCGACCGGGAAAACCTTCGCCGATCAGCCCGTCGACCCAACCCTGGGCAATTTGACGGGCTTCCTCCGCCGTAAAGGTGGACGGGTCGAGGCACCATTCGAGCCAGAGGCCGTCCAGCATCGCGGTCAGGCTGAGGGCCGCCAGCCGCGGGTCGATCGCGATGCGGCGGCGTTCGGCGACCGCCGCGATCAGGCGTTCGACGCGCTGGCGATAGTCCGCATAGACCTCGCGGTGAATGGCGTGGATCCGCGCATCCGTCCGCACGAGGGTCCAGAAGGCGATCCAGACTGCGAGGAGCTCGCTGTCGAGAATGGGCGGGCGGAAGCTTGCGTCGATGAAGGCACGAAGCCGCCCCTCCGGATCGTCCCCGGCCGCCTCGAGGACCCCGTCCAGGATATCGCCGACCTTCGCCCCGATCTGTTCGTAGGTCTGGGCGATCAGGTCCTCCTTGCCCGCGAAGTGATGCCCGAGCAGCCCGGGCGACACCCCGGCCCGCGCCGCGATCTCGCGGACGGAGGTGCCGGCAAGGCCGAGTTCGGCAAGGCAGCGCGCGGTCGCTTCGATCAGCAATCGGCGGCGCTCCTCGGGGAGGGCCCGCGTGTATTTCGGGTGGGTTTCCGGCCGCGCCGTTGCGCCTCGCACCATTCGACAGACCTGCTCTTGCGTCCCGTGGCGGTCCTATTTACTCTCTGCCGCGCTGTTGTACAATTGTCCAAGAGTGCCGGCTAGGTCGATGCCGCGGACCCGTTGAGAGTGAGGAGCGTATGGACATGGCGGAAAAGATGAAATCGGTGACCGTTCGCGAGGCAGAGTGCGCCGTGACCGCGTCCGACGGCCGTGAGATCGGGCGCTTCCCGTTCTTCTGGCTGCGGGATCACTGCCAGTGCCCCGACTGCCTGCATCCCGAGACGCGGCAGCGCCTCCTGGACACCTTCTCGATTCCCGCCGACGTGAAGCCTCGCTCCGCGGCCGTTGTCGAGGATGGTGCGGTGCTGGAGATCATCTGGGAGCCGGACGGGCATGCCAGCCGATTCGCGTCCGACTTCCTGGCGCAAGTGACCTCGGGATGGCCGTCGGATGCGGGCGAGGACCGCGTTCTCTGGGACGCCGCGACGCTCGCGCGGGGCCTGCCCGAAGTCGCCTGCGCCTCCTTCATGGAAAACGACGCCGTTCTGGATGAGGCGCTGCGGCTGCTCGACCGGTACGGGTTCGTGTTCGTCAGGGGCGTGGAGCCCACGCCGGAAGCGACCGAGGCCGTGGCCCGCCGCATCGCCTATATCCGCGAGACGATCTTCGGCGGCTTCTGGGACTTCACCGCGAACATGGAGCACAAGGACACGGCCTATACGACTCTTGGCATCGGGCTCCACACCGACGGGACCTACAGCTTCGACGCGCCCGGCTACCAGATGTTCCATTGCCTCGCCTTCGACGGGACCGGCGGCGACAGCCTCCTCGTCGACGGCTTCCGGGTCGCCGAGGACATGCGGACGGAGGTGCCTGATCTTTATCGGGTGCTGACCGAAGTGGAGGTGCCCGGCCAGTACATCGACCATGCGCGGGACATTCACCTGGTCGCTCGGCTGCCGATCTTCCGGCTGGACCGGGACGGGCGGCTCGTCCAGATCCGGTACAACAACCACGACCGGGCGCCCTTTATCCTCGAGGCCGACCGCATGGCGGCCTTTTACGAGGCGCTGGCGGCGTTCCACCGGCGGATCAACGATCCCGCATATCAGTTCCGCAAGCGGCTGGAGCCGGGCGAAATGCTCATCTTCGACAACTGGCGCGCGCTGCACGGGCGCGAGGCCTATGAGGGCTTTCGCCGCCTCGCCGGCGCCTATCTGAACAAGGAGGACGTCGAAAGCCGGCTGCGCGTGATGCGCCTCAACGGGCGGCACCGGGGCTGAGCCGCCGCGCGCCGCGAGAGTGTCGGGATCGCATCCGATATGATAAGACGCCGCAGGTCCCATGGCGGCGGGAAGCGATGCGCAGCGACCGAGACTTCACCTGTTCCTACGGCGTGCTCGAGCGGGTCTCCCCGCTGATCCGCCGCATCGTCGCCCGGAACCCCGGTCCGTTCACGTTCCGCGGCACCGGGACCTACGTCGTCGGGCAGGGCAGGGTGGCGGTGATCGATCCCGGCCCCGACCTGGCCGAGCATGTGGACGCGCTGCTGACCGCGCTGCGCGGCGAGACGGTGACGCACATCCTCGTGACTCATACGCACCGCGACCATTCCCCGGCGGCGGCCGCGCTCAAGGCCGCGGTCGGGGCGCCGACCTACGGCTTCGGCCCGCACGGCGTCACGGGCGCGTCCGTCGAATCGGGCGCCGATCTGGACTTCGTCCCCGACTTCCCGATGAGCGACGGAGACGCGGTCGAAGGGCCCGGTTGGCGGTTGGAGGCCGTACACACGCCCGGCCATACCGACAACCATCTCTGCTTCGCGCTGCCGCAGGAGCGCGCGCTGTTCTCGGGCGATCACGTCATGGGCTGGTCGACGACGGTGATCGCGCCGCCCGACGGCGACATGGCCCGGTACATGCGCTCGCTCGATCGCCTGCTGGCACGCGACGACGCCGTGTACTGGCCGACGCATGGCGGCCCGATCGACGATCCGCCCGCGCATCTGCGCGCCCTTCGCGAGCATCGCCTCGCGCGGCGCGCCGCCGTGCTCGCGGCGCTCGGGCCGCGGCCGAAGCGCCCGCTGGACCTCGTGCCCGAGGTCTACGGCGCGCTCGATCCGCGCCTCGTTACCGCCGCGGCCGGCTCGCTTCTGGCGCATCTGATCGAGCTGGCCGAGGGCGGCGAGGCGGTCGCCGAAGGGGACCTCTGGCGTCGGGCCTGATCGGCGCGGTTTTGGCGACGGCTTCCGGCCAGTCGAGCGCGATGTCGAGCAGCCGCTTCTCGATGGCCGGCCACGGTGCCCCGAGATCGACCGTCGCGACGCGGATGCGGTGCCCCTGCACGAGCATGTGCTCGTCGAGATGCAGATCGACGGCGGGGTAGAGGAGGATTCCGGACGCGGTCCGATGGGCCTCGCTCGCCTCCTCCTGGGACCGCAGATAGGCATAAAGCTGGTAGAGGTTCGCCGGCTTGAACGCCTCCTCCCCGAAGGGAGAGGCCGCGAGCGCCGCGGCCGAAAACTTGGTCTCGATGACGATCCGCCGCGGGGGCGGCCTGCGCGACCGCAGCGTGATATCCGTCCGCATGGCAGGCACGAAGCGGCAACCGAACGCGTCCGGCCAGGCGAGCATCTCGCTCGACGCCTGGAACCGGTCCCGCAGGTGCAGGCGGTAGAAGTTGAGAACGAACCGCTCGAACAGCCTGTGGTGGAGGATCTCTTCGTGGAGAAGCGCAGGCAGCGCCGTCGGCCCCGGCCGGTCGGAGGGCATCTCCAGCCGATGCACCAGGCGGCAGAGGTTCATCGCCAGCCGATCCGGCCCGGCGGTACGCCCGGTCGGCAGACGGTTGAACAGCGCCGCCGTCGGCTCGACGAGGGCGACGCCCTCGAGCCGGCTCAGGAGATCGGTCAGTTCCCGGCGCAGCGCCTTCGTCTCCGCGGCTTTGTCGTCGGCCAGCCGCGGGTCTTTCGCCAAGCGGTGCAGCGTCGCGCGCAGGATGCGGTTGCGAAGGTCGTCGATGTCGAGCTCCTCGTAGCGGCAATGCGTTCTGCCGTCGGCGAGGGCGAGGTGCTTGAGAGTCTGTGCGAAGTCGATGCGCCCGCGAAGGCCGCGCACGGTCCGGCGGGCGGGGCCGTAGGATCGCGAAAGGCCGCGGCGCATGCGCTCTCGCGTGATCTCGGCGAGAACGCGAGCCAGCAGGGCCGGCAGGGACGGCGCCGCCTCGGCCTCGGCCGCCCAGCGGTCGCGAAAGCGCGCCATGTCCCAGGCGTAGAGGAACAGGTACCAGAGATTCCGGATCGGAACCGCGGGCGGCGCCGACGATCCGGTCGACGGCTCCATCGCCGCCGCTCAGGCCAGCAGTTGCCGCGTGAGGTCGGCGACCTTCTGCGGGTCGTCGTACCAGTACTCCGCGAGCAGGGGCACGATCTCGGTCTTGACGATCGCCTCGTACCAGCGTCTGTCCAACCCGGAAAGGTCGGCGCCCTCCGCGCCCTCGGGAACGAAGAAGCTATGCCCGATCCGGTGGGACGGGCCAAGGGCACGGTCCTCTGCGATGGCGCGGTTGACCGCGGCCATCCGCCGTGCGATCAGCCGGGCGAGAGCGGCGTCCATTCCCCGCGCCACGAGCCACGCGCGGAAGCGCGGGTTCTCGTATTGCGGCGCCAGGGTGACGAAGGCAAACCGGCGCCGCAGCGCGTAATCGACCATCGCCAGGGAGCGGTCGGCCAGGTTCATCGTGCCGATCAGGTGCAGGTTCGCCGGCAAATGGAACGTCTCCCCAGGGTGCCTTGTGTAAGCGAGGGAGATTGCGTGCTGCGGCCCGCGCTTGTCGGCCTCCAGCAGCACCAGCAACTCTCCGAAAATCTGGCTGAGGTTGCCGCGGTTGATCTCGTCGATGACGAAGACGTAATCGCGGCCCGGGTCTCTCTCCGCCCTCTGGCAGAAACGCAGGAACGCCCCGTCGACCAGCGCGAAGCTTCCCGTTCCGTTACCGGAGGGGCGATACCCGCGGACGAAGTCCTCATAGGAGTAGGACTGGTGGAACTGGACCACCGCGACCCGGTCGTCGTCGCGGGCCCCGATCAGCGCGTAGGCGAGCTTGCGGGCGAGATAGGTTTTGCCGACCCCCGGCGGGCCTTGAAGAATCAGGTTCTTCCTCGAACGGAGCCGGCCGAGCGCGAGCTCGATCTCGGCCGGATCCAGGAAAACCCCTTCCGCGACGGCGTCGGCAACGGAATAGGGAGGCGCTTCGCATCGCGGCCCACGACCAGGCGTTCCGTTCCCGCCGTCCTTGCCGCGGACGAACGGCCGGCCGTCGCGGTGCAGCCGCGCCCGGACGAACGGCGCGTAATCCTGATCTGCGCCGTGGAAGACGAAATCGATGAGCTGCCGCGCCGGGGGATCGTCCGGGCGCAGGCGCCAGACCGTCTGCTGGCAGGTATAGAAATACCACGCGCGCGGCTCGAAATCGGGGTCCCAGTCCACCTCGACCTGGTATCCGTTCTCGGGGTTGTGCGTGATCGTGCCGACGGCCTTGACGACCATCTTCGGCACCGCGCGCCCGTCCGCCTCGAAGGGCAGATTCCTCTTTTGAACCGTCGCGGCCTTGAGGGCGATCCGGTCACCGACCTTCATCGCCTTGATCAGATCGACGGCGCGTTCGTCGTAGCCGTTCTCCCAGATGCGCTCTTCGAGGAAGCGCGCCGTCTGGTCCGGCGGATCGAATCCCTTCCAGTACGCGCCGACCAGCCAATAGCCGCTTTCCCGGCGGGGATCGGACGTCCTGGGATTCGCTTCGGTCGCCATGGGCCCTGTACCTAGCCCTTTCACCTACCTTTACCTGGTGGCCCAATGCAGGGCGGCAGGCCGCCTGGCCTTGGCGGCTCGCCATCCTCACGTCTCACCGCGCAAATGTTTCTTCCTGTGGCCCTTTGTCAACCTCGACGGGCGGATTCCGACCGATCGCGATCGGAGCGACCGTTCCGTCCGCGCCGGGACTCGGCCCCGAAGCCGCTCGGGTGGGCATCTTGGATCTTGCGATTCGGACCGCAAATCAGCATATAACACGCGCGCCGCTTGTGTCGCATGTGCTCGGTTCGACGGTGCCGAGGCGGCTGCCGCGCAAGCGGGCTTTTGAGATTTGCCGCTACATCCGATCGACTTCCGCAGTGCTTTCATCATCCGGTCATGCGAGGCCGCTGGTCGTCGCAACCTACAACGTCCACTCCTGCATCGGCACCGACAACCGGTATGATCCGGACCGCATCGCCGCGGTCATTCGCGAGCTCGACGCCGATATCGTTGCCCTTCAGGAGGTCGGGCTCCGCAATCGCCGGGGAACGCTCCGCGAGGAAGCGGCTTATCTCGCGCAGGCAACCGGTCTCGAATGGATGCCCGGTCTGGACCTCATCAGTCGTCGCGGCACCTGCGGCAATCTCCTCCTCACCCGCTGGCCCGTCAAAGAGACGCGGTGGATCGACCTGAGCGTCCCCAGCCGGCAACCGCGAGGCGCCCTCGATGTCGACATTTCCATCGGTGGTCGCGACCTGCGGGTGATCGCGACGCATTTGGGCCTTCGCCTGGGCGAGCGCCGTCGGCAAGTGTCGCAATTGCTGGGTGCGGCCGTGGCCGCGCCGGCGGCTGACGGCGATGCGGCCAGCGTCGCCCCTTGCATTCTTCTGGGCGATCTCAACGAGTGGCGGCCTTGGGGCGGCAGCCTGCGGCCGTTGGTGGACGCCTGCGGCCCGGTGGGGCCGGCCCTGGCAACCTTTCCGTCACGCTGTCCGGTGCTGCCGCTCGACAGGGTTTTCGCGCTGGGTGGCCCGTTGCCGGTCGACGCGCGTGTCCATCGCTCGCCCCTTGCAACCGTCGCCTCGGATCATCTGCCGCTCCGTACCGTTCTTGCCTGGGCGGAGGAACGCGGCGAGGCCGGGGAACAGGCGGGCGAGCCGGCATCCATGGCCGCCTAACGCAAGGACCGCCCGCAGCCCCGGTAGAGGCGATCGTCCAGGCGCACCGTCACGGTGGCTTCGAAGGGCGCGCCGCTCATGACGTCGAAACAGGGCCGGTCGGCGAGGGTTACGTCCAGCCTGTGCCGGTCGGTTCGCGCTTCGAACACCGTCTCGGTCGCCCGCTGCTCGATCCGCGGCTCCGGAGTCGGAAAGACATAGCGTTCCGCGCCGTAATCGGCGACGAACAGCAGATCCTCGCTCCTGGTGATTTCCAAGAACCAGCCCGGCTCGTTGCCGACGGCCCGGAAATCCACGCCTCTCTGCCGGGCGTCCTCCCAGACGGGATTCCGCCGATCGTTGCGGCAATCGCGATGGGCGTGCTCCCCCGTCTCCAGCAATGCCTCGGGGCCCTTCGACCAGAACACCGTCTGCCCGTTGCTGTACCTTGCTCCCGAGGCGGCGGGGACCCGCCGCAAGGCAACGGATTGGCCTGGGGTGAACACCCAGGCCTGCTCGCCCGCGATCCGCGCGACGAACCCGAAGCCGTCCGTGCATTCGTAGACGAAGGTCCGCGTTGGATCGGCGGCCCTGCCGGACGAGGCGGACTCTTCGGTTGCGGGCTGCCGCGGCTCACCGATGGTGCAGGCCGAAAGGAACGCCAGAAGGACGACGGTCCGGCCGGCTTCCCGGGCCGGGCGAAGGGGGCGGGGCATCATCTCTCCTTAACCTATTCCGCCCCTTCCTATCCCGCCGGATCGCCCTGTCAATCCCGGACCGCCGGTCCTCGGCGCGGCGACGCGCGTGCTTCGCCAGATATCGACCGCTTTCGGGCGTGTTCAGGCCCGCCGCGCCAGTTGGACCAGACGGATCTCCTTCACGAGGTCATCCACGGCGGAAAGCGCGAACCGCAACGAGACGTCGTCCTCCAGGCGGCCGTCGCGGATCTTCTCGTGAACGCTCGCGACCACGACCTGTGGGCGGGCGATGACGCGCGCCAGCATCGCCGACAATGTCTCCCGCAGCTGGTGATGCGCCCGGGCCCCGCCCGTGTAGGCAGGGGATGCCGACATGATCAGGGTCGGCTTGCCCTTGGCCGGCGACCGCATGGCGGGGCGCGACGCCCAATCAAGGGCGTTCTTCAGCACGCCGGACATGCCGTAGTTGTACTCGGGCGAGATGACGACCAAGCCGTCGCATTCGGCGATCGCCGCGCGCAGGGCGCGGACGGCCTGCGGGGCCTTGTCGCCGTCGTCGTCCGGGTTGTAGAGCGGAATCTCGTTCAGTGGGAAGAGCGTCAGGTCCGCCTTGGCGCCAAGCGCGGTTCGAAGCGTCTGCAACACCGCGGTGCAGTAAGAGCCGCGGCGGATGCTGCCCGACAAGCCGAGAAGGCGGGCCGGCGGATCGGTATCAGCGCTCATGGCGGGCCTCGCGTGACTGGTCTCGTGGCGATCCTGTTGCCAACGGGCACGACGGCCGGCGAGTTCCATGCGCTGGGACATGACGCGCCGCGGCATCGGCACACCGGCGCTCGCCGGTTCGTGGCGGGGTCTGCCGGAGCGGGCGGCATAAGTTGGTGGCCACCGTGCCGCCAGTCCTTTACTCTTTGACGGGTCGGAGAACGGGCCGGCCGGCGTTCTGACAGAACAGCCCGATCGCTCAGGGAGAGCTGCGCCATGATGAGCCGCATCGTCGCGATTGGTCTGTTGCTCGGACTCTGCGGGCCGGCCTGGGCCGGCTTCGAGGAAGGCCTGGCTGCCTACCGACGATACGACTATGCCGCGGCCCTTGAGGAATGGCGGCCGCTCGCCGAGCAGGGCGATGCCAACGCCCAGTACTATCTCGGCGAATTGTATCAGCAGGGGCGCGGCGTCCGGCGCGAGGTGGCCACGGCGGTCGATTGGTACCGCATGGCGGCGGAGCAGGGGCAGGTCGACGCGCAGCTTCGCTTGGCCGAGTTGTACGAGGCCGGGCGCGGCGTCCCGCGGGACGTTGCCGAAGCGGCGCGGTGGCTCCTCGAGGCGGCCCGGCGCGGCCACGCCGAGGCCATGTATCGTCTCGGCCTCAAATACGCCGCCGGCGAAGGCGTTACGCGCGATCTGGTGCAGGCGCATAAGTGGCTCTCGCTGGCGGTGCCGCGGGGCGGCAACGTCACCGGCTTCCTCGCCCAGACACGGCTTCGGGACGTCGCCGGGGCGATGACGCCGGAGCAGATTCGCAAGGCCGAAGACCTCGCGGGCGCATGGAAGCCGGAAAACGGAACGCGGATCACGGGCGGTCCCGCGAAGCGGCCGGCCGAATCCAGCGACGCGGAACCGGCGGGCTAAGCCCGGCGTTAGAGACTTTCCGGAAGGGACGGCTTCCCGTGCCCGGTGGTCACGGTTCGGAAGCGTGCCCGTTCCACCAGGAAACAAGTCGCCGGTCCGCATCGATGCGACGCATGGTCCGTTGATCCGTTCGAAATTCCTGTAGAGGTGTCTTCGCGCATGACGCTCCGAACCACCCGCCGGCAGATGTTGGCCGGCGCGCTGGCCTTCCCCGCGCTCCATCGGCTGGGCGCTCTCGACATCCGGCGGCTCGCCGCGGCCGAAGACGCGCGGCTCGGACCGCCGGAACCGTTCGATTTCGAACGCCTGCGGGCGCAGGCGAAGCAGCTGGCGTCGCTGCCCTACGCGCCGCCGACGATCCGTTTCGACGACATCCTGGAGCGGATCGACTACGACGCCTATCAGGAGATCCGCTATCGCCCCGACCAGACCCTCTGGTCGGACGGTGCCGGGCCCTTTCCGGTCCAGCTCTTCCACCTCGGCCGCTACTTCAAAGCGCCGGTGACGATTCATCTGGTCGAGGACGGCGCGGCGCGCGAAGTCCTCTATGCGCCGGAGCTCTTCACCTTCGGCAAGGCGGACTTCGTCGGTCGGCTGCCGGAGGACCTGGGCTTCGCCGGATTTCGCGTGATGGACCGGGGCGGAAAGACCGACTGGCTTGCCTTCCTCGGCGCGGCCTACTTCCGAAGCTCCGGCGAGTTGGACCAATACGGCATGTCGGTGCGCGGCATTGCAATCGATACCGCCCTGCCGACGCCCGAGGAGTTTCCGCGCTTCACGAAGTTCTGGCTGGAGCCCGCCGCGTCCGATCCGGACGCGCTCGTCATCTACGCGCTGCTGGACGGGCCGAGCATTGCCGGCGCCTACCGCATCGAGGCGGCCAAGCCCGGGGCCGTGCTCATGAACGTGCGCGCGGATCTCTTCCCGCGCGCCGACATCAAGCGGATGGGCGTGGCTCCGCTGACCAGCATGTTCTGGTTCTCGGAGACCAACAGACACCAGTCGACCGACTGGCGGCCCGAGATCCACGACAGCGACGGCCTCGCGATCTGGACGGGCTCGGGCGAGCGGATCTGGCGGCCGCTGAACAACCCGCCGGCGGTGATGACCAACAGCTTCGCCGACGAGAACCCGCGCGGCTTCGGCCTGCTGCAGCGGGACCGGCATTTCCACAACTACCAGGACGACGGCGTGTTCTACGAGCGGCGGCCGAGCGTCTGGGTGGAGCCGCTCGAGCCGTGGGGCCGGGGCGCGATCCAGCTTGTAGAGATCCCGACCGACGACGAGATCCACGACAACATCGTG
>CAZKCM010000100.1:0-13706 GCA_964551315.1 uncultured Rhodospirillaceae bacterium | reverse complement strand
CGACGGCCTGTCGATCGGCGGCAACCACCTGATGCACGTGCTGCGCCGGAACCTCGACATCCAGATCCTGCTGTTCAACAACCAGGTCTACGGCCTGACCAAGGGCCAGTACTCGCCGACGACACCCGTCGGCCAGCGGACACCGTCGAGCCCGATGGGCTCGGTCGATGCGCCCGTTCGGCCCTGCACCTTTGCCCTCGGGGCGGGCGCACGGTTCGTCGCGCGGTCCGGCGACACGCTGCTGAAGCACCTGCCCGGGATCTTCCGGCGCGCGCACGAGCATCGCGGCGCGTCCTTCGTGGAGATCCTGCAGAACTGCATCGTCTACAACGACGGCGCCTTCGCCGCGATGACGAGCAAGCAGACCGCGGCAGACAACGTGCTCTTCGCCGAACACGGGAAGCCGCTGATCTTCGGCCGCGACCGGGATCGGGGTCTCGTCCTCCGGCCGGACGGCTTCGGGCTCGCCGTGGCGACGATCGGCGAGGGCGGCGTCGGCGAGGACGACATCCTGAAGCACGACGAGACGAACCCGATGCTGGCGACCGCTCTGGCCGCCCTCGGCCCGCCGGACTTCCCGACGGTCATGGGCGTCCTCTACTGCGTCCCGGGCGAATCCTTTGACCGGGCGGTCCACGCGCAGATCGCCGGCGCCGGCCCGTCGCTGCGGACCGACGACCCGGTGTCCGACGTCCTGGCGGTCCTTCGCGACGGAGACGTCTGGGACGTCGAATAGCGCCGCGTCGCCCCCCGGCGGCGAGCCTCAGGCCCGCACCTGCGCCGGCTTCGAGGCGCCGTTCCGGGCCTTGTGGCTCCAGTTCTCGACCCGGGTCAGCAACATCTTGGGCGAGAAGGGTTTCAGGATGAAATCGTCGCCGCCCGCGGCGAGCGCCGCATCCAGCGTATCGGCGGAATTCGAGGCCGTCAGGAAAAGGATGGGCGCCCCGAGTTCGGGGAACTGGGCGCGAATCCGCCGGCAGGTCTCGAAGCCGTCGAGCTCGGGCATCAGCACGTCGAGGATGATGATGCGGGGCTGGATGCGCCAGAGGAGCTCCAGGCACCGGGCGCCGCTTTCGGTGCCGACAAAGCTGAACCCGGCCGCCTCCAGCGTGGCGCGGAGGACCTTGAGCCCCATCGCGTTGTCGTCCACGCCGAGGATGAGCGTGGACTTTCTGTCCGGTCGAAGAGACATGGCAGCTCCCTTCCTCTGCCAAGTATCGCCGAGACTCGTGAAGAAGGGATGAAAACCGACACAAATTCGAGCAAAGGTTGCGTCGCAGGAAACTGTTAATCCTAAGGGCGTAGGGTCGGGCTCGGACCGACCAGGTAGGGAGCCGCGAGCCGAATCCCCATGAAAAGGCTGACGTTCTTCGACGACAATGAGATGGCGGTGATCCGGCGCATCGTTAACCGACTCCAATCCGAGGAACGGCTCAGCCCCGAGCAGCTGCGCGATCTCGCGCTGTCGCTCGAATGGGCGCTCGATCAGGGAGTCACCCAGGAGATCACAAGCGGCCCGACGGCCGATGCGCGGGCCGAGGTCGAAACGGCGGAGTCGGTCGTCGTGCCGCTCGACTACGCCGCCGCGGCGCGCGCCGTGCATCTGCACCTGCAGGAGTTCTGCCGGAAGGACCTGCGCTATCCGGAGATGATCGCCGAGGCCGCGCGGCAGGCCGGCGCCGAGATCGAAGCCCTGCGCCAGCGCCTCGCCGAGCCGATCGACCGGTCCTCCTGACGACCGTCCGCACGGCCGGGAGAAGGCCCGCCGGCGCGGCATCGGTGCCGGCCAGCTCCGTCGGGCCGGCGCGCTGAACCGCGCCCGGAAACCGGGGCGCAGCAACCGGCGGACAGATCGGGGGACAGACTCGGAGTGAGGCTCAGGCCGCGAGGCCGCCGCCGTCGCGCCACGCGCTCGACGCCTTGCAGGTCGAGCACACGCGCTCACCCGGCCAGGAGCTGTCGAACGGCTGCCGGCACATCAGGCAGTTCCGGCGCTTCGGCTCGTACTGCGCGTCCGGCTTCGGCTTCTTGTGGGATGGGTCAGACATGGCGACCTATTTAGTCCAACATGGCCAAAAATCAAGTACTTCCTTCCGCGGCAAGCGGCCGCGGGACCATCGTGCCTTCGCAATCCGACGGCGAGCACCCCGCCGTTCGGTGTGTCGCGCGGGAACCATGAAACGCCCGGCCCGTTTCGGACCGGCCGGGGCAGGCCCCTCGTCCGGCCTGCCGTTCCCGCCGCTGCCGGTCGGCGCTCGACCGGCTATTCGAGCAGCGCCGCAAGCCGTTTCGGCGCGATCAGCCGATAGCTGCGCCTGACCAGCGCAGCGACCTCGTCCCAGTCCGGTCCGCCGTCGAGGCGTACCCCGATCCAGCCCTTGTGCCCCACATAGGGCGGCACGAAGAACCGGTCCGGATCGGCGCCGACCAGCACCATCTGGCTGCCCTCCGGCGCCTTGCACCAAAGCGAGATGCGACCGTCGCCACGCTTCTCCATGGCGAAGATCTTGTCGCGCACCCGGAAGGTCGGGTCGCCCCACGCCTCCTTCTCCACCGCTTCGGGAAGAGCCAGACAGATGGCGCGCAGACGGTCGCTCGGCCGGTCGTTCATGCTGCCATCCTACCGGAGCTTGGCCCCGGGGGCGAGGGCCCGCGCCCTGTTTTTTCGTCATGGCCGGGCGGTTCGGCGACAGGCGCAACCTGTGGTTCGGGCTGCCGGCACGCCCGGCGGGGCCGGCTTTACAGCGCCCGGCATGTGCAATAGGGTCAAATTCGCGGCGAAATGGCTCATCCCGGAGAGCGCGACGGATTCTCGATCGGGTCCGCGCGATGCCACGGAGGATCGGCGATGGCTGCCAGGCCCTTCGGCCTGCCCGAGAACCCGTTCAAGATCACGCCCGACCCGCGTTTTCTTTACCGTCACAGCGGGTTCGAGCGGATCCTGGGCGACGTCCGCGACGTCGTCCTGAACGGCCGCGGCATTGCCGTCGTCGGCGGTCGCCCCGGTATGGGCAAGACCATGCTCCTCACCACCCTGGCGGCGGAGCTGCGGCGCGACTCGACGGCACGCGCGGTTGTCCTGATGAACTGCTCGCCGGAGACGACGGCCGACGCGCTGCTGGGCCGCGTCGCCGCCGATCATGCGGCGACGGACCGGACGGAAGACGGGCGGACCGGTTCGCGGCCTCCCCCCGTTCTCCTGCTGGACGAGGCGCAGAATCTGGCGGTCGAGGATCTGCGCGGCCTTCTCGAAGCCGCCGATCCGGATGGCGGCGCGCCCCGCTTGCGGGTGGTGCTGGCCGGCGGTCCGGAACTCGCGCCGTTGCTGCGGGCCGCCGAATCGACGGCACGGCGGCGGCAGGTCGGGATATACGGGCGGCTGCGGCCGCTGACGGCGGCGGAGGTCGAAGCCTTCGTTGCGGAGCGGCTCAAGGTCGTCGGGCGGCAGCCGACGGAGGTGTTTTCCGAGTCGGCCCTGGCCGCGATCGCCCGTTATGCCTCGGGCGTTCCGCGCCTCATCAACAGCCTGTGCGCGACGGCGCTGTTCCTGGCCGAGTCCGAGGCCCACCGGCGCGTGTCGGCCGATCTCGTGCGCCAGGCGGCGCAAAGCCTCGACCTGCTGCCGCCGAACCTCGCGGTGCTCGACGGCACCGCCCCCTCGCCCGCCGAGCGCACCGGTCTGCCGGCACCAATCGCCGCGCGCGATCCCGCCGACCGCCCCGCCCCGCAGCGGGGCCATGACCGGCCGGGCATGGTCCTTCTGGCCGTCACCGCGGGAAGCCTGGCGCTGTTCGCCGTCGGACAAAGCTTGACGCGCAACGGCGGCGGTGACCTTGATGCCTCGGCCGCGGACAGGCCGGTGGCGGCCGCTTCCGCCACCTCCGACTCGCCCGCTCCGGCCCGGGTTGCCGCCATGCCGTCATGGCATCCGCGGCGCGACGGCGGCGGGCGCGGAGCCGTCGAGCGCCGGATCGCCTCGCTCCTCGGCCTTGCCAAGGACCAGGTCTCGGCGCTGAAGCTGACGACGCCCCGGGGCGACAACGCGCTCGACACCTATCGCGAGATCCTCGCCCTGCGGCCGGGGCACGAGGCGGCCACCGCCGGGATCCACGAACTCGGCGCCGCCTATGCGGACCTGTCCCGGCGGGCGGCCGAAGAGGGGCGCTGGGCCAATGCATGGCTCTACTACGAGCGGGGGATTGCGTTGGCGCCGCGGCACCCGGCACTGATCGAACTGGCGCCGGACCTCCGGGTCGAACCCGCGGCCGGAGCGGCCGGAGGCACGGCGCGGCGGGTCGAAGAGGCGGAAAGCAGCGCGGCCGATGGCATCCCGTCCGTCACCCAACCGTGGCGGGCCCGCGGACGGCTGCGGTGAGACGGCCGCGCCGTCTCAACCGACGGGCAGCCCGACGGCGCGGCGCGCCTTTGCGGTGATGATCTGGCGCAGACCATGCATCTCCGCCCAGGGATCATGGTCGAGACGGGCCAAACGATCCGGAAGACTCGTCACCGTGAAGCGACCGGCCGGACGGCCCGATGCCGTCTCGTCCTCCAACACCTCCCAGGCGAGCGGCATGGCGACCGGGGCGCCGGGCCGCGCCCGGGTCGAATAGGGGGCGATGGCCGAGGCCCCGCGCGCATTTCGCAGGTAATCGATGAAGACCCTGCCGGCGCGCGACGCCTTGGCCGCGGTGTCGGTATAGACGGAGGGCCGATCCCGCGCCATCGCCTCCGCCACCGCCCGCGTAAAGGCCCGGGCCTCGTCCCAGCCTTGCCGACGCGGGGCAAGCGGCAGAACGACGTGGAGCCCCTTCCCGCCCGTCGTCTTGACGAAACTGGCGAGGCCGAGCGCGGCGAGCCGGTCCCGCACCTCGCGCGCAGCCTCGACGACCCGCGCCCTGCGCAATCCCTCGTCCGGATCGAGGTCGAAGACCAGACGGTCGGGTCGCTCCGGATCGTCGGCACGGGCGCCCCAAGGATGGATCTCGAGAACGCCGATCTGCACGAGGGCCAGGAGCCCGGCGAGGTCATCAACGGCCAGATAGTCCGCCGCGGCGCCGTTTTCCAGCTCCGCGATCCGCACCCGGCGGATCGCGGCCGGTACGCCCGAACCGGCGTGCCGTTGGAAGAAGCATGGCTTGCCCTGTCCCCGCGGACAGCGAACCAGGCCAAGCGGTCGGCCGGCGAGGTATGGCAGCATCCGCTCCGCCACCGCCGCGTAATAGTCCACCAGGTCGCGTTTGGTCAGCCCTTGATCCGGATAGAAGACACGGTCGGGATGGGTGAGCCGAACCCCGGCGATCTCGGCGGCACTGCCTGTCACCGCGGCGACCGCCCGTCGCCCTGCCGCCGGCTCGGCAGATACCCCATGCCGTCAGGCCCGCTTGCGGCTGCTTGCGGTCCGGCCGCCGGTCCGCCCGCGGGGCTGGGCGCGCGGCGCCGGCCGGCCGCTCTGCCTGCGGCGGCTTTGTGACAGGCTGCGCCGGAGCGCGTCCGTCAGGTCGATGACGGCGGCGCCGACCGATTCCTCTTCCAGAGCCTCCGCCTCGCGGTCATCGAGCTTCGCGGCGACGAGGTCACGGAGGGCTTCCTGATAGCGGTCTCGGAACACGCCCGGATCGAAATGCGTCGTCTTGCTTTCGATCAGTTGGACCGCGAGCTCGAGCTGATCCGGCTTGGCCGGCTCGTCGGGAATGTTCCGGAAATAGACGTTGGAGTCGCGCAACTCGTCCTCGTAGCGCAAGGCCTCCAACAGCAGGCCGCGGCCGCAGGGTCGCAGGGCGACGATCCTCTCGCGACCGCCCAGCACCACCTGCCCGAGCCCCACCTTCTGCGTCCGCAGAAGCGCGTCGCGGATGACGCGGAAGGCCTCGTCCCCCGCCGCCCCGTCCGGCGCAACATAATAGGGCCGGTAGTGGTAGATCGGGTCGATCTCGGCGCCGTCGACGAACTCGACGATGTCGATCGTGTGGACCGTATCGAGCTTGAGCCGATCCAGCTCCTCATCGGTCAGCGTGACGTAGCGACCGTGCTCGTACTCGTAGCCCTTGACGATCTCCTCGTCGCTGACCGGCACGTCATGAAGGCCCGTCCCCGCCACCTTCTGATAGCGGATCCGTTCGCCGGTCGGCTCGTGGATCTGGTGCAGCGTCACCTGATGCGTCCTGTCGATCGCCGGATAGAGGCGGACCGGCACGGTCACCAGCGAAACCCGGAGATTGCCCGTCCAATAGGCGCGTGGAGCCATGGCTCGTTTCCCTGCTCGGCACAACCACGCGGGACCGATGCGGCGGCAGGGCAACCGGCTCCCCGCCTCGGTGCGACCGCGGAGGCTGTCGTTGGGTGCTCAATCCTTGGTGACCCAGCGGTCGCCCCTCTTCTCGTACTTCTCCTTGACGGCGGACCAGGCCACGCGATGGGCGGTTTCCTCCCGCGAAGCGTCGCCGCGCCGGTCCGCCGGCGACGCGTACTGGTCCCAGGCGCTGTTGAAGGCCTCGCGATAGATGTCCTGCGCGTGGCTCGGCAGATGTTCCCTGACCGAATCCGGAAGCTCCGAATTGTTCCGATACGGCATACCGCGTCTCCCAAGCCGCCTCACAAGCCGCCCCGGGAGGCTTTCCCGGGGGCTTCGCGCACGACGCGCTGAATCGCATGGGAAACAGTGGGTCCCGCAAAAGGTTCCGGCCGCCGGCCGTGCGTCGGCCGAGCATTTGAGATAATATATCGATCCGATATATTATCTTGCGACCTATACCGGAACGATATATATGTCTTCGCCCGTTGCAGGAGATCCGCGTAATGGATTCCAAGACCCTATGCCTCGGCGTGCTGCAGATGGGTGACGCCAGTGGCTACGAGATCAAGAAGGTCTTCGAAGAGGGCGTTCTCAGCCTCATTCACCATACGAGCTTCGGCTCGATTTACCCGGCCTTAAGCCGCCTGGTGGAGGAAGGCCTCGCGGTCTGCACGGAAATGCCCCAGGACAAGCGGCCGGACAAGAAGGTCTACAGCATCACGCCGAAGGGCCGCGAAGCGCTCGTGGCAGCGTTGCAGGAGCCGCCGGCGCGGGACAAGCACCGGTCTGACTTCCTGTTCATCCTCATGTTCGGGCATCTGGTCCCGGCCGCGCATCTGCGGCGACTTGTGGAGGATCGGATCGCGTGGTACCGCGAAACGCTCGCACGGATCGAGCAGTGCGATCCGACGGACCTCCCGCCGAGCGGGCAGCTCTTCCATGGGCTGGGGCGCGCCGTGTTTGCGGCCGCAGCGGCGTATTTGGAGGAAAACAAGGGCCTGCTGGACGAGCCGGCGAAGCCGGCGGACGCGGTTGAGCGCGCACCGGCGCTGGTCGAATAAGGCAACCCGCCGGACTGAGCCACGCCCTTCGACGCCCCGCGACCGAGCGAGACAGAGACTGACCTCATGAAGCGCTCCCAACTCATCGCCGGCCTCATCGCCCTCGCCGCCATTGGCTGGCTCCTGTCCGGCCAGATCGAGGCTCAGGACGAAACGGCCGCCACCACCGAAGCGGCAAGACCGGGGCCGGAAGAGGCCGCCCTGCCCCAGGTCCGTGTCCGACGGCAGGCCGCCGAACCCCGGACGTCGGAGATCGTGCTGCGCGGCCGAACCGCGGCATCTCGCATCGTCCAGGTAAGCGCGGAGACGCACGGGACCGTCGCGGAGCTGTTCGTGAAGAAGGGCACCGTTGTCGAGGCCGGCACCCCGATCCTGCGCCTGTCAAGCGAGGATCGCGAGGCCCGCCTGCGCCAGGCCAGGGCCCTCGCGGATCAGCGGCGCCTCGAATACGAAGCCGCCTCGAAACTTGCCGAGAAGGGCTATCGGGCCGAGACCGCTCTGGCCGATGCTCGGGCGAAGTTGGAGGAAGCCAACGCCGCCGTCGCCGCCATGGAGATCGACATCGAGCATACCTTGATCCGCGCGCCGTTCGAAGGCGTCGTCGATACCTTGCCGGTCGAGATCGGCGACTTCCTCACCACCGGCGACCCGGTTGCGACCGTCGTCGACCTGAACCCGATTCTGATCGTCGGGCAGTTGTCCGAACGCGACGTCGGCACCGTGACCACGGGCGACCGCGGCAGCGCGCGCCTCATCAACGGCAGCACCGTGTCCGGCACCGTCCGCTACATCTCGGCCACCGCCGACGAGGCGACCCGGACCTTCCGCCTCGAGCTGGAGGTGGAAAACCCGGATCGGCGTATCGTCCAGGGGTTGTCCAGCGAGATCCGCCTGCCGGTGAAGGAACTACCGGCGCATCTCGTATCGCCGGCAATCCTGACGCTGGCCGATGACGGTCAGCTCGGGGTCAAGACCGTGAACGCCGAGAACGTCGTCGAATTCCACCCCGTGACGATCATCGACCACGGTCCGGAGGGAGTCTGGATCGCCGGCCTGCCGCCATCGGCGACGGTGATCACCGTGGGCCAGGAGTTCGTCGTCGCCGGGCAGCGCGTCGAACCGGTTCCGGAGCGCGGGCTTGAGGAGCTTCTGCCCGAAGCGGGGCCGCAATCCGAGTACGTGGCGGAGGACGCCCACTCATGAACGCGATCATCGACGCCGCCCTCGGGCGGTCGAGGATGGTGATCACGGCCCTGGTCCTTCTGCTGGTCGCCGGGTTCGTGGCCTATCGCGACATGCCCAAGGAATCGGAACCCGACATCAACATCCCGATCATCTACGTGTCGCTGGCCCTGGAGGGTATCTCGCCGGAGGACTCCGAGCGCCTCCTGATCCGCCCCATGGAGCAGGAGCTGCGCGGCATCGAGGGCGTGAAGGAGATGCGCGCCACCGCCTATCAGGGCGGCGGCAACGTCATTCTCGAGTTCGACGCCGGGTTCGACGCCGACCAAGCGCTCAACGATGTCCGGGAACGGGTCGACATCGCCAAGGCCGACCTGCCGGCCGACGCCGAGGAGCCGACGGTCAACGAGGTCAACCTCAGCCTGTTCCCCGTCCTCGTCGTCACCCTGTCCGGCGACGTGCCGCAACGCGCGCTGATCACCCTCGCCAAGCAACTCCAGGACAAGATCGAGTCGATCAACACCGTGCTGGAGGCACGCATCACTGGCGACCGCGAGGAGGTCGTCGAGCTGGTCATCGATCCACTCCTGCTCGAGAGCTACGGCCTGAACGCCGACGACATCGCGACCGTGATCGGCCGCAGCAACCGGCTCGTCGCCGCCGGCAATCTCGACACCGGCAGGGGCCGCTTTGCCGTCAAGGTGCCGGGACTGTTCGAGACGGCGGACGACATTCTCAACATACCGCTCAAGGTCAGCGGCGACGCCGTCGTTCGCGTGCGCGACGTCGCCTCGCTGCGCAGCACCTACAAGGACCCGGAGAGCTATGCCCGGATCAACGGCAAGCCTGCGGTGGGCCTCGAGGTGGTGAAGCGAACGGGCGAGAACATCATCGACACCATCGAGCGGGTCCGCAACGTGGTCGAGGCGGAGCGCGCGAACTGGCCCGCCCATATCGAGGTGACCTATTCTCAGGACCGTTCGAGCGACATCCGCACGATGCTGACGGACCTGACCAACAATCTGATCAGCGCCGTCCTTCTGGTGATGATCGTGGTGGTCGGCGCGCTCGGACTGCGCAGCGCCGGGCTGGTCGGCATCGCCATCCCCGGCTCCTTTCTGATCGGCATCCTGGTCCTGGCGGTCGGCGGTCTCACGATCAACATCGTGGTGCTGTTCGCGCTGATCCTCGCCGTCGGGATGCTGGTGGACGGCGCGATCGTGATGACGGAGTTCGCCGACCGGAAGATGATCGAGGGTCTGCCGAAGCGGGAGGCCTACGGCCTCGCCGCCAAGCGCATGGCCTGGCCGATCATCGCTTCGACCGCGACCACCGTGTCGGCCTTCGTCCCCCTGCTGTTCTGGCCCGGCACGGTCGGCGAGTTCATGAAGTTCCTGCCGATCACCCTGACGGCGACCCTGGCCGCCTCGCTGCTGATGGCGCTCATCTTCATCCCGGCGCTGGGCGCCGCCTTCGGCAAGGCGGGGACGGCGGATCGGGCGACGATGAAGGCGCTGGCGCGCGGCGAGCAGGACGACCTGCGCGAGATCGGCGGATTCACCGGCGCCTATGTGCGGATGCTCGGCGCCGCGCTTCGGCATCCGGGCAAGGTGGTCGGCTTGGCGTTCGCGACCCTGATCGGCGTGCAGGTCTATTACGCGACCCACGGCAAAGGCGTCGAGTTCTTTCCCGACGTCGAGCCCGAAGCCGCCCTGCTCCACATCCACGGACGCGGCAACCTGTCGATCGACGAGCGCGACGCCCTGGTCCGACAGGTCGAGGCCGAGATCCTCGCCATGCAGGAGGAGCGCGGCGAGTTCGACACGATCTATGCCGTGTCGCTCACCGACGCGGGCACCGGCGGACAGGACGTGGCCGAGGACGTCATCGGAACCATCCAGCTGGAGTTCGCCGACTGGGACCGGCGGCGCGAGGCCGACGCGATCCTGGCCGAGATCCGCAAGCGCACGGCGAACCTCGCCGGCATCGTGGTCGAGCCGCGGAAGCAAGAGGGCGGCCCACCGGTCGGCAAGCCGATCCAGGTACAGTTCTCCTCCGCCTACCCGGAGCTGCTGGAACCGGCGGTGGCCCAGCTGCGCGCCCATATGGAGACCATGGAGGGGCTGGTCGACATCGAGGACAGCCGCCCCGTGCCCGGCATCGAGTGGCGGCTCGAGGTCGATCGCGCCGAGGCCGCGAAGTACGGCGTCGACGTGACGACGATCGGCAACTCGATCCAGCTCGTGACCAAGGGACTCAAGTTCGCCGATTACCGGCCCGACGGCGCCGACGACGAGGTCGATATCGTCGCCCGCTTCCCGGAAACCGCGCGGAGCATCGCCGAGCTCGACCAGGTACGCGTGCCGACCGAAGGCGGCTTCGCCCCCATCAGCAGCTTCGTAACGCGCGAGGCCAAGCCGAAGGTCGGCATGATCAACCGCGTCGACGGCGCGCGTGTGCTGGACGTCAAGGCGGACGTGCTGCCCGGCGTGCTGGTCGACGACAAGGTCCGGGAGATCCGCAGCTGGCTGACCGCGCAGGCGAACCTCGACCCGCGGGTCGAGGTGACCTTCAAGGGCGAGGACGAGGAGCAGCGGGAATCCCAGGCCTTTCTCACCAGGGCCTTCGGCGTGGCGCTGTTCCTCATCGCCGTCATCCTGCTGACTCAGTTCAACAGCTTCTACAGCACCGCGCTGATCCTCTCCGCCGTCGTCATGTCGACCATCGGCGTGATGGTCGGATTGCTGGTGACCGGTCAGCCTTTCGGGATCGTCATGACCGGCATCGGCGTGATCGCGCTCGCGGGGATCGTCGTCAACAACAACATCATCCTGATCGACACCTTCGACCAGCTGCGCCGCGACGGGGCGCCGCCGCTGGAAGCCATCCTGCGCACCGGCGCGCAGCGCCTGCGGCCGGTGATGCTGACCGCGGGGACGACCGTGCTCGGCCTGGTGCCGATGATGCTCGGCGTCAACATCGACTTCCTTGCGCGCGACGTCACCTTCGGCGCGCCCTCGACGCAGTGGTGGACGCAGCTTTCGGCGGCCATCGTCTTCGGGCTCGTCTTCGCCACGCCGCTGACGCTGATCGTCACCCCCTCGGCCCTTATGGTCCGGGAGAACGCGCGGGCTTGGCGGATGCGCCTGAAGGCCCGATGGGCGGAGCGCCGGGGCGGCGGTGCGGCGGTCGAGGAGGTGCCGCCCAGGGGACGCTTGGCCGAACTGGCGGCGCCCGACGAAACGCCGATGCATTCCGTGCCGATGACACCGCGCGAGGCTGCGGAATAGCACGCACCGGCCGCCTCGCCCCCTCGGCCTAATCCAGCGTCTGCCGGAAGCGCGCGACCGCGACCGCCATCGCGGCGAGCGTGAACAGGCCGAGCGCGGCAACCTCCCGTGACAGATCGGCAAACCCCGCCCCCTTCAGCATGATGCCGCGCACGATGCGCAGGAAATGCGTGAGCGGGAACACCTCGCCGATCCATTGCGCCCAGCCGGGCATGCCGAGGAACGGAAACATGAATCCCGAGAGCAGAAGGCTCGGCAGAAAAAAGAGCATCGCCATCTGCATCGCCTGGAGCTGGGTCTGCGCGACCGTCGAGAAGGTGTAGCCGACCGACAGGTTGGCGACGATGAACAGGGTCGTGAACGCGATCAGCAGGACCGCGCTGCCTTCGACGGGAACGCCGAAGAGCAGCCTGGCGGCGGCGAGGATCAGCGCGAACTGCAGGGCACCGACGAGGATGTAGGGCGCGATCTTGCCGAGCATGACCTCGACGGGCCGGATCGGCATGGCGAGGAGGTTTTCCATCGTGCCGCGCTCGATCTCGCGCGTCACCGCGAGCGCGGTAAAGATGATCATGGTCAGCGTGAGGATCGTGCCGATCAGGCCCGGGACGATGTTGAGGCTGGTCTCGCCGGCCGGGTTGTATCGCGGGTGCACCACGAGTTCGAAGGGCGGCTCGCCCTGCCGCAGACCGGACAACGGCCCCGCGAGATCGCGCGCCAGCACGCCCCCGCTGAGGCGCCGGAGCGCAGCGATGGCGCCGCCCGTCGCCGTCGGATCGGCGGCGTCGGCGACGACCAGGATCTGCGGACGCTCGCCGCGCACGAGGTCGCGGCCGAAGCCCGCCGGGATCTCCACGGCGAACAGGATCTCGCCCGACAGGATGAGGCGGTCGATCTCGGCCTCGCTTTCGACCCGGCGAACGATGTCGAAATAGCCCGTGGCCTCCATCCCCGCGAGAAAGGAGCGCGCCTGGACGCTCGCGTCGCGGGCGAGCACGGCAGTGGGCAGGTTGCGCGGGTCGGTGTCGATCGCGTAGCCGAACAGGATGAGCTGGATGAGCGGCACCGCGATCATGAGGCCGAAGGTCATGCGGTCGCGCCGGAGCTGGATGAACTCCTTGACCACCATGGCCCAGGTCCGGCGCAGGGACCCGATGAAGCCGGCGACGACGCTCATTGCGGACCCGTCGAGAAGTTGTCCCGGCTGTCGCTCATCAGGTGGATGAAGACGTCTTCGAGCGTCGGCTCGCCCCGGCGCCAGGTCCACGCGCCGGCCTCGCGCAGCGGTCGGATCGCGGCCTCCAGCCGGTCTTCTGCCCGGCCGCTCACATGCAGGGCGGCGCCGAACGGCGCCACCATGTCGACGCCGTCTCTGCCCTTCAGCATCGCGGCGAGTCGCCCGAGTTCCGGTCCGGTGACGGTCCAGGTGACGAGCCCGGACCGGGCGACCACCTCCTCCACCGTGCCTTGTGTGAGCAGCCGGCCGTAAGCGATGTAGGCGAGCTCGTGACAGCGCTCGGCCTCGTCCATGTAGTGGGTCGAGACGAGGACCGTCATGCCGTCGCGGGCCAGCGCGTGGATCTCGTCCCAGAAGTCGCGCCGCGCCTTCGGGTCGACGCCCGCAGTCGGCTCGTCGAGCAGCAGGAGTTGCGGGCCCGGCAGGATGCAGGCGCCGAGCGCGAGGCGTTGCTTCCACCCGCCCGACAGGGTCCCGGAGAGCTGGTCGGCGCGGCCCGAAAGGCCGAGCCGCTCGATCGCCGCACGCGCCTGCCCGCGCGGATCGGCCATGCCGTGGACACGAGCGACGAATTCGAGGTTTTCGCGGATCGAGAGATCGGCGTAGAGGGAGAAGCGCTGCGTCATGTAGCCGACCCGGCG
>CAZKCM010000099.1:0-13792 GCA_964551315.1 uncultured Rhodospirillaceae bacterium | reverse complement strand
CGAAGGTGCCGATTCCGGCGGCCTCGACCGGGGTGGCGATGCCGGTGAAGATGACACCCAGCACGAGCACGACAAGGACGATGGCGGGAAGCATGCCGCCCACCAGCTGCAGCTTCGCGCGCAGGCTGATCCGCTCCTCCCGCGGCAGGGCCGGCCCCGCCTCCGGATTGATGTAGCAGCGCGCCGTCACGTAGAGGATGTAGAGGCCGGAGAGCAGAAGGCCCGGGATGAAGGAGCCCATGAACAACTGGCCGACCGATTGCTGCGCGATGACGGCGAACAGGATCGCGAGGATGGACGGCGGGATCAGGATTCCGAGCGTGCCGCCGGCGAGGATCGACCCGCATGCGAGTTTCTGGTCGTAGTTGCGCTTTAGCATGGCCGGCAGGGCGATCATGCCCATCGTCACCTCTGTCGCGCCGATCACCCCGACCATGGCGGCGAGAATGGTGGCGGCGACGATCGCCGCCGAGGCGAGCCCCCCCCTGAGGCCGCCGAGGATCTTGTAGATGACGTCGAACAGATCCTCGATCACCCCGGCCCGTTCCAGCATCGATGCCATGAAGATGAACATCGGGATGGCGGAGAGGTCGTAGCTGGTCATGAAGGGGAAGATGCGCGACGGCACGATGTTCAGCATCTGCGCGTCGCCGAACAGGAAGAGAAACACGCAGGCCAGCCCACCGGTGACGAAGGCCAGCGGCAGCCCCGCCATCAGCAGGACCAACAGCGACCCGAACATGATGACGGTGAGCCATTCGATCCCGACTTCCAGACCCATTGCCTACGCCCCCATCCGCCTGAGCAGGGTGATGTCCTTGATCAGCTTCGAAATGCCCTGCAGGAAGATCAGCAAGGCCCCGAGCGGGATCGCGATCTTCACCGGCCAGTACTGAATCGCCCATTCCGTGAAGGACAGCTCCCACACGCGAATGGAATCCATCATGAAGATCCATCCGGTGACAAACAGGGTGCCCGTGAAGATGAAGAAGAAGATCGAGGTGATGATGTCCGTGATCACCTTCCCGCGGTCCGAGAGGTGCAGGTAGAGGACGTCCACCCGGACATGCGCATCCTCCCGATACGCGAAGGCGCCGGAGATCAGGTACTGCATGCCGAACATGAGGAACATGCCCTCATGGACCCAGTTCGTCGGCGAGTTGAAGATGTAACGGGCGATCACCTCGTAGTAGTAGGCAAACACCGCGATGATCGACCAATAGGCGACGAACTCGCCTGTCCACCCGCTGACCGAATCGATCACCGCGGTCACGCGCGTGCGCACCGCACGGGCAGGATCCTCACCCGTTCCGGCCTGCGGGATCTCCGCTGTCGTCCCGGCGGCCTCGGCCGGCGGCAGCGGACCCTCCAGCTCGGCCCGCCGACGGACGAGACCCGGCAACAGGACGGCGTCGATGACCAGCAGGCCCGCGATGACGGCGGCGATGACCCCGACGAAGGTCCGCCAGCTCTCCATGCTCGCCGTCGCCGCGGCGAACTGCTCGCTGGCGGCGGCGAAGTCCTGCTCGGCCTTGGCTAGCCTCTCGCTTGCCTCTTCGTCGCCTTGCTCGACATCGGCGCGATACCGCTTCACCTGGTACTCGGCGACCGTCACGGCCGTGCGCGTATCGGAAGCGATGATCCGGGCATCGCGCACATGGATGTTGCCGTAGACGATGGCGAGGAAGAGGGGGATGTAGACCGCGCCGAGCCAGTTCTTCGCATAGAACCGGTGGAGGCCGACGAATCCGCCGGTGAGCCAGAAGAGATAGGCCAGCGGGAGCGATACGGCGGGTCGGGGCTTGGCCCGGCTGGTCCGCCGGACGATCACCATGCCGATGAGCGGTACCAGGAGCAGCGCCGTCCAGTACAGCCAGTGCGGCAGCACGAAATTCAAGCTAGGCATCGAAACTCGCTTCCGGAAAGCCGAAGGCCGTTGCGCGAATCGCGCCTCGGGGGCGCCCGACGGCGCCCCCGGGCCCCGCATGCATCGCGTTCGGCAATGGCACGACTACAGGTTGAGCGTCTGGCCCTTGACCTGGTCGCGTGTCACGTAGCCGAGGCTGCCGGACATCATGTAGTCGAGCTGGATCTGGAAGATCCGGGCCGCGTCCTTGTCCTTGTTCGCCCAGGCGAACCAGCGCGGTACGGCGAGCTCCGTAAACTTCTCCACGTCTTCTTGCGACAGGCGGGTGATGATCGTCCCCGCCTCCTCGAACTTCTTCCACGCTTCCAGGTCCGCCTTCTGGATCTGGGCGTGATGCATGTCGGAGTAGACGTGGACCTCCATTTCGACGAATTGCTTCATCTGCGGCGACAAGGCGTTCCAGGCGTCCATACCGACCGTCAGGTCCATCAGGTCGACCGGCTGGTAGATCGACATGAAGCCCGCCGGACCGGTCGAGATGAAGTTGGTGACCTCGGCGAAGCCGAGCGCCCAATTGACCGCTGGGCCCGTGTAATCGGCAACGTCGATGGTCCCCTTCTCGAGGGCCGGGAAAATCTCCGAGCCCGGCAGCAGGGTCGTCCGCGCGCCCGCTGCCTGGAAGACCTCGGCGACCATGCCGCCCGGCAGTCGCATCTTGCGTCCGCGGAAGTCCTCGATCGAGTTGATCGGCACTTTGGAGTGGATGATGTTGGCGCCGTGATGAATCGGGCCGACATAATACATCCGCTCCCTCGCGTAGAGCTCGCGCGCGATTTCGAGGCCGCCCAGGCTGTAGTAGAAGACGTCCCACTCATGCGGGTTGCGCATCCCGAGCGGATAGGAGGTCAGGAAGACCGCGGCCGGCATGCGACCCGCCCAGTAGATCGTGAACGGGTTCATCGCCTGCAGCACGCCGTTCTTCACGGCGTCGAAGAGCTGGAAGTCGCCGACCACCGCCCCCGCGCCATAGGGCTCGAAGGCGAGCTCGCCGCCGGTCTTCTCGACGATGCTCTTGCACCAGTTCTCGAAGATCGACAGCCCGACGCCGCCCGGCCAGGAGGTCTGGATCTTCCAGGTGGTCGTCTGGCCCTTGGCGGTGCCGATATAGGGCGCGCCGACTTCGCCGGCGACGCCGAGAACGGCGGCGGTCCCGCCTGCGGCCGCCGCGCCCTTGAGCAGCCCGCGGCGCGTGAAGGCCCGCGCAGCCCGCGCGGTTTGAATCGCGGTTTCGGATTTACCCATTGCATTTCCTCCCAAGCTTGCCGCACCGGGTTGTCCCGGCAGGCCGGTCCATGTCGCGACTGCCCGCGAACGGATCCTATTTTTTGAACTGTCACAGAATCGAACGAATCGACCCTGCAACGGCGCAGTCGAATACGCCAGACGCTTTCCGCGTTATTGAGGTCATGCTATCGGCTGCGGGGATCGATAGCAATACGCCATTGCTCGAAATCGGGTGCGGTGCCGTCGGATCTTTGGATTCCGGACGGGTTTCATTGTCGGAGCACGGCGGCCACGAGGCGGCGCAGGTTTGGCAGGTCGTCCGCGCCGAACGGAACGGCCCGGCAAAGCTGCATGGCGAGGAGGCCCATGCGAAGCGTCCGGGCGGTGGCGACGGCGCTGCCGCCGAGCCGCGCCGCGACCGCCTCGGTGAGCGCACCGCCAAACTGCTGCGCGAGCATCGCGCCGGCCACGTCGGTCGCTGCGACGAGGGCCGCGTTCGCAAGGAGGTGGCGGACGAGGAACCAGGTCCCCAGCGGCCCGGTCCGGTAGCCGTAGATCTCGGCGATCTCGCGCAGCATGCGGAGGCTGCGCCAGACGACCACCGCCGTGTCGGCGAGCGCCGTCGGGACGACCGCAGTGAGAACGCCGACGTCGCGCGCCGCCCGGCCGACGGCGCGGTAGGCCTCGCGATCGACCACGCTCAGCACGTCGCGGGCGAAGAGCGCGAGGCGCTGCGGCGCCTCGTGCGTGTCCTGCACCTCCTGCCGGTAGCGCTGCAGGGCCGGCGCCAGCGACGGCCGGCGGGCAAGCGCGGCGGAGACCTCGGCAATGAGCCGTTCGGTCTCGGCGGTGGCGTCCGCGTCGCTCCCCCTGGTTTGCAGGCGCGCGCGTGCCCGGTCGACGCTTTCCAGCCGGCGCAGCGCCCGAATCTCGAGGGCCGCCCAGGCGAGGGCGCTCGCGACGACGAAGGCGATCAGCCCGGCGAATCCGGCGCCGAGCGCCCAATGCTGCTCGAAGCGGGCCTGCAGGTACTGAACCGTCTCGAAGCCGAGCAGCGTCAGCAGAAGCACCGCCAGTGCCGCGAAGAACCAGCGCGCCGGGCGCGCCCGGCGCCTGGCCAGGGGTGGCGCTTCAAGGATCGGGTCGGGACCCGCCGCCCGGTCCGTCTCCGGCTGGCGTTCGTCGGCGACGAATTCGGTGGCGGAGGGATCGACCCATCGGACCCGGGTCATCGGAACCTGTGAACCTCCGCAGAGATCCGCCGCCCTTTGCCCGAATGCCGCCCGGCGGCCGCATCGGGGCATCGTATCGGCGGAGAAAGGCCGGCCCATCCACCGGCTTAGGACAAGATGGCCATCATCGCCTGTCGTGCAAGCGCAAGAACGATTCGATGCCAACGGGCATGAGCCGTCGAGCGGGGCCGGCCGGCCGATGGCGTGCCGTCGAAACGCGCGATCGGCGGAACACGCCGATGAGGCCGGTGTTCACCGGCTGCAGGTGCGCGCCGATATGGAGACCGCCATGCGCGCAACCGCTTTCGTGCTCATTGCCCATCCGGTCCCTGCGGCGTCGGCTTCACGGCGGCCGCCCGGAGGTAGAGGCAAGGGGATTGCGGATGTGCCTGTTCGCCGTTGGCCTCGCCGCACGCGGAATCGCGATCTCTGAGCGCGTCGGGTTCACGCAAGCGCCGGTGTGATTGGCGCGGCTTCGCCGCCGCGCCAGGGAATGGTGATTGCGCAGCGCAGCCCCTCGGACCCGTAGTGAAGTTCGGCAGCGCCCTCCAGCTCGTAGGACGCGGTGTGCCGGATCAGCTTCATGCCGAACCCTTCCGTCCGCGGCGCGACGGCGGGCGGGCCGCCGCGTTCGGCCCAGTCCAGCCGCAGCCGCGGCCCATCGTCCGTGTGCGCGAGTTCCCAAGTGATCCCAACCCGACCGCTCGGCAGAGACAGCGCGCCATGCTTGGCTGCGTTTGTCGCCAGCTCGTGCAGCACGAGGCCGAGGGCGAGTGCCTGTTTCGGTGCGAGGCCCAGCTCCGGCCCGGAGAGAATCACGTCTCCGTTGCCCACGCCGTGCGCCTCAAGGGTTTTCCCGATGAGCCGGCTCAGATCGGCCGAACGCCAGCCGCTCTCGGTCAGCAGGCCGTGCGTCGCGGCGAGCGCCCGCAGGCGTCCGCCGAACGCATTGGCGAAGTCCTCCAGCGAGGCCGACCGGCGCATGGTCTGTCCGGCAATCGCCTGAACCACGGCAAGCGTGTTCTTGACCCGGTGGCTAAGCTCGGCCACGAGGAGCCGCTGGTGCTGCTCGTCCTGCTTCTGCTCGGTGACGTCGCGGCACGCGCCGGTCAGGTAGAGCGGCCGGCCGTCGCCGTCGTAGAATGCGCGTGCCTTGTCCGAGATCCAGCGCACGGCACCGTCCGGACGGACGATCCGGAACTCCTTGATGAGGTTCGCCCGCTCGCGGATGGCGCGATCCACCTCGGCGCAAAGCGCGTCGCGATCCGCCGGGTGCACGAAGTCGAGGAAGTCCGCTATGCCGCGGATCGGCTGCTCCGGCGGAAGGCCGAACAGGCGCTTCAGGCTCTCGTCCCATTCGAGGACATCGTCCTGGATCGTCCACCGGAAGGTGCCGGTTTCCGACGCAAGCAACGCCGTGGCCAGTCGCTCCTGGCTGTCCCGCAGCGCCGCCTCGGTGTGGGTGCGTTCGATGAGGTCGGCGGCCTGCCGCGCCAGCACGTCCATCAGCCGCAAATCGCGGTCTGTCGGCCGGTGCGGATCGCGCCAATGCGTTGAGATCATGCCCAGCAGGTGCCCGGAGCGGGAGAGCAGCGGCGTGGATTGCACCGCCCGGATGCCCGACCGGCGGTATGCGTCGAGGTCGGGCGTGCCCGCGATGGAATCGCACATCTCGACATCCGCGACGACCACGCGCCGGCCGGTGCGGAGAGCTTCCCCGCAGGAACTGTGCGAACCGACCGTCACCCACTCCCAGCACGCCGCGGCGTCCGGGTGAAATCCCTTCCAGGCCAGGAGCCGAAGAGCGCCCCGGCTATGGTCGAGCATCTGCATGCTCGCCATATCGGAGTGCATCAGGTCGATCGCAGCGTCGAGAATGCGATGGTACAGGGCATTGATGTCGCCCTCCTGAATGAGAAGGGTGCTGATGTCCTGCAGCCGCCGGGCGGCGTTCAGCTCCGTCGCCAGACGCGCCTCGCTCTCGCGCAGAGCCTGCTCGGCCCGCAGCTGTTCGTCGATGTCGCGAACATAGACGGACAGGCCCGCCTCGTCCGGGTAGATGGTCGCTTCGATCCACCGACCGGTGGCCGCGGATTGCGCCCGGTAGGAGACCGGCCGGTTCTCGCGCAGGGCGCGGAGATGCGCGGAATATCCGTCGCCGTTGGCGGCCTGCGGAAAGATCTCCAGCACGTTGCGACCGATCAGCTCTTCCCGGCACTTGCCGGTCATCCGCTCCACCTGCGGATTTGCGTAGACGAAGCGCAGATCGCGGTCGAGGGCGTAGACCCCATCGCTGATCCGCTCGAGAATCCGTGCGAAGCGATCCGATTGCGGTCCGTGTCCGTCGGTCCCGGTGCACGGGGCGCTTTCTTCGATGTCCTGTGGCCTTCTCACGAATCGTTCCGGGTGCTTGGCGGCACGTGAGCGAGCAGTCTCACGATCGTAAAGGCGAGGCATGAGACCGGCAACGGATTAGCGCGGCCAACTCTTCGCCAATTCCTGTCTTAAGCGCCTGTCCCTGGGCTTCGGTTCCTTCGCCGCCGGCCGGGCGCGGGCGATCGTCGCGCATGGCGGTCCCGGCCGCGTCGTTGCCGCCACAGGTCGGAGACCCGAAGCCGACGTTACGGCGCCGCCCGTGCCGGTCCGGTCGCCGGCTGCCGATCCCAGGGGATGACGATCTCGCACCGCAGGCCCGCGGTCTCGAAGGCGAGCGTCGCGGTCCCGCCGAGTTCATAGGCCACGCTCTCTCCGATCAGCTTGATGCCGAAGCCCCGCGTCACCGGTGTCGTCACCGGCGGGCCGTTCCGCTCGATCCACACCAGGCGCAGGTATCGGCGATCGGGCAATCCCTCCAGAGCCCACCGGACCGACACGCGCCCGCCCGTCGTCGACAGCGCACCGTACTTTGCCGCGTTCGTCGCCAGCTCGTGCAGCACGAGCCCGAGGGTGAGGATCTCCTTCGGCGGGAGCTCCAGGCCCGGTCCCTCGATCTCGAACCTCCGCGGCCCGACCGCATGCGCGCCCACGGCCTGTTGCAGGACCACCCGCAGGTCCGTCGGGTGCCAGCCCGTCCGGGTCAGGAGGCCGTGGGTGGACGCCAGCGCCCGCAGCCGGCCACCGAACGACTCCGCGAAGCTCTCCGGCGAGCTCGCGCGGCGCAGCGTCTGAGAGGCGATCGCCTGCACCACCGCAAGCGTGTTCTTGACCCGGTGGCTGAGCTCCGCCGTGAGCAGGGTCTGCTGCGCCTCGGCCCGCTTGCGCGCGGTGACGTCCAGCGTGACCGCAAGCAGGCCTTGAGGCCGGCCGTCCGCGTCGCGCACCGTACTGATGCTGTTGTTGACCCAGACGACGGTCCCGTCCGGACGGAGGTAGCGCTTCTCGATGACGAAGGGCTCGCCCGTCTCGATCGTTCGGCAGAGCAGCGCCAGATTCCGCGGCAGGTCCTCCGGGTGCGTGAGGTCCTGCACGCGCAGGCCAAGCAGCGCTTCGCGGGACCGCCCGAGGATGGCGCAGTAGCGGTCGTTGGCGAGCACGATCCGGCCGTCGAGGTCCGTCTGGACCAGCCCGGCGGCGGCCTGGCGGAAGATGGCGGCGAATCGCTCTTCGCTCGCCCGCAGCGCCGACTCGGCCCGCTTGCGCGCCGTGACGTCCTCCGCGACATAGCAGAAGCGGGTGCGGCCGGAGGGGCCGAGGCCGATCGCCGCGACGGAGACCGAAAGCCAGCAGCGGCCGTCGGGTCCGGCGTGTTCGTATTCGAAGCGGACCGGCTCGCCTCGGGCCTCGCAGGCCCGGTAATGGTTCATCCATTCGCGGATCGCCGCCGGCGGCGCGCCCATGGCGCTTGCGCGCTGCCCGGCCGTGCTGCCCGCCGGCCGGTGGAAGAAGCGGCAGGTGGCGGGATTGTCGTAGATGTGCAGGATGTCGTCCCCGACGAGCTCGACGACGCCCATCGGCACGGGGGCGTTGGCGTAGAAGCTCCGGAGCGTGGCCTCCCGGTCGCGCAGCATGAGCTCCGCCTGCTGGCGGTCGGTGACGTCGCGCAAGTAAACGCTCAGGCCCGTCTCGCCGGGATAGACCGTGCTCTCGATCCAGCGGCCCGCCACGGCGTCCCCCGTCTCGTAGAAAACGGGCCGGGCCTCGTCAACGGCGCGAAGGTGCTCACGGTACACCGCCGTATCACGCAGACGGGGAAAGGCCTCCCAGATGGTCCGGCCGATCAGACGGTCGCGGCGCGTGCCGGTCAGCGCTTCAAAGCGGGCATTGACGTAGGTGAATCGCCAGTCGCGATCGAGCGCGTAGAAGCCGTCGCTGATCCGTTCGAGAATTTGCGCGCTCTCATCCGCCAAGCGCGATGGTGCCGCAAGCTCGCCCGCCTCGGCAGGCCTTAGGGCATCGGTCACGGCCAGGCCCCTTCTTGTGGGCGCTCGGTTCGCCCTCTTTGACCCTTTTTGAATCGTATCGGCGTGGCCGGCCGCGAGCAACGATCCGACGACGCCCGCGGGGAACCGGCCTGCGTCACGCGTCGGCGAACTCGGCCACGCAGCCGCGAGTCCCGAACCGCGGCCTCGGGGAGGGCCGGCCGCTCACGCCATACGCAGCCGCTTTCCGATGCCGCTCATCGGAACTTGTCTCCGATCAGGAACTCCAGGGCTTCGTCGAGGCCTATATGGGGAATCCCGGCGACCGGCGCGGCCGAGATCGGTGGCGGCCGGAAGTTCGGGAACTCCGCCGGCGCCTCGTCCCAATGCCCGGGCGGCGGCGGGGTCGGCGGCACCGCGCCGGGATGGAGGAGCCGCGGCTCGTCCTCGCCGACGGGCACGCCGCGGACCATGCCGACCTCGCGGTCGCCGATCCGGCCGCGCCCCACCTCCGTGCAGCGCACGGAGGCAAGCGCGCGCACGGCGACGGCGCCGCCGGCAAAGCGCATCTCCAGGCTGGGCGCCGCCATCATCTCCGCCAGCAGGCTGCGCAGGTTCCCGTACTGGTCGGGCGTGACGTGGTCGGCCTTGGTCGCCGCGAACAGGACCCGGTCGATGCGCGCGCCGAGGAGCGGCGCGAGCCAGCCCGCCACGCCCCAGCCCGACCGGCCGAAGCGGAAGCTCGCGAGGATGGCGGTGAGCGCGGCGCGCGCGTCCTCGAAGGCCTCGCGCCCCGCGTCGAGCGCGCGCAGCACGTCGACGAGCACCACCTGCCGGTCGAAGGTCCGGAAGTGCCGGCGATAGAAGCTGCGGACGATTTCCGTCCGGTAGGCCTCGAAGCGAGTCTCCATCAGCGCGCGCAGGCTGCCGCGCCGAGGCTTCGAATCAACCGGCACGTCGAGCGGGCAGAACCACAGGATCGGCGCGCCCTCATACTCCCCCGGCAACACGAAGCGGCCGGGCTGGACGAGGCTCAGGCCGTGGCGCGGCTCCCGACAGCGGCGGAGGAACGCGGCGTAGCGCTCCGCCGCCTCGCGCGCCGCCGATTCCTCCGCCGGTCCGTCCGGTGCCAGGGTGGAGAGGAAGCCGAGCCAGTCGGCCGCGAGGCTCCGCCGCGGCTCGCGCCGGCAGAGAGCGAGCATCGCGGCCGACCATTGGGCGAAGCTCTGCCCGAGCATCGGCAGGTCGATCAGCCATTCGCCCGGGTAGTCGATGAGGTCGAGGTTGAGCGTCGCAAGCCGGCCAAGCCTGCCCGCCACCAGCCCTTCCGGCCGATAGCGGATCGCGACGCGGATCTGGCTGATGTCCTTCGTCCCCTCGGGCCAGGTCGGCGGCGTGCCGGCCATGGCTTCGATCGCCTCGGCGTAGGGAAAGAGCTTTCGCGCGAGGGTCGGGCTCGAGGCGATCCGCGCCGCGACCAGCGCGCCCCGCCCCGCCACGCCCAGCAGCGGCAGCCGCGCCGGCGCGTGCGCCGCGCTCAGCAGGTTGTGGATCACCGAGGTGATGAAAACGGTCTTGCCGGCGCCGCTCAGCCCGGTGACGGCGAGCCGGACGGTCCGGTCGAGCAAGGGATTCGCCACGCGCTCTCGATCTCCTTTCGCCGCACGATCGATCAGCGGATGTGCGGCACACTATGGGCGCAGGACCGCGCCTGTCCATGGTCGGCGTTGCCAAGGCGCCGCAGGCGGGAAAGACTGGCCCCGCGACCGCCGGCCCCGGGAGCCATGCCATGAACGGATTCGTCGCGATCGTCCTGATCTGCCTCTCCACCGTGCCGAGGGACTCCTGCAACGAGGAAACCGCCGCCGACGTCATGTCGATCCGGGTGGACTCGGAGCTCGGCTGCACGACCGGGTGGGAGGAGAGGATCGCGGCGTCGCCGCTCTTCGATGAGATCGGTTCGACCGCCTATGTGAAGACGCTCTGCCGCAGGCAGGCGACGATGCAGGAGCGGAACGGGCCGTGAGGGTCCGACAGGACCGCCGCCCCTCGGCGGGGTACCGGGCGTATCCCGGGGTGGCGGGCGTATCACTGGAGCCCCTGCCCCCTTTGTGCGGGCGCTCGGGACCTGCTGGCGGGGCATTTCCTTGGCGCGGGCGGCGCGCCGCCGGCCGCATCGATTCCTGTCGAGGGGAACCGGAGCCGGCGAGGGGATTCGGACCCTCGGCCCCGGCCTCGGCAACCTGATCCAGCCGTCTTCGCCGCAGCAGGCCTGTCGACGTCGCAACCCGAACAACGATGCGGAGCAAGCTAGGCGGCGTCCGCCCGTCCGCCTTCCCGTGCCCGTTCGTCGACAGTGCCCGACGCCAATCGGGCGCGGAGAGCGTCGCGCTTCGGCGGCACCTGGAACAGGCGGCGGTACTCCCGCGTGAACTGCGACACGCTTTCGTACCCCACCTCGAAGGCGGTGCTGCTTGCCGAAGAGCCTTCGTCCAGCATGAGGCGGCGCGCCTCGATGAGGCGAAGCCGCTTCTGGTACTGGCCCGGCGTCAGCGACGTCATCTGCTTGAAATGCTTGTGGAAGGCCGTGAGGCTCATCGCCGCCGCCGCCGCCAGGCGCTCGACGGGCACGCGCGATCGATACTCCTCCCTGAGGATGGCGATGGCCGCGGCGAGGCGGCTCGCATGGCCGTCCGGAGCGGCAAGCGCCCGCAGGGCCGCGCCGTGCTGTCCCGACAGAAGCCAGTAATGCAGCTCCCGCATGATCCCGGGGCGCAGGAGCGGTATGGCATCACGCCGGTCCAGCAAGCGCATCAGCCGCGCCGCGCAATCCAGGATCGCCGCTTCGGTGTCTTCGGCGAACAAGGTGCGCGTCTCGGACGGGCGTTGCGGGCGCACGCCGCCCAGCTGCGCCGCGACTTCGCGCAGGACCGTCATCTCGAGTTCGACGGCGATCGCCAGATAAGGCTCGCTCCGGCTCGCCTGCACGATGCGCCCGACGACCGGCATGTCCGCGCCCACGATCACGGACTGGCCGGCGGAGAAGACCCGCTCCTCCTTCCCCACGGTCATGCGCTTGGCTCCCTGCAGGACCAGGCAAACCAGCGGCCGGTAAACCGAATGCAGGTCGCCGCGCGGCGACTCGACGCACATCATCCGCAGGCCCGGCACCGGCGTCAGCGCCAGGCCATCG
Organism: uncultured Rhodospirillaceae bacterium; assembly: GCA_964551315.1. Classification (GTDB taxonomy): domain Bacteria; phylum Pseudomonadota; class Alphaproteobacteria; order Dongiales; family Dongiaceae; genus Virgifigura. Next base: position 1,858 of record CAZKCM010000099.1, on the reverse strand, counting down.
CGGTTTGCATGGCGGCCGGCATAAGCCCGAACGGCCTGTTTGAGCGAGTCCATGCGATCTCTCCTGCAACCCGGTCCGAGCCTAGCATGGAGGCGGACCGATAGCACGGGTCCTGCAGGATCAGGCAAGTTTTGCGCAGCCTTTGGCAAGCCCCCGCCCTGGCAGATCGGTATGAATCCTGCCGACGGAAACGCGTCGCTCGACAACGAAAGGATCACGCCATGCCTGGACAAACCGAAATCCCGAGACGGGCCGAAATCCCGAGACGGGCCGTTTTGACGGCCGCGGCGGCGACCACCGCGGCACTCGCGGCGGGCGCCGTCGGCGCTCAGACGACGGGCCAGGCGCCGCCGGCGCACGGCAAGGTCGCGCTGGTGACCGGCTCTTCCCGGGGCATCGGCGCCGCGACGGCCAAGCGCCTCGCCCGTGACGGCTATGCCGTCACCGTCAATTGCGAGAAGAACCGCGATCTCGCGGCCGGTGTCGTCCACGAGATCGAGGCCGCCGGCGGACGCGCCATCTGGGTGCAGGCGGATGTCAGCGATTCAGGCGCGGTGCGGCGCCTGTTCGACGAAACCGAGCGCGCATTCGGCGGCGTCGACGTCGTCGTGAGCAATGCGGGCATCATGCGGCTTGCACCGTTCGCCGACATGACCGACGCCGATTTCGGCCGGATGATCGACGTCAATCAGAAAGGCAGCTTTTACGTTCTGCGCGAGGCCGTGCGGCGCGTGCGCGATGGCGGCCGGATCATCACGCTCTCGTCCAGCATCACGCTGCTGCGCAGCCCGACCTACGGGGCCTACGCCGCCACCAAGGGGGCGCAGGAGCTTTTCGCGAATGTCCTCGCCAAGGAGCTCGAAGGCCGCATGATCTCCGTGGTTGCGATCGCGCCGGGCGTCGTGAACACCACCCTGTCCACCGACGGCAAGACGCCGGAGCAGATCGCCGGCTTCGCCGAGCGCACGCCGCACAAGCGCATCGGCGAACCCACCGACATCGCCAATGTCATCGCGGCGCTCTGCAGCGCGGACGGCGCCTGGATCAACGGGCAAACGGTGTTCGCAAACGGCGGCATCGTCTGACCCCGAGCAGCCGGAAGAGAAGGAGCACGGAACCATGAAAACGACGGGAAACACGATTCTCATCACGGGCGGCGGGTCCGGCATCGGCCGTGAGCTGGCGCTGCGTTTCAACGCGCTCGGCAACACCGTCATCGTCGCCGGGCGCCGCAAGGATGCGCTGGAGGAAACGATCGCCGGCCGGAACCGCATGCACGCGATCGCCCTCGATGTCGAAGACCCGGACGCAATCACGGCCTTTGCCAGACGCGTGGTCGCCGATCACCCGGCGCTCAACGTCCTGATCAACAACGCCGGCATCATGCGCCGCGAGGATCTGACCAGGACCCGCGACCTGCGCGATGCGGAGCAGACGATCGTCGCCAATCTGCTTGGGCCGATCCGGCTCACCAACGCGCTGATCGATCATCTCGCGGGCCGGCCGAACGCCGCGATCGTCAACGTATCGTCCGGCCTGGCCTTCGTGCCGCTCAGTGGCACGCCGACCTACAGCGCCACCAAGGCGGCGATCCATTCCTACACGGTCTCGCTGCGCGAGCAGCTCAAAGGCAAGGTCGAGATCATCGAGCTCGCGCCGCCCGCGGTCCAAACCGAGCTTACGCCCGGCCAGTCGACGCGCGAGGGCTATATGCCGCTCGGACAATTCATCGACGAGGTGATGGCGCTGTTCCGCCAGGAACCGACGCCCAAGGAGATCCTGGTGGAGCGGGTGAACTTCCTGCGCTGGGCGGAGCGAGACGGCCGCTTCGATCAAGCGGTCGAGATGCTCAGCGCCC
>CAZKCM010000098.1:1499-13986 GCA_964551315.1 uncultured Rhodospirillaceae bacterium | reverse complement strand
ACGCATCGAAGAAGGTCGTGCCGAAGTTGCGGTCGGTCAGCAGCATCGTGATCGCCCCCGCCAGTACGGGAAGTGCCAGCAGCAGCAGGAAGGCGGTGACCAGCTGTGCCCAGACGAACAGCGGCATCTTGTGCAGCGTCATGCCCGGCGCGCGCATGTTGAGGATGGTCGTGATGAAGTTGATCGCCGCCAGGATCGATGATGCGCCGGCGAGGTGCACGGAGAATATGGCGAAATCAACCGCGGCGTCGGGGTGGCCGATGGCGCTCGACAGCGGCGGATAAAGGGTCCAGCCGGTCCCGGCCCCCGTGCCTACGACGCTCGACAAGAGCAGCAGCAAGAAGGCCGCGACGATCAGCCAGAAGGAGATGTTGTTCATGCGCGGGAAGGCCATGTCGGGCGCGCCGATCATCAGCGGCACGAACCAGTTGCCGAACCCGCCGATCAGCGCCGGCATGACCACGAAGAAGATCATGATCAGCCCATGCGCCGTGACCAGAACATTCCAGATGTGCCCGTCGGCAACGACCTGCAGACCCGGACTGTGCAGCTCGGCGCGCATCAGGACAGATGCCACGGCGCCGACGATTGCCGCGATCAGGGAAAACAGCAGGTACAGCGTCCCGATGTCCTTGTGGTTCGTCGAGAAGAGCCAGCGTCGAATGAACGGCGGCTTGTGGTCATGGTCCCCGTATTGTTCCCTGGGGGCCATCGTCGGTTCGTGAGTCATTTCTTCTGCGTTCCTTCGATGCCGAAACCGGAATTCCGCTCGGCCGTCTGAACGGTTCCCGGCGCAGGCGGTGCCGTCCCGGCGAACTCGGCCTGCGCCTGCCTGACCCATCGGGCGAACTCGTCCTTCGAGACGACCCGGACCGCGATCGGCATGTAGGCGTGGCCGACACCGCAAATCTCGGAGCACTGGCCGTAATAGACGCCTTCGCTCTCTATCCGGGCCCAGGTCTCGTTCAGGCGGCCGGGAATCGCGTCCGTCTTGATGCCGAAGGAGGGGACCGCCCAGGAATGAAGGACATCACCGCCCGTTATCTGGATCCGGACGGTGGTATCGACCGGCAGCACGAGGGGGTTGTCGACGGCAAGCAGGCGAGGTTGGCCGGGTTCGAGTTCCTCCTCGGGGATCATCAGGCTCGTGATCGTGAAGCCACCGTGATCGGGATACTCGTAATCCCAATACCACTGCCGGCCGGTCACCTTCACGGTCATCTCCGCGTCGGTGGTGAGGTCGGTGTAGTAGAGAAGCCTGAAGGACGGAATGGCGATGCTGACCAGGATCAGGACCGGGACGATCGTCCAGATGATCTCGATCGGCGTGTTGTGCGCGGTTCGCGTTGGCGTCGGGTTGCGCTTCGCGTTGAACCGGATCAGGACATAGGCCATCAAGGCGACGACCAGTGCGCAGATCCCGACCATGATCCAGAAGATGAAGTAATGGAACGCGTCGACCCGTTCCATGAGCGGGGTGGCCGGAGGCTGGTGCCACCACTCCCAAGGCCGAGGCATTCCCTCGGCCGCGCGCGCTGCTCCGACGGGCAGCAACGTTCCGGGCACCCCCAGCGCCGAAGCAAGCGGAAGAAGATTGCGGTCTCGCCTCATCCAAACACCCGCGAACGCGTTCCCGGCAAGCCGACGGTTTGCACGAGCCGTCCCACTCCGCTCCTGCCGGGTTCAACAGCCGTTTCGCCCTATGGTTCCCCAGGCTTGCGCCGGGCTCGGGGCGGACCAGCCGAGGCGGTGGAACCTAATCCGCCGGGTCCCGTCGTTCGGAATATCCCGTCGACGCCGCTTGCCTTGAGAGGCTCTGCCGATCCCGGCAACAAGTCCCTATGCCATCGAGCGAACGGAGCTCATCGGCACCTGTTCGCGTTGAGGGGCCTGGCGGCGCGGGCGCTTGCCCCTCCTGTGACCGTGACCTCGGCGCGCGCCGCCTCGATATCCCCGCAGTTTGCGAGAACTCGCTGCGCCCCGCGGTGTTTATGTTTCGGTGTGTTGCGGGGATGCGCGTTTGAACCGCGGGCTGCAAGCCGGCGGCGCAGCGTCAAGACGGGGCGCGGGACGGGAATGGTCCGGATCTTGATCGCCGAGGATGATGCTCTCCAAGCGCTTGCGCTCAAGCAATTTCTGGAACGGTTTGGCTACGAGGTGGTCGGCACGGCGGTGTCGGCGGCGCAGGCCGTTCGGCAAGCGGAGAGCACCCGCCCGCAGGTCGTACTGATGGACATCAATCTGCGCGGCTCAGGGAGCGGCATCGAGGCGGCGGCGCAGATCCGGTCTCGACTTGGGATTCCGCACCTCTTCATCAGTGCCTATGCCGACGAGAGTACCCTTCGTCGGGCACGGGCAACTCGGCCGATTGGCTATATCGCCAAGCCTTATACGCCTCGGGCGATCGAGCGGGCCCTGGACGCGGCGGGCTTCGGACCGCATTTGCGTTGCCGCCGCTGAGACGGGCGGCGGGCGCGGGTATCGCCGCGCAAGGGCCGAGGTGGCTGTGGTTCAGGGATCGGAGAAGTATCGACCCGGCGTCGTTCCCATCGCCCGTCGGAACATCTCGATGAACGCGCTTGGGGTTCCGTACCCCAGGTCGAGCGCGACGGTTGTCACCGCCTCACCTTCGGCGAGGCGCGGCAGCGCCGACAGAAGCCGCGCCTGTCTTTGCCACTGGCGGAAGGTCATTCCTGTCTCCCGCTCAAACAGCCGCGCGATGGTGCGCGAGCTCGCTCCGACCGTTCGTGACCAGTCCCGCAGTCGGCGCGGATCCGCGGGGTCGCGCATCAGCGCCGCGGCGATGCGCCTGAGGCGCGGGTCGCGCGGTTCCGGCAGGTGGAGCGGTGCGACGGGAAGCATGCAGATTTCGTCGAGGATCAGCGCCGCAATTCGCTCCGCCCGGCCGTTCGACACGGGCCGCGTCGGCAGGGCCGCGGCGGCGAGGATCAGCTCTCGTAAGAGCGGCGTGACATTGACCGCCGAACACCGGGTCGGCAACGAAGGCGCCGCCGCCGGCCGGATGTAGAGCGTGCGCATCGACACGGGGCCGGCCATCCGCACCTCGTGCTCGATGCCGGCCGGAATCCATACGGCACGCTGCGGAGGAACAACCCACAGCCCCAGCGGCGTGCTGACGGTCATGGTACCGGCTTTTGCGTAGACGAGTTGGGCCCGTTTGTGCCGATGCCGCCCGGTTCGGCTGCCGGCCGGGTAGTCAATCGCGCGAACGACGATGTCTTCTGGCCCGTCGTCAGGCGCCCGCGGCCCGTCACTCCGCTGGTCCGGACGGCCTCTTTCGATCCTGGATTCCATATCGAGAGCTTACACCGAGCGGCCGTTCGATGGATCGCTCCGTTGCATTCCGGCATTCGCGACGCGTCGGGCCCTCGCGCATCCTCCTATCGGGAAGGCCGAAAGAGCGACAAGAAACCTCTTCCCGGCTGGCTCGTTAGATCACCAAGCCGGTGTTGTTGCCGGCCGATACATGAAGGAGGACTGGCGATGATACGCATGCGAATCGGCCTTGCCGCACTGCCGGCGGTGATCGCGCTCGCGGCCGGTGCGGCGATGGCCCAAACGACGTCAGCCGGCGGCGGCATGACCGCCATGGCAAGCCTGGAAGATGCGGACGGCAACGACGTCGGCGAGGTGAGGCTGACCCAGTACAATAGCGGCGTGGTTCTGCACGGCGAGCTGACCGGATTGCCGCCCGGCTGGCATGCGATCCATGTCCACGAGACCGGCGCATGCTCGCCGGATTTCACGGCGGCCGGCGATCATTTCAACCCGAAGGACACGCAGCACGGGCTGGACGAAGACGAGCCGCATGCCGGCGATCTGGCCAACATCTGGGTCCACGACAACGGTACTGCGCAATTCGAGCTGGTGACGAATTGGTTTTCGCTCGGCGCGCCCGAGGTCGCAGCGGCCGAAGACGAGGCCGAGGTCGGCGCCGTGGCGACGGCCCCGAGCATCTTCGACGAAGACGGCGCTGCATTGGTCATCCACGCGCAGGCGGATGACTATACGACCGACCCGTCCGGCGACTCCGGAGACCGCATCGCCTGCGGCGTCATCAATCAAAGCTGATCGAGGCGCGTAGCCGCCGGGCGAGCGGAGCGACCGCAACGCCGCCTGCCCGGGGATATCCGTCTGGGCTCGGCGGTAAAGGGTAGGCGAGGGCTGCTCCCTCCAGGCAAGGAGCAGCCCTTTGTCTCGGGTTCGGAAGTGTCGGCCCAGGCAGTGCCGGGCCCGCGGTTCGGGTTTCAGCCGAACCGTGTGCCGGATCGTCTCCGGCTCATTCGGTGGTGCCTTGCCCGGCGGACGGAGAGGATTCGAGCTCGTCGACGTCCTCGCCGGCAATCACGCCCGGCTGCGATTCGGAGATGTCCGGGACCTCCATCCCGTCCGTGTCGCCCGTATCGCTCATTGCGCCCGAACTTTCCATGGCTTCGCCCTGGGGCCTCCCCATGAGATCATCCCGGGTCAGATTGGCGACGAGGCCGTCTTCCGCCGGGCCGACGGTGATGTCGTTCCAGTCGAGCGCGATATTGCCTTGATAGTCGCCAAGGCTCTCGTCCGGGCTGACGATGACGCCGGTGATCTGGCTGTTCTGACCCCAAAGGATGCCCTGAACCTGGCCGAGACGTTCGCCGCCGGCGGTTTCGACCTCCTGGCCGACGACCTGGCCGGGGTTGATCCTCGCACCCTCCACGGCAGTCTGTGCCCAGACGGGTGCGGCAAGCGCGATGGCCGCCGCGGTGAGGGATAAGTGTTTCAACATCGCTCAGCTCCACAAACGGCGTTCGGCGTCGGTTCGCCGAACCGGATGAAGCCTGCAACACGCCGGGAAGGGATGGGTTCCGCCTTCGGCTTGGCGGGGGCGTCGGCCGGCGCCAGGGCCCTGCGGTCCGCGGACGGGACAAGCGGTCAATCCCGCGGAACGGCGCCGCCGAAGCTCCGCAGGGCTCGGGCCAGCAACGCAGCCAGGCCGTCGCCGTCGGTCTCCCGTCCCAGCCTTATCGGCCGCTCGACGTAATGTGGGCGCCGCGATGTACCGGGATCGATTTCGAAGCATTCACAATATCGGCCATTTCCAAGGTCCTTGAGCTCGACCTGGATCTTCAACGTGAAGACTTCGGCAAATTGCCCGCCCATCTTCGGGCGCGGCAGAGAATGGGCGTTGTCCATGACCGCTTTCCCCCTGACGGAAAACCCGGTCCCGGTGCGCGGGACCGCGCCGTATCTGTCGTAGGGGGCGCAAAGGGGTCAAGGAACAATCGTGGGGCATTTTCGGCGGCTGCAACGAGGCACGCGCAGAAACGGCATTCACCCGCATCCGTTGACACGGAAGACAAACGCCAGAACGAGGTGAAGTCATGGCATAGGCCACGATTGCGACGCCGACGCTGTCGGCCTGCCGCCGCGCGACCGGAGGCAGCGTGGGGCGGGCGGCATCGCGTTCGCCGCGGGTCCCGTTGGGGCCGGCATCGGAGGCCTCGCCGGAGCGGGGTCGTAGGCAGCGAACTGGACTGACTCCTTATCCGCCCGGCCGCCGGCGCGGATGGCACCGAACGAGAAAAGGGGTTGGGCCGGTCCGGCCCAACCCCTTTCCGCGATTGGCTCCCCGGGCCGGACTCGAACCAGCGACACGGTGGTTAACAGCCACCTGCTCTACCGACTGAGCTACCGGGGATCAGCATGCCGTTACCGGCACCTTGCGGGCGCGTTTATAGCAAACCCGCGCGCCCGCTGCAAAACCTCTTTCGATCGGCCCGTCATCCTTCGGTCGAAGGCCCGCCGGACCGGTGAGGCCACTCTTAGATAGGCCGAGTTTCGCGGAAGGGAACCCCTGAGCGGGTCGCGGCGCGGCCAGGGGCGCCGAGACAGGGGCGTCGAGAAGAGCCGCCGGCACCCCATCGGCCGGCCGGAGGCGTCGGATCGGGGCGGCGGGCCGCGGCGCACATTCACGATTGACTAAGGAAAAGCGTTTACACATCTTCCCGCGAGATCACGCCAACCAAGTCGGCCAGCCAATCGGAGGCGCGACGGCCGATTTCCGAGCAATGAATCGGAGGACAGTTCGGCGGGAGTTCGCCGTTCGTTTCCTGACGCGCGGAGACATCCAGAAAACCCGAAAGAGGGAGCCTGTAGAACGGATGAAAGCCTTGATCCTCAGCGCCGGCCAGGGTTCGCGTCTGCTGCCGCTGACGGAAGACCGCCCGAAATGCCTGCTGCCGCTGGAGACGCAGAGCCTGATCGAATGGCAGATTCAGGAGTTGACCCAGTGCGGGGTGAACGAGATCGCCGTCGTGGTCGGCTTTCGGGCCGCCGCCGTCGAGGATCGGCTTGCCCAACTGCGCCGTCCGGGCCTGACCATCCGTACCATCTTCAACCCGTTCTTCAACGTCGCCGACAATCTGGGAAGCTGCTGGCTCGCACGGCACGAGATGGATCGGGATTTCGTCATCGTCAACGGCGACACGCTCTTCGAAGCGGCGATCCTGCGGCGGCTGCTGAACTCTCCCGCCGCCCCGGTGACGGTGACGATCGATCGCAAGGAGAGCTACGACGCCGACGACATGAAGGTCGTGCTCGACGGCACCCGGCTCGTCGACATCGGCAAGACCTTGCCGCTCGACTCTGTCGACGGCGAGTCGATCGGGATGCTGCTGTTCAGGGACGAAGGCCCGCGCCTCTTCGCCGAGGCGCTGGACCGCGCCATGCGGACGCCGGAAGGCCTGAAATGGTGGTATCTGAAGGTCATCGGCATGCTGGCGCGGGACGGCCATGTGAACACGGTATCGATCGAAGGGCTGGACTGGGGCGAGGTCGACTATCCCGAGGACCTCACCCGCGCGCGGCAGATGGTGGCCCGCTGGATCGAGCAGGACTCGGCTCCTAAGCTGAAGGCGGTGCCCTAAGCGGCGTGGTCCCGGAGGTACGAGCCGTCTCGAAGCGTCCGTACCTCTCTTACGCTTCCTGCGGTTCGGCGCGCCCGCGCAGGATCTTTTCCGCCAAGGCGAGGTCGGCCGGCTTGTCCACATCGATCGCCGCCTCGGCGAAGGGCATCTCGACCGCCCGAACCGTAACCCCCGTCGCCCGCGACAGCCGCGCCAGAGCCGCATCGAGCGTCAGCCCGCCGAGCAGGAAGCGGACGAGCGCGCCCGGCCCGACGGCCGAGATCAGCCGCCAGGGCCGCTTGCGATGGCGTTCCATCTCGGACCAGAAGGCGACCGCCTTGCGCGCGTCCGGTCGCAGCAAGGCGAACAGGTTGCACCCGCTATAGCCCTCCCCGGAGAAGCGGTAATAGGTGCGGATGGCGTCCGGATAGGAACCGCGGATCAGCGACGCCCGGGCAACGGCAACGGCAACGTCGGCCTCCGGCGGCGTCGCGCTGCAGAAATGATCGATCATCGCCGGCGTCAGAAGCGGATGATCGGCGGTGGTGACGAGCAGCGGCACCGGATCCCCCAGCTCTCGCAGCGCGCGGAGAACGCTGCGGCTCGGCGTCTGATCGCTCTGGAGAACGGTGATATCGCCGCGATCGACGAGATCCGCGAGTTCGGACGCCGCGGTATGGGCGAGGCGCGGTTCCTCGAGGCTGAGGGCGATCCGCTCGACCTGCTGACAGGCCAGCAATGTCCGCACGACCCGCAGGATCATCGGCACGCCGTCGAGCGCCACGAAGGCCTTGTGCCGCTCGCCCGCGAATCGGGCAACAGGGTCCTCGGGGCCGCGGCTGCCGGCCAGGACGAGCGCGGTGAACCTTCGTTCGACGTTCACGACAGAGCCTTCTCGTATCACAGGGGCTTCTCGTAGATTCGGTAGGTCTTGTAAGGTTGGCCGCCGAAGCTCTCGATAATGCGTCGCATCGGCATGTTATCCTCAAGGATCCAGGACAATTCCCCGCCCCGGAAGCCGTTCGCCGCAACCCGCTCACGGAGTGCTTCGAGCAACAGCATGACGAGCGTGGACCCGAGCGGCGAACGGTGAAGCCGTCTGCGGACGCCGAACAGCGGGACCCGGCAGGTCTCAATCTTCCCGAACTTGAGGCGCCAGAGCAGCTTCAGCCACCCGAACGGCAACAGCTTGCCGTCGAGGTCGGCCACCACCTCGAGGAGATTGGGCAAGCAGACGATCATCGCCGCGGGCGTGCCGTCGACCTCCGCGATCCAGACCAGTTCGGGCCGGACAAGCGGGCGAAGGCTTGTGGCGATGTGCGCGATTTCCGCCTCGGTGAACGGGACGAAGCCCCAGTTCTCCGACCAGGCATCGTTGAAGATGTCGAGGATCACCGAAAGGTCGTCGCGATAGCGCGCCATGTCGACCGTTCGGAGCTTGATTCTCTTGTTCGCCGCCGCGCGCCGGAGGAGCCGCGTCGTTTCGCGCGGCGGCGGCACGGTCATGTCGTAGTCGTAGGCAATCAGGTCCTTCGCCTTGCTGTAGCCCTGCTCAACGATCCGCTCTGCCGCATAGGGCGGGTGGAAGCCCATCATCATCATCGGCCGCGCCGAAAAGCCATCGACGAGCAGACCGCACTCCTCATTGGTGGAGTGACTGAACGGCCCGAGGATTCGCCGCATGCCCTGTGCCCTGAGCCAATCCTCCGCCGTGGCAGTCAGCGCCCGGTAGACTTCCGGGTCGTCCTCCGCGTCGAGAAACCCGAAATGGCCGGTGGCGTCCTTGTGCTGCGCCAGATGGAGCTCGTCGATCTGGGCGCTGATCCGCCCGACCGGGCGACCGTCACGCCAAGCCAGCCAGTACTGGCCTTTGGCGTGGCGAAAATACGGATTCTTGTCGAAGCGAAGCGCCGCGCGCCGCTCCATCAGGAGCGGCGGGACATAGCCCGGCTCGCCGCGATAAAGGCGATTGGGCAGGCGGATGAATCGTTCGAGATCGCGGGTGCTCAAGACCGGCTCGATCCGCAACTGCGCCGAACCCGATCGGCCCGCCATCGGCTCGCTCGCCATCACCCGATTGCGGTCAACCGGCGCGGCGGAGCGGCTCACCTTCGGCTGCTGCCTTGGGGAACCGGCGGGAACCGCCGCCGCGGTTCGTCGTCTGCGAAAGAGCCGCGACCCAGGGATAGCGCTCAGCCTCCGCCGCGGTATAGCCGAGGTTGAAGACGGTCGGGCTGCGAGGCACCTCCTTCGGCTTCTCGTAGAGCGTGCCGAACAGCCGGTCCCAGCCGAAATTGGTGATCCCGAAGTTTCCGGCCTCGTTGTGGAAATGATGTGCGAGGTGGAGCCGCTTGATCCGCTGAAGGAAGCGGGACTTCGGCGTGTGCCGGAGATGCTGCACGCAGTGGCAGAACTCGTAAAAGCAGGTGGTAACGAGCCCGCCGGTGAACGCCGCGGCGGCAGCGGCCGGTCCGCCGATCGCCCAGCCGAGGGGGATGGTCACCGCCGCGATGGTCGGTAACGTCGTGTAGAGCGCGCCGAACAGAACCCGAAGGTCGTGCGGATCCTGGTGGTGGTCGAAATGGATCCGCTTCCAGAGCGATGCTGTCCAGCGCGATTTGTAGAGAAAGCGCCCGTGAAGAACGAAGCGGTGCAGCAGATACCAGACCAGCGGATAGACGAGGCAGGCCAGCGCCAGCGCCAGGACCAGGGGCAAAGCCGTCTCTGCCCACCAGAGAGTGGCCGTGGCGCTGACCGCCGCAAGGCCCAAATAGGCGAGGATAGCCGGATAGGTGAAATAGACTCGCACCAGCTCGGCCAGTGTCATTTGCCCAAGATCATGCGTCCGGCCATTCCAGAGTCGTCCGATCCAACGCGACACGGATTGCTCCTCGCAGGCCGCCGCCTCCCCGGCCGATGCTTGTAGAGGGGAGGGAAGATGCGCGCGGCCCGACGCCTTGACTGCCATGGGATCGATTCATTGTTCGATCGATCCCGTTGAACCCGGAATCTAGTCGGGCAGGGGCGAAGGCGCAAGCGTCGTCAGACGCTCTCAACCGGCGGATGCCGGCTCTCGCTCTCGACGGTCAGGATCCAGGCAGTCCGGCCGGCGTGCCAGAAAACGGTGACGATCTGCCACAGCACGATGAGATAGAACGCCTCGACCGCATAGCCGGCGAGGACGCCAAGCGTGAAGATCGGCAGGTTGATATTCCGCCGGGAAATGAAGGTGCGGACGTGGGCGTCGAGAGGACTGTGGGCATGCAGGCCGCGCTTGAACTTGGCCCGATAGACCATCAGAACGAGCCGGTCGAGGACGTAGAACACCGTCATCCAGATGGCCGCGGCAAAGACGGCGGAGCCGGCGTCGCCGCCGCTCAGGCCCCAGGCCCAGGCAAGGTACCAAAGCGGCGGATGCACGATGTCGAGCCCGTGGTCCATGAGGTTGCCCAGGGCCGAATCCGAGAAGGTGAGCCGCGCGAGCTTGCCGTCGACGGAATCGAGAACGCTCATCGCATAAGCCAGGACGAGACCGGAGAGGAACCACCCGTCGGCGAACAGCGGAACGGCGGCAAAGGTAAGGACGATGCTGAGAAGCGTCACCCAGTTCGGATGGATCCGGGCCCGCGCGAGCGGTCGCACGAGGCGCCAGACCAGCGGCGGATAGACGTATTTGGTGAAGAAGTCCGTCGATCCCTTGTAGTTGGAATCAAACAGGAAACGCTCGACCCGCGCCTGTGCCGCCGCATCGTCGATGCGGAACAGGTAGAAGGGCAGGGTACGCCGAAGCACCCGGATGAACCCGGGAAACGTCTCGGGCCGGACTTCCGCGATCCGTCCGGCGCGCAAGCCGGCCTCGACCAGCTCCGGAAGCGAATCCCCGCCAACGCCCTCGAGCGCCGCAGCATCGACCGGCTCGAGGCGGAGCAAAGCCGCGTCCTCGGACCGGGCGGCGCAGGATCCCGGCCGCTCAGCCAGGAACCCGTAGAGCCGGGAATCGACCAGGCTGTCGCCGCTCATTGCCAGAACGGCCTCGGTACCCTCGGCGGCGAAGGCCAGCAGCCGCTGAGCCGCCGTGCCGGCGCTCTGCGACCAGGTCACCGGCAGGCCGGTCAAGAGATCATTCGGCAAATCCGGTTTCGCGCCGCCTTCCCCGAGGTCGATCCGGATCTCCGTCAGTCCAGACCCCGCCACGCCGCGTTTCACGGCGCGCAGATGGCGTTCGATGAGCGTCATCCCGAATACCGTGATCGCGCCCTTCGCGGGGGCGGCGTCGATCCACACCCTCATCGCTGCCTCATCGGTTGCTTTCTATCCGGATCAGGGCGAGGCCGCCGACGCTCGCAAACAGCAGGCTGGGGCTCCAGGCGGCAAGCGCCGGCGGGATCGCGCCGGCCTCGCCGAGTGCGAGGACCAGGCCGTCGGTGACGAAGTACAGGAAGCCGAGCCCGACGCCTGCGGCGAGTCCCGTTCCGATGCCTCCATAGCGCTGCAGGCCCTGCGCCACCGGCGCAGCGAGCAGGACCATCAGGATCGAGGCGATCGGCAGCGCGATGCGCTTGTGCAGCCAGGTTTCGTAGAAGTAGGTCGGCCGGTAGCCGGTATCGGGCTTGGTCACGAAGGCGAGCAGCTCCGTGAGCGTCAGCGTACTCGGCGGCGCGACAAGATCGGCGAAGTGACTCGGCGTAAGACTCGTCTTCCAGGAACGCGTCGTGTAACGGGCGAAAACGCCGCCCGCCTCCCTGGTGATCAAAAGGCGCTCGACGTCGGATAGCTCCCAGTCGTCGCCCGTGTAGGTTGCCGTGGAGGCCGTCAGGCGTTCGACGAGATTTCCCCTGGCATCACGATTGAACAGGGTGACGCCCCAGAGCTTCTTTCCATCGTCGACCACGGCCGAAATGCGCGCGAGCGTGGCTCCATCCCGGACCCAGATCGCCGGTCCCTGGTCTCTCGGCGGCCGCTCTGCCGCGGAGTCCGCCTCCGCGTCCCACTGCGACAGCATCCGCGCGGTCTGCGGGGCCACGCGATCGCTCAGGACAAAATGAACGGCCGCGACGAGCGCGACGGCAGGCAGAAAGGCGAGAAGAACGCGGTAGAACGACATTCCGGAGGCCTTCAGCGCCAGGATCTCGTTGTTCTGCGACAGCTTGGCGAGCGACAGAAGTGACGCCATAAGGATGGAGAAGGGCAGCAGGAAGGTGACGAGCTCTGGCAGCCGCAGCATCGCGTAACGCGCCAGCACCAGGACGCTGTCGCCGTGGCGGCGAATGACGTCCTCGGCGTTGTTCAACAGGTCGAGAAGCTGCAGCAGCGACACGAACGCCAGCAGCATCACGAACAGGTTGCCCAGAAAGATCCGGGTGATATAGCGGATCAGCGTTCGCATCAGGCCGCCTTGCGCAGACGCAGAGCGATGCTCCGAAGTCCCTGCGAGACGTCCTCGATCCGGTCGATCGCAACGGTGAGGGGATTGCGGTCCGGGCGGACCGTCGCCGCATAGAACGCCCAGACGCTGCCCATGGCGAAGACGCAGAAGGGCACCCACAGCCCGGCCCAGGCAGAGATCCGCCCCGCATCGGCCA
>CAZKCM010000098.1:0-1399 GCA_964551315.1 uncultured Rhodospirillaceae bacterium | reverse complement strand
GGGATCGTCAACTCCCGCTCCCCATCGCCCCGCTCGCGAAAGGTGGCGGCTCCGAACGCCAGATCAAGGGGCAGGTCAAACCGATCGAAGCTGAGGGCCGTGGCCTTTCCTCCGTCCTTGCCGGCGTCGACCAGAACGCCGTCCTCGAGCTTGAGGATCAGCCGGGAATCGTCACGTGTTCGGAACAGCCGGCCCTCGCCCGCGGTCGTGGTCACGGATCCGCCGTCCGGCTTCTCCTCGTGAACGAATATGCCCGTCAGGCGCCGGCCGCCGTCGCTGATGTCGTTGACCATGATCGTCGTGCCGTCGAGGCCGGAGAAGAAGTTGCCGCGCTCCAGCGCCGCGTTCCAGATGCTATGCGTGACGGAATAGACCAAGGCCCGATAGGCGTAGCGGGTGTGCGGCTGCAGGAAACCGACGATGATCGAGCTGCAGACCATGAGGACGACCGCGAGCCCGAGGATCGGGACCAGAAGACGCTGCAGGCCGATGCCGAAGGAATGAATCGCGTCCAGCTCACTGTTTGCGCTGAGGCGCATGGTGCCGAGCAGGACGCCGACGAAGAAGGCGGCGGGCAGCGCGATCCCGAGATAGTGCGGAACCAGGTTGGCCAGCATCTTCAGGATCAGGAACAGCGGACCGCCTTGGTTGACCACGAGATCAAGCAGCCGGACCAGCCGTTCCAGCAGGAGGGCGATGAGGGCGACGGCGATCGTCGCAGCCAGCGGCCCCAGCGTCTTGCTGAGAATGTACCGATCGAGTGTTTTCATGCGGGCCGCCCGTTGAAGAGAGCCCACCGACAGGGCACGGAACCGTCTTCACCCCTCGGCCCGCTGCGAGCGACGCTCGGGCGAATCGACGCCGAGGCTTGGGCTGCCAGGCAGGGGAGGCCGGTCGCTTCGCGCCGCGATGCCTCGAAGAGCAGGTTCCTTCCGGGGCGCCTCATCTGTGGCCGGCAGGCCACCGGTCGCGCAGGAAGGCGATGAGGCGGTCGCGCAGGGCCTCGTCCGGATCGACCGTCTGCGTCAGATCCGGCACGCGCGGCCAACCCGGATCGGGAAAACGGACCCCGCCAAACGTCTTGTCCTCGGCATAGCGCGGCAGGACGTGGAAGTGGACGTCCGGATCGACCATCATCAGCATCAGATAATTGATCTTGTCGTACGCAAACGCATCCGCCAGTGCCGTCTCGATGTCGGAGGTTGCTCGCTTCAATTCCCGAAACGCCGCCTCGCTGATCGCCGAGAAGGATGTCGCCGGTTCCTTGCAGACGAGTACCAGTGCCCCGAGGGTCGGCTGCTTCGGCCGCAGCAGCACCGCCCAGTGGGCATAATCGGCGATCAGGGTCTCCGGATACCCGAAGGTCTTCATCGTGTCGTTCACGCGCAGGTCCTGTTCC
>CAZKCM010000097.1:0-14121 GCA_964551315.1 uncultured Rhodospirillaceae bacterium | reverse complement strand
GTCGCGGAACTTGACCCGCTGGTTGCAGCGCACGCAGGGGATCGGCGTCTCGCCGGCGAGGTAGCTGTCGGCGAAATCCTCCATGACCTCGGCGCGGAAGCGGCCCTCGTAGTCGAGGACGTAATGCGGGATGCCGAGCCGGTCGGCGACGCGGCGGGCGTCGTGGATGTCCTGGCCGGCGCAGCAGGCGCCCTTGCGGCCGATCGCCGCGCCGTGGTCGTAGAGCTGCAGGGTGATCCCGACCACGTCGTAGCCCTCCGCCTTGAGGAGGGCGGCGACGACCGAGCTGTCCACCCCGCCGGACATCGCGACCACCACCCGGGTCTCTGCCGGGGACCTGTCGAAACCGAGCGAATTCATGGCGCGGAATATAGGCCCCTTGCGTCCCGAGGCAAAGGTCGGGCCGGCCCTGCCCGGGCGGGGATCCCTGCCACGGGGATCACGGCCGAAGCAGCCGGTCGGCCAGCCGGTTGAGCGGCGCGGGGTCGCGGGCGAGGCCGAGCGGGACGGTGAAATGGCCCTGATCGCGCAGGAAGACGTTCGCGTGCGGCAGGTGCCAGCGCCGGGCGAGCGCCATGCCCCGCCGGAACGGCGTCACGTCGTCGCGGCAGCCGAGGACCATGACGATGTCCGCCGGCGGCGGAGCCGGCGCGCCCGAGGGCTCCCACAGCACATTCCAGCGGGCGAAGCGCGACGCGGTCCAGCCGGCGTGCCGGAGCGCCCGGTCGAGCCCGAGCGCCCGGGCAAGCGAGCTGCCGAAGGCAAGGCTGCCGACGTCGTCGGCGGTGGTGGTCAGGTAGAGCGCATCCGGCCGCAGCGCCGGCGCCCATTGCCGGGCACGGCAGGCCGCGAGCTGGGTCGAGAGGGCCCCCAGGCTCACCCCGCCGATCGCCACCCGGCCGGCGCTGTTCGACCGGCACCAGCCGACGAGCGTCGCCACCTCCGGCACCACCGCCGACAGGAAGGCGATGGCCGAGGCCGGGAGTCCGGCCAGGAACGGCTCGCCGCCGTAGAACCCTGGGATCCGCCGCCGCCCATGCCAGGGCGCGTCGAGCCGCACCACGCGCACCCTGCGCTCGGCGAGCGCGACCACGATCTGGTCGTCGATTCCGTCCAGCGATTCGAGTTCCACGCCCAGGCCGTGGATGTAGACCAGCGTTGCCGGGTCCGGAACGTCGGGCGGCTCGAAGACATGCGCCCAGGCCGTGTCGCCGATCTCGGCGCAGGGCGAGGGGAAGCGCAGCCAGTACTCGGTGCCGAACGGGCCTGAGACCCGCCGCGATTCCTCGACCCGCGGCAACCTGTCCGGAAGGGCACAGGCCGCTTCGGGCGCGGCGAGCAGCGGCCCGTAGCGCCTCTCGACCGCGTCCGGATCGGGGATGGCGAAGCGAACGGCGGGGAGCTCCGTGCGAATCCGCAACGGCAGGTAGTTCCAGCGCGCCATCATATAGGTATGGCTCGCCCGCTGCCGTTCGCGATGGATCGCGGCCAGGGCTGCGGGCGCGACCGGCTTGTTTCCGAAGAACGCCGCCTCCCAGGTCTGCGACGCCGCCTCGAAGCGCCGGCGCAGTTTCGCCGTGCGGGCGAGCGCGTTCTGGATGGTCGTCTCCGTCCCGTTCGGCAGGCGATGCAGCGGCACCGCCTTCAGGAAACGCTCTATCGACCCTTCGGCGACCGTACCGGCCGCCCAGGCGCGGGACAGCGGAAAGGCCCAGCGCGACAGGCCCCACAGGGCCGCCCGGTCGAACCAGGGCCGCGCGACCAGCCCGCCGATCGGCGTGGCGAGCAGCGGCATCATGCGCTCGTAGCGTCGGCCTCTTGCTCGCGGGCGGCTGGTGGCGGGCGGCACAGGGATTTCGGCTCGCTCCTCCGCGGCGGCGGCCCGTCTCAGTCGCCGCCGAGCATCATGTTTCGGGTCGCGGCCGGCAGGGCGACGGTCAGCCCGTCCAGTTCCTCCGTCATGATGATCTGGCAGCCGAGCCGGGACGTCTGGGTCAGACCGAAGGCGAGGTCGAGCATGTCCTCCTCGTCCTCGGTCGCCGCCGGAAGCGCCTCGTACCATTCGGGATCGACGATGACATGGCAAGTCGAGCAAGCCAGCGACCCTTCACACGCCCCCTCGATATCGATGTTGTTCCGGTGGGCGATCTCGAGCACCGACAGCCCGACTGGCGCGTCGACCTCGACGCGGGTCCCGTCGGTGTTGATGAAGGTCATCTTCGGCATCAGGCCAGTCTCCGTGATCAGGCGTCCGTCATTCGGCGGCGGCTTGCGCCGTCCGTGAATGCATTCGGCGCGGGCATCCGGTGCCACAGGCGCCGGTTCCCGTCAAGGCAACATACGGCGGCACGACTTGCGCGGACCTTACCGGCCGCCCGCCCCGGCCGCCTGCGGCGAAGCCTCCTGCCCCCGCCGCTCCCGCAGCCGTCGAACCGCGCTCACCAGCCGCTCGACGGCGAAATCGACCTCCGCGTCCGTGGTGAACCGGCCGACACCGATCCGCAGGGACGCGCGGGCCAGGGCGTCGTCGAGCCCGATCGCCCGCAGCACGTAGGACGGTTCGACGGCCGCCGAACTGCAGGCGGAACCGGTCGAAACGGCGAGGTCCCTGAGTTCGCCCAGCAGCCGGTCACCGTCGATCCCGCCGAAGCTGAGATTGAGGTTGCCGGGCACGCGCCGCCCAAGGTCACCGTTCAGTTGGGTTCCGGGCAGGTTCTCTGCAACCCCTCGGTACAGCCGGTCGGTCAGGGCGCGCAATCGTGCCGCCTCCGCGGCCATCTCCCGGCCGGCGATCGCGCAGGCCGCGCCGAGGCCGACGCAGAGCGGCGTCGGCAAAGTGCCCGAACGCAGCCCCCGCTCCTGCCCGCCACCCCGGAACAGCGGCTCCAGCCGGACGCGCGGGCGACGCCGGACGTAAAGCGCGCCGATCCCCTTCGGCCCGTAGATCTTGTGACCGGAGATGCTCATGAGGTCGATCTTCATCGCCTCGACATCGATCGGGATCTTGCCGACCGCCTGTGCGGCGTCTGTGTGGAACGTCACCCCCCGCGCCCGGCAAAGGGCGCCGATCTCGGCCAAGGGCTGGATGACGCCGATCTCGTTGTTCACCGCCATGACGGAGACGAGCGCCGTCCGCTCGCCGATGGCCTCTTCCAACCGCCCGAGGTCGATGAGGCCGCCGCGGTCGACCGGAAGATAGGTGACCGCGAAGCCCTCCCGCTCCAGCTGGGCGGCGCTCTCCAGCACGCATTTGTGCTCGGTCGCGACCGTGACGAGATGGTCCCGCCGCCCGCCCTGCACCTCGCGCTGGAACCGCATGAGTCCGGCAAGGGCGAGGTTGTTCGATTCCGTGGCACCGGAGGTGAAGATGACCTCGCGCGGATCGGCGCCGATCAGCGCCGCCACCTGGCCGCGCGCCGTCTCGACCGCCTCCGCCGCCGCCGCGCCGAAGGCGTGCTGCTGCGAGTGCGGGTTGCCGAACCGCTCGGTGAAATAGGGCAGCATCGCCTCGACGACGCGCGGATCGGTCGGCGTGGTCGCCTGATAATCGAGATAGATCGGCAGTGCCGGGGCGTTCTCACCGACCGGCGCGTTGCCCTTCGGTCGATCGCGATTCGACATCCCGCCTGCCCCGCGCGTCATACGATCGAGCCGGCGACGCGCCGCGCCGCGCCGGCCGAAGGACGGGACACCAAGCGGCCCCAGGCGTCCAGGAACCGGTCGACGTCGGCCTCCGTCGAGGCCCAGCCGAGGCTGACGCGGATCGCGCTTCCGGCCTCCTCGGCGGTCGCGCCCATGGCCCGTAGCACGTGCGAGGCGCGCACCTTGCCCGACGAGCAGGCGGAACCCGCGCTGACGGCAATGCCGGCGAGGTCGAGGGCCATGACCTGGGTCTCGCTCGGCAGGCCCGTCCAGGCAAAGCACGCGGTGTTCGGCAGCCGCGGCGCCGCGATACCGAAGATCCGCAGCTCCGGGCAGGCGGCGCGCGCGCCCGCCTCCAGCCGATCGCGCAGCCGTGCGACCGCCGCTCCTTCCGCCGGTCCTTCCCGCGCCGCCTCCGCCGCGGCGACGCCGAAGCCGACGATGGCGGCGACGTTCTCCGTGCCCGCGCGCCGGGACCGCTCCTGTCCGCCGCCGCGCAGCAGCGGCGCCAAAGGCACGTTATCCCCGACGATCAGCGCGCCGCAGCCTTGCGGTCCGCCCAGCTTGTGCGCCGAGAGGCTCAGCAGGTCGACGCCGAGCGCGGCGACCTCAAAGGGGACCTTACCGGCCGCCTGCACCGCGTCGCAATGCACCAGCGCGCCCCGCGCATGGGCGATCTCGGCCGCCTCGGCGACGGGCTGCAGGACGCCGGTCTCATTGTTGGCGAGCATGATGGAGACGAGAGACGGACGCGGGTCGCGCGCCAGCCGGTCGGCCAGCGCCGAGAGATCGACGACGCCGTTCGCATCGACCGGCAGGATCTCGGCATCGGGCGAGGCCGCGCGCAGCACCGAATCGTGCTCGACGGCGGAGACGATATGACGGTCCCGGCCGGCGCCGGCCAGAGCCAGGTTGTTCGCTTCGGTTCCGCCGGCGGTGAAGACGACTTGGTCCGGCCGCGCGCCGACGAAGGCCGCGACCGCCTCCCGGGCCTCCTCGACGCGGCGGCGGGCCAGGCGGCCGAACCGATGGACGGAGGACGGGTTGCCGCAAAGCTCGAGCGCGCGGCCCATCGCCGCCGCGACCGCAGGGCGGATCGGTGCCGTTGCGTTGTAGTCCATGTAGACGGCGCGTTCCATGCCAACCGCCTGTCCCGGTCCGGACAAAGAAGCTTCAGTGCGCCGCCGCACCGGTCCGGCCGCCGTCGCCGGACTCGCCGCGGCGAAGGGGGCCTCCGACCGCCACCCGGCGGGCACAGACATCGGCCAGCGACACGGAGCTCAGATAGTGGTGGATCTGATTGCCGAGCTCCTCCCACAGGTCGTGGGTCATGCAGCGGGTCTCGTTGCCGCGGCAGCCCGCGGGCGAGCCCGGCGAGCAGCGGCCCGCGCGGATCAGCTCGCCGCCCAGGGGATCGTCGACCGCCAGGATGATGTCGGCGATGCGGGTCTCGGTCTCGTCGCGGGCAAGGAGATAGCCGCCGCCCGGTCCGCGCACGCTGCGGACCAGCCCGCCGCGCCGCAACTTGGCGAAAAGCTGCTCGAGATAGGAGAGCGAGATCTCCTGCCGCGCCGCGATGTCCGCCAGCACGACCGGGCGCCCCCGGCTGTGGCTCGCCAGGTCGACCAGCGCCATGACGGCGTATCGGCCCTTCGCGCTAAGCCTCACCGCTCCGCCCTTTCCCCTTCAGCAATCGATCCGCCGCCCCGTCTCCGGGTCGCGGCATCCGTTCGTCTCGGGCTCCCCGTCGGGCACCGCGTCCTTGCCATGCAGATCGACCACGACCGGCGGTTGCGGGCCATGCTCTTCCAGACGGTGCTCGAGGTCCTCGACGCGCGCCCTCAGGGCCGAAACCTGGTCGAGCAGCCCGTCCACCGCCCGCGCGACCGGGTCCGGCAAGTCGCCGTCCGGAATGCCGTAGGCGTGGAATTTGGCCCGGGCCTCGCGCGGTGCCACCACCTTGGCGGGAATGCCGACCACCGTCACCCCGGGCGGGACGTCCTGCACCACCACAGCGTTGGCGCCGACGCGGGCGTTCTCGCCCACCGTAATCGGCCCCAGCACCTGCGCCCCCGAACCGACGATGACGCCATTCCGAAGTGTCGGGTGGCGCTTGCGGTTGACCTGGGCGGCGGAGTTGACCGAGGGGGCAATGCCGCCGAGGGTGACGCCGTGGTAAAGCGTCACGTCGTCCCCGATCTCGGCCGTCTCGCCGATGACGAGGCCCATGCCGTGATCGATGAAGAGCCGCTTGCCGATGGTGGCGCCGGGGTGGATCTCGATCCCCGTGACGAAACGCCCGATGGCGGAGATGACGCGGCCGAGCAGCAGCCAGCCGCGGCGCCAGGCGGCGTTCGCCAGGCGATAGAACATCACCGCCTGAAAGCCGGGATAAGCGAGCACGATTTCCAGACGCGAGCGCGCGGCCGGGTCCCGCGCGATCATGGAATCGATCTCGTCACGAAGATTCTTGAAAATCATGTTACCCGTCATGATAAGATCGGCGCCATCGTCGGCGCCGTTCTTCGCCCAGTTAGCGGCGATCAATGGTTTGATATAGTATGTCCGACTAAATTGGTCAAGTTTCCGCGGCCGGGCCCAGCATGGGCCCGACCAGCAGTTTACTACGGCCCGGGCCGACCTAAATTATCGGCGCAGGCGCGTGGTTCCAAAACGACGGTCGAAGATGCCCGAAGTCATCATTAACGGCCCGGAAGGCCGATTGGAAGGTCGCTACCAGCACGGGAGCCGGCCCGATGCTCCCATCGCGCTCATGCTGCATCCGCATCCGCAGCATGGCGGTACCATGAACAACAGGGTCATCTACACCATCTATCACGCCTTCGCGCGCAAGGGATTTTCCGTCCTGCGCTTCAATTTCCGCGGCGTCGGCCGGTCGCAGGGCCGCTTCGACCGCGGCGAGGGCGAGCTGAGCGACGCCGCCTCGGCGCTGGACTGGCTGCAGATCTACAACCCGAACGCCAGCGCCTGCTGGATCGCGGGATTCTCCTTCGGCGCCTGGATCGGCATGCAGCTCCTGATGCGGCGGCCCGAGATCACGGGCTTCATCTCCGTGGCGCCGCCGGCCAACCTGTACGATTTCAGCTTCCTGGCCCCCTGCCCCTCCTCCGGGCTGATCCTGCAGGGCGACCTCGACGAGGTCGTGCCGCACGAATCGGTGCAGAAGCTGATTCACAAGCTGTCGAACCAGCGGGACATCCGGATCGACTACCGTCTGATCCCGGGCGCCAACCACTTCTTCCAAACCCATCTCGAAGCGCTCAACGCCGAGATCGAGGACTATCTCGACAGCGTCCTCCAGCGCCCGAAGGCGGCGGCGGCGCGGTAGGCCGCCCCCCGTTCCGCGCGATCGCGTCTTGCGTGGCCGGCCGCTCCCCGCCGGGGCGGCCGGTCGCATCATTGGTCCCGTCCGGCTTCCCGCGGCCGGCGGTGCAGGGTTCCGCCGGTGACCGGACGGCGGACGCCGGTCGTTGCCGGCAGGCTGAGCGGCAGGCCCCTGAGCGAGCGCACCGCGAGATAGGCGAAGGCCTGGGCTTCGAGGGCGTCGCCGTCCCAGCCGACCGCCTCGACCGCATCGACGGGCGCCGTCAGGCGCGCGGCGAGCGCATCCATCAACGCCGGGTTGCGGCGCCCACCCCCGGTAATCAGCCAGCGCCGGACCGGCGCCGGAAAGTGCTCGGCCGCGCCGGCGATGGTCGCAGCGGTGAAGGCGACGAGGGTGGCCGCGCCGTCCGCCGGCGACAGCCGCGCCACCGGCGCGGGGTCGAAGGCGTCGCGGTCGAGGGATTTCGGCGCCGGCCGACGGAAGTACTCGTGGTCGAGCAGGCGGGCCAGAACGTCCTCGGCGACTCGCCCTGTCCGCGCCAGGGCGCCGTCGCTGTCGAACGGCCGCCCGGTGTGTCGGAGGGCCCAGTCGTCGATCATGGCGTTGCCCGGCCCGGTGTCGAAGGCCAGCAGGCCATCCCCGCCGGAACCGATCCAGGTGACGTTGGCAACGCCGCCGATGTTGACGACCGCCAGGGGCCGCGGCAACGCCTGGGCGAGAGCGGCATGATACAGCGGCACCATCGGCGCCCCCTGCCCGCCCTCGGCGACATCGCGGCTGCGGAAGTCGTTCACCACGTCGATGCCGGTGCGTTCGGCCAGCAGCGCCCCGTCGCCGATCTGCCAGGTCCGGCCCTGCTCGGGCGCGTGCAGGATCGTCTGGCCATGAAAGCCGATGACGGCGACCTCCCGCCGGTCGACGCCGCTTTGCGCCAGCAGCGCCTCGACCGCCTCGGCGTGGATCAGGGTCAGGTCGCGTTCGACGGCGGCGATGGCGCCGCGCCCGCCCATGACGCGGCCAAGGCGCTCGCGAAACGCCGGAGAGAAGGGAAGGGTCAGGGCCGGGCCGCGTTCGACCCGCGCGCCCCCGTCGGTGCGTAGGAGCGCCGCGTCGACCCCGTCGCGCGAGGTGCCGCTCATCAGCCCGATCGCCAGGACGGGCTCGGACGAAGCCGCTTCGAAGGAACCTGTTGCCGTGGCCACCCCTTCCCCCTGCCGCCCGGCGGTTCGGAAACCGGGGCGCCGATTGTGAATCGAATGCCGATTGTGTTACATGGCGCGGCCTCCGGAGCAAGCCTGGCCGCGCGGACCCCAAGGTCAAACCGCGGCCGGGCCGATCCGACCCGCCGCCAGATGAAGTCCGAGCCCATGGAACCGTTTCGATCCGAATTTCTGCAGCAGGTGGTCGGCCGCGGCTACCTCCATCAATGCACCGACCTCGAAGGCCTCGACGCCCTCGCCGCGGAGCGGCGGATCACCGGCTATGTCGGTTTCGACGCGACCGCGGACAGCCTGCACGTCGGCAGCCTGGTTTCGATCATGCTGCTTCGGCGCCTGCAGCAGACGGGCCACAAGCCGATCGTCCTCATGGGCGGCGGCACGACGAAAATCGGCGATCCGTCGTTCCGCGACGAATCGCGCCCGCTCCTGACCGACGAGGAGATCGCACGGAACATCGCCGGTATCCGCAAGGTCTTCGACCGGTTCCTGACCTTCGGCGACGGCCCGACCGATGCGATAATGGTCAACAACGCGGACTGGCTCGACGGACTCGCCTACATCCCGTTCCTGCGCGACTATGGCCGCCATTTCTCGGTCAACCGGATGCTCACCTTCGACAGCGTGCGCCTGCGCCTCGAACGCGAGCAGCCGCTGACCTTCCTCGAGTTCAACTACATGATCCTCCAGGCCTACGATTTCCTGGAGCTGGCGCGGCGGTACGATTGCGTGCTCCAGATGGGCGGCTCGGACCAGTGGGGAAACATCGTCAACGGCGTCGAGCTGGGCCGGCGCGTCGAGGATCGCACGCTCTTCGGCCTGACCACGCCGCTGATCACCACCGCCTCGGGCGCGAAGATGGGCAAGACCGCCAGCGGCGCGGTGTGGCTCAACGCCGACCGGCTCAGCCCCTACGACTACTGGCAGTACTGGCGCAACACCGAGGACGCCGACGTCGGTCGCTTCCTGCGCCTCTTCACCGACCTGCCGCTGGACGAGATCGAACGCCTGGAGCAGCTCGAAGGCGCGGAGATCAACGACGCAAAGATCGTTCTCGCCAACGAGGCGACAAAGCTCGCGCACGGCGCGGAGGCGGCGGCCGAGGCGGCCGAAACCGCGCGGCGGACCTTCGTCGAGCGCGGCATGGGCGCCGGGCTGCCGACCCTCGAGGTGCCGCGGAGCGAGCTCGAAGGCGGCATACCCGCCTTCGAGCTGCTGCGGCGCTCCGGCCTCGCCGCCAGCAACAGCGAGGCGCGGCGCCTGATCCGCGGCGGCGGCGCCCGGATCAACGATGTCGTGATTCCGAACGAAACCGTCACCGTCTCCCTCGACCAGGTGACGCCCGAAGGCGTCATCAAGCTCTCCGCCGGCAAGAAGCGTCACGCCCTCGTCCGGCCGGTTTAGCGATCGGTCTGGCGACGTCTTACTTGTTGCCCCCCGGCTCCGGCAGCGCCCTCGGCGCCACCCGCTCGCCGGAGCCTCCGTCGAAGATGTCGAACAGGCCGCGCAGGAAGCCCGGGGCGAGCGCCGCCAGGGGATTGACCGTGATCCGCGGGTCGGCGAGCGGACCGGACGCGTCGTAGGTCGCGGCGAAGATGCCCTCCCCCTTGCCGCCCTGCAGGATGTCGCCGACCACCGGGATGTTGCTCAGGATGTTGTTGATCGCATAGGCGGGGACGATCGTCCCCTCCAGATCGAGGGTGCCGGCATCGAAGTCGATCTCGCCGGTCGCCGTGATCCCGATCGAGGGGCCATGGGCCCGCGCCAGCGGAATCTTGACCAGGCCGCCGGTCTTGGTGAACTCGGCGGTGAAGCGGGTGAACAGGAAGCCCTCGCCGGTCAGGGCGTCGACGAGGCCGGTCAGCGTGGCGACCGTCAGCAGCCGCGCGAGGGTCGGGGCATTGACCAGCCGGAACTGCGAAATCTCCGCCTCGCCGCGCAGCGGGCGCTGCGGCTCCGCGTCGTCCGCCACCGCGACCAGCCGCAACCGCCCGCCCCGGACGTTGTCGAGAACACCGAAGACCCGGAGGGCCGCGCCGGCGTCGCCCGCCGTGACGGTCAGTTGGTGCGTGTCGGGTTCCGCCGGCTCGTAGCGGAGGCTCACCGGACGCCCGCCCGGCAGCGTCCCCACGACCCGGATCCGGTCCCAATGCGCGCCGTCATGCTCCACGGTCGCCGAGACGTCGGTGATCGCGCGATCGGGGCCAAGGCGGATCTCGCGGAGCCGGCTCGCCCGCAGGGTGAAGATCCTGCCGTCACCCTCGATCGCCCCCGCATCGCCTTCGTCTCTCGCGAGAAACGGTTCCGCATCCAGCCGGCCGTCGCCGATCGAGACGTCGAGCCTTCCTTCCGCGAGTTCGAGGACGACGTTCTCCAGCGCCGAGTCGCCGAAGGCGACGGAGTCGAGAACGACGGAGCCGAGAAGACCGCCGGCGCCGTCGAACCGGCCGCGCCCTCTGGCCGACAGCGTGCCGGCGGTGACCGCGATGCTCGGGATCGCGGCGGCGCGCTCGCCCTCGAGCTCGACGACCAGCTCGGCCGTCCCGGGCTCGCCGGCCGGCTTCGACCAGGCGATGAACGGCAGGTCGATCTCGGCCGATCCGAGATCGAGCGACGCGCCGATCCGCCCCCGGCCCCCGTCGAAGCGGGTGAGCTCGAGGCGCATCGGCACCGGCCCATCCAGATAGGGCAACGTGTCGAGGCCGAAGGACGCGCGCCGCTCGGCATCGACCGTTCCGGAGAGCTCGATGCGGCTTCGGACACCGTCGGCGCCGGAGAAGGACTCGAACCAATGGACGCTCGCGGGAATTCCGGCAACCACGGCGGAACCGGTGACGGTCATCTCCTCGCCGGTAACCTCGGCGGTGAGGCTCCCCTGAGTCACGTCCCGGTCGAAGACGACGCCGCGCATCGTCGCCCCGACCGCCTCGGCGGAGACGCCGATCTCGACCTGGTCGATGGAGAGGTCCCGGACCGCGGGGAAGCGGAACGACAGGCGCGCCGAAACGTCGCCGGCGGTGTCCGCGGGCGTAAGGCCGAGCCGGCTCGGATAGCCGAGCCGCGGATGATCGAGAAGGCGGAGCGTGTCCGGCAGGGTGCCGTGGGCGCGGCCGGTGATCTCGACGGTTTCCGGCCCCCGTTCCCGGAAGTCCCCGATCCGGACCTGGCCGCCGTCGATGAGAAGCCCTTCGACGCTACCGCCGTGGAGATCCGCGACGAACTCCCGGTCGGTGAAGCTCGCGATGCCGGCAACATCGCGCAGCGGCGGCATCGGCTTCAGGTAGTGCACGGTCAGCCCGACGGCGCTGAACGTGCCGCTGAAGCGTTCGATCTCCGGGTCGCCCCGATGGCCGATGGTTCCGGGTATGCGAAGGGCGATGTCCGCCTCGGCATGCTCCACCCCGCCGTCCTCGATGTTCCGGGTCACCCAGTTGCGGGCGCCGCGCGCGACGCCCTCCGGCCAGTAGCGCCGCACCATCGCCGTCGGAATGTCCCCGGCCGTCACCCGGCTGACCACGCGCAGATGCGGACCCCGGATCCTGTGCCCGCTCGGGCCGCGCGCGGCTTCGCGGGTGACGGCCCCGGTCAGCGTCAGCCGCGGCCTGCCGGCGGTCCCGCCGTCGAGCTCCAGGACGGCCTCGTCCACGGTCAGGTGGTTGCCCCCGACCTCGAGCCTGCCCTCCATCGTCAGGTGCCGGACGCGCAGCGGCTCGGCGGAGAGCGTCGGCAAGACGAGGGTCCCGGGTCCCGTGGCGAGGACGAGGCGCGTATCGCCGACGTTCCCGTCCAGCCCGATACTGGTGACGAGCTGGCCTTCCACCATCATGTCGGCCCGGACCAGTGCCGCGAGGTCCGGGTCGAGGTCCGCGAACCGGGCGGCGGCGACGTCCTGGAACCGGGCCGACAGCATGACGCGGTCGGCCGCCCGCACATAGGAGACGTCCGCCCGCAACCGCGCCGGAACCTCGCCCGTCTGGGCCAGGGTCAGGATCAGTTCGCCGGCGATGCCGCCGGCGGTCCGGCGAAGGACGATGTCGGCGTCCTCTGCCCGTCGGGTAAAGCCGTTGCGCCGGTCGGCATAGAGGAGCTTCCCATCGATGATGCTGACGTTCCGCAGATAGCCGGTCGGGCGGTCTCTGTCCGGCGGCGCGAGGAGCGCCGCGAGCACCCGCGGAAGGATCGAAGACGCGCCGTCCTCCGGTGCGACCTCGCCGCCGGCCTGCCGGGGGGGACCGAAGCGGAAGCGGCCGTCCGGATCGCGCGTCAGATAGAGCCGCGGTCTGAACACGTCGATCGCCGTCGGCGCGACCTGGCCGCGCAGGAGCGCCCGGACACTCAAGGAGACGGAGATCTCCGGCACCGCCGCGATGACCCGGCCGTCGGCGCCAAGGGCCCGCACCCCCGTCGCGCGGATATCGAAGGTGCGCTCCCACCCGGCCCAGGTCAGCAGCGTGTCGTCGAAGCGAACGGTGAAGGAGCCGTCCGACGCCGCCAGGGCGTCCTCGAGATAGGAGGTCAGGAAGCCGAGGCGGATGGGCTCGTCGCTGCCCAGGCGCCAGACGAGGAGGCCGGAAAGGACCACGAACCCGGCGACCAACGCGGCGACGGCGTTCAGCAGGATGCGCGAGGATCGGCGGATCAATCTCGGTCTGTCTCTCTCACGGGCTTGACCGTCCTATCAACTTTGGTCGAAAGTTGACACATCAATCTGGCCTTAAGTGGCTGATTCACGCAGCAAATCGAGGATCGCCGCGATTTCTTGATTTCCTGTCACCAAGCGCCGGGCGGCGTTCCGGCAGTGTGCCGCAAACCCATGATGGCGAAAAATGCAGATCCTCTCCGACGCGCTCGACATCCGGTCGCTCCCCCGGCCTGGCCATCCCGAGCGCGCGGCGGTCGGGCTGGAGCGCTGGCGCGAGTGCGCAAGGCAGACAAAGGACCCGCAGCTCGCCGCGTTTGCGGCGGCGCTGGTCGAGGCCACGGACGGCCGGGCACTGCTCGAAGCGGTCTTCGGCAACAGCCCGTTTCTCACGCACTGCCTGCTTGCCGAACCTGACCTCCTCCACTCCTTCGTAACGCAAGGCGGCGACGCTGTCTTCGACGATCTGCTCGACCGGCTGCGCCGCGAGACGAGCGCCGAGGGCGACCCCGGCCGGCTGATGCAGGCGCTGCGCCTCGCCCGGCGTCGCGTGGCCTTGCTCGTCGCGCTCTGCGACATCACCGGCCAGTGGCCGCTCGAACGGGTGACCGCGGCGCTCAGCGACTTCGCCGAGGCAGCCCTGAGCGCCGCGGTCAGCCATCTGCTCCGCCGCGCCGCCGAGGCGGGCGAGATCGCCCTGCCCCACCCGGACGAAGCCGAACGCGACTCCGGCCTCATCGTTCTGGGGATGGGCAAGCTGGGCGCGCGGGAACTCAACTATTCCAGCGACATCGACCTGATCCTGCTCTACGATCCGGAGCGTATCGATTACCGCGGCCGGCGGAGCCCGCAGGACGCGTTCGTCCGGATGGCCCGCGACCTCGTGCGGCTCCTCCAGGACCGCACGCCCGCCGGCTATGTCTTCCGCACCGACCTGCGGCTGCGCCCCGACCCGGCCTCGACGCCGCTCGTGCTCTCCGTCCTGGCCGCGGAGACCTATTACGAGGCCATGGGGCAGAACTGGGAGCGGGCGGCGATGATCAAGGCGCGCCCCGTCGCCGGCGACCGGGAGGCGGGCGCGCGGTTCCTGCGCCACCTGCGGCCCTTCGTCTGGCGCAAGCATCTCGACTTCGCCGCGATCCAGGACATCCATTCGATCAAGCGGCAGATCCACGCCGTCAAGGGCTTCCGGCAGATCGCGGTCGGCGGCCACAACCTCAAGCTCGGCCGCGGCGGCATCCGCGAGATCGAGTTCTTCGCCCAGACCCAGCAGCTCA
>CAZKCM010000096.1:0-15036 GCA_964551315.1 uncultured Rhodospirillaceae bacterium | reverse complement strand
GTGTCGTGGCGTCGGCCATGGTGAACGGCACATCGATGATCCGCGCCAGGGTCTGGGCAAGAAGGGTCTTGCCGCAGCCGGTCGGTCCGACGAGCAGGATGTTGGACTTGGCGAGCTCCACATCGTTGCTCTTGGCGCCGTGCGACAGCCGCTTGTAGTGATTGTGGACCGCAACCGACAGCACCCGCTTGGCGTGGTCCTGGCCGATCACGTAATCGTCCAGCACGGCGCAGATGTCCTGCGGGCTCGGGACGCCGTCGCGCGACTTTACGAGCGTCGTCTTGTGCTCCTCGCGGATGATGTCCATGCACAGCTCGACGCATTCATCGCAGATGAACACGGTCGGGCCGGCGATGAGCTTCCGCACTTCGTGCTGGCTCTTGCCGCAGAAGGAGCAGTAGAGGGTGTTCTTGGAGTCGCTGCTGCTTGATTTGTTCATGAGCAATCCGTCAGATACCCGCCAGCCTCCCGCTCAAGGGGCTCCCCGCAGGGGGATCGGGGAGATTCCCTAGGGAGAACGGGTCAAGTTAGCCATACGCTCATCGACCGCACAATCCTTAATTAGTGCGGCGCGGCGCGATTAACAGCAGCCGACCTGACTTCGCCCTGCCCGACGCTTGCCCGTCCGGCGTTCCCGCGGGGCGATGCGGCCGACCGGCATCACGCACCCGGCCGAGGGGTGCATTCTATCCGCCGACTGGTTCAATTTTTGGTTAATTTTCCTGCCTCGGCCCGGCCCGCGACCCCTGGAATGCCCTCCTACCGGGGCTCTCCGGCCTGGACCTCGCGGGGCGGGCGCTTCTCGACCACCTCGTCGATGAGGCCGAAATCCCGCGCCTCGTCCGGGTTCATGAACCGGTCGCGCTCCATGGCCTCCTCGATCACCGACAGCTCCTGGCCGGTGTGCCGGCTGTAGATCTCGTTGAGGCGCCGGCGCGTCGCAAGGATCTCCCGGGCGTGGATCTCGATGTCGGTGGCTTGCCCCTGGAAGCCGCCCGAGGGCTGGTGAACCATGATCTTCGAGTTCGGCAGGCTGAACCGCTTGCCCTTGGCGCCGGCCGCGAGGATCAGCGAGCCCATCGACGCCGCCAGACCGATGCAGACCGTCGACACGTCGGGGCGGACATATTGCATCGTGTCGTAGATGGCGAGGCCGGAGGTGACCACGCCGCCCGGCGAGTTGACGTAGACCGCAATGTCCTTGTTCGGGTTTTCGGATTCGAGGAACAGGAGCTGCGCCGAAACCAGGCTGGCCACCGCGTCGTTCACCGGCCCGACCAGAAAGATGATGCGCTCCTTCAGCAGGCGGGAATAGATATCGTAGGCCCGCTCGCCGCGGTTGGTCTGCTCGACCACCATCGGAACGAGGAAATTCATATAGGTATCGATCGGGTCCTTCATCTTTCGTCCATCCGTTTTGCTTCCGTCGAGGCGTCGCGCGCGGCCGGAGCCGCGGACGAGATACCCCGGTCGACAGCCCTTACTCCGTCGTTTCCCCGGCAGCCGGCCCGCCTTGAGCGGCCGGCTCCTCTTCGGCGGCCTTCTTCCGGCGTGACGCCTTCGTTGCCGCCTTCTTCGCCGGTTTTGACTCGGCCTTCGCCTGCGGCGCGGTCTCCTCGATCAGCTCCGACGGGTCGACCTTCCGCTCACTGATCTTCGCCAGCTCCAGGATGTAGTCGATCACCTTGTCCTCATAAAGAGGCGCCCGCAGCTGCGCCAGCGCTTCCGGCGATTTCTGGTAGAACTCCATCACCTTGCGTTCCTGCCCCGGATAGCGACGTGCCTCGGCCAGGACCGCCCGTGTCAACTCATCCTGCGTGACCTGGATGTTGTTCATCCGGCCGACTTCCGACAGCAACAGGCCCAGCTTGACCCGACGCTTCGCGATCTCGCGGTACTCGGCTTTGAGCTCTTCCTCGCTCTTCCCCTCGTCCTCGGGGTCCATCCGGCCTTGCTCGCGATCCGCCTCGATCTGCCGCCAGATGGTCTCGAACTCGGTGTCAACCAAGCCCGAGGGGACCTCGAAGTCGTGCGCCTCGGCCAGTTTGTCAAGGAGCTCGCGCTTGAGGCGGTTGCGCGCGATCGCGCCGTAGTCCTTTTCGATCTGCTCCCGGACGGAGGCGCGAAGCGCATTCAGATCGTCGAAACCGAGTGCCTTGGCCAGCTCGTCGTCGATCGCCGCGGCCACCGGCTCGCGGAGTTCCTTCACCGTGACGTCGAACACCGCTTCCTTCCCGGCGAGGTCCTTGTTCGGATAGTCGTCGGGGAACGTCACCTTGACGTCGACCTTCTCACCGGGCTTGGCGCCGACGAGCTGGTCTTCGAAGCCGGGGACGAGTGAGTCGGCCCCGAGCTCCAGATAGAAGTCGGTGGCCGACCCGCCAGGGAACTCCGCACCGTCGATCCGGCCGACGAAATCAACAACCACGATATCGCCCTTCTGCGCCGGGCGCGGTGTCGATACCGGTTCCGATTTGCGCTGCCGCTGCGCCAGCCGCTCGACGGCCTCGTCGACCTCCTTCTCCGGCACCTCGACCGACAGCCGTTCCAGCTCGAGAGTGCTGAAATCCATCGGCTTGATCTCGGGGATCACCTCGAACGCCATGCTGTATTCGAGATCGGAGCCGTTGGGCAGCGAGACGATCTCGATCTTTGGCCGGACGGCCGGTCGCAGCCCCCGCTCGGTCATCACCTTGGCGGAGCTGTCCGACACCGTGTGCTCGATGACCTCGCCCATGACCGACTGACCGAAGCGCTGCTTCAGCAGCCGCAACGGCACCTTGCCCGGCCGAAAGCCCGGCATCCGGATGGACTTGCCCAGCTCTTCGAGCCGGCGGTCCATTTTCTCCTGAACGTCGCGCGCGGGAATGACGACCTTGAATTCCCGCTTGAGCCCCTCGGCCGTGGTCTCTGTCACCTGCATGGAACGCCAATCCGTCTGAAAGCTTGTCGAAAAGAACCTGGATCCACTGGTCGCGCCGAACCGGATCCATGGTGCGGGCGGAGGGACTTGAACCCCCACGACGTTTCGTCACCAGAACCTAAATCTGGCGCGTCTACCAGTTCCGCCACGCCCGCCCCTGGCGCCGCCGCGGCGAATCCGCGTTGCTGAGCGCGGTGTAGCGCACCAAGAACGCAGGCACAACAGGAAAACGTGGGCTCCGGCAGACCGGTTCCGGCGGACTCCGCGGCTTAGGGGACCTGATCGGCGCCCTTAGACGCCGTCCAGCACGGCGCACGCCGCCGCTTCGAGGATGGCGTCGGTATCGATATGGTAGGCGCGGTAGAGATCCGGTATGTCGCCCGACTGCCCGAAACGGTCGACGCCGAGCGCCTGCACCCGGTGCCGTGCCACCGCACCGAGCCAGCTCAAGGTCGCCGGATGGCCGTCCACGACCGTTACCAGCGCCGCCTCGGCAGGGAGTGCCCCCAGCAGCCGCTCGACCGGGGCCCGGGCGGCGCGGTCGCCCTGGCGCCGCGCCCGCTGAGCGTCGCGCCAGCCCGCGTGCAGCCGGTCGGCGGAGGTGACCGCCAGAAGGCCGGCACCCGGGACGTCTTCCTGGAGCTGACGGTGCGCTTCGATCGCCTCCGGCGCGACCGCGCCGGTATAGGCGACGGCGAGGGACGCGTCGGGACCCGGCGGCACCACCCAATACCCGCCGGCGACGATCGCCTCCCGCATTGCCGGCGTCAGCGACCGTTCCGGCTGCGCGATCGTCCGTGTCGACAGGCGCAGATAGACCGAGCCGCCCTCCTCCGCCTGCATGTGGCGGAAGGCCCAGGCGAGGATCGCCGCCAGTTCATCGGCGAAGGCCGGCTCGAAGGAAACGAGGCCGGGCAGGCCCACGCCGATCAGCGGCGTCGCGATCGACTGGTGTGCCCCGCCTTCGGGCGCCAGCGTGATTCCGGAAGGCGTGCCGACCACGAGGAACCGCGCGTCCTGGTAGAGCGCGTAATTGAGCGCGTCCAGGCCGCGCATGACGAACGGGTCGTACAGCGTGCCCACCGGCAGCAGGCGCGCGCCGAACAGCGGGCCGGAGAGGCCCAGGGCTGCCAGCAGAATGAACAGATTGTGTTCGGCGATGCCGAGCTCGATGTGTTGTCCGTCCGGTGACATCGACCAGCGTTGGGCCGATACCACCTTCTGCTCGCGGAACACGTCCTCGCGGCGCCGACGGTCGAAGATGCCGCGCTGGTTCACCCAGCCGCCGAGATTCGTCGACACGGTGACGTCCGGCGAGGCGGTGACGATGCGCGCCGCGAAGTCGTCGGTCCGGCGCGCAATGTCGTTCAAGATCCGGCCGAAGGCCTCCTGTGTCGACAGCCGCATCCCGGCCTGCCCCGCGTCGTGCCGGCCCGATCCTTTCGGAACCGGAAACGTCTCCGGCACCGCGATCGGCGATGCGGCATGCCGCCGCGGCCCGGCCCCGACGAAGGGCACCGAGGCGAGAAACCGCTCCAGCTCGGCGGCCGGCCGGTCGAGGCCGGCGAATCGGTCCCATTCGGCCCCCTGCGGCACCCCCATGGCGCTCTGGAACTGCGCCATCTGCTCCGGATTCATGAGGCCGGCGTGGTTGTCCTTGTGCCCGGCGAACGGCAGCCCGTAACCCTTGATCGTGTAGGCGATGAAGCAGACCGGCTCGTCGCCCTCGATCCCGTGGAACGCCTCCAGGACCGAGTCCAGATCGTGCCCCGCCAGGTTCACCATGAGCCGGTGCAGGGCGTCGTCGTCGTGCTCGTCCAGCAGCTCCTTGATCCCGACGACGCCGGCGAGGTCGCGGCGGAGATGCTCGCGCCAGCCGGCGCCGCCGCGATAGGTCAGCGCGGAATAGAGCGAATTCGGGCAGTCGTCGATCCACTGCCGCAACGCGTCGCCGCCGGGCCGCGCGAAGGCAGCCTCTAGCCGCTTGCCGTATTTCAGCGTGACGACCCGCCACCCCATTGCCCGGAAGAGCTGGTCGATCGGGTTGAACAGCCGGTCCGACACGACGCTGTCGAGGCTCTGCCGGTTGTAGTCGATCACCCACCAGAGATTCCGGAGATCGTGCTTCCATCCTTCCAGCAACGCCTCGTGGATGTTCCCCTCGTCGAGCTCTGCGTCGCCGACCAGGGCGATCATGCGGCCGGGCGCTCCGTCCGCCGGTATCAGGTTCTTCAGACGAACGTAGTCCTGCACGAGGGAGGCGAAGCTGGTCATGGCGACGCCGAGCCCGACGGAGCCGGTCGAGAAGTCGACGTCGTCGCTGTCCTTGGTCCGCGAGGGGTAGGACTGCGCTCCGCCGAACCCGCGGAACGCCTCCAGCTTCTCCCGCGGCTGCCGTCCCAGGAGATACTGGATCGCGTGGTAGACCGGGCTCGCATGCGGCTTCACGGCGACGCGGTCCTGCGGCCGCAGGACATCGAAATAGAGCGCCGTCATCAGCGTGACGACCGAGGCGCTGGAAGCTTGGTGCCCGCCGACCTTCAGCCCGTCGCGGTTCGGGCGCAGGTGGTTGGCGTTGTGGATCATCCAACTGGAGAGCCATAGCACCTTGCGCTCGAGCGCCTGCAGGCAGGCGCGGCGGTCGGGAGCGAGGTCGGCCGGAGCGGCCGAGCCGGGAGCGGGCGTGGTCATGGCGCGGGCGGGTCACCTCCCTCGCCCAACCTTAGCCCCACTCGGCCGCGGACACAAAGGGACGCGCGCCGGACGCTATTTACGGCTTGAAGAGTAACGGAAGAGAATCGGGAGTGCCCCGCCGGGCTATGCGACAGCGGGATCCGTGCGATGCCGCCGGGGCACCGACCCGCGCGCTATGGGCCGATCGGTGCCGGTCGGCGGCGTTCGGAGACTTGCTCGGCCGCGGGAGGGCCGAACGGGTCGTGAGTGCACGTTGTTAACTCTTGTTGGCTCCCGAGGAAACCCGCTCCGGGAACCGCTCGTGGAAGGAGGCCAGCGACAGCAGACGTTCGCCTTCGTCGAAACGAAGATGCGTTGGCCCCTCGAAGGTCAGGTCATAGCGGACATGCGGGATGCCGTAGCCGTCCTTCGTCAAGGCCAGTACTTTCGCCGTTTCGACCAAATTGTCCGGGCGGACCTTTCGGAAGACCGCCCCCGGCGCGAAGTCCGGCTCACACCGTTCCTCCTTGGAAAACCATCCGACCAGCTTGAGTCCGCGCATCATCATGCGCCATCCTCCTGATTTTTTTCGGACCACTGGCACCGAGTTTTGCGCCCGACTATTAAAACTTCTTAAAGAGACCGGAGGGGCGCGCCCACTTTCAACTTTTCTTCCTCCCGCGGGATCCGTCGGGGCAATCCGCGGGCGCCGCGCCGGGGCAGACCGGCCCTGAGCCCGCTCAAGGGGGGCCTGGATCCTGGGCCGCGGCCGGTCTGAGCCGGCGCAAGACGGTGGGCAGCAGATCAGGAAGATCCTCGGCGATCAGCCCGGGGCCGAAGGCGGCCGCGGCCGCGCCCTGGAGCCAGGCGGCGGCCGCGGCTGCGTCGAAAGGCGTCATGCCTTGCGCCAGGAGGCCGAGCGCAAACCCGGCCAGCACATCCCCCGCCCCTGCCGTGGCGAGGTCGGGGGGCGCATTGGCGTTGATGAGCGCCTGCCCGTCCGGCGCGGCGATCACCGTGTCCGCGCCCTTCAGGAGCAGGACGGCGCCGCTCCGCTGCGCGGCGGTCCGGGCCCGATCCACCTTGCCCAGTTCGGGGTCGATGTCGGGGAAGAGCCGGCGGAACTCGCCCTCGTGCGGGGTCAGCAGGCAGGGAGACCGGATCGCGTCGAACAGATCCTGCGGCCGGTCGGCGAAGGCGGTCAACGCGTCGGCATCGAGCACACAGGCCTTGCCGGCACCGAGCGCCGCGAGCGCGTGCCTCCGGGTGGCGTCCCCCGTCCCGGCCCCGGGACCCACGAGAACGGCATTTCGGCGCTCGTCGGTCAGAAGGTCCGCGAACGCACCGCCGTCCGAAAGGCTCGCCGTCAGCAGCCCGGGCTGGTCCGCGGCGTAGAGAGCGACCGCTTCGGGCGGCGCGGCGACGGTCACGAGACCGGCTCCGATCCGCCGCGCGCCGCGCGCCGCCAGCCGCGCCGCGCCGGTCATCTGCGATCCGCCCAGGATCAGGGCATGGCCGCGCCGATATTTGTGATCTTCCGGCCGCGGCCAGCGATATCGCTCCAGCCAGAGGTCCGGTCGGTTTTCGTGCATGCGGGGCCGGATCGTCTCGAGGACCGAGACCGGGATGCCGATGTCGGCGACGACCGTTTCGCCGGCCAGGGCGCGTCCGGGCAGAAGGAGGTGCCCCGGCTTCCGCCGGAAGAAGGTCACGGTGACCGTGGCGCGCGGCGCGGCGCCGAGGACCTGACCGGTGTCGCCATGGACGCCGCTCGGGATGTCGACGGCCACGCAGGTCAGGCGGCGGGCGCCGATCGCCTCCACCAGCCGGCGCGCCGCCCCTTCGAGCGGCCGCGCGAGCCCGGCGCCGAACAGCGCGTCGACGACCAGAGCCGCCCCGTCGAGGACCGCCTCTGACGCGGTCGCGACCGGGCCGGTCCACCGCTCGGCCGCAAGCGCTGCATCGCCGGCGAGCCGGTCCCGCGCGCCCAGGAGGCCCAGCACCACGGGCCAGCCTGCCTCCTGCAGCCGGCGGGCTGCGACGAACCCGTCGCCGCCATTGTTTCCCGGGCCGCAGAGCACCGCCACTGGCCGCGGCGACCAGCGTCGCGTGATCTCGCTGGCCACGGCCCCGCCGGCCGCCTCCATGAGTGCGATCCCGCTCGTTCCTGATGCGATGGTCAGCGCGTCGGCGCGCGCCATCTCCGCGATCGTGAGCAGCGCCGCTTCGTCGCGGCCGGTCGTCTCCGGCGCCGTTCCGTGGGCCGGGCGCCCCGGGCCCGATCGGGTCTCATCGTCCACGGTCAATGAACGCTGTTTCCCGCCCGGTCCTCGTCCCCGCCGCCTGGACGGTCCGCCGTCGGGCCGGCCTGGTGGTGCACAAGCTTCCAGGCCCCGTCCTCGCGCGCGAAGACGTTCGTCGCGACCAGAAAGCCATTGTTGATCGCCTCGAAGCAAACGACGAATGCGGCCGTATCCCCGACCAGGAAGGCGCGCGGATCACGGCAGGTGACGTCGAAGGGACCGGTGCCGCTGAGGATGCCGCGCCAGCTTTCCATGATCTCATTGCGATCCGTGAGCGGCCCCCAGCCGGGATGCACGCAGGCGATCGGAAGCCGGCGCGCCCAAAGGGCATTCATGGCTTCCAGATCCCGATCGGCGAAGGCGCGATAGAACGCCTCGTTCGCGAACAGTATGGCTTCCTGCTCCATGCCGATCGCCTCCTTCGGCGTTTCCGTCAACAGTCTACTTGGTGCCTCATTC
The DNA here is from genome assembly GCA_964551315.1 of uncultured Rhodospirillaceae bacterium. Lineage (GTDB taxonomy): Bacteria > Pseudomonadota > Alphaproteobacteria > Dongiales > Dongiaceae > Virgifigura. The sequence goes on along the minus strand of CAZKCM010000096.1, from coordinate 6,678 downwards.
CCGGGCCAGACCTTGACCGGCGGGTCTGACGGTGCAAGCCGCAATCCGGCTTGCGGACGGGAGGTATGAAATCGGGTCAGTTCCGCTCGAAGATCCGAAGGAGATGCTCGGGGATCGGCTCTCTGAGGATGCTGTCGTAGAGCATGTGCATGCCGCGGTTCTGTGCCGCACAGGCGTCGATCCACGCCGAAAGCTCCGGATCCTGGGCCGCCGCGACCTCGATTTCCCGTCGGCGGGGCCCGTCGAGGCGTCCCTGAAGATAGGCCTGCAGGGCCTCCTCGTCAGGAAACTTCCTTTTTTGTTGCATGGATTTCTCCGGCGGACGCCGTCTGTGATTCGTTCAAAAGACGATGGAGCGCTTCTCGCGCGCGGGACAGTCGAGATCTGACGGTGCCGAGCGGAACCCCCGTGATCTCGGCCACCTCCTTGTAGTCCATCCCCTGTAGCCCGACCAGGAGAACAGTAATCCGCTGCTGCTCCGGAAGCGACCGGATCGCCCGCTCCAGCTCGCTGAGCTCGACGCTCTTCACCTGGTTCGGGAGATATTCCAATCGGGACTCCTCGGTTTCCATTGCGACATGTCGTGGCCGTCGTGCGAGCTTACGGCGATCGCTCACATAGATATTGTGTAGGATAGCGAACAGCCACGCGCGGAGGTTGGTTCCAGGCTCCCACTGATCGGCGGCATTGATCGCGCGGACAAGACAGTCCTGCACCAGGTCATCGGCCTGATCCCGGTCGCGGAGGAGGGCCCGGGCGTATCGGCGAAGCGCCGGGATGTGCTCCCGGATGAGATATCGGACCTCCCCCATGCCGATGCCTTTCGCCCTGTGGTCCCGGAAACGACTAAACCGAATATCCCGCTTCTCGCCCGCAGCTACAAGCCTTTGCTCACGGAAGTTCACGCGCGATCGGAGCGCATGGGCGATTCCGGCCCTCCGTTCGTTGCAAACCCGACACATGGGTCGCGCCGGGGTCCGTGACCTGGAAGTAGATGCTTCGTTTCTCGGCGGAGAGGAAGCGAGGACAGTGGACAATGATCCGTTGGGGCGAGTGATGGGTCTCGAACCCACGACCTCCAGAGCCACAATCTGGCGCTCTAACCAACTGAGCTACACCCGCCATCGGGGCCGTGTGTAGTCCTTTAGCCTCCTCTCCGTCAAGCGCCGCTGCGACGGTCTCCCGACGGCAGCCGGCACGTTCAGGCCGCTTCCGACCCGCCGCCGGGTCGGATAAGCTGCGCCGCGCCATCCCGTTCTCACACCTGCTGTCCGAAGGAGCCAGGCATGATCAGGCAGGCGTGCGCCATGGACCGGCTCGGCACCGAATCTGCGTTCGAGGTGCTGGCCCGCGCAAAGGCGCTCGAGGCGGCCGGACGGTCCGTTATCAATCTCGGCATCGGCCAGCCCGATTTCCAGACTGCGCCGCACATCGTCGAGGCGGCCTGCAAGGCCTTGCGCGACGGTCATCATGGCTACACGCCGGCGGAAGGCATCCCCGCCCTGCGCGAAGCGGTCGCCGCCGACCTGCAGCGACGGCATGGCGTTGAGGTCGATCCCGGACAGGTCCTCATCGTGCCGGGCGGCAAGGTGACGCTGTTCTTCGCCGTGATCATGTTCGGCGAACCGGGTGCCGAGATCCTATACCCCGATCCCGGATTTCCCATCTATGAATCGGCGATTCGGTTCACTGGGGCCGAGCCGGTGCCCGTCCCCCTCCTCGAGGCGAACGGTTTCGCCTTCAGTGCCGAGGACGTGCTGGCGCGGATCACGCCGCGGACGCGGCTTCTCATTCTCAACAGCCCGGCCAATCCGACCGGAGCGGTCACGCCGAAGTCCGAACTCGACCGGCTCGCCGCCGGCCTCGCCGAGCACCCGCATGTCGCCGTCCTCAGCGACGAGATCTACAGCCGCCTCGTCTACGGGGATCCCCGGGGCGACCTCCGGCACGTCAGCCTCCTCGCCTACGAGGATCTCCGCGACCGGGTCATCCTGCTCGAGGGCTGGAGCAAGAGCTACGCCATGACCGGCTGGCGCCTCGGCTACGGAGTCTGGCCGCCGGCCCTGATCGAGGGCGCGACCCGGCTCGCCATCAATTCCCACTCCTGCGTTAACGCGGCGGCGCAGTTCGCCGGCATCGCCGCCCTCACCGGCCCCCAGGATTCGGTCGCCCGCATGGTTGCCGCGTTCGACGAGCGTCGCCGCCAGGTGGTGCCCGCCCTCGACCGGCTCCCGGGCTTCCGCTGCGCGGAGCCCGGCGGTGCCTTCTACGCCTTTCCCAACGTGACCGGTACGGGCCTGCGCGCCAAGGAGCTGGAGCGCCGTCTGCTCGAGGAGGCGGGCGTCGCGACCCTGGCCGGATCAAGCTTCGGCCGGCACGGCGAAGGCTTCCTTCGAATCTCCTATGCCAACAGCCTGGAGAACATCATGGCGGCCCTGGAGCGCATCGGATCCTGGCTGGCTGAGCGGGTTGACTGAGCGGGCGGCATCATCTGCCCCGGACTGGTTTGCCCAAAAAATAGGCGCTCTGCGCAAGCTTTTGGCGCGGATGAAAGCAGAACCGGTCCTGTCGGCCGTCGACATCGCCGGGCCGCGTCATCCGGGGCTTGGCACGGCGTTGGCACGGAGCTTGCTTTGATACGGATGCGGCGCACCGATGCGCCGCTCTCAAAGAGAGTGCAAAGCAGGTCCGATGAAGAAGATCGAAGCCATTATCAAGCCCTTTAAACTGGACGAGGTGAAGGATGCCCTCCACGAGATCGGCATCCGGGGGATCACCGTCACCGAAGCCAAGGGCTTCGGACGCCAGAAGGGCCATACCGAGCTCTATCGCGGGGCTGAATACGTGGTCGATTTCCTGCCGAAGGTGAAGGTGGAGGTCGTCCTCGAGGACAGCCTGGTCGAGCGGGCCGTGGAGGCGATTCAACAAGCTGCCCATACCGGGCGGATCGGCGACGGCAAGATCTTTGTCTACACCGTCGACGAGGCGATCCGGATTCGCACCGGCGAGCGCGGCGCCGACGCCGTGTGACCGCTCCGGTCGCCCCCCTTCATCATCGACCCAATGTTCGCAACCGCCGACCGATCCTGAGGATAGAGAGAATGTCCGACCCGAAAAAAGTCCTTTCGATGATCAAGGAACACGACGTGAAATACGTCGATTTCCGGTTCACCGACCCGCGCGGCAAGTGGCAGCATCTGGCCCAGGCCGCGCGGACGGTGGACGAAGACATGCTGACCGAGGGCGTCATGTTCGACGGCTCGTCGATCGCCGGCTGGAAGGTGATCAACGAGTCGGACATGGTTCTGCTGCCCGACTGCGATACCGCGGTTCTCGACCCTTTCGCGGCGCAGACGTCGCTGATCGTTATTTGCGACGTGCTCGAGCCGCTGACAGGGCAAAACTATACCCGCGATCCGCGCTCCGTCGCCAAGAACGCGGAGGCCTATCTGAAGAGCACCGGCATCGGCGATACGGTGTTCGTCGGTCCTGAGGCCGAGTTCTTCGTCTTTGACGATGTCCGCTACGACGTCTCGATGAATCGCAGCTTCTTCGAGTTCAACTCGGAGGAAGGCCCCTATGCCTCCGCGAAGAAGTTCGAGGAAGGCAACCACGGCCACCGGCCGCCGGTCAAAGGTGGCTACTTCCCCGTGCCGCCGGTGGATTCCGGCAGCGACCTGCGTGCCGAGATGCTGACGGTCATGGCCGACATGGGCATCGACGTCGAGAAGCACCACCACGAGGTGGCGCCGAGCCAGCACGAGCTGGGGCTGAAGTTCGACACCCTCACCCGCTGCGCCGACCACATGCAGATCTACAAGTACGTGGTCCACAACGTCGCCCATTCCTATGGCAAGACGGCGACCTTCATGCCGAAGCCGGTGAAGGGGGACAACGGATCCGGCATGCACGTCCACCAGTCGCTGTGGAAGGGTGAACAGCCCCTCTTTGCGGGCAACGGCTACGCCGACCTGTCGGAGACGGCGCTCTATTACATCGGCGGCATCATCCGGCACGCGAAGGCCCTCAACGCCTTCACCAACCCGTCGACCAACAGCTACAAGCGGTTGATCCCGGGCTTCGAGGCGCCGGTCCTGCTCGCCTATTCCTCGCGCAACCGGTCTGCCTCCTGCCGCATCCCCTATGTGGCGAGCCCGAAGGGCAAGCGCGTCGAGGTGCGCTTCCCCGATCCTTCGGCCAATCCGTACCTCGCCTTTGCGGCCATGCTCATGGCGGGGCTGGATGGTATCGAGAACCGCATCCATCCCGGCGATGCCATGGACAAGAACCTCTACGACCTGCCGCCGGAGGAGCTGAAGGACATCCCGACGGTCTGCGGTTCGCTGCGCGAGGCGCTCGTCTCGCTGGAGAACGACAACGCCTTCCTGAAGAAGGGCGACGTCTTCACCGACGACCTGATCTCCAGCTACCTCGATCTGAAGTGGGAAGAGGTCTACGCTTACGAGCACTCCCCGCACCCGATCGAGTTCAAGCTGTACTACAGCGTCTGACGGTTCGGCCTCGAAAGGGCGGGCGATCTCTTCCTCGGGAACGAGACCGCCCGCCCCCGGGGCCGATCCTCGAAACCCTCAAAAGGACGCCAGAGGATGCGGCGGGGCGAATGATGCCGTGATGAGGGTGATGCCGATGGCCATTACCAGAATGCCGCCGGCAAGAGCGACGGCATCCGCCGCCATGCGATAGCGGTCCCGCCGTTTGCCGCCTATGGACGCGGCCCATTGCCGCGCGCTCACGGCGAGGAGCGCCAGGATGGCAACGGCCAGTGCGGTCCCCGTCGACATCGCGGCGACGGCGGCGACACCCACCCCGTCCAGCCCCATGATCCGCGCGAGCAGCAGCACGAGAATCGCCCCGCTGCAGGGGCGCAGGCCGATCGAGAGAATCAGCCCGAGAGCCGTGCGGCCGTCCGTTGCGCTCTCAATCTGTTCGACGGACGGGACGTGCGCGTGGTCGCCGCAGCTCAGCGCGTGCCCATGGTGGTGGTCTTGGGGATCGTCCGGGACCCGCGGAGAGAAAGGCGCCGCGGTGCGCCCCGCGAGCGCCGATGCCAGCCGCTTTGCGGCTCGGACGGCCAGGAACGCACCCAGGAGGAAGACGAGGGCATAGCTGGCACGCTCCGACCATGCCACGGCGGCCGATGTTTCGCTGGGCAGCCACCCCGCGAATCCGATCAGTCCGTACACAAGGGCGATCGCGGTAAGCCCCTGGCAGAACGCGGCCACCGCAGATAACCACACGCCCCGCGCCACCCGCTCCCGGTGAGTCAGCAGATAGGTTGCGATCACGGCCTTCCCGTGACCGGGGCCGGCCGCATGGAAGACGCCGTAGAGGAAGCTCGCGAGGATGAGCCCCAGGCCGGCTCTCAGGCCGCCGTCCGCGCCAAGGCTTCGGAGGCCTTGGGTCAGTTCGCGGTGAAACGCCCGCTGCTGATCCAGGATCCAGCCGGTGAACCGGCCGAACGCGGACGGCCCCGGTTGCCGCGCGGCGCCCCCGAGATCCGCGGCCGGGTCAGGGACCGCGGTCACCGCAAACGCGAGATCGGGATGAAGAGCCAGCAGCGTCGCTGCGGCCAGGCAGAGCAGCAACGACGCCGGCCGCCTTATGGGCATTCGATTTCCACCCACTCCGCGAAGAGGCTCCCCAGGCCGTCGCCGGCCGTCTGCGTGCGATCAAGTGCGGCTGCCAGCGCGACCGCCTCCATGGTCGGGTTCGGCTCGATCATGTGGTGTGTGCAACCGGCCGGGGCCGCCTCGAGACGGACTGCGTCTTCGGATTCGGAGTGGAGAATCTCGATGTAGTAGGTCGGATCGAAGATCGCGTAGAGGAGCCGCGAGCCTTTGAGGTCGAGCGGCGCCTCGAAGCGCAGCAGGAAGGTCATGTCGAGGCGCTGTCCGCGCAGCGCCGACGACGCCTCGGTCACCGGAGCGAACGCCACCTCTTCGCCGTTGTACTTGACCTTCGTGAAATAGGCGTACTCCTCCAAGTTCCTGATGATGCCGCGCAGCAACGCGTCGATATCCTGTTGGGACGGGCTTCCTCCGAGTTCTTCCACCGCGAAGGCCGTATAAGCCTCGTCGAACAGCCAGTTCTCGCGAAGGCCTGTCACCCGCCCGGTTTCGTCGAACAAGACTTCGACGGTGATTTCGATCCAGCCATGCGGATGGGCCTTTGCTACCTGGATCGGCGCCGCGGCGAGGAAGGCCCCAAGCAAGACACCGGCAACGGCCATGGACGTGACCCGCCGCTTCTCGCCGCTCATGCCCGCCGCGCCAGCCGACGCGAGCACGTCATGAACAGGGACCGATGCGCACCGAATGCGCGGCTGTCCAATCGTCATCCCCCCGCCGAAGCAGACGCCGTCCCTGTTCCCGTCGCGGGAGATCTCTGGTCGGGGCCGTCCTGCCGGTAATGGTAGTAGACATGCTGGTCGATTTCGACCGTCTGTTGCATGTGCGAGCGCCAGAAGGGCGAGATCGAGCGGTGGTGATAGAACAGGGCGCCGCCCGTGCGGTCGGGATGAACACCCGCGGCCATCTCCCGGGCCAGGCGCTGCGCCCTGGCCCAGGCTTTCGCTTCCCGCGGCGTGTCGCTTCGCCCGTCGCACCACCAGGAAAACTGGCAGCCGCGCGATGGGTCCTCACCGCCCTGATGAACCAC
>CAZKCM010000095.1:1874-15305 GCA_964551315.1 uncultured Rhodospirillaceae bacterium | reverse complement strand
TTCGAATTCGGTCTCACCCATATAGATGGCGCTGGACAGAACGAACACCCCGCACACCGTCGCCGTGGCCACACCGTGCTGCCCGGCCCCGGTCTCGGCGATGATCCGCGTCTTGCCCATCCGCTTGGCGAGCAGGATCTGGCCGATGCAGTTGTTGATCTCGTGTGCGCCGGTATGGTTCAGCTCGTCGCGCTTGAAGTAGATCTTCGCGCCGCCGAAGTGGCGGGTCAGGCGCTCCGCGAAATAGAGCGGGCTCGGCCGCCCGACATAGTGCTTCAGGTAATAGGCCAGCTCGGCGGCGAAGGCCGGATCCTGCTTCGCCGCCTCATAGGCGCGTTCGACCTCGAGGATCAGCGGCATCAGCGTCTCGGCGACGAACCGGCCGCCATAGATGCCGAAATGCCCATGCTCGTCGGGGCCTGCTCGGAAGGTATTGGGGTTGGCCAATGGCGCTCACCAGCGGGTTGTCTGACGTGACGCCCGCGCAATCAACCATAGCGCCGGGAAAAGGTCAAAGCTTTGCAACGCCGGTGCGCCTTGCCGGGGCGGGGCCGCCCGTTCGTGGAGACGGAGGTGCGAGGATCTACGAGGCGCGCCCGGCGGCCTCGATCGCACGCTCCACGGCCTGCTCCAGCTGCTTCGGCGAGAAGGGCTTGATCAGGTAGCCGATGGGGCCGGCGGTCTTGGCGCGATCGATCGTCGGGCCGTCGGAATGGGCGGTGACGAAGAGGATCGGAACGCCGAAGCGCTCCTTCAGCACGCGCCCCGCCTCGATGCCGTCGATGGCGCCGCGCAGGGTGATGTCCATCAGCACCAGATCGGGAACGCGCGCCGCCGCCGCCTGGTACGCGGCCTCCGCCGACGAGGCGATGCCGGTCACCTCGTAGCCCAGCTCGGACAGGATCGAGGACGTGGCGAGCGCGATCAGCATCTCGTCTTCGACGATCAGAACCGCAGCCGGCTGGTGGTCAGCAGGGGCAGGCAAGACCTTGGCTCTCAGACCCGTGGCGCGCGGAACGGTCATCGCTTGGACATGCAACCCTGTCTGAGGCCACGCTATGTCCCAATGGTTAACAAATTGTTCGCGGTCGGTTTCTCGCGCCTTACCAAAGCGGAATGGGCCGCCGGCCCCAGGGCCGGCCGGCGGCAGAAGCGGGCGCGCGGCCTACGCGGCGGCGGCGGCGGCGAGGAAGCGGGCGATCTTCGCCGGGTTCTTCTGGCCGGGCGCGTCCTCGACGCCGGAGGACACGTCGACGACACGGGCGCCGGTCGCCCGCACCGCCGCGGTAAGGTTGTCGGCGGTGAGCCCGCCCGACAGCATCCAGGGGACCGGCCAGCTTCGCCCGGCGAGCAGGCTCCAGTCGAAGGCGCGGGCGTTGCCACCCGGCAGGGCGCCGGGTCGCTTCGGCGGCTTGGCGTCGAACAGAAGCCAGTCGGCGGCCTCGCAATAGGCCTCCGCCGCAGCGAGGTCGGCGGCCTCCGCGATGCCGACGGCCTTCATCACCGGCAGCCCGAACCGGTCCTTGACGGCGCGCACGCGCTCCGGCGTTTCGCGGCCGTGGAGCTGCAGCATCTGCAGCGGCACGGTTGCCAGGATCTCCGCGATCCGATGGTCGTCGGCGTCCACCAGCAGGCCGACTCGGACGATGCCGTCCGGCACCGCCGCGGCGAGGGCGGCGGCCGCGGCGAGGTCGACCGCCCGCGGGCTGGGCGGGTAGAAGACGAAGCCGACATGGCTGGCGCCGCCGGCCACGGCCGCGGCAACGGCGGCCTGGCTCTTCAAACCGCAGATCTTGGCCAGCACGGGCATGGGACCGCCGACTCTCAGGCGTCCTGCGCCGGCGCGGCCAGGCGGATATTCGGCCAGCCCGACAGCCGGCGGAAGGCGAGCGAGAACACGGTCAGAAGCGCGGCCAGAAGCACATAGCTGCCGGCGCTGTTCAACAGCATCACCGTGAACGGCGCAGCGGCGGCCAAGCCCAGGGCACCGGCCAACCCATTGAAGGTCTGGAGCAGCAGAAACAGCGGAAGCGCCACCAGGAACACGATCGCGACGAGGCGGAGGCCGCGGGCCGCCGTGTCGTTCCAGGACCGCGAGAAGTCATAGGGGGCGTCGACGGCGCTGGCCGGCAGGACCAGGGCAAGCCGCACCATGACGAACAGCGCGAGGAAGGAGACGAGCGCGAAGAGCAGGTGGCCGAGGGCAAAGCGCTGGGCGAGTGCCCCGGCGATCGACACCGGGATCGCCATGGCCAGAAGGGTGCCGACGACGAGCAGGACGCTGCGCCAGAGATAGGTCGTCTCGCGGCTTCCCCAACGCAGGCTCGGCGCCGCGTTGGCCTGCTCCGGCCCGAGCAGGATCAGCCGGTGCCAGCCGACGGCGAACAGCGTCGTCGGAATCAGATCCGCGGCGAGAACGGCGAGAAGGATGCCGGTTTCTCTGCCGGCACCCTCGGTCACCGGGACGCTGTTCGCGATTACTGTGAGGAGAAAGGACGCGGCAACCGGGATCAGCCCGACCAGCAGGAAGCCGTCTCGGTTGCTCCAAAGCAGAGCGTAGGCCTCGGAGAAGGTTCCGCGGATCGACAGCGGCGCCCGCTGCGGTCCAACCGGGGGCGCCTTCGGCGGCTGTGCGCTCATTCCGTCCCAGTTCTCCGGCCGTCGGGGCGGCGCAACGGCCGACCTAGGCGCGTGTCCTCGAGCATGGGTTCCCTTTGGACCCTTAGATAAGGAATCCGGCGAATCGCCTCAAGCCGCGGCTTCGGCGATCTCCTCCGCGATCCGCCGGGCAGCGGCGGCCGGATCGGCGGCTCCGGTGATCGGCCGGCCGATCACCAGGTAATCGGCGCCTTGGCTCGCCGCTTCGCCCGGGGTCATGATCCGCTTCTGATCGCCCGCGGCGGCCCAGGCGGGGCGGATCCCCGGCACGACCAGGACGAATCCCGGACCGCACTGCCGGCGCAGGGCGGCGATCTCCCGCGGCGAGCAGACGACGCCGTCCAGCCCGCAGCGCTGCGCGAGATCCGCCAGCCGCCGAACCTGATCGCCCACGGTACCCGGCACTCCGACCTCCGCGAGATCATCCTCGCCGAGGCTCGTCGGAACCGTGACGGCGATCACCAGCGGGCGCGCGATGCCGGCTTCCTCCGCGGCCTCGCTCGCCGCTTCCGCCGCGGCGTGCAGCATCGCGCCGCCGCCGCCGGCGTGAACGTTCATCATGAAGGGCGCGAGCCGCGTCGCCGCCCGGACCGCGCCCGCCACGGTGTTCGGGATGTCGTGAAACTTGAGGTCGAGGAAGATCGGCTGCCCTTCGGCCGCGACGGCCCGCACGCCGGATGGGCCATTGGCGGTGAAGAACTCCAGGCCCAGCTTGACGCCATCCACCGAGGCCCGGACCGCGCGGGCCTGGGTCACGGCGGTGTCCGTGTCGCTCGTGTCAAGAGCGACGAGGACGCGCGGTGTGGCGGATCCGGTCATGGCGGTGTGGTGGGTCTCAGCCAAGGAGCGACAGGTCCCCAGTATCCTCCGTCACGGCGTCGCCGGCAAGCAGGCGGGCGGTCCAAGCTGCATCCCGCCGTCCCGTCACGGCGTCGGCGACCGCGATTCCGACCAGCGGACCGAACTTGAAGCCGTGGCCGGAGCAGGCGCTGACGACCCAGGCGCGGTCCAGCCGCTCCAGGATGAACCGGCTGTCCGGTGCGATCATGTAGTAGCAGACCCGCGGCGGGTGGATGCGATAGTCCGCCAGATCGCGCAGCCGCCCGGCGAACCGCGCCAGCATTTCCTCCCCTTCGCCGGGATAAGGCTCGCGCGGGGCGTCCGGATCGCCGGCCGTCCGATGCACGCCGTAGGCGATCTTCAACTGGGTGTCGCCGACCGGCGGCGCGGCATAGGCATCGTCGCTGCCGCCGAAATCCACCAGGATGGGTGCCCGGGCCCAGGCGTCCGCGAGGGCGGCCGGCGGCTCGACATAGAGGACCGCGTTCCGCATCGGCGTTGCGCGCGCGGCGAAATCCGGCAGCAGCCGCGGCAGCCACGCCCCGGCGGCGATCACGACGGCATCGGCCTCCTCGCTTGCGCCGTCCTCCAGATGCACCCGCGCCCGGACCGGATCGATGTCCCGAACCCGCCGCTGTGGGCGGAGATCGACTCCGTCGCGGCGCAGCCGGTCGCCGAGGTCGGCGACGATGCGCTCGGCGAACAGGACACCGCCGCGGCGCGAGTGAATCGCCCGGCATCCGGCCGGTGGCGTCAGGAAAGGATAGCGCGCCGCGAGCGCCGCGTCGTCGAGAAGCTCGTATTCGAGGCCGGCGGCGTCCATCGTCCGGCGCGACCGGTCCGTCCAATCCCCGGCTTCGGTCGAGATGGCGAGGGAGCCGGTCTCGGCGTAGTGGCTTCGCCCGAGGTCCCGCCAGAGGCGGTCCCAGGCGGCGAAGGCGGACTCCACGAGACGGCAGTAGCCGAGCTGGTCGCCGTAGAACTGGCGGATCAGGCGATGCTGATCGACGGACGCACCGCGCGGATTGGGGATCGGGTCCTGCTCGAACAGCGCGACCTCATGACCGCCGCGGGACAGCGCCCAGGCGGTGCTCAGTCCGGCGATGCCGCCGCCGACGACGATGATTTTCATGAGGCACTCACGCGATTCACCGGAACGCCGTTCCCGCGGCGGTACGGGCAACGGCGCCCGGTGCGTTTGCTTGCCGGTCCCGGCCGGGACTAGGAGGCACGAGCGATCCGCCGATCCTCGGCCGGGGCGGCGGGGGCCGGCACCGGGCGCAGCGGCGCCGCCGCCGCCTCGGCGGCCTGCTGACGCCGTTGCAGTTCGAGGATCTGCTGATTCTGTGCGCGCACCTGCTCGGCCAGCTGACGGGCGTACCGCCGGCGGCGGCTTCCCGAGGCCCAGGCGGCGACCGCCCCGAGCAGGAATCCGATGAACAGGGAGCCGAGGATGATCAGATAGATCGGCAGGTCGACCGCCCAGGGCAGCGGCCAGAAGCTCAGCGTTGCGGGCGACCGGTTGGTGACGGCGAACAGCACCACGATCACCGTAATCGGCAACGTGAAGATCCAGGACAAGTGCTTCACGGCGGGCTCACCTTCGCAATCATGGCCGCGCCCGAACCGGGGCGCGGGCCGGTGAGTCCAGGTCTTAAAGCGCGAAACGGCAGTTGTCTACGGGGTAGGCAACTGCCGTTCCGCGCCGTCAGCCCTCCTTGCCGTTCAGCCGCTCGCGCAGCTGCTTGCCCGTCTTGAAGAAGGGAATCGCCTTGCGTGCTACCGCGACGGAATCGCCGGTGCGGGGATTGCGGCCGAGCCGCGCTTCGCGCTGCTTGACCGAGAATGCGCCGAAGCCGCGCAGCTCGACGCGGTCGCCGCGGGCAAGGGCTGCCGAGATTTCCTCGAAGATGGTGCTGACGATCCGCTCGACATCGCGATGGAAGAGGTGCGGATTGAGCTCACCGATCCGCGCGATCAATTCGGACTTCGTCATGGAACGCATTTTCCCCTGATTTCGTTGGGGCGCCGTGCATCCCGCCGCCCAAGTTAACCAGAGGGTGCCAAAGCGACCGGGGGGCGTCAAGGATAAGTCTCTCAGATTTAACGATTTCCGGACCGGAAGACCGCGGGCGAAGGTCCGGAATCGGAAAGGGGCGGGTATGAAACCCGCCCCCTGTCCGTTGCGCGCCGTCGTTGCGGCCGCTGTCGGAATGCCGGTTCGGACTACTCCTCGTCCGACTCGTTCTCGGAGCCGGACTTCGCCTTCTTCTCCTCGGCTTCCTCCCGGGCCCGGTCGCGCTGGGCCTTCGAGATCGCGGCGCCCAGGATGTCGCCGAGGCTCGCGCCGGAGTCGGAGGAGCCGTAATCGGCCATCGCCTGCTTCTCCTCCTCGACCTCCTTCGCCTTGATCGACAGGACGACCTTGCGGGTCTTGGTGTCGATCGAGGTAACCTTGGCGTCGACCTTCTCGCCGACCGCGAAGCGGTCCGGTCGCTGCTCGCTGCGATCGCGCGAAAGGTCGCTCTTGCGGATGAAGCCCGTGGTGCCGTCGCCGATGGAGACCTCGATGCCGCCGTCCTGCACCGCCGTCACGGTGCAGGTGACGATATCGCCCTTCTTGATGTTGCCGGTAACCGTGGCGAAGGGGTCCTCGGAGAGCTGCTTGATGCCGAGGCTGATCCGCTCCTTCTCGACGTCGACGTCGAGGAGCTTCACCTTGACGATATCGCCCTTCTTGTAATCGGCGAGCGCCTGCTCACCCGGCTTCTGCCAGTCGAGGTCCGAGAGATGGACCATGCCGTCGATGTCGCCGGGCAGGCCCACGAACAGGCCGAACTCGGTGATGTTCTTGACCTCGCCTTCGAGCACGCTGCCGATCGGGAACTTCTCGACGAACGCTTCCCACGGATTCTCGAAGCACTGCTTCAGGCCAAGGCTGATGCGCCGCTTCTGCGGGTCGACGTCCAGCACCATCACCTCGACCTCCTGGCTGGTCGAGACGATCTTGCCCGGATGGACGTTCTTCTTGGTCCAGCTCATCTCCGACACGTGGACAAGGCCCTCAATCCCCGGCTCCAGCTCGACGAACGCGCCGTAGTCGGTGATGTTGGTCACGCGGCCCTTGAACTTCGCGCCGACCGGATACTTCGCCTCGACGCCCTCCCACGGGTCGGCCTCGAGCTGCTTCATGCCGAGCGAGATGCGCTGCGTCTCCGGGTTGAAGCGGATGACCTGCACCTGCACCGTCTGGCCGATGCTCAATGCCTCGGACGGGTGATTGATGCGCCGCCAGGCGATGTCGGTGACGTGCAGCAGACCATCCACGCCGCCGAGATCGACGAAGGCGCCGTAATCGGTGATGTTCTTGACGACGCCGGTCAGGACCTGGCCTTCCTTCAGATTGGCGACGAGCTCGGACCGGGCCTCGGCGCGGCTTTCCTCGAGCACGGCGCGGCGCGACACGACGATGTTGCCGCGGGAGCGGTCCATCTTGAGGATCTGGAACGGCTGCGGCGTTCCCATCAGCGGGCCGATGTCGCGGACCGGACGGATGTCGACCTGGCTGCCCGGGAGGAAGGCGACCGCGCCGGACAGATCGACGGTGAAGCCGCCCTTGACCCGGCCGAAGATGACGCCGGTGACGCGCTGGTTCTCGTTGAAGCACTTCTCGAGCTGTGTCCAGGCCTCCTCGCGCCGCGCCTTCTCGCGGCTCAGTACCGCTTCGCCGTTCTTATCTTCCATGCGCTCGAGATAGACCTCGACCTCGTCGCCGACCTTGATCTCGGCCTTCTGCCCCTGGGTGGCGAATTCCTTGAGCGGAACGCGGCCCTCCGACTTCAGGCCGACATCGATTACCGCGACGTCGTTCTCGATCGCGACGACCGTGCCCTTCAGGACGCTGCCTTCAATGCTCGTGTCGCTGCTGAAGGTCTCGTCCAGCAGAGCGGCGAAACTCTCCTTGTTGGCGGTGTCGCCGGTCGAAGCGGTTGCTGCTTGTGTCATACAGTTGCTGTCCTTTCTTGAGGTTATTCCGGCCAGCCGGTTGTCTCCGGCGGTCTCTCCCAATTACACGTTCCGCCGCCGCGTACCGGCCGCTGGCGGCCGTGCGGGAGGGCGAGAACTCGGGTGCTCCGCGGGGCAGAAAGCGGTAGCGCCGGTCGTCAATGCCGGTCGTCGCTCTGGCCTTGCCGGTCTTGGCTGCGTGGGCCGATATGGGCGACGGCTATTGCAAAAGCGCCGTCTGCGTCGACCGCCGAGGTGTCGATGACTATAGCGTCAGGCGCCGGCACCAAAGGCGCGATGGCCCGACCGCTGTCGCGCGCGTCGCGTTCCCTCATGTCCTGCAGAACGCGGGAATATATACTCTCGCAGCCCCGCTCGAGCAACTCCTTATGCCGTCGCCGCGCCCGTTCCTCCAGACTGGCGACGACGAACAGCTTGACCTGGGCCTGCGGCCAGACGACGGTGCCGATGTCGCGACCGTCGAGAACGGCCCCACGCACCGTCCCGCCGGACGGCCCGGCCGACGGATTCGCGGCAAAGCGCCGCTGCAGGTCGAGAAGCGCCGCACGGACCCCGCCGATCGCCGCCACCCTGGACGCCGCCCGCGACACCGCTTCGTCGCGCAGGTCCGGCGCGTCGAGCTCGGCGAGCGACACGGCCTCGGCGGCCGTCACGGCGGCGGCCTCGTCTTCGGGATCGATCCCGGCCCGCAGCAGCCGCGCGGCAACGGCGCGGTAAAGCAGACCTGTATCGAGATAGGCAAGGCCATAGTAATCGGCAAGGCGGCGGGCGAGCGTTCCCTTGCCGGCGGCCGACGGCCCGTCGACGGCGATAACCAGGGGGGCTTCACGGGCCGCCGGGCGCTCGGCGGGGCAGTCTGTAGCGCGGCCCGCGGGAGGGGCCTGTCCGGTCATGACGCACCCTCCACCGGCAGGATGCGGGCGCCGAGTCCGTTCATCAGCGCCGCGAAGCCCGGGAAGCTCGTGCCGATCGCCGTTCCGTCGTCGATCTCCACCGGCGCCTCGGACACCATGCCGAGGACGAGGAAGGCCATGGCGATGCGGTGGTCGTAACCGGCGGCCACCGTGCCGCCGCCGGGCGGGCGCCCGCCGCGGCCGGTCACGGTGAGGCTGTCGGGGCCGGCCTCCACCGCGACGCCGCAGGCCGCGAGGCCGCGCGCGATGGCGGCGAGCCGGTCGCTCTCCTTGACCCGGAGCTCGGCCAGCCCACGCATGACGGTCGTTCCCTCGGCCGCGGCGGCGGCCACCGCCAGGATGGGGTACTCGTCGATCATCGACGGCGCCCGTGCCGCAGGTACCTCGACGCCGGCGAGCCGGCTCGCCCGCACGCGCAAGTCGGCGACCGGCTCGCCCGCCTCTTCGCGGCGGTCGGTTTCGACGATGTCAGCGCCCATCTCGCGCAGCGTCTCGATGAGGCCGATCCGGTGCGGGTTCATTCCGACGCCGCGCAGGACGATGTCCGATCCCGGCAGCAGCAGGGCCGCGACCAGCGGGAAGGCGGCCGAGGACGGGTCCGCCGGCACCCGGACCGCGCGGCCGCAGATCTCCGGCTGGCCGGTAAGGGTGACGGCGCGCCCCTCCTCCGTCGCCTCGACCCGGATGTCCACGCCGAAATGCCGGAGCATCGTTTCGGTGTGGTCACGGGTCGGCTCAGGCTCGATCACGGTGGTCCGGCCCGGCGCGTTGAGGCCGGCGAGCAGCACCGCCGACTTGACCTGGGCGGACGGTACCGGCAGGCGGTAGGTGATCGGTAGGGGCTCGGTCGCCCCGAGGACGGCGAGCGGCAGCCGGCAGCCTGATCGCGCGACGATGCGCGCGCCCATCATCTCGAGCGGAGTGGCCACCCGCGCCATCGGGCGGGCGCGCAGCGAGGCGTCGCCGGTGAGGAAGCTCGTGCCCGGATGTGTCGCGAGCAGGCCCATGAGAAGGCGCGCGCCGGTGCCGGCGTTGCCGAGGTCGAGCACGTCAGCCGGCTCCTGAAGGCCGCCGATGCCCCGGCCGCGGACGCGCCATCGCGCCCCTTCGGGCGCCCCGTCGCGACCTCCCCGGTCGTCGGCCTCGCGCTCCACGGCGGCGCCGAGCGCCCGCATCGCGGCGGCCGTCCGCAGCACGTCCTCGCCCTCGAGAAGCCCCTCGATCCTGGTCTCGCCGACGGCCAGCGCGCCGATCATCAGGGCGCGATGGGAAATGGACTTGTCGCCCGGCACGCGTGCCTCGCCGGTCAGGGCGTCCACGGGTTCGGACCGAAGCGGTTGCAAGATGACTCGCTCCTTATCACTTAAGCGGGCGCGGTTTCGGAATCGCGTGCGCGGACCCGCAGCGGGGGTGTGTCTAGCACAAGCCGCCCGCCGGCGCACGAGGGCCGAATCGCCTTGCACGAATCTTTTGACAGGGCCGAACGCGCATGGCAATTGGCGCCCTCACGATTGATATTTCGATTGACGTTCCGATTGGCGCCATTCGCCACGGAAGGAGGAACACAGAGTGGTGAAACCTGCTTGGGGCATGAAGCGTGTCTGCCAGAGCTGCGGCGCGCGATTCTACGACCTGCAGCGCGAGCCGATCGTCTGTCCGAAATGCTCCGCCGTCTACGATCCGGATGCGGCCTCACGGACGCGGCGCGGCCGCAGCGCCATAGCCGAAAAGGTGGTGGCGCTGAAGCCGGCCGAGGCGGCCGAGACGGCCGAGGTCGATCTCGAAGACATTGACGTCGACCTCGACGTCTCCGACGAGGATCTCGTCCTCGAAGAGGAGGGCGACGAGGACGACGAGGATCTGATCGAGGACGCCTCCGAACTCGGCGAGGATGACGAGGACATGGCCGAGGTGATCGAGAACGTCGACGAAGAGGACGAGCGCTGAGGCGGCCCCGGCCGGCGCGCCGGGGGGCAGTCCCCGGTCCGGCGGTGCGGGGCTGCACTTTTCTCTTGAAACCGAGGCGCCGGCTTCTTAGCTTCGGGGCCGCGGGAAGCGCCCCGCATCCGCGGCGCACCGCCTCGTGGGGCCATAGCTCAGCTGGGAGAGCGCTACAATGGCATTGTAGAGGTCGGCGGTTCGATCCCGCCTGGCTCCACCAAGTTTCCCGAAGGCCCGGCCGAGAGATCGGCCGGGCCTTTCTCGTTCCGGGTTAAGCGAGATGGTGCGGCCGGCCGGCGACACCCCAAGAGGCCGCCCGAGGAGGCCGCGCTGCCGCTTGGCAGCGGCAATCCGGTAGTGTTCGGTCGGGTGGCCGGCGCGTGAGCATCAGACCGCCAGATTGAGATCACCGCCGGCGGCTCTTCTCAGCCTCGGAGCGGAACAGCACCTCGGAGAGGAACCGCCGCCTTTCCCAGTCGGTCGGCTCCCGGGCCTGGAGCCGGGCGACGTTCCACGGTCCGGGCAGGCCGGACCGTCCGCTTGGTCGGACGCCTCGGTCGGCGGGGGCGAGCACCGCCTTGCACATGGTGACGGCGTCGGCCGCGTTCCGCGCCCGCACGACCCACCGCGGCTCACCGTCATAGGTGACGGTGAAGAGGCGCTGGCTTTCGGACAGATCGGTCGCGTTCGCCATTGTCTCCTGCCCTTCCTGTCCACACCCGTGATTATACCCTTCACAAGATATGGAGGAGAACAGAATAATAGTGCGATGAGAGAATATATTTGAGTATTTATGTGTTGTATAGACACCAAATTATACTGAAACTTCATCATACAGATAATTGTCGTAAATTATTTCACCGTATAGATTTGATTTATATCATACATGCTTTGATCCGTAAGTATTCACAAAGCGAAGAGAGCTTCCGGGCGCGCGTCATAATATTGTCTCGTTTTCGAGACCTGACGACGAAGTGACTTCGGTAAAGGTTCAAGCATTCGGAGCCCGTGGGACCGGGGCGAATGCGACCCGCTTCGTCGGGACGCCGCGAAGCAATCTCCGGAACAGCTAGCCAGCCGTCGTTGCCGATCTGGGGAGGGTTACGAAGACGGTCGTCCCCGCACCCAGGGCGGTCTCGATCTCCAGGCGCCCGCCGTGCAGTTCGATGAGGTTCTTGCTCAACGACAGGCCGAGTCCGGTTCCCTCGTATCTGCGGGAGAGGGAGGCGTCGATCTGCCCGAAGGGCTCGAACGCCACGGGCAGGTCTTCCGGGCGCATGCCGATGCCGGTGTCGCGGATGGCGATCGTCACGACCGTGTCGTTCTGTTCGGCCGTCAAGCGCACCTCGCCGCCCCGCGGCGTGAACTTGATTGCGTTCGAGAGAAGATTCAGGAAGACCTGCTTAAGGCGTACGACGTCCGCCTGGATCGGTGCCAGGTCGGGAGGGATCTCGACCGCAAGCCGCAGCCCGGCGTTGCGGGCCGGCTCGCGAACGATGGCGGTGCAGGCTTCGATGAGCCGCCGGAGATCGACCGGTTCCGGTGACAGTTCGAGGCGTCCAACTTCGACCTTCGACAGATCGAGAACATCGTTCACGAGCCTCAGCAGGTGCGCGCTGGCGGCGTGGATGTCGCGGACATATTCGGCCTGCTTCGGCGCCAGCGGCCCCGCATAGCCCGCCGCCAAGGCGTCGGCGAATCCCATGATCGCGTTCAGCGGCGTGCGCAGCTCGTGGCTCATGTTCGCCAGGAACGCCGACTTCGCGCGGCTCGCGGCCACGGCTTCGCGCTTCGCCTCCCGCAGCCGAATCTCGATCCGCTTGCGCTCCGTGATATCGAGGAAGGCTCCCACGGCGCCGCGGACCATCCCGCGTTCGTCGCGCAACGGGATGGCGTGGCCGTAGAGATACCGGGACTCGCCATCGTCAAAGATGATCTGCTCTTCGTGGTGGTGGACGGTCTCGCCGCGCGCCGCCCGCTGCAGCGGCAGGTCCTCGGCCGTTAATTCGTGGCCGTCCTTCATGACCTTGAAGTGGCTCGTCTCGGCGGTCGCCGCGCTCTTGGAGATGTTGCTCCCGGGCGGCCGGCGTAGCAGCGCGTAGGTGGCGTGGCTGCCGGTTATTCTCCGGCATTCGGGGTCGTGCGCTACGAGCACAACCGCCGGTACGGCCTCCAGCACGGCCGCGAGCTCGGCGGCACGCGCCCGCTCCCGCCGCTCGCTCTCGAGCAGGCGCTCCTCGGCTCGCCGGTGGCCGGTGATGTCCTCGATGACCGCGACCATGTTGGCCGGGTTCCCTGCCGTGTCGCGAATCAGCGAGACGCTGCTACGCACCCAGCGTTCACCGCCGTCGCGGCGGATCACCCGCGACTCGATGACGAAGTTCGGGATCTCGCCGGCGAGCAGGCGCCGGACCTGTTCTTCCTTCCGATCGCGGTCGTCCGGATGGGTCAGCGCCAGGAAGGGCGTGCCAAGCAGTTCGCCTTCTGCGTAGTCGAGAAGTTCGCAATACGCTTTGTTGGCCCGCAGAATGCGGCCATCCGCATCGGCGACGCCGATCCCGGTGGCGGCGTGCTCGAAAATTGCCCGGAAGCGATCCTCGTCGCCCGGCGGGTGCGCTTCGCTGCAGTGCAACCCGGCGGGCGGTCGCTTATCCGAAAACCGAGGCATGCGTACCTCTATGTGAGACCGATCGGTCGAAGGCGTGCCTCCCTAGCCCTTCGTGTTTGCTGCTTCGCCCATAAAGAGCAATGGCATTTGTCGGCTAATGCGTCCTTAATGCCAAGCGCCTTGCGGCTCCGGTTGCCGCATCGAAGCACGATTCGATCTCTCTTGCGGAAGCGGGGGAACAGCGAGGGTGGGGCGTCGCCGATCTCCGTCCGATCAAGCGGCTGAATCTTGCCCCAGCGCAATTGCGCTACGGCGCTCAGGCGCAGAAGGCCGTTGCTCTCGCGAGAACGCCGGAAAAAGAGAGGTATCAGCACTCCGCGCCCAAAAAATAATTTGGTCGAGTGGTTGAATGTCCCGCTGTGTTCGTTGTAATCGAATCGCGAG
>CAZKCM010000095.1:0-1774 GCA_964551315.1 uncultured Rhodospirillaceae bacterium | reverse complement strand
GGCGAGATCACCACGAAGGCGGGCGTGGACTATCCCGAAATCGCGCGCGAGACGACCCGCGACATCGGCTATGATGGCCCGGACCTTGGCTTTGAAGGCCGGAGCGGCCCCGTCTTCTTCCGATCGACAAGCCGGTGCGCCGATGTCGTGAAGGGAACGGATCTCCATCTCGGTCAGCGGCCGACCCGGTGCGTTTCGCGAAACCGCCCGCGAGGGAGGAGCCATGAGTGAGCTCAGCGACAAACAGGCCGCCTCCATCGGTGTCCCGAAGAACCGTCCCTTCGAGTCCGATACGTGCCGGCGTTGAATCGCGATGCCCGCGCGAACGAAATGGGGAGGAACGATGCCGGAGAAGACCGCGACCCCGCCGGCAATCGGAAAAGCGAGGGAGCGATGACGCAAACCGGGCAAGCGGCCCGCCGGCGCCGGCTGGAAGACTCGGCCGCGCGGCGCATCCTGGTGCTCGACGGCGCCATGGGGACCATGATCCAGGCCCACGGACTCGACGAGGCGGACTACCGCGGCGACCGGTTCGCGAACCATCGCCGGGAATTGAGGGGCGACAACGACCTGCTCAACCTGACGAGGCCGGAGGTCATCGAAGCGATCCACGATCGCTATCTGGAGGCGGGCGCGGACATTGTCTCGACGAACACCTTCAACGCCACCGCGATCAGCCAGACGGAGTACGACCTGGCAGATTTTGCCTACGAGCTCAACCGCGCGGGCGCGCGCCTCGCGCGGCGGGCGGCCGACCGGGCGAGCGCACGGGACGAGTCGCGGCCGCGCTGGGTGGCCGGCGCGCTCGGCCCCACCTCCCGCACGGCGTCCATCTCGCCGGACGTCAACGATCCCGGGTTCCGCAACGTCACCTTCGACGCGTTGCGGACGGCCTATGGGGAAGCGGCACGGGGCCTGCTGGACGGCGGCGCCGATCTGCTGCTGGTCGAGACGGTGTTCGACACTTTGAACGCGCGCGCGGCGCTCTTCGCGATCGACGAGCTCCTGGAGGAGCGCGGCGAAACGGTGCCGGTGATGGTCTCGGGCACGATCACCGACCTGTCCGGCCGCACGCTCTCCGGCCAGACGCCCGAGGCCTTCTGGTACTCGGTGCGGCACGCGCGGCCGTTCAGCGTCGGGCTCAATTGCGCCCTGGGGCCCAAGGAACTGAGGGCGCACGTCGCCGAGCTCGCGCGTGTCGCCGACACGCGGGTCTCCGCCTATCCGAACGCGGGGCTCCCGAACGCCTTCGGCGGCTATGACGAGACGCCGGACTCGATGGCCGCGCATCTCGGCGCCTGGGCGCGCGACGGACTCCTCAACCTGGTCGGCGGCTGCTGCGGCACAACGCCGGATCATATCGCCGCGATCGCAGAGGCGGTCGCCGGGGTGCCGCCGCGCGTCGTTCCCGAAATTCCAAGGACCCTTCGCCTTTCCGGACTGGAACCGTTCGTGGTGGCGCGATGAACGGACGATTCATCAACATCGGCGAACGCACCAACGTCGCCGGCTCGATCAAGTTCAAGCGGCTCATCCTCGAGGGCCAGTTCGAGGCCGCGCTCGACATCGCGCGCGAGCAGGTCGAGAACGGCGCGCAGATCATCGACGTCAACATGGACGACGCGATGCTCGATGCCGAGGCGGCCATGGCGCGCTTCCTCAAGCTCATGGCGGCGGAGCCCGACATTGCCCGCGTGCCCGTGATGATCGACTCTTCCAAATGGTCGGTCATCGAGGCCGGGCTCAAATGCGTCCAGGGCAAGCCGATCGTCAA
>CAZKCM010000094.1:14087-15445 GCA_964551315.1 uncultured Rhodospirillaceae bacterium | reverse complement strand
CCGCACGCCAGCGAGCAGCAACGGC
The DNA here is from genome assembly GCA_964551315.1 of uncultured Rhodospirillaceae bacterium. Taxonomy (GTDB): domain Bacteria; phylum Pseudomonadota; class Alphaproteobacteria; order Dongiales; family Dongiaceae; genus Virgifigura. Next base: position 15,420 of record CAZKCM010000094.1, on the reverse strand, counting down.
CTGGCCTCCTGCAGCGGCTCGGTTGAGGCGCCCGGCATAAGGACCCGCGGTCCACACGTTCAGCCGCGTTCCGGGTTTCGCCCGCTTTGTCCTGGACACGCGAGCGGTGGATGACCGTCGGGGAGTTGCTGAGCAAGCCGATGGACAGCGCCAGGTGGGACCGGCGAGCGAAAGACGCGCGTATCCGAGTTCCCCGACGTCGCCGGGTTGGCAAGGTAATACGCGGAGCGTTTCCCGCACGAGTTCTCCGGCGGTCAGCGCCAGCGCATCAGCATCGTGTGCGCCCTCGCGCTGCGGCCGAAGGCGGCCCCCTCCCCCCTCGATCGGCGAGCGACGGGACGATCAACGCGCTCGGCGGGCCACCGCTCCCGAGACCATGCCTCCTTTGTCGCGCCGCTTGCCGTCAAGAGGGATGGGCCTTCTCGCCAAGGCAGTCTGCCCTGCGAATGCGGTCGCGTCGCCGGCGGCTCGAAACGGCCCCGAGAAAACCGCGGCTGCGCCTGGAACCTTCTCCTGCGTCGCCTGTTCCAGAGCGATCGACGCCGCGGCTGCGGGCCGTCGACGGGGCGCCGCGATGGCCCCGCTGGCCTGCGCGACCGTCGATCAAACGAGCAACCCGCCGGTGCCCCGACCCGGGTGCCGGATCACAGATTGCAGGCAACGAAGGAGGAATGCCATGGCATTTGGATCCCTTATTCCCTTTGGCCGGCGCTCGTCGCTGATTCCGGACTGGTGGAGGCCGGACCCCTTCAGCGACCTCCGCCGAGAGATCGACCGGCTCTTCGACGACGTCTTCGGGGGCGACGGACCGTTCCGGTTCTGGCGAACGGAGGAGCTGGCGCCGCGCATCGACGTTCGCGAGGCCGACGACCGCCTGGAGGTCGTCGCCGACCTGCCGGGCGTCGACGAGAAGGACATCGACGTGGAGGTGCAGGACGACCTGCTGACGATCCGGGGCGAGAAGCGGGCCGACCGCGAGGAGCGCGGGCGCGACTACCGCCTCGCGGAGCGCTCCTTCGGCCGGTTCGTCCGGTCGATCCGGCTGCCCTTCGCCGTCGATCCCGACAAGGTGGACGCGTCCTACGCCAAGGGCGTGCTGACCGTCACCGTGCCGAAGCCGCCCGAGATCCAGCAGAAGACCAAGAGGATCCCGGTCCACCGCGCCGACGGCCAGCAGTCCGCCGCATAGGCGGGCCCAGCCACCCCGGGAGCGCCGATCCCGCATCGCGCCGTCTGGCCGCCCCTGGACGGCCAGGGAGCGGCCCCGCAGCCCGGCCCGCGAGTGCGGCGCTCCCGGGCTCTTCGATGAGACGAGCGCGCGGCGCCGCTCCGC
>CAZKCM010000094.1:0-13987 GCA_964551315.1 uncultured Rhodospirillaceae bacterium | reverse complement strand
CGGCGCGGTTTCTCGGCTCATGGCTGGCCGAGAGTTTCGTCGCTGAGCCACGGGTCCGGCCGAATAGAACTCAAAGGGATGTCCTCCAATCGCTTTTCGATCTCGATCTCATGCACCCGAACGGCCTCGGCGCCGTGGTCCTTGAGGATCCTCTGGGCCTTCTCCTCCTGATCGGGCGAGTGGGTGCGGACCCACAGGATAAGGCCGCCCGCGGCCATCTGCTCTTCGAGCTCTTTGGCTTCCTCTCGCCCGATGAAGCGGGCAAGCAAGGTGCCCACGCCGCTACCGACGGCGCCGCCCGCGATGGCAGCCGCAACCGCCAGCGCCAGCGCCCCGCCGGAGGCGACGACACCGAGGGCCGCGGCTGTCGCGCCGACGTAGGTCAGGATGCCGGCGGTGGCCGCCAGCGGAATGGCCACGTCCTCGCGCGCGACATAGGCCCGCCGTGGTACGCCCGGGACATCGGGCAGTTCCTTGGGGGCGACGTAGACGTCGCCGAGCTTATCGCGGACCGTCTCGACACTGGTCATCAGATCGATCTGTGAACGGTCGAAGCCGGCGAGCAGCAGGGCGTCGACGGCGGCATCGAGCGCATCACGTGTGTGGAAGATGCCCGCCGCTTCGCGCACCCGCACCCGCTCGATTACCGTGTCGTGCGATTCGCTCATCTCTCTTGCCCTCCGTGACTCAAGCCCAAATGTGCGGTCTGTTCGGTTGAATTCATGGCCGCAGCCCCGCAGCACCTGTTGAGCGGTACCTGTTGAACGGACGATGGCGTCGTTGCGGTGCTTCGAGCGCCCGACAATGGTCCACCGTAGTACCGACCGACGGTGAGGGGGGCCGGCTGAAGATCCGCCAAAATGTCTCCATAGAACGCTCAAACATGTCGGTTGCGAGCAACGCGGCGCGCCAGAAGGCCTCGCCAAACGGCTTGGGGCTCGCGAATCAACGAGCCGTAGACCACGCGCCGCCGTCCAATGGAAAGCAAACCCGCCGGCATCGGCGTGGTTCCGCGGGACCTCTGCAGATTGGCCGCCGGCATTGGAACAACGGAAACGGGCCGGTTCGAAATCCCGTCGGCCGGCGGGCGACCGTGGCCGTGCCGGATCGCGGCAGGCGGAAGGGTACCGTTCAACGGCGCCGGGTCCGACGACCGCGAGGTCAACTGGTTCCAATGGACGTGGGTTCTTGCCGGCGAGCGGTGCGGCCATACCTGCGTCACGGTTCGGAACCAGGGGGCAGCCGCCTTGTTTTAGCCCATCGAGCGGCCTTGCGGGGTTGAGGGTGGGAGAGGAACGGTGCCTTGGGTACAGAAGATCCAACACGAGGCTGGATAGGGTCGGGTCGGACCGTGCTTGCTCTCAAAGCTACGGTCCGAGGCCTGGCCAGAGAGCGGGGCCGTTGCCGGTCGTGTCCTTCGCGTGCGAGCCGCCCGCGAAGCGAATGACCCGCGGACCAGCGCAAGGTCCCTTCGGTCGAACCACGTCGGGAGAGTCCCCGCATGATCAAGACGATCCTCGTTCTGTCCGATGCGCTTTCCCACTTCGAGGTGGCGCTGACATCGGCACTCGAGCTTGGCCGGCGGCTTGCCGCCCATGTCGACGTGTTGCACATCGAGGCCGACCCGCTCAGCCTGGCGCCGTTCGGCGCCAACGGAGTGCCCGCTTCCGTGCAGGAACAGATGAAGAAGGCGCTGGAGGCGGACATCGAGAAGCGGAGGACCGGTGCCCGGGAGATCTACGAACGCCTCTCCGCAGCGTCGGATGCCTCGGTGAGCTGGCACGCAGCGATCGGCGATGAGGCAGAGATCGCCGCGGCGGCCGGGCGGCTGCGCGACCTCACCGTCATCGGGCGGCCGGAGGGGACAGGTGGTACGGACTTGGCGGCGGATGCCCCGTGGCGGGCAACCTTGCACGCCGTCCTCTTCAACAGCGGCCGGCCGGTGCTGCTGCTCCCGCAGAGGCCGCCGCGCGTCTTCGGTGAACGCATTGCCGTGGCCTGGAATGGCAGCGCCGAGGCCGCCCGTGCCGTTGCCGGTGCCTTGCCGTTCCTTCGGCTCGCCGAGCAGGTGACGATCCTGAGCGGCGGTGCCGTCGACCCCCATGCCTCGCCGGCCGGCCTGGCCGCCTGTCTCGCGCGCCACGGCGTTCGAGTCGCCGCAAGAGAATTCGAGCCGAGCTACATGTCCATTGGAAGCGCGCTGCTGGACCAAAGCCGGCTGCTGGGCGCGGACCTTCTCGTCATGGGCGCCTATGGCCACAGCCGCTTCCGCGAGATCATTCTGGGCGGCGCGACCCGGGAGGTACTGCCCGTCGCCGAGCTGCCGGTGCTGATGGCCCGCTGATCGCCGAGCCGGCGGCATGCCTAATCGGGTCGCGACGCCCGGGACGAGCCGGGGTTCCGCCGCTTTCGCGAAGACTAACGGGCCAGGACCGGGACGGGCCCCGGCGACACGACGAAACCTCGCGGTCGTGCCTTGCGTTGAGCAGAGGGCATCCTGATGATGGAGGCCGACGATGCCCGTTGGCTTGCCGCTGGCCGCGGAGACGATCCGCAAGCACAGCACCTGGTTCACGGTCTACGGCATCGCCCTGATCCTGTTGGGGGCGATCGCGTTCATCGCGCCGGGCTTCGCCACGCCGGCGGCCAGCACATACGCACCAGACCTTGCAAGCCGAAGGCTAATGGCAAGGCCAAGCACTTCATCCAGACAGCGCTCCGGAAACGGGTCTACACTCAAGCCTACGTCCATTCCGGTGGCTGCGCCGGCCCGATCGCCACCACTGGCACCAGCCATACGGAAACTTGAAGGCAACGACGCCCATCAGCTGACTTGGCTTCACCGGGAGCAATCTATTGAGGCTTCGCCTCTAGCCATGCCAGAAGCCGGCGGCGATGAAGATAACGATGCTCGCCGCCGTTGCGGCGTAACCGACGCGCACCAGTCCTTGTGCCCAGAGCCGCCGCCGGCCCGGTCGGCTGTTCAGCAGCAAGGATCCGGCGATCGCAATGGTGGCTCCGGACAAGGCGAGCACGATGCACACCGAGCGCTGGAGCAGGATGTCGAGCAATTCCGTGATCCCCATGGCACGCCGTCTCGAACCTAGCCTAATGTCCACCGCGCTTCGAAAAGGCCTCGATGAAATCGCTGTTCCTCTTCCGCCCGAAGCTTTTCATTGCCTCCTCATGCAGGATCTCGAGCGCCTGCTGCTTGTATGCATAGGCCTCCGACGAACTCAACATTCGGAAGTTGCGCGGCCTGGGCAGGGCGATGTGAATCTCGGCGCGCACGGTTGCCGGAATGGCGGAAAGCACCACCAGCTTGTCGGCAAGGATGATGGCCTCCTCGATCTCCGAGGTCACGAACAGGTTGGTCCGCCGATTCTCCTCGAACAGCCGCAGGAAGAATTCCTGCATGAGCTCGCGGGTCATAGCGTCGAGGCCGCGAAACGGCTCGTCCATGATCATCACCAGAGGATGGTTGATCATGGCTCGGGCAAGCTCGGCGCGACGCTGCATGCCACCCGAGAGCTGCGAGGGGTACTTGTCGCGAAACTCGGTCAGCCCGACCCGGCGCAACAGGCGATCGGCCTCATGCTTCAGATCGACGCCCTTGATACCGCCGCGCAGCCTGGGGCCGAAGACGATATTCTGATAGGTCGTCAGCCAGGGAAAGAGGGCCGTCTCCTGGAACACCACCATGCGATCGTGGCCGGCACCCTTGACCGGCTGCCCATTCAGCAGAATCGAGCCCGAGTCCGGCCGCTCGTAGCCGGCAACGAGGCTGACGATACAGCTCTTGCCGCAACCCGATGGACCGACCAGCGCAGTGAGCTGGCCGGGCTCCAGCGTGAGGGTGAGATTCTGGACCACCTGGGTACGCTCATGATCTTCGCCGAAGCCCTTGCCGACATTGCGGATCTCCACTCTGGCCCGATCGGCATAGGGGGGCGGGGCGACCCACGGGTCTTCGTCCGAGCGAAGCTGTGATACCAATGCGTCCACCGCTGCCTCCTCTGCTCGTCTCTTAGAACAGGCGCTGCCAGGGCATGCAAAAATCGCCGAGCTTGCGGATGATGCTGCTCGAGATGTACCCGGCAATGCCGATGCTGATCATCCCGACGACGATTTGATCGAGGGCACCGCCGACGTAGGAACTCCAGATGAAGAAGCCGAGCCCGCCACTCTCCTGCTGGCCACCGCTCGAGATCATCTCGGCCGCGAGCACCACCTCCCAGGTGATGCCCATGCCGACCGCCGCGCCGGTGAAGATCGACGGAAGGGTTCCGGGCAGGATGATCTTCCGGAAGAGATCCCACTGGCTTGCCCCCATCGATTTCGCCGCCCGCAGGTAGCGCACGTCGATGCTGCGGGCGCCGCCCAGAACGTTGATGACGATCGTGTAGAAGGCGCCGAGAAACGTCACGAACGCGATCGACAGCTCCTGGGTCGGCCAGAAGATCAGTGAGGCGGGAACCCAGGCCAGCGGCGGAATCGGCCGAAGGATCTCGAAGGGCGGAAAGAAGATGTCCCTGAAGTAGCGGTTGACCGCCATGGCGAGCCCGAAGGGGATGCCGATCACCATCGCGGCGAGAAAGCCGCTCAGGACCCGGAGCGAGCTCATGTACCAGCTTCCCCAGTAGGATTGGTCCGGCAGAAACGTCACCCAGGTGGCCAGGACCTCGCTCGGCGGCGGCACCAGGCCGACGAACGGAATCTGCACGCCGAACCATGTGTCCCAGCTCGAGCCGATCTCCCAGAGCAGGAGGAACGTCGCGATCGCGACGCTGCCGCGCCAGAACTTCGGGTTCACCAGCGCCCGCATGAGCGCGCTCGATGGCCTCGGGCGAGCAGCGCCTGCGGCGGTATCACCTGCCGTTACCGTCATCTTCGATCCTCCGCTTTCCTCGCGTTTCTCAGGCCAATTCCCGTTCTCCCGCTTCGAAGGCCTTCTGGGCCTCTTCGTGCACGGCGTCGTTGGTCTCCTCCACCAGTTGCCGGAACTCCTCGGAGAACAGGACCTGGTAGTTGCGTGGCCGCGGAATTCCGACCTCCACGATCTTCTTGACGCGTGCCGGCCGCGTGGTCATGACGACGACCCGGTCCGCAAGAAAGATCGCTTCCTCGAGATCGTGCGTGATAAAGAAGATCGTGACCTTGTTCCGGTCGTAGGTCTCCAGCAGCGCCTCGTGCATGATGGACTTGGTCAGCGCGTCCATCGCCCGGTAGGGCTCGTCGAGGAGCAGAACCTTGGGGTCGTTGATCAGCGCGCGCACGATCTCGGCGCGCCGGGCCATGCCGGACGAGACCTCGCCTGGGTACTTGGCCGCAACGTCGCCCAGACCGGCATCGACGAGCATGCTGTAGGCCTTGTCGCGCGCCTCCTTGCGGCCGAGCACGCCCTGCACGATCGGCCCGTAGGCGACGTTGTCGATCAATGTTTTCCAGGGAAAGAGGGCGCCATTCTGGAAAACAACGACGCGGTCCGCGCCTTCGTCGGCCTTGGGCTTGCCGGGGCCGCACAGCATCTCTCCGTCGAGATGGATCTCCCCCGAGGAAATCGAGTGGAACCCGGCGATCGCGTTCAGCAGCGTGGTCTTCCCGCAGCCAGAGGGGCCCACGATCATGCAAATCTCGCCGGCGCCGATCTCGAGCGAACAGTCGTCGACCGCCTTGATGTTGACACCCTGCGGATCGTAGACCTTGGTCACGTTGCGGATGCTGATCGCGCCCTTGGGGGGCGTTGCGGACCGGGTGTCAGCTTTCGCTGGCGTGAACGGCATCTCAGCCTCCCTGGAGTGAGCGGGCGCGCCACTCCATGAGCATGTTGCCGGCCAAGCGGACCATCGCCGAGGTGACCCAGCCGACGAAGCCCAGCGTTATCATGCCGATGATCATGCTCACGTAGGTGACGTTGACGTAAGCGTTGACGATCATGTAGCCGAGGCCGTATTGGCCGGACACCATCTCCGCGGCGACCAGCGAGAACCAGGCGACGGCGACGCTGATCTGGAGCCCGGTGAAGATGAACGGCATGGCCCCGGGCACGACCACGTGGAAGAAGATGTGGCGCGGCTTGGCCCCGAGGCAGGCCGCCGCCCGGAAGTAGGACTTGTCGATGGACTCCACGCCGAGGAGCGTGTTGAGAATCGTCACGTAGAGCGATGCCAGCGTTGCCAGGAAGATCACCGACGTTTCGTAGCCGCTGAACATCAGGATGGCGAGAGGCACCCAGGCCAGGATCGGGATCGGCCGCAAGAGCTCGAGGATCGGGAAGGTGTAGTCCTTGAACTTGGTCGACCAGCCCATGAGCAGCCCAATCGGCACCCCGATCGCGGTCGCGATGCCGAAGGCCGCCAGGATCCGGAGGCAGCTCGCGACGATGTGGTCGTAGTATTCCGGGGTATAGATGGAGATGCCCCAGACCGGATTCGGATCCAGCCACTCGGTGATGACCTCGACGGGTCCGGGAATCTTCTCGAATCGCGGAAGTTCCCATGCTTCGGTGAACAGCCAGTACGAGAAGAGCCACAGGCCGATACCAGCCATCATCAGGTAGGGGCTGGGCCGGCGCAGCTTGCGGCGCCAGGAGGAGATCAATCCGATGCCCCATGCCGAGGCCCGTCGGGCCCTCTTTTGCTCCGCGACGCGGGCGACATCCGGCGACCCCGCGGGCCGCCCACGAGCCAGTCCAACGTTTCTTGTCGACATCGATGCCTTCCCTTGCTTGATCGTTTTTCGGAGCCCACCGCCGATCCCGGCCGGGGATGCTGCCGGCCAGGGGCGGGCCACCGAGGCGAAGGCTTAATCCTGCGCGACGTCTTGCGCTTTGAAGGGGCTCCGCTCGGGGCTCTGTGCCCGGATGACGGCGATCGGCGTCGTCAGCCCTTGCTCGGCGAGGATCTCGCGCGCAACCGCGTCGTCGATGGCCTCGGGACGCAGCTCCGGGCTTCGAACCTTCTTGAGTCGATGCAGGAACGCGGTCGCGTCCTTGAGAAGGCTGCGGACCTCGTCCGAGACGACGAAGTATTTGATGTCTTTGATCTGCTCCTCGAGCGGGACCTGGGCCGAGGGCTCGTAGCCGTAGGCCGACTGCCACAGCGCCGACTTTGGGATGCCCGTGGTCCGAGCCTGGACCATCTCGATGACTTCCGTGGCGTTCTTCGGGTCTGCGATGAACCTCTGCGCTTCGAGCTCCGCTTGGAGCCAGCCGCGGAGAACGTCCGGTCGCTGCTTCATGAGCTCGTGGTTGAAGACAAGATTGCCGGCGTCGCTAAGATTGAAGGCGATGCCGCTCGCGACCCGACGCGCAATACCCTTCTCGACCAGGTCCGAGGCCGCTGGCTCCCAGATCACGGCCGCATCGAGCTTGCCAGCGCGAAAGTTCGTAGAGATGACCTCGATGTTTTGATTGAGATATTGGCCCGGTTCGACGCCGGTCTGCTCGAAGACGGCTCGGGCGAAGCGATCGGTGCACGAGCCCTGCGGCACGGCAACGGTCTTCCCGTCCATCCAATTGACCGCGTCCTCCGGCGTCTCGAACTCCGGCGCGTCGTTGCGGACGAAGAAGATGTTGCATTGCTGCTGCGAGAGTCCGAGATTGGCCACGATGCGGAGGTCTACCGTGCCACCTTCGCCGGTCCCGCGGGTCACTGCGGAGATCGAGGGCATGTCGCCCATGTACCCGATGTCCTGCTTCTCGGCCAGCATCTGGCCGACGATGATGGCGCCCTGCAGACCGACCTGAAACTCGACTTCGGAGCCCTCCGGCAGGTACTTCTTCCAGAGCTCCTTGCCGGCCATGACGATGCCGGACCAGGACTGGGTGTAGTAGGGCTGGTATCCAACGGTCAGCTCGATGGGCTCGCCCGGCTGGCCATAATCCTTTGCCATGGCGGTGCGGTCCGATGCCAGCGTCAGGGCGCCGGCGGTTATGACGGACGCGAAAACAACCCCGTAGACTGTGCTCGCCATGTTTCCTCCCAAATTCTAGATGCTTGTACCTGTCGAACCCGAGTCCGGGATCGCGGCTGCGGATTGATCCTCCTCTTCTTTATCTCCCAGATCCCCACACCCCCCGCGTCGCCGCCCGGCGGGCGCACATGGGTTCCGTGGATCGTTTTAGCCAAAGAGCGCGGCCATGATTTGTAAAATCGTTCTTCGTGATGAGTTGATACGTGGCGGCTATGGCGCGGGCAGGGGCGATCGGGCCTGACATCGAACTGCCACGACCCGACCGCGATCCTCGGCGTGCCGCGCCCGGCTCCATGCTTGGCGCCGTCTATCGCACCATAGGGACTTTCGAATTTACGTATCCGACGGTCTGGCAAAAATGCCCTTCTGTCCATTGCGCGACCCGGCGTGGGCATCGCCCGGGTCGGAGGAGCCCCGACGGGCTGCTGCTCTGGCGTGGAGCGCCTTGGAGGAACAGAAGGAGGAGCGAGATGTCGAGGACAGCGGCGGAGTGGAACCACAAGCCGAATCCGAACGCCATCGAATGGGTCGACAGTCGGATCTATACGGACGAGGCGATCTTTGAGCAGGAGCTCGAGAAGATCTGGAAGAGGGTCTGGGTCCTCGCCTGCCACGAGTCCGAACTCCCAAAGGCCTACGACTTCCGCACGCTAACCGTGGCCCGCGAGCCCATCGTGATCTGCCGTGGCGAGGATGACCGAATCCGCGCCTTTCTGAACGTCTGCCCGCACCGGGCCAACCTGATCGTCCGCGCGCCGGCCGGCAGTTTCGAGAAGGGCGAGCCTTCGGGGAACCCCAAGCGCATGACCTGCATGTTCCACGGCTGGCAGTTCGACATGAAGGGAAATTGTGTCGAGATTCCGCGCTGCAAGCAGGGCTACCAGGATCGCCTGGACAAGAAGGACGCCGGCTTGCGGGAGCTGCGCTGCGAGGTCGGGTACGGTGGCTTCGTCTGGATCACGCTCAACGACGATGCCGTACCGCTTGCCGAGTTTATCGGTCCGGCTCTCGATTTCATGAAGGCCGAGCTGGAAACCGAGCCGCTCGAGGTCTTTCATTACCACAAGGCCATCATCGATTCGAACTACAAGCTCTGGCACGACACCAACAGCGAATTCTACCACGACTACATGCACTACCATAACCGGGTCACCAGCATGATGCAGCCCGGCTACTTCGACCGGAAGTACACGGCCTTCCCCAACGGCCACTGCTCGGTCGGGTCGATGGAAGTCAAGTACGAGGCCTACAAGGGCTTCAAGGGACGGGATCTGTCGTTCCCGGGCATGCCGCTCAACGGCTGGAAGATGGTCGATCTCTTCCCCGGCTACACCTACAACATCCGCGGCTCGTCGCTGCGGATCGACACGATGACACCGCTCGGCCCGAACAAGGTGATGATCGAGTTCCGCGGCCTGGGCCTCAAGAAAGATACGCCGGAAGAGCGCCTCCGGCGCATCCGCGATCACAATACGATCTGGGGCCCCTTCGGCCGCAACCTGCATGAGGATCTTCTCGGGATCACCGGCCAGGGCGCCGCGATGCGGCCCGGGCAGGAGCCGCGGCGGGTCCTCCATGGCCGCCACGAGGACCACACGATCCACGACGAGATTGGAATGCGCCACTACTACGCCGAGTGGCAGCGTATGACCGGAATCTCGCCGACGGAACCGAGCGGCGTGAGCAGCCTGGTGCGAACGGCGGCGGAGTAGTCCGCGGTCCTATGCAGGAAAACCGGCCGCCACGGAACCGGCAGCCGGTGAGCCGGCGATGCGGCCGGTGATACATGATCGGGGAGAAAGCGAACGATGAACCAAGGCGTGAACGGAGTAACGGCGGGCGCCCGGGATGAGGCGACGGACCGAACGCAGGTGGCCCCAGGTGTCGCCGGGGATCGGATGCTCAAGGAGCAGGTCGCGGACCTTATCTACCGATCGACGGTCCTTCTCGACCGGGAGGACTTCCAAGGTTGGCTCGAAGAGTTCTGTGCGCCCGAGTTCCGCTATCGGATCACCACCTACAGCCCGGAGATCCGCCGCGAACAGGAATGGCTCGAGGGCGGGCGCGAAGACCTTCTCGAGATGATGCGCATGCTGCCGATGCACAACACGGATCATTCGCCGCTGACCCGGCACGTGTCCGTCTACACGGTGGACCTCGACGGCGGCAACGCCGCGCGCGCGGTCAGCTCCGTCGTGATCTACCGGACCATGTTCGACGGCATCAACTCCCATCTGGATTCCGGCGAGACGCGACTGTTCGCGGTCGGAAAGTATCTCGACACCGTTCGCATCGACGGGGAGCAGCCGCTGTTCCTCGAGCGCAATCTGCGGCTCGACACCCGCCGGATGGACAAGGGGTCGCACTTCCCGCTGTAGACCGGCGGCACCCACCGCTCGGCCGCGGCTCGCACGAGGAGAGCACGGATGGGATGGAAGAAGCTCTGCAAGACCGATGAGATCGGAGACCGCAGCCTCAAGGAGTTCGACGTGGATGGCGTGCCCGTCGTCGTCGCGCGCGTCGGGGACGAGTTCTACGCCTATCCGCCGCTCTGCCCCCATCAGGAAGAGAGACTCGCGGTGTCTGCCCTGTGCGATGGCGACATGCTGACCTGCACCAAGCATCTATGGCAGTGGGACGTGCGCACCGGCGAGGAGCGGGGCGTGGCCGAGAGGCCGCTGCTGATGTACGAGACCCGGACCGAGGGAGACGAGGTCTGGGTCCATGTCGAGCGTGAGCTCCGTTACGAGTACGAAGACTGATGTGGAACGCAACGGCGATGGCTGACGATGCTCGACTGACCATGGCCCCCGAGACGCAAACGGCGTCGGTGCGAATCCGGGCCAAGAACGTCTCCTACCAAATCGCGTGCGAAGAAGGAGAGCGTCTCTTGCTGGCGGGCCTGCGGCAGGGTGTGCCGCTGGCCTACGAATGCGCCACCGGCACCTGCGGCACCTGTCGCGCGCGCCACCACGCCGATTCGATCGTTGACCTCTGGCCGGAGGCACCGGGCGGGGCCAAGCTCAAGTCCGAGCGCGGTGAGTTCCTGTTGTGCCAGTCGTCGGTTCGCGGCGGCTGCGATATCGAGATTCCGGGACATCTCCCAGAGCCCGATCAGGCGGCCATCCTGCCGGAGTATCATCGGGGCCGTCTTGCCGGCACCTGGCCTCTCGCCGAAGACGTCGTTGGCTTCGAGATCGCTCTGGATCGGCCGTGCCGGTTTCTCGCCGGACAGTTCTTCCTCGTGAAGGTCCCCGGGGTGGCTGGCTACCGCGCCTACTCGATGGCCAACTACGAGGGTGAGACACGGCGGCTAAGGTTCGTTCTCAGGCGGCAGGAGAACGGCCGTTTCTCGCAGTGGCTATCGACTCAGGGGGCTCCGAATGGGCACGGAGACAAGCCCGCCGTCGAGCTTTTCGGCCCGCTTGGAAAGGCAGCGTTCCGTCCGGAAGAGGGAAAGAACCTGCTGTGCCTCGCCGGTGGCTCCGGCGTTGCCGGAATGCTGTCCATCCTCCGGCACGCCGTGGAGATCGGGTATTTCGAGCGCCACCGGGGCCATCTCTTCTTCGGTGTCCGGACCTTGCAGGACCTGTTCTGCCTCGACGAGCTGTCGGAGCTTGCGGCGCGGGCCGGCGGTGGGCTTGAGATCACCCTGGCGCTGTCGCGTGAGCAGGCGCCCGACGAGCGGCATCCCGGCCATCCGGCGCTGCGCCTTGCAACCGGGCTCGTGCACGAGGTTTCCGCCGCGGTTATGGCGGGGCGATACGACAACACGGTCGCCTTCGCCGCCGGGCCCCCCGGAATGATCGAAGCGGCGCTGCATCACCTTCTGCTCGAGGCGCGCTTGCCGGCCGGCGACATCCGCTACGACAAGTTCACCTGATCCGATCCGTGGGCCTCGCGCGATCGGGGGACATATGGAGGCGCCCACCGGCTGAGATGGCAGCATGGACGGGGGAGCGTTCCGGGCTCGGGTCGAGCGTCGGCCTGGGCCGTCGCTTCCCGGCGGGCCGGCAGGCGAGCGAACAAGAACTCGGGAATGAACATCCACCTGCCGATCGCTGAGGTTTCGGTCAACATCCTGCTCCTGCTTGGAATCGGCGGCGGAGTCGGACTGCTCTCGGGCCTCTTTGGGGTCGGCGGTGGATTCCTACTGACGCCGCTTCTCATCTTCATCGGGATCCCGTCGGCCGTCGCCGTGGCCACGGACGCCATGGAAGTGCTCGGGGCTTCGGTCTCCGGTTTTCTCGCGCATTGGCGCCGCGGCAACGTCGACTTCCGGATGGGCACGATCCTGCTCATAGGCGGTGCCGCGGGCTCGACGCTGGGTGCCTTCCTCTTCAAGTTTCTGCGTGAGATCGGCCAGATCGACCTCTTCATCTCGCTCTCTTACGTGGCGCTGCTGAGCAGCGTCGGCGGCCTCATGGCGCTGGAGAGCGTCCGGACCATGCTGCGACAGCGGCGCCCCGGGTCCGCCGCCATCCGGCTCCGGCGTCACACCTGGGCCCACAGGCTCCCGTTGAAGGTCCGATTCCGGAAGTCGCGCCTCTACATCAGCGCGCTCCTGCCGCTCGGGGTCGGCTTCTTCGTCGGGGTGATGTCAGCGCTCATGGGCGTGGGCGGGGGCTTCATCATGGTCCCCGCGATGATCTATCTCCTGGGAATGCCGACCTCGGTCGTGGTCGGCACCTCGCTCTTCCAGATCATCTTCGTGACGGCGAACGTCACCTTCCTCCATTCGGTCAATACGCAAACGGTCGACGTCGTCCTGGCGGTGATCCTGTTGCTCGGCGCGGCCGTCGGCGCGCAGATCGGCACGCGCATCGGCGTGCGCCTGCAAGGCGCGCAGCTGCGTGCCTTGCTTGCGCTCCTCGTGTTGCTCGTCGCCGGAAAGCTCGCCTGCGATCTGACGATAACGCCGGAGAATCCGTTTTCCGTCCGCCTCGGCTGAGCACCCCGCTTGACGCGGTCTATCGGACGATAAGGAACTTCGAATGTACAGGCCGCGCTCCTCTCGATACCGTTGTCACGAAGGCATTCCGGTGCGTCGCTCTTCCGGGCCGACGGGCGCACCGGGTGGGAGAGTGCTCGGGAGAAGGCGAAGTGAAGGCGGAGAATCGCCGCGCTGCGTTTGGCGTCCTCTTCTTGTTGTGTATCGGACCCGCGCCAGTCGCCGGCGCTGCCGCTGCCTGTACGGTTCGAGAGGACGTCATGCTCGCGGAAGCCTCCGAGCACACGATCGCGATCGATGCCGATTTTTCGGGCAAGGAGATCCTTTTCTTTGGCGCGACGGAATGCCCCGGCGACGTGGTGCTGGTCATCCGCGGTCCGGAACGGCGCCTCATCGTCAGCGAGAAGTCCCGGGTCGCCGGGATCTGGATCAACGGCGAAGAGCGGGTGTTCGACAGCGCGCCGGCCTACTATGTCGTGGCTTCCACCGGGCCGCTCGAGACACTGCTGTCGGCGGAAATGCGCGCCGCGCTCGGCGTCGGCCTGGATGTGCTCCGCCTTGACCGCGGTGATGATCGGGGTCTGGCGACGGAGGCGTACCGGGCGGCACTGGTCCAGGAGCGGCAAGCGCGCGGTCTCTACGCTGTAGAGCCGGCTCTGATCCAGACGGTGGGCGAGAAGCTGTTTCGCGTCAGCATCTGGTTCCCGCCGAACTCTCCGCCGGGCTCCTATGTGGCCGACTTCTACTACGTAAGGGACGGGACAATCGTCGGCTCCTACGCGCTGCCCCTCTCCGTGGAAAAAACGGGGCTCGAGGGGCTGCTCCACGAGTTCGCGAACGACGAGCCGGCGGCCTACGGCATCGCCGCGATCGGGCTCGCCGTTGGCGGCGGCTGGCTCGTCGGGGCCTTGTTCCGAAAGGGATGACCATGCCAAGCAGTTCAGAAGACCGATCCAGGCCCGGAAACCGCATCGTCTTTGGGACCGATGGATGGCCCCGACGCGTCGTGCGGACGGGCAGCGGCGGCATCGTCGAGGTCCAGAGGTGCGCGGGCGGGGATCG
>CAZKCM010000093.1:0-15754 GCA_964551315.1 uncultured Rhodospirillaceae bacterium | reverse complement strand
CACATCGGCGCGTAGCCAAAACCCCCGCGACGCACCGCACGCGCGCCAAAGGCGAGGGCGAGAGGAAAAGGGGCGGGTCCCGCGCGGGACCCGCCCCTGCTGTTCAGGCCGGCCGGAGAGGATCCGCCCGACCCATGCGATCACCAGAAGATCGCGTTGGCGATAACGACGACCGCGAG
The DNA here is from genome assembly GCA_964551315.1 of uncultured Rhodospirillaceae bacterium. Taxonomy (GTDB): domain Bacteria; phylum Pseudomonadota; class Alphaproteobacteria; order Dongiales; family Dongiaceae; genus Virgifigura. The sequence continues at coordinate 15,575 of CAZKCM010000093.1, read as the reverse complement.
TCCGGCGGCGAGCGTCACATAGGGCAACTTGCCCGCCCGGGTCCCGTCGGCCAGCGCCGCCTTGCCATCGACCCGCAGGTCCTCGAGCATCTGCGGCGGGAACTCCCCTTTGTCCTGGACGTAGTGCCGGAACAGGAACACGGGGATGATGAGCGCGATGGCGATCACGCCGGACAGCAACGTGCCCTGCCCCCAGACGTTCGCGCCCGCCCCGAGCAGGAAGGCGTTGACGAAGGACAGAACGACGCCGACCCCGAGCAGCCAGCTCGGCGCCTTCCAGGGCCGCCGGACCTCGCCGTTGTCGATGCGGTGGATCCAGCCGGCGTTCAGGTTCAGGAAGTTGAAGACGATGTAGCAGACGTTGGAGACCGCCAGCACGAAGACGTAATCGGACATCAGCAGCAGGATCAGGTTGAAGCTGAGGTCCGTCCACATCGCGCGCGTCGGCGCCCCGTTGTGGTTGACGTGGCTGAGATAGCGCGGCAGCCAGCCGTCCACCGAGCCCTGGTAGAGCGTCCGCGAGCTTCCCGCCATCGCGGTCATGATCGCCAGCACCAGCGCCAGCAGCATCATGACGACCAGCAGGCCGTAGATGAACCGGCCGCCGCCGATGATCGTGGCCATGGCGGCGGCGACGCCGGTTCCGTCATAGATGCCCGGGTCGAGCATCCCCTCCACGCCCAGGGTCCCCTGGAAGGTGAAGGGCACGAGGGTATAGACGGCGATGCAGAGCAGACCGGAGTAGAGGATGGCCTTGTAGGTGTCGGTGGCCGGGTTCTTGAACTCGCTGGTGTAGCAGATCGCCGTCTCGAAGGCGTAGGCCGACCAGGCAGCGATGAACAGTCCGCCGAGGAACAGCGTCCAGCCGTCCATGTTCCAGGCCGCGGTGGCCGGGTCGGTCCCCGGCGCGAAAGGCGTGAAGCTGGTTGTCGCCACGTCGCCGGTGAGCAAGGGGACGATGCCGATGATGAGCAGCGGGAGGATGACCGCAACGCCGATGATCGTCTGCACGCGCGCGGTGCCGAGGATGCCCCTGTGCTGGATCGCAAACACGATCAGCATGAGGACCGCGCCGATGATGAAGGTCGTGTTGATTCGAAGCGTCAGCCCCTCCTTGAGGAATCCGAGATCGAGGAGCTGCAGCTGCCAGGTGCGGATCAACGCATCCGGGGCAAAGAACGCATTCAGGATGTAACCGGCGGCAATGCCGCAGCCGATGGCGAGAACCGGGGTCCAGGCGAGCCAATTGCACCAGACCGAGAGCGGGGCGATGATCCGGCTGTACCGGACCCAGGCGGCCGCCCCGTAGACGGAGGCGCCGCCGGACTTGTTGGGAAACAGGCCGGCGATTTCGGCATAGGTAAAGGACTGGATGAAGCCGAAGGTAACGGAGAGCATCCAGACGAGCCAGGACGGCGAACCCACTGTCGCGGCGATGCCGCCGATCGAGAACAGCACGAGAGCCGGAACGCCCGCCGCGACCCAGAACGCGTGTCGCCAGCCGATCGCCCGGTGCAACCCCGCGGAGACGGACGGTCCGGCCGCGGTATCAATTATGGTTGCCATCGATTCCTCCCGGTATGTTATGCAAATAAAAAAGCCGCCCGCTCCCGCGAGGGAGCGTAGCGGCTCGAGTGGTTAGTGCTATTGGCGGACCGATTGTCGGCAATCGCCGTCTCGGAAAACAAGCTTCCGAACGGTTGAGGAGACTGCCGTTCGGACCCCTTCACCCCTCCTTTTGGAGGATGCTCGGTGGCGATCGGACGGGGTCCGGGGATGGAGTGGTCATCGCGTCGGCGGGCCGCCGCCCCGGTGAAAGATCTCCCATCGGTATCGGGCCCACCGATAGGCGTCGAGGATCGACATCGCGTAGACGAAGAAACCGCCGGCGTACCGGCCCAGGACGGAGTGCTCCGGCGTCGTCAGGTGATAGCTGACCCAGCCGAGGGTCAGCATCGAGAAGGCCATCATCAGGCCGCGCGTCGGCGCGTTGTTGAGGACCTGTCCCACCCCGGGCAACAGGATGGCGATGGCGAGGACCAGATAGGGATGGAGGGGCGGCTTGGCCGCCGCCTCAGACGGCGAGGACCGCCGGCCGGCCGGCTTCGTCATGGTGTTCGTATCCGCAGGGCTGCGAAACGTCGGATGCGAGGCTGCGATGAATGGCGATCGCCCGATCGAGCAGCCGCCGCAGGAGCTCCGCGGGGATTGCCATATCCTCGAACTCCGCCTGGCGCAACACCAGGTAGTGCGCCCGCGACGCCTCGCCGAGCTGGTAGACGATGCGCACGCCGCGCGGCGTGACAAGCAGCTCCTTCGCCTTCGGATCGTCGAACATGGCGATATGCGGTTCCAGCAGCGCCATGGGTGGCATCTCCTCCGGCGCGTCGGTGCGTATCGCGGCGTGGGCAGGCCAGCCGGGCGGAACAGCAATCGCCGTTTCCAGGCTGCTTGACGGCGAAAAGAACTCCGTGTTCAGCGGCCGCATCAGGAGATCGAAGACTCCACGATAGGGCACCGCCCCTTGCACGGTGACGAGAAGCCAGAGCGACGGCAGCTTGCGAACGGCGACGTGATCGACAACCGGCCGAAGCCGGACCCGATAGCCGTCGTAGCAACCGGTCAGCGTCGGGAAATCGACGTCGTCCTGCGTTACGCGGCAGCTTTCGAAGAGCGGGAGGCAGGCATCGAAGATGCGCGCGCGTCGCGCCTTGATCGCGGCGCGATGGCGGCGGTGCATCACCCACAGGATGACCAGGAAAACCAGCGCCAGCGCGAGCAGGCCGTATCGCATCACCGACCCTCGCGCGGGCGGAGGCCGCCCCCCTGCGGGACTCCGCGGGGGGCGCCGTGTGAATCGGCCGATCGCGGGCGGCGCGACCGAAGCGTCACCGGGCGACCGTCACCGGGCAGTGGGCCTTGGCGACGACCTCTGCGGCCACCGAGCCCAGCAACAGGCGGGCCGCGCCGGTGCGGCCGCTCGACCCGACGACGATCTGGTCGAAGCCGTTCGCCTCGGCGTAGTCGACGATGGCCGCGGCGATATCGCGCCCCACGACAGTGACGCAACGATAGTTGCCGAGCCCGGCCTGCTTGGCGCGCTCTGCCGCGGCGCCAAGGTCCTGATGGATCAAGGCGTCGCCGGCGGCCAGGATCTGCTCGTCCCAGAAGTGGGTCTTGGCGGCCCGTTCGGCCGACACCGTCGATACCGTCAGAAAGGTCAGGCCGGCATCCAGTTTCTTGGCAATTTCGACGGCGTAGGCAACGGCCTTTTCAGAGGCGCGCGACCCGTCCGTCGCACAGAGCAGCTTCATCACACTCTCCCCTTCGGCCTACCTGGCGGTTGTCGGTTCGGACGAGTTCGCCCGTCAGTAGCCCTGCGGCCGCGGCCACGGCATCGTGAATTGGTCGCCCCGCCGCACATATTTGTAGCGATGGAAGGCAAACCACAGCGAGACGACGATGTAGAAGCCCATCATCGCCAGAAGCTGCACGCCGTAGCCCAGAAACACCGCGAAGAAGGTCGCCGTGCAGAGCGTGATCAGCACGATCGCCGGCAGCGGGTGCCAGGGATGCACATAGCCCCGGCGGATCGATCCCAGCGGCCACTTCTTGCGGAACTTGTGCATGTTGATCGGCATGAAGGTGTAACCGAGCAACCCCGACAGGATCGAGAAGGTGATCACCTGATCGAGCAGCCCGGTGAAAGCGAACGACACCGCGATCGGGATCAGGAACAGGATCGACCGGAAGGGCGTCCGATAGCGCGGATGGACCGCGCCGAACCAGGCCGGCATGTAGCGGTCTCGGCCCATCGAGAACCAGGCCCGCGAGGCATCGTTGATGCATCCGTTCGCCGAGGCGACCGCCGCGAGGATCGTGCCGACGAACAGCAGGACCTGGAGAGCGATGCTGCCGGACATCACGCCCGCGGAATAGAGCGGCGCCAGATCCTGTCCGAGGAACTCCCAGGGCAGCAGGCCGGAGGTGATGTACCAGGTGAGCGACGCCGCAATCAGCAGCGTGATGATGCCGCTCATCGTGCCGAGCGGCAGGGAGCGGCCGGGTGAGCGGACCTCTTCCGCCGCCTGGCAGGTGCCCTCGATGCCGAGATAGAACCAGATGCCGAACTGGAAGGCGGCAAGCACGCCGATCCAGCCGTATGGCAGATCGGTCAGCAGCGCCTGATGCTGCAGAACCGCTCCGGGGTTCCACGGTTGCACGCCGACGAAGAGGATGATGATCGACAGGAAGGCCACGGCGGTGATGACGAAGTTGACGCTCAACGTCATGAACACGCCGCGGTAGTTGAGCCAGGCGAGCACGGCGATCGTCAGCACCACGAAAGGATGCGGGTCGAGTCCCGGACGACCGAACTCGGCCGCGGCAACGGCGATCATGTCGCCAACGATGAGCGCGTCGGCCGCTTCCAGCATGGTATAGGCCATGACGAGATAGAGGCCGACATTGAAGGCCATCAGCGGCCCGATGGTGTGCTTGGCCTGGGCATACTGGCCGCCCGCCGCCGCGACGGTCGAGGTCACCTCGGAGTCGATCATGGCAACGCAGGTGTAGAGCAGGCCGATCACCCAGCAGGCGACCAGCGAGCCGAAGGCACCGCCCTTGCCGACGGAGAAGTTCCAGCCCATGAACTCGCCGATGAGGACGATGCCGACGCCCAGTGCCCAGACATGCCCGGGCCCGAGGACTTTCAGAAGATTGATGCGCTGCGGTTGTGCCTGGCCGATGACTTGTTCGGTCATGATCTCAGCTCCGCTCCTGATGCTGGACGGCATCCTCGCCGAACAGATCGTCCACGCCTTCCCGCGAGCTCAGCAGCACACTCTCGTCGTAGTCTCGGTTGACCTTGATCGCGTCGGCGACCATCCAGAACAGCAGCAGGGCGGACAGGCCCCACGCGGCGTAGGTCAGGACATCCCAGAAATCCATACGCTTTGCCTCCCCTATGGCGAAGAACAGGCGACAGACCGGGCGCGTCAGCGCCGATCGCCGAACCTCTCAGCGATAACCTCGCGGTATTCCTTTTCGGACATGATGACCAGGAAGACGAAGTAGCCGATGATGACGGCCGCCGTGATCAGCAGCGCGAACGGCTTGATCTCGTAGTCGAAGCGCGTCGTGATCAGCTCCGCCGCGCTCTCCAGGTCATAACCGAGCTTCTCCCATTGGGCCTGCATTGTGGGGTTCTGATCCAGGGCCTCCCAGGACAGCCCCTCCCAGGCCACGGTGCCGTCCGCCGCCTCGGTCCGCACGACCCCTTCCGGCAGGACCGACTTGGTCTCTCCGCCGGTCAGACCGAGCAGGATCGGCATCAACAGCGCAATGTAAACGAGGGCCATCAGGAAGGCGGAGTCGATGAACTGCCCCAAGCCGCTCTGGCGTGGGGGGTCGTATTTCTGGTTCATGATCGAATTCACTCCGCCGGTTGCCGGATTCCGGCCACGGCCGCGGCCATGGCGCGGTTCTCGTCGAGGTGACGAATGTCAACGCTGTAGATGTGATGTTTGTCGTGCGCGTAATGGCGGACCATGGCGCCGATCGCGGCCGTGTTGAACACCAGCAGTACGACCGCGCTTACCACCATGGCGACGCGAACGCCGCCCGGGGCGAGAGGATAGATCGAAAAGAAAACGATGCCCACGACGAGCCAGAGCGCGACGATGAACCCCCAAGCCCAGAGGCGGTCACGCAGAAACATCGCGTCGATGCGAGCGGCAAGATTGGACGTCATCAAGCGTATCCTTCCCTATTTGGCGCGTTGCGTACGCAACCGAGAGCTTCTTTTCGCCCGATCGGGCGCTGCGGCTCCTTAAGGTGGCGAAGCGTTAAGAAATTACCGAAATTCCGCCGAAATGTTTCCTCACACGAAAATACTATTCCCGGCATGAGACGGTGCGGCGCAAAGGGGGTTGTTGTCCATTTTCCATTGGGAGGAAGGAGGACCCGAATCGGGCCGAAGTCTTAGTCAATATGGGGGAACCAATTCCTCCTTTCGGGTGATGCGCGCCCATTGGTCTTGCGCTACGCTTCGCTGATCGGTGGAGAACCGGATCGGACGACCCCGCCGGTTTTGCGCGTTGAGCCTCAGGAGACGGAGCATTCCCACTCGAAATCAGATCTCCCCCCCCGAACGCTCGGCCTCGCCGTCCGGCGGATCCGAGCGAGGGATGGCCGGCGGCGATGCCCTCGAGCTGCGCCCCCAAGCCGTTGACCGGCTGTTCGAGGCGATCGCCAACTACACCTATGATTGGGAAAGCTGGATGGGCGAAGACGGCCGGCCACGCTGGATCAACCCGGCGGTCGTGCGGATGACCGGCTACACGGTGGCCGAGTGTTTCGCCATGCCTGACTATCCGTTGCCGATCGTCCATCAGGACGACCGCGAGGCGATCGCGCGGCATCTCATCACCGCGGCCGAGGGTGCGAGCGGCAACGACGTCGCCTTCCGCATCAGGCGGAAGGACGGCACGGTCCGGTGGGGCGCCATTTCCTGGCAATGCCTGCTCGACGCGGAGGGGCGCTCGCTCGGCTATCGCACCAGCGTCCGGGACATCACGCAGCGCAAGCAGGACGAGGACGCGCTGCGCGCGGCCCACGCGGAGGCCGAGCGGGCGAACCGCGCCAAATCGCGCTTCCTAGCGGCCGCGAGCCACGACCTTCGGCAACCGCTGCAGGCCATCAACATGTTCGTCGGCGCCCTCAAGTCCACGGCGACCGGGCCGGAGAACGAGGAGATCATCGCCGCGATCGAGGATTCGCTGCGCGTGACCAACAGCCTTCTCGATTCCCTGCTCGACGTGTCGCGACTCGACGCGGGGGTGCTTGAGCCCAAGCCGCAAGCAATGGCCATCGGCGATCTGCTTGACCGCATGGAGCTGGAGTTCGCGGGCCCGGCGGCGGAAAAGGACATCGATCTCCGCGTGGTCGCATCGAGCGCGTTCGTTCGCAGCGACCCGATCCTGCTGGATCGCGTGGTGCGCAACCTAGTGTCGAACGCGGTGCGCTACACCCGGCACGGTCGCATCCTGGTCGGATGTCGACGGCGGGGTACGACGCTTCGTCTGGAGGTGTGGGACACGGGCATCGGCATCCCGGCCGACAAGCTCGAGGTGATCTTCGAGGAGTTCTACCAGATCGGCAATCCGGAGCGCGACCGGACACGGGGACTCGGCCTCGGCCTTGCGATCGTCGATCGCATGGCGAAGCTGCTCGGGCACCGGATCGACCTCCGCTCGGAGCCGGGCCGGGGATCGATGTTCGCGGTCGAGCTCCCCATCGTCACCGGCACCGTGCCTGAAGAACCGTCCGAGACCGCGACGCGCGACCGCCTCGCCGGCGCCCTGCTCGTGGCCATCGACGACGAACCGGCCCAGCTTCGGGCGATGACCGAGGTACTCCGTCGCTGGGGCTGCGAGGTGTTGGCCGCCACCTCGACGGCCGAAGCCATCACCGAGATGCCGAAGCGGGGCGGCCGGATACCGGATGCAATCGTCGCCGACTACCGGCTGCGCGACGGTGCGACCGGGGCCGACGCGATCCTGGCGATCCGGGCTGCCTTGAATCGCCAGATCCCCGGCATCATCCTGACCGGCGATATCGAGCCGACGCGGCTGCGGCAAGTGAAGGCAAGCGGGTTCGCGTTGCTCCACAAGCCGATCGACGCCGATCGGCTGCGCCATGCCCTGCAGGACATCGTCGGCGAAAAGGTGGTCTGACAGGGGACATGCAGGCGCCCGCAAGCACCCCCCTCGTGCCCCCGCCGGAAACCGCCGGCGCACCGTTGCCCCGGCCTAAGCACCCGCCTTCACACCCGCCGCGAAGAAGGTGAAATCGCCGCGCAGGGGTTGCCACACCGATATCTGCCTCGGTTCGCGAAGGATTTCCGGCAGACGGGCCTCGTAGGCGCGCCGATAGCCCCGTTTCAACTGAACATTGACGAGATCGTCCCGATCCGACCAGGTCTCGTAGATCATGAAGCAGGTCGGGTCCTCAGGGTCCCGATGGAGCACGGCATTGACGAAGGTCGGTTCGTGCCGCATGGCGTCGAGCACCGGCGTGAGGAGGCGAAGGAACTCCTCTTCGAGGCCGGGCTTGACCCGGATGGACACGACGGCGACGAGCGCTCCTTCGGCGGTCGCTGCGGCTCTGGTCATGACGATGCTCCTTGCCTGTGACCCGGGCCTTTAACCCCGGCCCGAGACCCGGCGCGTCCGGGCGGGTGCATCGTCGCGCCGCGGGCGGGCGGCGTCGATTACCTTGGAGGTAACGAAAGCCGGTCGCGGTCCGCCGCGGGGACACTCAGGCCGGCGTCCGCTCCGCCAGATCGGGCTGCGGCCAGCCGAGGTCGGCGGCGACCATGGCGGCCTGGGTGCGGTTCGCGGCGTTCAGCTTGTTCAGGATGATCTTCACATGCGCCTTGACCGTGCTTTCGAGCAGGCCAAGGTTGCGCGCGATCTCCTTGTTCGACTGGCCGCTCATCAGCAGCGTCAGCACGTCGCGCTGGCGCGGCGTCAAGGTGCTCAACGGATTGTCGGCCGGAAGGCGCAGGCCGCCCTGGCCGCCCGTGCCGACCCAGCGACGCTGGCGATCGAGGAAGGCTTCGGAGGGAAGGTAGGTTTCTCCCGCCAGGACCAGGGAGAGGGCGTGCCTGAGCGTCTCGTCGCTCGCCGACTTCAGGATGTAGCCGCGCGCACCGTTCTCGATGGTGCGGACGATGTCATCGGGATTGGAGATCGCCGACAGGATGACGATCGGGGTTCGGGGCAACCGCTCGGCCAAGGCCTGCAGTCCCCTGAGCTGCTCCATGCCCGGCATGGCCAGATCGCAGAGCACGAGATCCAGATCCGGCTGCTCGTTGGCCTGCTGCAGCGCGCCGTCGGCATCCGCGGCCTCAAACACCTCCACATCGGCATAGAGCTTCGACAGCAGGAGCCGGAGTCCGCGGCGGAACAGGGTGTGGTCGTCTGCAATCAGGACCTTCATGGCGGCTTCACCTGAACCAAGGGGCGGTCGCGCCGTCGCGCGCGTCCCACCCTCATGCACCGAAACATAGAACCGGCATCGAACCGGCGCAAGCCGCGGCCGGGCAGGGCCGGAGAGAGGGGGCCGGAGAGAGGGACCGGACGGCGGGCCGAACGCGCGAGGTCCCGGAACCGGAGGTCGGGCAGCGGATCGCGACGCGAACGGTTCAGGCTGGCTTGGTCGCCGTGCGAGCCGGCGCCGACACCCGGCCGGCCGCAGTACCCCGCAGGGCCCGCGTCACGCGCATTTCGCGCTCGCGCAGGAGGACGTAAATGGTGGCCGCCACGATCGTGACGGCAACGAAGATGACGCCGATCACGTTGATGACGGGCGACAGCCCGAACCGGAAGCGGGAGCCGATCTCGGTTACCAGCGTCCAGTCGCCGCCGATCGCGAAGACGGTCGTGTTGTAGTTCTCCACCGATTGAAGAAAAGCGATCACCGCCGCGGTGAACGCCGTCGGGGCCAGGAACGGCAGGGTGATCCGGCGGAACACCATCCAGCTCGAAGCACCGAGGTCGAGCGCGGCCTCCTCGAGCGTGCGGTCCTGGCGCTGCAGCCGTGCCATGAACATCAGCATCGAATAAGAGGCGATGAAGGTCGTCTGGGCGATGCCCGCCAGGAAAAGACCGCCGCCGACCCCGAGATTGCGCCAGAAGATCAGGGTCGAGATGCCGAGAATGAGTCCCGGCGTCAGGATCGGCGACACCATGACGCCGTAGAGCAGGCCGTTCCAGTGCGACTGCAGGCGGGTCAGAAGCAGCGCGCCCGCAAGGCCCAGCGGCAGCGACAGGCCGACGACGCCCAGCCCCAGCAGAACCGAGTTCCGAAGGCCCTGGAGCATGCGTTCGTCGGCAGCCAGCGCGCCGAACCAGCGCAGCGTCCAGCCGTCCCACTGCGTCACCGAGGGATGCGGGTAGGCATTGAACGCGGCGAGAATCATGACGACGAGGGGCGCGAACAGGTAGACGAAGAACACCAGAAGGTAGAGGTTGAGAACGATAGCGCTGCCGCGCATCGGGCCGACTCCGGACATGCCGTTACCCCTGGCCCGTCATTTCGCCCCGGCCCCTCATTTCGCAATGTCCCGAATGCCGACGCGGAAAATCGTCATCATCACGAAGATGAACGCGGTGCAGGTCAGAAGCAGCGTGACGGCGTAAGCCGCGCCGATGTTCCAGTTGAAGCTCTCGAAGAACTGCCGGTAGATGGTCTGGCTGAACCAGTCGCCGGACCGTCCGCGCGTCATGATCTGCGGCACAGAATAGGACCCGGCCGACAGCATGAAGGTCATGATGCAGCCGACGGCGATGCCCGGCTTCGCGTGCGGGATGACGACCCGCCAATGAATGCGCCAGGTGGAGGCACCAAGGTCGCGGGCCGCTTCGATCTGGTTCCGGTCGAGGGTGGAGACCGCGTTGTAGATCGGAAAGACCATGAAAAGGATGTAGGCATAGACCATGGCGACGAAGACCGCGCCCGGATGCTCCAGGAACGGAATCCAGCCGCGCGTCTCCAGATCGACCAGCCCGAGCCAGTCGAGAAAGCCGTTCAGCACTCCCTGGTAATCGAGAATCATGAGCCAGGCATAGACCCTGAGCAGCTCGTTGATGGCGTAAGGGACGATGAGGCCCAGCATGAGCAGCGCGGCGCCGTTGGGCGTTGCCGCCTGCGCCACGGCGTAGGCGATTGGGTAGCACGCCGCCAGGGACAGCAGCGTGACCAGCGCCGCGTAGCCGATCGTCCGCAGGAAGATGCGGAAGTGCAGGCCCGACATGCGGGTGTAGTTCGCCAGCGTGTAGACCTTCTGCGGGCTCTTCTCGCGCGCCTCGAGATCCGCGATCTCCGCTTCAAGCGCCGAGACCGCGGCATCGATCTCGACGAGCCGTTCCGGATCCGCCGCCTGAGCTCTGTCGAATTCGAGCGTCGCCAGCTCCGCGTAGAGCGAGTCGATTCGCAGGGAGATCTCGTTTCCCGCCTCCCTGGTCCACAGCGACTGTTCGATCATGAAGGCCTGCGGAACGACGATGAGCCCGACCACCCAGATCGCCGCCAGGGCAAGGATCGCCGAGGTCAGCACGCGGCCATAGGTGCGCAGCAGGTCATTCACGCCCGAGTTCTCCGACCCTGAGGATCAGGGCGTCGGTCGCGCGGAAGGACAGCCGTTGCTCGCCGGAGAAATCCCGCTCCGCCTCCGTTTCGTTGGTCATGTGCACCGTGAAGCTCCGCCCGCCCGCTTCGAACTGCAGGCTGATGAACGGGCCTTCCAGGTCGCGACGGCGCATCGCGGCGGTGAAGCCGTTGTCGCCGCCCGCGTCGCCGATCCGCACGCGCTCGGGGCGCACGAACATCATGGCCTCTTCGCCGACGCCGATCCGATCCTTGTTGCGGCCCCGGAAGCGGCCCTGCGGGGTATCAAGGATGGCCGTCTCGCCGTCCGTCTCGATGAGCTTGCCGCGGAACAGGTTCTGCTCGCCGACGAAGGTTGCGACGAACGCCGTGTCCGGATCACGATAGATCTCGTCCGGGGTTCCCACCTGGTCGATCACGCCGTGCCGCATCACCGCGATGCGGTCGGACATGGCCAGAGCCTCACCCTGGTCGTGCGTGATGTACAGGAAGGTGACCCCCGTCCGGCGCTGAATCGCCTTAAGCTCCGCCCGCATGTGCTGGCGCAGCTTCAGATCCAGCGCGGAGAGCGGCTCGTCGAGCAGGAGGACCGCCGGCTCGACCGCGAGCGCCCGGGCGATCGCGACGCGCTGCCGCTGCCCGCCGGACAGCTCGCCCGGCCTCTTGTGAGCCTGTCCGTCCAGCGCAACCAGTTGGAGGAGACGGTCGGCCTCCTCCATCCGCCGGCGTCGTCCGACGCCGCGCGCCTCGAGCCCGAAGGCCACGTTCTCCCAGACCTTCATCAGCGGGAACAGGGCGAGGTTCTGGAAGATGAGGGCGGTCGGCCGCCGGTTGGGGCCGATGCCGGTCATGTCCCGGCCGCCGATCAGCACGCGCCCGGTCGTCGGCTCGCTGAAGCCGGAGACGATCCGCAGCAGCGTCGTCTTCCCGCAGCCGGACGGGCCGAGGATCGTGAAGAACTCGCCGGCCTTGACCGTGAGGGTCGTCTCGTGGACGGCGGTGAAATCGCCGAACCTCATCGAGACGGACTCGAGAACGACGTCCTTGCCCCGCATCACACCCCTTCACGCCTCACCGCTTCGTTTCGCAGCGGATCGGGCATGCGAGCGGGACGGGGTCAACCGACGGCGCCCCGCCCCGCCGCCCGTCAGGCGTTGGTGAGCTTCTCGACGTATTCCGATCGCAGCGAGGCGAAGAACGGCGTCTGCGCCGGCCACCACCAGAGATTGTCGACCGCCTCCGGAGCGGGATAGGCCATCTTGTAGGCGGCCTTCATATCGTCGTTGAGATGCGCGTCGGCACCCGCGGCGGCGGAGTTGTAGCCCGTGTTGTTGGCGAACATGCCGCCGATTTCGGGCGTCAGCATGAAGTTGATGAACGCGTAGGCCTGGTCGAGATTCGCCGCGCCCGAGGGGATGGCCATCGTGTCGATCCAGCCCAACCCGCCTTCCGTCGGCATCGTGTACTGCCACTTCGCATTCTCGCGGTTGAGCAGAATCCCGGTGGTGTCCCAGGTCTGGCCGATCGTGCAGCCGGCGTCGTTGAAGGCCGCGGTCGCCTCGGTGGCGTTGTTCCAATAGGCCCCGATGTTCTTCTTTCGCGCAACGGCGTATTTGAGGCAGCCTTCGAAGACCCGGCGGCACTCCTCCTCCGACTTGTAGAAATCCATGCCGCGGTTCGACTTCAGCTCACCCACTGCGTCCAGATAGAGCGCCAGACTGATCAGCGCGGACTTCTGGCGAACGGTGACCTGGCCGTTCATGTCGTCGGCCCAGAGATGCCCGTAGGACACCGTGCCGAATTTCAGGTCGGGATGCTTGGTGGCGTCCCAGGTCATGGCCTCGGTGCCCCAGTCGAAGGGGATAAGGTACCGCTTGCCGCGATGGGTCGCGCCGAGCCCGATGGAGGCGCGATAGATCGACGGGATCACCCCATCGACGTTGAACTTCGATTCGTCGATCGGCTGAAGCAGACCGTCGCCGTAGTAGTTCGGGCCGGTGTCGACCGACGGAAAGATCACGTCGAAGCCCTGACCGCCGGCCGCGCGGAGCTTGTTCTCCGCCTCTTCGTTCGAGCCGTAGGTGGAGAGGTTGAGCTTGATCCCGGTCTTCTTCTCGAAGGCCTCCACGATGTTCGGCTGGATGTAGTCACCCCAGGCGAAGACATTGACCTCGCCCGAGGAGGCGAGCGCACCGCGCCGGACGATCGCGGGCGCAGTTATCAGTGCGGCGCCGGCCGCCGCCGCTTTCAGTGCCGCACGCCGAGAGATGTTGGCTCCGGATCGACCATGCGAATGCCGGTCGGATAATGGTTCGCTCATCCTCGTACTCCCTGTCGTTCCTTGGAACATTTGCGAAATGCGGCAGGACCGTAGACAAAACGGATTACGAGTATTTAAGCAAAATTTTACAGTTCTGTGCCGCCCGGGGCAATATCTTTGGCGTGAGCCCGGCGGCATTCAGACCGCCGCGCAGACATCGAGGATGGAGCGGAGCTGGTTGGCAAGGAGGCCGAAGCGGGGCGCAAAGCTGCCGTTGAGCGCCGCCGTCCCAATCGTGATGAGGTCGGCGCCGGCGGCGGCGACGTCGCGGACCCGTCGCGGCGAATCGATGCTGCCGGCGACGATGACCGTCCGGTCGGTGGCGCCGCGCGCCGCGCGGACGAGGTCGAGCGGGTCCGCCTCCGTCGCACGAAAGGCGAGCAGGTCCACGCCGGCGCAGCCCTGCGCCACCATCGCCGCCGTGTCCGTCGCGATCCGTTGCGGCGTCCCGCCCAGCTTCGTCGGGTGCCCGTAGGGGATGCCGGGAAAGGGATAGTAGTCGATCCCGGTCCCCTCGATCAGCCGCAGGGTTTCGGCGACCCGATCGCCGCCGAGCAAGCAGTCGACACCGAGGCGCAGGCCGAGCTCGGCCGAGCGAAGGGCATCGTCGCGGTCGGTGCTGACCACCTCCAGGTAGGTCCGACGCCCATCCTCCTTCAGCCGGTCCTGCAGGCGGCGGAGCGTATCGGCGTCGACGCCGACATCCTTGAACCCGACATGGCGCAGCGGCACGAAGCGGACGGCCTCGTACACCTCGACGCAATCCTCGACCGTCCGGTCGTCACGCGTCAGCATGAAGATGAAGTCCACCATCGCCTCCCCCGTCTACCGCGTTCCTGGCCCGGAAGGAAGACGAAGGGGGCGGTGCGATGACCGCCCCCAGACGAGTCTCGCCGGCTTCTCCGGCTTGGCTACAGGTCGCCGGCCCGGCTCAATTCGCCGGCGCCTTCGCGGCTGCGGCCCAGCTCTTGATCAGCTCGTCATAGTCGACCGTCTCGCCCTTGGGCTTCTCGTTCGCCAGTTTGGGCTTGGGCGCGCCCGGCTGATCGTACCAGTATTGGGCGTCCCGCTCCTCGTTCAGCTTGGGACCGCATTCGCCCTGCACGCCGGCGCGCTCGAGCCGTTGCAGCACCCGGTCCATCTCACGCGCGAGATTGTCCATTGCCGTATCGGGAGTCACCTCGCCGGCAACCGCCTCGCCGATGTTCTGCCACCAGAGTTGCGCCAGCTTCGGGTAATCCGGCACGTTGGTGCCGCTCGGCGTCCACTGGACGCGCGCCGGGCTGCGGTAGAACTCGACGAGGCCACCGAGCTTCGGCGCCCGTTCGGTAAAGGACTCGTGCCAGATGTCGCTGTCGCGAATGATTGTCAGACCGACATGGCTTTTCTTGAGCGAGACCGTCTTGGACACGGTGAACTGCGCATAGAGCCAGGCCGCCTTGCGCCGGTCGACCGGCGTCGACTTGAGCAGGGTCCAGGAGCCGGCATCCTGATAGCCGAGCTTCATGCCCTCTTCCCAATAGGGCCCGTGCGGCGAGGGCGCCATGCGCCACTTCGGCGTGCCGTCCTCGTTGACCGTCGGCCCCGGCTCCACCATCGATGCGGTGAAGGCCGTGTACCAGAAGATCTGCTGGGCCACGTTGCCCTTCGCCAGGCTGGGCAGCGACTGGTAGAAGTCCATGCCCAGCGCGCCCGGAGGCGCGTATTTGCGCAGCCATTCCATGTACTTGTTGAGCGCGTACTTGGCCGCCGGGCCGTTGGCGTCGCCGCCGCGCGTCACGCTCGTGCCGACGGGGCGGCACCCCTCGACGCGAATGCCCCACTCGTCGACCGGCTTGCCGTTCGGCAGCCCCTTGTCGCCGGCGCCGGCCATGGAAAGCCAGGCATCGGTGAAGCGCCAGCCGAGGTCGGGCGCCTTCTTGCCATAGTCCATATGGCCGTACACGGCGACGCCGTCGATCTCGCGCACGTGCTCGGTGAAGAACTCGGCGATGTCCTCGTAGGCCGACCAGTTGACCGGCACACCGAGTTCGTAGCCGTAGATGTCCCGGAACTGCGCCTTCAGATCCGGGCGCTGGAACCA
>CAZKCM010000092.1:0-15759 GCA_964551315.1 uncultured Rhodospirillaceae bacterium | reverse complement strand
CGCGGCGCATCGACCGCGAGCTCGAGGCCGTTGCGGTTGGCCAGCCGGCCGACGTAGAAGCGGTATTAAGGATTCTATAACCGTTAATACGTAGAGATCCGTGGGACCGGCCCTTGCTCTTCCGTGGACGTGAGTTCCTCCGTCACCCGGTCTGACCGGGGGCTGCCTGGGACCGGGATCGGCTTGGTTGAAGCGGCCTTGTTGAACATGACGGAGGGACAGGAAGCATGTTCGATCTGACAGGCAAGACCGCCCTTGTCACCGGTGCGTCCGGTGGCATTGGCGGGGCAATCGCCCGGGCCTTGCACGCCCAGGGCGCGACGGTCGGTCTGTCGGGGACCCGGGTCGATGCGCTGGAGGCACTTGCCGGGGCCTTGGGCGGCGAACGCGTGCACCTGCTGCCCTGTGATCTGTCGGATCCGGTGGCGACCGATCGACTGTGCGAAGAGGCCGACGCGGCCATGGGCCGGGTCGACATCCTCGTAAACAATGCGGGGCTGACCCGCGACACGCTGGCGTTGCGGATGAAGGACGAGGACTGGCAGAAGGTCCTCGACGTCAACCTCACCGCCGGCTTTCGTCTGGCGCGCGCCTGCCTTCGCGGCATGACGAAGCGCCGCTGGGGCCGTATCATCGGCATCTCTTCCATCGTCGGTGTCACCGGCAATCCCGGGCAGGCGAACTACGCCGCGGCCAAGGCGGGCATGATCGGGATGTCGAAGGCGCTCGCGGCCGAGGTCGCGACGCGGGGCATCACCGTCAACTGCGTCGCGCCCGGTTTCATCGAGACGCCGATGACCGATGCGCTCAACGAGGCGCAGCGTACGCGGCTGCTCGGCGCCATTCCGGCCGGACGCTTGGGGCGGAGCGACGACGTCGCCGCCTGCGTCGTCTTTCTCGCAAGCGAGGAGGCCGGCTATGTCACGGGCCAGACCTTGCATGTAAATGGTGGAATGGCCATGATATAGCGCGCCTGAGAAGGGGGGAGCGCCATCGGCGCTAGTCAAAGGGGCACAACTGTGTTAAGGGACGGCGCTTTCATTGCCGGGCGGCCGGCGAGGATCGTGCCAGAAGACCGGGGTCTGCGCGACGCTGGACACCGTCTCCAAGAAATCCAGCACCATATGTTTGAGGATCGAGACCATGAGTGATATCGCCGAGCGCGTGAAAAAGATTGTCGTTGAGCATTTGGGGGTCGACGAGTCCAAAGTGACGGAAGGGGCGAGCTTCATCGATGATCTCGGGGCGGACAGTCTCGACACGGTTGAGCTGGTGATGGCGTTCGAGGAGGAGTTCGGTGTCGAGATCCCGGACGACGCCGCCGAAAAGATCCTCACCGTCAAGGACGCGATTTCCTTCATCGAGGAAAACACCTGAACCGGAAACGGTGTTCGGATGTTGATCCCGACGCGGAGGTCGGGGCCCGCGACCTCGTCTCTCACCTTTCCGATGGTCCTCTGATGCGACGCGTTGTTGTCACCGGTCTCGGTCTCGTTACCCCGCTTGGCGCGGGCGTGAAGACGACGTGGGAGCGGCTGATCAACGGGGAGTCGGGGATACGCGGCATCCAGCGCTGCGACGTTTCCGATCTGCCCTGCAAGATCGCCGGCGAGGTGCCGATGGGCGAAACGGCCCACGGCCATTTCAATGCCGACGACTATGTCGACGCCAAGGATCGGCGCAAGATGGACCTGTTCATCGTCTATGCGCTGGCCGCGGCGATGCAGGCCGTCGAGGACTCCGGCTGGATGCCGGAAGAGGAGGAGGCGCGCGAGCGCACGGGCGTTCTGATCGGTTCCGGCATCGGCGGTCTGCAGGGGATCTACGAAGCCTCGCTGACGCTGAACGAAAAGGGGCCGCGGCGGCTCAGCCCGTTCTTCATTCCCTCCGCATTGATCAACCTCGCCTCCGGTCACGTGTCGATCAAATACGGCTTCAAGGGGCCGAACCACGCGGTGGTGACCGCCTGCTCGACCGGCGCCCACGCGATCGGCGACGCGGCGCGGCTGATCGCGCTCGACGATGCGGACGTGATGGTCGCGGGCGGCGCGGAGGCGGCGATCTGTCGCATCGGCATCGCCGGTTTCGCGGCGGCGCGGGCCTTGTCGACGAACTTCAACGACACGCCCGAACGGGCGTCGCGGCCATGGGACCGGGACCGGGACGGATTCGTGATGGGCGAGGGCGCGGGTGTCGTGGTGCTCGAGGAGCTGGAGCATGCGCGCAAGCGCGGCGCCAAGATCTATGGCGAGCTCGTCGGCTACGGTCTTTCAGGCGACGCCTACCACATTACGGCGCCGGCGGAAGACGGCAACGGTGCTTACCGGGCCATGCGCGCCGCGCTCAAGCGGGCGAAACTCAATCCCGAGGATATCGACTACATCAACGCGCACGGCACCTCGACGCCGCTCGGCGACGAAATCGAACTGGGCGCCGTGAAGCGTGTCTTCGGCGACGCCGCGCACAAGCTGTCGATGTCCTCGACGAAATCGGCCATCGGGCACCTTCTGGGCGCGGCCGGCAGCGTCGAAGCGATCTTCTCGATCCTTGCGATCCGCGACGGCGTCGTGCCGCCGACCCTCAATCTCGACAATCCTTCGCCGGGCTGCGATCTCGACCTCGTGCCGAAGCAGGCGAAGGAGCGTCGGGTCCGGGCCGCCCTGTCGAATTCCTTCGGATTCGGCGGCACCAACGCGAGTCTGGTGTTCGTTGGGCCGCCCTGACGTGTCGTGATGCGCAGGCGCTTGGCCATTGGCGGTGGTCTCGCGCTGCTGATCGCGGTCGTTTGCGTCGCGGGCGCGGCGCTGTGGGGCTATTGGCGCTTCGATGCGCCCGGTCCAGCGACCGTGGAGACGACCGTCCTGGTTCCGCAAGGTGCCGGCGTGGCCCAGATCGGGCGCCAGCTCGCCGAGGCCGGCGTCGTCGAGGATCCGCGATTGTTCACCCTCGGGGTCCGGCTGCTTGGTGACCGACCGCTCCGGGCCGGCGAATACCGCATCCCGGCCGGCGCGAGCGCCCGCGAGATCATGGAGATGATGGCGGCCGGTCGCACGGTGGTGCGACGGCTGACGGTGCCGGAAGGCCTGACCACGGCGGAGATCATCAGGCTGGTGGCCGAGGCCGACGGGCTGCAGGGCGACCTTCCTCCGGAGGTCGAGTGGCCGGCCGAGGGCACCTTGCTGCCCGAGACCTACTTCTATTCCTGGGGTGACGACCGCCGGGCGCTGCTCGACCGGATGGCGCGGGCGATGGAAGAGACGCTGGCGGAGCTGTGGCCGGAGCGTTCGCCGGGCCTGCCGTTGGAAACGCCGCACGAGGCGGTGATCCTCGCCTCGATCGTCGAAAAGGAAACCGGCCTACCGGAAGAGCGGCCGCGCGTCGCCCGTGTCTTCATCAATCGGCTGAATCGCGGCATGCCGCTGCAGTCGGACCCGACCGTCATTTATTCCCTGACGGCCGGCAGGCAGGCGATGGGCCGCGCGCTTACCCGCAACGACCTCGCCATCGATCACCCTTACAACACCTACACGGTCCGAGGCCTGCCGCCCGGCCCCATCGCCAATCCCGGCCGTGCCTCGATCGAGGCGGTTCTCAACCCGATCGAGAGCGACGAACTCTATTTCGTGGCCGACGGCAATGGCGGCCACCTCTTCGCCAGGACGCTGAAAGAGCACAACCGCAACGTTGCCCGGTGGCGCGCCCTCCAGAGGCGGTAGCCGGTCCGTTTGCGGGGCGTTCGGCGCCGGGTTTGCCGGACAACGTCACTTCTTCGGCAGCCACGGCATGAACGGATCGGTGAGGGCCGGCGGCAGCAGGGCGAGAAGCCAGGATCCGGCGTACATCGGCCAGGGGAAGGCGATGCGCGCGCGGTTCCGGGCGAGGCCCTTCCGGATGATCTCCGCGGCCCGGTCCGCCTCCATCAGGAACGGCATCGGGAACCGGTTGCCGGCGGTCATGCGGCTGACCACGAAGCCCGGACAGATCACGGAAACGCCGATCCCGTGGGGACTGAGTTCGCCGCGAAGCGCCTCGCCCCACACGCGCACCGCCGCCTTGCTCGCGCAATAGGCCGGCGCACCGGGAAAGCCGCGGAAGGACGCCAGAGAGCTCATCAACGCGATCTGTCCGCGGCGCCGGCGCTTGAGATGCGGGATCGCCGGCTGCACCGTATTCAGCACGCCGTCGAGATTGACGGCGAAGATTGCGCGCGCCTGATCCGGGCTTTCGCCGCCGTCGAAGGTGCCGGCGGAGATCCCGGCATTGGCGATGACGAGGTCGAGCGGGCCTTCGGCGTCGACCGCGTCGATCCACTGCGCCATGGCCGGCCGGTCCGTTACGTCGAGGACATCCGCGCGGACCGTAGCGCCCCGCTCGCGGCAGCTCTTGTCCACCGCGGCGAGTCGCGCCTCGTCGCGCCCCGACAGAACCAGCCGCACGCCGGGTCGTGCATAGGCGACGGCCAACGCTTCGCCGATGCCGCTGCTGGCTCCCGTGATGAGGATCGATTGCGGTTCGCGCATGGTTCTTCCCCTGCGGTCGACGCGGCAACGGGTCTTCTGGTCGCCGGTTCTGTCCGTTCGCCTTGTTTGATCCGGAGCGGCCAGTTTATAGTCCGCCTGCCCGCGCGCGAGCCACCCGATTTCGTCTTTTCAGCCCGGGAGAACGCCCTTGACCGTTGCCAGCATGACCGGATTCGCCCGCGCCGAAGGAAGCGTCGGGGACCTCCGATGGGTCTGGGAGATCAAGAGCGTCAACGGGCGGAGCCTCGACGTTCGCTGCCGGTTGCCGACCGGGTTCGACGCGTTCGATCCCGTCGTCCGCGCTGCGGTGGCGGAACGGTGCAAGCGGGGAAATGTCTCGGCGGCGCTGACCGTCACGCGCGTCACCGGCTCCGCCGGGCAGATCCGCATCAACCGCGAACTGCTCGACCAGCTCCTGGGGTTGGCGCAGGAGCTGCGCGGCCAGACCGAGGTGGCGCCGCCGCGACTCGACGGGCTGCTCGCCGTCAAGGGCGTCGTCGAGCTGGTCGACGAGGAAGAGACGGAAGAGGTGCGGGCCGCGCACGAAGACGCTCTCCGGGCCGGCCTGGCGGAGGCGCTGGACGCATTGGGCGTCATGCGCCTGCAGGAGGGCGCCCGGCTCGCCAAGCTGGCGCTGGGCCATCTCGACGACATCGAGCGACTCCATGCCGCGGCCGCCGCCACTGCGGCCGCCCAGCCGGAGAACCTGAAGGCGCGGTTGAAGGCGCAGGTCGAAGCGCTTCTGGACGCTTCGCCCGCCCTGCCGCCCGATCGCCTGGCCCAAGAGGCGGCGCTGCTCGCGGCCAAGAGCGACGTGCGGGAAGAACTCGATCGTCTGGCGGCCCACGTCGCCGCCGCGCGCGCCCTGCTCGCGGCGGGTGGCCCGATCGGGCGGAAGCTCGACTTTCTCTGCCAGGAGTTCAACCGCGAGGCCAACACGCTCTGCTCGAAATCCTCGGACGTCGAGCTGACGCGGATCGGCCTCGATCTCAAGGCGGCGATCGAGCAGCTGCGCGAGCAGGTGCAGAACATCGAGTGAGTGGCTTTTCGGGAAATGGTTTTCGGGAATCGGGGGGAACGGGAGTCATGGAATCGAGCGGCGTCTCTGCCGCTACCGTCGAGATCCGCCGCCGCGGCCTGATGCTGGTTCTGTCGTCGCCGTCGGGCGCCGGCAAGACCACCATCTCGCGCCGGCTGCTCGAGCGGGACGGGAACCTGCGCATGTCGGTCTCGGTGACGACGCGGCCGAAGCGGCCCGGCGAGACCGACGGCGTGGACTACTACTTCATCGACGAGGCGGAGTTCCGACGCAAGGTGGAGCGGCGGGAGCTGCTCGAGCATGCCTGGGTCTTCGGCCATCACTACGGGACGCCGCGGAAGGCGGTCGAGGAAGCGCTGGCGAACGGGTGCGACGTGCTGTTCGACATCGACTGGCAGGGCACGCAGCAGCTCGTCGAGACCGCGCGCCAGGATCTGGTCAGCGTCTTCGTGCTGCCGCCCTCGACCCAGGAGCTGGAGCGGCGGCTCAAGGCCCGTGCCCGGGACAGCGCCGAGGAGGTTGCGCGCCGGATGGCCAAGGCCGCCGACGAGATGAGCCACTGGGCCGAGTACGATTACATCATCGTCAACCGCGACATCGAGGACAGCGTCCGCCGGGTCGAGGCGATTCTCGTCGCCGAGCGGCTCCGGCGCGACCGGCAGATCGGCCTGAATGATTTCGTCCGCGCCCTTCGCGAGGGGGCGTGACGAAGATCCCCTTCCGGTACCGGAGGCTGCGCCAGAGCATGGCCGAAACGGCCGCCGCGCGCCGGCTCAACCGTGTCGCTTGACGAAGCGAATCTCGCCGTTCTCGGCAAGTCCGGTTTCCGTCCAGCCGAGATGCCGGTAGAAGCCCTGCGCGCGGATCGCGTCGGTTCCGGTCGTCAGCCAGATTTCTCGGCACCCTTGGGCGAACAGCCATCGCTCCGCCTCCGTCAGCAGCCGGCGGCCGAGTCCGCGGCCCTCGAAGTCCGGTCGCACGAACATGGCGAACACCGTCGCCCGCGCGGCGTCCGCCATCGAGAACGCAACCGCCTGTCGCTCAAGCCAGGCGATCCAGGCCCGTCCGCTGCCCTGCAGGATGGCCGAGACGCTCGCAGGCGTCACGCCGATCGCGGCTAGTTCCGCGCGCGACATGTAGTTTTCCCGGACGCTGGTGCGGATGTCGAAGAGCGTGTCGACGTCGGCGGCCGTGGCGGTGCGCACCTTGCCGGACCTTGGGGCTCCCCGCATGCGAATTACCCGAGGGTGTACCGCCTATTGGGACGCACTCTACCACGCTCCATCGTCCCGGACGAACCCGCTGCCGCGACCGGGAAAGGCAATTCGCTCCGCGCCTACCGTCCGGTTGCGGCCAGCGCCCGGGCGAGCGCGCAGAACTGCTCGACACTCAGCTCCTCCGCCCGCGCCGTCTCCGGGATACCGGCGGCCGCCAGCAAGGCGGCAACGTCCCGCCCCAGGGGTCGCAGGCTCTGCCGGAGCATCTTGCGGCGTTGACCGAAGGCAGTGGCCGTGATCCGCTCGAGGCAGCCCTTGTCCGCGGGGCAAAGCGGCTCCGGCCGGGGGATCAGCTGCACGACCGTCGAGGTGACCTTGGGGGGCGGCGTGAAGGCCCGCGGCGGGACGTCGAAGAGGCGCCGGATCTCGGTCAGCCACTGGGTCAGGACCGACAGGCGCCCGTAGTCCTTGCTGCGGGGGCGTGCGGTCAGGCGATCGGCCACCTCCTTCTGAAACATCAGCGTCAGGCTTTCGAAGGCTTGGATCTTCTCGAGCCAGAGCAGCAGCAGCGCCGTCGAAATGTTGTAGGGCAGGTTGGCGACGATCTTGCGCGGCGGCTCGCCGAGCGCGGCGGCATCGATCTCGAGGGCGTCGCCCGGCAACAGCTCCAGCCGGCCGGAATAGACCGCCGCAAGCTCTTCCAGCGCCGCCAGGAACCGCTCGTCGCGTTCGATCACGATAAGGCGCCTCGCGCCGGCCGCCAGCAGGGCTCGGGTGAGCCCGCCGGGTCCGGGGCCGATCTCGATCACCGTGCCGCGGTCCAGGTCGCCGGCGGCTCGGGCGATGCGGGCCGTGAGGTTGAGATCGAGCAGAAAGTGCTGGCCGAGCGCGCGACGGGCGCTGAGCCCGTGGCGGGCGATCACCTCGCGCAGCGGCGGAAGCTGCGGGTCTGGGGCGATCACTGGGTGCGGCCGGCCCGCCGCGTCACGCCACCACCGAGCCGCGTTTGGCGCAGGCCCGCCGTCGCGCCATGGCGGCGGCCGTGCTCAACGCGGCGAGCAGGCTGGCCTCGCTGGCGCGGCCGGTCCCGGCGATGTCCAGTGCCGTGCCGTGATCCGGCCCGGTCCGGATGAACGGCAGTCCCAGCGTGATATTGACGCCGCGTTCGAAATCGATGGTCTTGAGCGGAATCATCGCCTGGTCGTGATACATGCACAGCACGGCGTCATGACGCTTGCGGGCCGCAAGATGGAACAGCGTGTCGGCCGGCGCCGGCCCGGTGACATCGATGCCGTCGGCACGGAGGCGGTCGGCCGCCGGCTCGATGACCTCGATCTCCTCGCGGCCGAGGTGGCCGCCTTCGCCGCCATGGGGGTTGAGCGCGGCGACGGCCAGGCGCGGCTGCTTCAGTCCAAAATCGCTGGTGAGGGCGGCCGCCGTAATCCGCCCGGTCTCCACGATCGCGTCGGCGTTGAGGCGCGCGATCGCCTCCTTGAGCGGGAGGTGCACCGTCACCGGAACGACGCGCAGCCCGGGGCAGGCCAGCATCATCACCGGGGTCACGCGATCGCCCGCGAGGGTCGCGAGGAACTCGGTATGGCCGGGGTGCTCGAATCCCGCTTCGTAGAGCGTCTGCTTCCGGATCGGGTTTGTGACGACCGCCGCCGCGCGGCCTTCGCGAACCAGCGCAACAGCGCGTTCGATGGAGTGGACCACGGCCTGGGCGTGCGCCGGGTTCGGCTTGCCGGGCTCGCAAGGGGCCCCCAGCTCTACCGGAAGGACAGGCAGCGCCTCGTCGAAGGTCTTTGCCGCATCCTCGGGCTCGCGGATCGGTCGAATCGGGACATCGAGATCGAGGGAGCGCGCAAGCCTCTCGAGCCGGTCCGGATTGTCCACAAGGAAAAACCGGGCGCCGTCGCGCCAGTGGAGCCAGGTCTTGAGGGCGATCTCGCCGCCAATGCCGGCCGGCTCGCCCATCGTCACCACCAGCGGCGGCAGAGCCACTTCGGTCATACTCTCAGATCCACGAAGGCGGCTCGTCGCAGATCCCGCATGTAGCCTCGGGCCAGCAGATCGAGCCGCTCGCCGAGGAGCCGTTCGGCGATCTCGGCGCGCGAGGGCAGATTGGGACCGGCCATCTGGCGCTCGCAGACCATGAAGATGCCGATGCCGGTTTCCACCCGGATCGGCTCGCTGGGCACCTCGATCGGCAGGTCGGTTGCGATCCGGCGAAGCACGTCGGGCAGATCGCGGATTCGCACCTCGGCCAGATCGGTGTTCCCCCGCGGGTTCACCTCGCGCGCGAGGCGTGTCATGTCGGCGCAAGTCTCCGCGCGGGCCACGACGGATTGCGCCACGGCGTTTGCCTCGGCGACCTCATCGGGCGGCGCGGCCGCGGGCAGCGGGATGAACACCTGCTTCAGGCTGACGGTGCCGTCTTCGGAAACTGCGATACGGCGCTGATCCCGCAGCAGCAGGATGTGAAACCCGCCGGTGTCTCGGATCGGACCCGAGATCTGGCCCGGCCGCATGGCCCGGAGCACGGCGTCGAGCCGCTCGTCGAGCTGTCCCGGGCGTACCCAGCCGATATCGCCGCCGGCCGCGGCCGTGGCCGACTGGGAGAACTGCCGAGCGACGGCGCGGAAATCCGCCCCGCGTCGGACCTCCTCGATGAGCCGCTCGCCGACCAGCTGCACTTGCTGCTCCTGATCGGGTGAATCGACGGCGAGAAAGATCTCCGACACAAGATACTCGGTCTTGCCCTGGTTCTCGGCGATGTTGGCGAGGGCGGCGTCGATCTCGTCTTCGCTGACGGCGGCCGACTGGCCGAGGCGCAGGCGGACCAGCCGCGCCCAGGCCAGCTCCGCCTCGATCTGCTTCGCGACCGTCTCAAGAAGGATGCCGTTCTGGTTCAGAACCGTCTCGAACTGCTGGAGCGTCAGGCCGTTCTGCTTCGCCAGCTGGTTCAGCCGCGCGTTAATCTCTTCGGGCGGGACGGTTACACCCAGCCGCTCCGCCTCCTGGAGCTTCAGCTGCTCGTCGATCAGGCCGCGCAGCACCTGCGGCATCAGGCGTTGCCGGATCTCCGGCGTGTCCTCGAGCCTGGACGATACGATCGCCATCCGGATCCGCATGGAGACGTCGAGTAGCGATATGACATCGTCGTTGACGACCGCGGCGATGCGCAGGCTGTCCTGTGCCTGCGATGGAACCGCGAAGGCCGCGAAGGCGAGGAGAATCGCAAACCGAAAGAGCGTCTTCAACGTAGAGCCAGTCTCCGTGGTGCGGCAGCGCCGAGCGCGTACGACACTATAGGAAGCCCGCGGCGGTCGGGCAATCGCCAGAGTCCGGAAGACCGGGGCGCCGGTGGCGGGGTATCGTCGGGTCCTGCCGGATCTCTCGGTCGGGCCTAGAACTGAGCCCCGAAGGCGCCCAGGTATTTGAATCCGACAGTTAGCAGAATCGCGGTCTCCGGTTCAATCTCGGCGTTTCTGTAGAAGTTGCGCCTGAACGTCAAGCGGATGTCAAAGCAGTCGTCCGCATAGCCGACGCCTCCGCCGTAGGACAGCGTCCTCGAGGCGGCGATGTCGCGGCGTCCGGTGACGAAGGCGGACCAGTTCTCGGTGAGGCGAGAGCGGATGACGCCCGAAATCTCCTCGCGGTCGTCGAATTCCTCCGAAGCGGTGGCGTCGGCGTTGAGGTACGCGTAGGAGAGGCTGAGGTTGAACACGGGCGGGCCGGCCCTGAGCCGGACCTCGTTTCGTTGGGGGTCCAGGTCCTCTGCGCTGAACCGGAAGCGGTAGAGAAGATCGAGATAGCGGTGCGGCGACGCTTCGAGGCGCCCGACGATGTCCGACAGATTGTCCTCCAGGCCCGATCCTTTGGGGAACTCCGTGCTGTCGTCGAGCTGATAGCTTTGGCCCAGAAAGACCTCGGCGTAGCCATCTCCCCGGCCGTAGCCGCTCCATTGCAGGCCGTAATTGATACGCTGGCCGGTGTCCACGCGGTCGCGCCCCGTGAAGCGGTTGGGCCGGAACAGGCTCGTGTCGTCGAACTCGATGTCGAGACTGTCCTCGTTCGGGATGCGGTCCGGATTCCCGTTGTTCGGGCCAACCACGACCGAGGCGATGGGCTCCACGACCTGATCCAAGGTCTCCCCGTGACGCACGAACGGATAGCGCCACTCGAGGAACGCCTGCGGGAACAGCCGGCCTTCGACGCCGCTGAAGGTGTCGCCGGTCGGATCCTGCTGATCGCTGTCCGGGTCGACGCCGTCGACCCAGTAGACGTCGCTCTGCAGAGAGGCCCCGAACCTGTAGATATCGCCGGCCGGCGCGACGTAGGGCCGCGTCCACCCGCTGACCAGCGACAGGCGTCGGCTGTCGCGGCCTTCGATGCGCGAGAGCACGAGGAAGTTCGCGTCGGCCGTGAAGTGACCGCCGTAGGGGTCCGGCTCGCTTATGAAATGGTAGTTCGCGAGCGGCGTGATGATTGGCGATTCCTCGTTATTGTCGAAGCTGCGCGTCCCTTGGAAGGCGAGCGCCTCGATCGAGGCGTAGTTGCGGTCGTAGAAGCCCTCGGTGAAGGCGCGGCTCGTCAGGATCGGGTCGCTGTCGAAATCGTAGAACCGAAGATAGGTCTTGTCGGTCGCGCGGTTGGCGTCGAAGCCCCAGCGCCAGTGCTCGTCGATGTCGAAGCGGCCGAAGCTGTCGATGTGGCCGCGGAACTCGCTGCCTTTGCCGTCGCGCTCGGCGACGGTGCCGCTACCGCCAAGCTCTATCTCGCCGTCGTTGAAGCGCTGCCTGTACTCGCCGAGCAGAACGACGCTCTGCCGCGTCGTGACGAGCGGCGTCACCGTCGCGTCCTTGTCGGGCGCGATGTTGATGTAATACGGCGTTCGGAAGTTGAAGCCGAGCGTGTCGGACAGGCCGAGGGTGGGCGAGAGGAAGCCGCTCTTGCGATCCACGGTCGGATCGGGGTGCGAGAAGTAGGGCGTGTAGGCGATCGGGACGCCGAAGATCTCCATCCAGGCGTCCTGATACTCGATGGTCTTCTCTTCCTGATCGTGGACCACGCGAACCGCCTTGATCTGCCACAGCGGAGCCCGGGTCGGATCCTCCGGGCAGAGCTCGCAGGGCGAGAAGACCGCCTTCTCGAGCACGGTCCGGTTGCCGCTCGTTCGAATGCCCCGCGCCGCCGCGGCCCGCGAGCGATCCGCCATCAGCAGCCGAATGTTCTCGACGATCCCCTCCTCGAGGTCGTCCGTCAGTTCGACGTAGTCGGCGAAGAGAACGTCTCCGGATGGCTCCAGCAGGGCCACGTTGCCGGAGGCGGTGACCGTCTTGGCCCGCTCGTTGTAGGTCAGCGTGTCGGCCTGCAGGACGCGTCCGCCCTGTGCCACCTCGACATTGCCCGACGCGGTGACGATGCCGAGTTCCTCGTCGTAGGTGACTTGGTCGGCGGTGAGGAGGATCGGGCTCTCGTCTGGCCGGTCCTGCGCACGACTGTTTGCCATCGTCGCCGACAGCAGCGCCAGCGCGAAAAAAATCCCCCGTGCCCAGCTTCGCATGCGGGCTATCCGTCCTCCAGATGCAAAAGCATCGCTGTCCCCAGCATCGTGCTGACCCCGGCCGGCGTCCATGCAGCCAGTTCCAACGGGATGCTGGAATTCAAGCCCAGGGCGAAGACGATGTCGGAGAGGAAATAGAGCAGGAAACCACTCAGCGTTCCAGTCCCGATGAGCAAAGCCGTTCCGCCACGCCGCTGCGGGCGAAGCGCGAAGGTGGCCGCGAGCAGGACCATCGCGCACAGCAGCAGCGGCGTCGCCATCAGCCGGTGGAGTTGCAGGCGATGCGGTCGCGCCGACAGGCCGGTCTGCTCCAGGACTTCGATGTATCGCGGGAGATCCCAGAACGACAGCGACCGGGCAGAGGCGAAGCTGTCCGCGATCTGGTCGAAGGAAAGCGTCGTTGCGAAGCGATAGTCCGGCTCGTGGCGGCCCGGGCCGTCCCGGCCGGAGATCCGGACGTCGTTCAGCCACCAGAAACCGTGCTCGAGCCGTGCCGAGGCCGCATCGATTCGCGCGACGAAGCCGTCGTCCGCGCCGTAGTTGAGCACCATGACCTGCTGCAGCGTCCGGTCCTCCGGTACGACCCGCAGGGCGTGAATGATCGATTGGCCCTGCGGCCCGCTCTGCCGCAGCCAGAGACCGTTGACCGAGGCGGCGGCCAGACGCGTTTCGTCTCCGAGGTCGCGGGCTTCGAAATGCTCGAATCGCGCCATCATGGCCGCCGCCACCGGATCGATCGCCATCACGCGAACGGCACCGATGACGAGGACGAGGGCAAGCGTCGGCATCAAGAACTGCCAGACCGACACCCCGCTGGCGCGGGCGACGACCAGCTCGTTCGAGCGGGTCAGCTGCCAATAGGCGCCCATGCCGCTGGCCAGCACGGTGAAGGGCAGAACCTCCTGCGCCGTGTAGGGTGTCTTGAGCATCGCCATTCGGAAAGCCCAGCCGAGACCGAGCGCCTCATCGGCGCTTCGGCGCAGCAGCTCGATCGTCTCGGCGAGAAAGATGACGCCGAAGACGGCGAGCAGAACGCCGCCGAACCACAGAAGGAACTTGCGGGCGATGTAGAAGGAGAGGGTCGTCGACAGCGATATGTTCGCCATTACCGCTACGATATCGCGATCATTGTGCGCCGCGCGCCGCCGCCGGGCGCCGTCGGCCCGTCGGTTGCAGCAGCACGAAGCAGCCGACCAGGGCGGGTAGAACCGGCCCCGCATACATCAGCGGCGCCGCGATGGGAAGGTTTGCGGCCAGAAATTCCAGGCCCAGGCTCAAGACCTGCAGCACCACGACCGCGAGGACCGCGGCAACGATCCGCGCGAAGTGGCCGCGCCGCTGGAAGTCCCCCGAGAGGAGGAACGCCAGTCCGACGATCGTAAAGGCAAAGCAGTAAAGCGGCGTAACCAGTCTCTGGTGGCCCGCCGCCCGAAGTCGGGCCCGTTCCGCCTGGTCGTTGACGTCGGCCGGAAAGAAGAGCTCGCGAAGATAGCGCTCCTTGGCCTTTCGCGACCGGCCGTTGCCCGGCGGCAGCAGCTCGGCAAGGTCCACCACGGCGCGGTCGAAGTACAAGATCGAGAGGTCGCCATCCAGCCTCCGGCCTTCCTGGTAGGTGCCGTCCTCCAGGACGATGCGTGGCCCGGTGTTGCCGGTGACAATGGTGCCCCTGGTGGCGGTGTAGGTGATCGGCCGTTCCGGCATTCGGCTGTCGTGCACCAGTACGCCGCGAAGAACGCCGTCCGGATCGCGCGCCCGGGCAAAAAACGTCAGGCCGTCGGCGAAATCGGTGAAGACGCCCTCTTGCAAGACCACTTGCGCGTGATTGTTGCGGATCGTGTGCTGCAGGTCCCGGAACGCTCGATACGAGGCCGGAAGGAAGTAGAGGGTCAGCGCGAAACCGATCAGCGTCACCAAGGCGGTCAAGGCCACCGCCGGACGGGCAATTGCCATCGAGCTCATCCCGGCGGCGCGCATTACCACAAGTTCGCTGTCGGTGATGAGCTTGTGATACACGAAGATCACGGCAATGAACAGCGACACCGGGAGGACGAGCACGAGCAGGCTCGGCATCATCAGCGCCAGGAAATAGAGCGAAAGGCCGAGAGGCAGACCGTGGTTGATGATCATGTCGACGAACCGCAGCGACTGGCTCAGCCACACCGCCGCGGTCAGCGCGAAGGTCACGAAGACGGCGACGACGGCGATCTGCTTTGCGATGTATCGACTTACGCCTTTCATGCGCGGCATCATATGTCGAGGCCCGGGGCTGGCATAGCGCCAATTGCCGCGTAAGGCGGCCGGGACGCCGGGCCGCTCGATCCGCCGAACACCGCGGATTCTGCGGCTTTATCCGGCCGCGCCGCTGTGCTACAGGTCGGCGGCAAGACGGCGGTGTGTCCCCGGTTCCCGATCGGGACTCTCGGTCGGTTGGTTGGCCCTTGGGCTTGCCCTGCGAACAGAGTACCTAGCTTAGTGGGATCGATCGGCATCCGCCCCGGTCGCCCTCGGGGCAGGGCCGGCACGAGGACGGGCGCGCTGCCGCCGCAATTGATAGGGACGCTCATGAAGATCGCATTCGCCAAGCTGGAACAGCCAACCTCGGGCGCGATCGTTGCCGGGGTTCTCGAGGACCGCAATCTGACTCCGACCGCTGCCGAACTCGATCGGCAGACGGGCGGCGCCGTCACGCGCGCCCTTGCGGGCAGCCGCTTCAAGGGCAAGCCGGAAGACCTGCTGGCGCTGGTGGCGCCGGCCGGCCTCGAGCTGTCGCGGATCGTGCTGGTCGGCCTCGGCAAGCCCGACGCGCTGGATGCCCTCGCGCTTCAGGCAACCGGCGGGCGGATCGTCGCGCACCTCAATTCCGTCGGCGAAACGACGGCCGCGGTGGCGATCGACGACATCCCAGGGGCGAAGCTGCCACCGTCCGAGCTGGCCGCGCATCTTGCCTTCGGCGCCCGGCTGCGGAGCTATCGCTTCGACAAATACCGCACCGGGGAAAAGCCGGAGGACAAGCCGAGCCTGACGACTCTGACCGTCATGCTTGACGACGCGGCTGGCGCGAGCCGCGCTTACGATCCTCTCGAAAAGGTGGGCGACGCGGTCATCTGGACCCGGGACCTGGTCTCCGAGCCGGCCAACGTTCTCTATCCCGAAACCTTGGCCAAGGAAGCGCGGAAGCTCGCTGAGGTTGGCGTCGACGTCGAAGTCCTCGGCGAGGAGCAGATGCGCAAGCTCGGCATGAACGCACTCCTGGCCGTCGGACAGGGCAGCGCCCGCGAATCCCAACTCGTGGTCATGCGCTGGATGGGCGCGGCCGACGAGAGCCAGGCGCCGATCGCCTTCGTCGGCAAGGGCGTGACCTTCGACACCGGCGGCATCTCGATCAAGCCGGCCGGTGGCATGGAAGACATGAAG